>JAXHMI010000005.1:0-673528 GCA_034521555.1 Natrialbaceae archaeon
GAGGAATGAAGAGGCTGGGGTGTACTGGGTAGGACAGTTCACCTCGATTTGCTCATCTTTGGCTGCGCACGCGGCAGCTCGGACGTCACCACCCGAGAGCTGAACTTTGAGAATGGGCCTCTGCCTGCCCAGGTCCCACTGTTGCTGAGAGTTGATCGTCACCGGTGACTCCTGCCAAATCGCATATCTGACATGAACATCAACGCGTGCCCGGGAGGGGCGCCCGCGCGGCGGGACACCCAGCAGAGGGCACACCGGGATGAGAGGACTCTGAGTAGGGCCATGGAGACTCCCAGATTCCTTCTGGGTGTCACGCATGGGGGTGACCAGGCTGGCCAAGAGTGTGTCGGACCCACCAATGCTAATGCTCGGCCCACCCGACATCAGGGATGAGGAGGGCCTGGGGAACGGAGGGTCCCGGAGACCACCTGGGAGACCCGGGGCCGCCTTCGCCTAATGTACGCCATCCACTGGAATTCGGAGAAGATGCTCGCGCGGGGGACCCACTAGGAGGGATGGTGCCCCTCAGGAAGTCCAGTCGCGCTTCGTGCAGGTCACACTGAAGATTCCGCAGAGTTCACTCAATGCACATTGAGCATCCACCGTCGCGAGGAATATTTCCCGCCCCACCATGAGCTCAGGGCCAGGTGCAGATGTTCAACTATCGGCCTTCCACCAGATGACCGGACCAGGGACCCAGGAGGTACTGTCCCACGGTGGAGCTACCACCTGTGTGCGCTCGGGGGGACCGCCACCCCAGGGAGAGCAGGACGGGAGCTGCCACCCCCCAGCCGAGGGGCTTACTCATGACATCCAAAGTCGGTTGTACGATGAGTCAAACAGTGCCCGAGCTGATCGCTGATACATCATGGCTGAAAGTAATACTCACGGGAGATTCGCTCGCTGCAGCCATTGCACTGTGGACTTTGGCTGTGTGAGAAGTTTATTTCCGGGTATATTCCTTGTCTATCTGTTGAATGGGAGGGTCCGAAAACGGCAGTCACCGTGCAGGAGGGTCACTCAGCAGGTCCACGTCCACGGAGGCGGGCGGGGGCATCTCATTCGCGGAGCGTTCCTGATGGAGGGCTTGTCCCTCACAGCTCTCCGCACAGGAGCAGATCGGGCACAACTGCGATTGTAACCGGATGTCACCGGGACTCGCAAAACGAACGGCCGCACCTCCCTCATGCTCCGTATCCCAGGGCCTGATCCAAGGGCGTCCCGCGCGCTCCTCCCACTCGACAGCGCCGCTCATCGCGGTCCTTTCGGATCTTGTGCCTATAAGCACGCCCGCACGGTCACGCTCCACGCACCTCGGAGATGGACTCGTTGTCCACCTCCGCAGGACGCTCCGGGGTAGACGCGGGGCACACGGGCTACTCCATCCGGGTGCCCGGAGGCGGGTCACGGCTTCATCAGCGGGACACGTGTCACAGGGGGGACGGCTGCAGCTGAGAGGCCGGGTGGCTCCATCCGCCCCGACCACGCGCCGCAGGAGCGCGCCCGCGCGACGCACCCGGTCGGGTATCGAGCTGCGGCGATGGACGGGTTTCCCAGGATTCGCCACACGCAGCTTCACGCACGGGCTTGAGAACACCCGGGACCACAGTTGGACCATGGCCTGCGGGCTCTCGGGCACTTCACGGTCAGAGAGGCTGCTGCTACTGGTCATCAGCTTCACCAGCAGCCCTCAAGCACCCCTCACAGGGGCACATTGTTGACGATGTAATTCAGCCAACACTGGCAGGCCGCAGAGGAGACTGTAACATGGCGAGGCGGGGGCGTCCGCCTCATCCCGCGCAGACGGTCGGGAGTCCCACTCACTCGTTCTGAATCCAGGAGACCCCCGGCCAGAAACTTCGATCGGGCCCCACCCCCTCCGGGCGCTGCCTCCAGAGACGGGCAGGCGTCGCGGCAGGCCGCAGGCCCTGCACGGAGACGTTCAACGCCCGGCCGCAGGAGCGGCGCTCGCTGAGACGGGACAGTCATGGCCGGACCTCCTCCGGTGGAACGGAGCTCCATCGCCAGCCGCGATTTGGCGACGCGCCCCACTGCATCAGCCGACACCCCCCCCGCACCCCTGCCCTCTGCCCCTCAGGCTCGCCATGCGATCGCCCTCCACCGGGCCAGGACAGACCGCGTTGACGGTGATGTCGTCGTCGCCCAGTTCCAATGGAAGGCGTTAACCCTATGGACGGCCATCTCCAGGCCAGATGGGTTCGTTCCAGGTCGCTTGCCGATCGAGGAATATTTCACGATGCTCGCCTCTTCTGCCCGCGACCGCAGGTGTGACAGCGTTGCAGTGGCTGTCCGATACAGGCCGACGACATTGACGTCGAAAACGTGGTGCCACTCGTCCTCCTCGGTCTCTTCGATGGGAGCCATCGGCCCAGCGATGCCTGCGTTGTTCACGAGACAGGTCAGCTCGCCGAACCGGTCGACCGTTGCCTCGATCGATTCTGCGACACTGTTCTGATCGGCGACGTCGGTTTGGACGGCAAGGGTGCTGTCGGGGTCGTCGATCAGTTCGGCCGTTTCATAGATACCGTCGCTGGTGGCTGCAGGGCCAGTTCGCCCCGCATCCCGCAAACGCGCGGCGATTCACGAACTGATCTCCCGCACTGCTCTCTGGTCACGAATGCAGTCCTCGCAGCACGGCCCTCATTCCCGTGAATCAGGGCAAAAGGTTCCGCAGAGCCACACTCCAGTCGACCAGGCGACCACTTGTGTAGGGCCCGCATACGGCTCGCCGTCCATCAGTAATTGCAATGCGCGGAAGAGCTGGGTCGTTTCTCTGTATCCGCCGATCCAGTAAAGGTACCAAAACGGAGCCAGGCATGGAACGGCCACCATTGAGGGCCGGGCAGCGCCTCCCAGAGCGACAGGCAGTCCGGCTGTGCGGACGGTGAAGAAATGGTTGTGCCGGACAGCCTGTTCTCTCGAGAGCCATGACACAGATCAATCCACTATCCGACCACTCGCGACGACGATTCATGCAGGGTGTGGCGGCAACGGCTGTCGCCGCCGTCAGCCGTGTCAGGTACAGCTCCATCAGCCTCATTGCTCCTCGACGGCCTGGTCCCCGGCTGGGAGGGAGTTGAACCGGGTCTTATCAGGGGTACGTCAACCCCAATTGAACCAGGCAGGCCAGACGTACGAGTGACCTGGGAGACGCTCAATGGGAGCCACACAACTTCGTAATCTTGAGTGGGACAGGTGAACAGCTCGTAAGAAGTGAGATAATCGAGGAGCAAGGCGCAACCCAGACGGTCGAATTCGAAGGACCGCCGACATGGCCGAGTACTACTGCGAGGTACACCCCGATACGATGCGGGGCGAGGTCTCTGTCGCTGGCGGAGAGGAAGGGTCAGCTGGCCCGCCCCTCGAGGGCGTGCAGGTGGGCGGGGTTTAAAGGGCTGTCGCCATCTCGGCCTCCAGCGCGTGGCGGAGGGGCTCCCGGGTTTGACCGCCCTCGAACCAGCCGATACCGGAGACGGATGTGGCACTATCTCGCCACCGAGTACAGGCCAGATATACGCCTATGACCCTCTGCTCGATGGAGCGATGGCACCAGCCAACCACTTCCGAAAGCGAGGACAACGAGACGGGATAGACAACGAGCTCAGACGTCGACAATGAAACTGATTGATGGAACGAACCGGGACGGCCACGACCACTGCCGCCATCCAGTCTTGGGCTCGGAGACCGAACTGAACCGGCTCCCGGCAATGACACTGGATCAGGCTGGCGGTACCAGTGGGGTCCTACTCGAGGATCAGATGACCTCGTCCCCACATCGAAGACCGACTGGTGGACCTCGGTCTAAGGGTACCTTGGCCGCTACGCACGCGGGGCCTCCTTGGGCATGGCCTTCCATCCGGACGTCTACGGCCACGTTTGTCCGCTACAGTGCGCCGTCGCGCGGGAACCCCTGATGACTTCGATCACAGACGTCCTGTCCGTTGCCACCCTCGTTGGCCTGGTACCAGTCCTCGACGTGACCGAGACCAATGTCGTGGACGTTACCGCCATCGCCGATCGAGGTGTACAGGTAGCCATCGGGCCCGAAGGCAAGGCGACCACCGTTGTGGTTATCTTGCGGCTGGGCGTCTCGAGGATGATTTGCTCTGAGTCCGGATCCGCGGTCCCGTCGTCGTTCAGTGCCGAACTCGGCAAGAATATCCGTGTGATTGAAATCGTCGGGGGTCCCGTCGCGCGACGGGGCACTGTAGCGGACAAAAAGCGGCCGTTCTCCGAGAAGTCCGGATGGAATGCTAGTCCCAAGCAGCCCCCGTTCGTCGTATGCCGCCCAGATCCTCGAGTACCAAGGTCCACCAGTCCGGTCCTCGAGGTCGAGAACAAGGGTCATCTGATCCTGCGTCAGAACACCAGGATCCCCGTCGGATACAGACGTGTTCTCCGTCGCAGTAGCGCTCATTCGCTCGGTAGTCCGGCTTCAGTATCCGCGTATCCGCAGCCCGACGTCGATCCGGTCTGCGGCGGTCTCAACGTCTTCGGTCCCGTCCCGTGTGTCATTGTCGACGACGGTTTCATTGTCGACGACCCGTCTCGTTGTCCATGCCCAGTGTCGTTGTCACCGCCTTCGGCACCGTCCTGGCCCGCTGGTCCATCGAATCTTCATCGGTGGAGGGGTCGTACGAGATATTTGGCCGGTCTGGGTCGGCGAGATAGTGTCGCATTCCATCACCGGGATCGGCGGGCACGAGTGCGGTCACTCCCGGTAACCCCTCGGCGACACGCTGGAGGCCGACCGTCGCCCCCGGTTCGAACTCCCCAGCGACCTGCACCCCTTCAAGAGGCGGTCCAGTAGCCCCGTCTCCATTGCCGGTGACCGAGATCTCTCCCCGCATCGTGTCGGGATGGACCTCGCAGTAATACTCGGCCATATCGCCGGTCGCCTCGAATTCGACCGTCTGCGTCGCTCCCTGTTCTTCGATATATCTCGCTCCTGGACGCAGCTGTTCGCCAGCCCCGCTCAGAATGGCGAAGTTGTGCGGCTCGCCGTCGACGTTCTCCCATGTCACTTCGTAGGTCTGACCGGCCTCGAGCTCGAGCGGTGGGGTTGACCTGTCCCTCGATCGTACTCGGTTCGACCCCTTCCCAGCCCGCGACCAGGCCGTCGAGTACAATGGGAGTCTCCATCTGAGCGCCAACTCGGCCCACTGCAGCCAGGGCGCCAGTCGCGGCAACACCCTGCATGAACCGTCGTCGTGAGTGTTCGGATAGTGGATTGATCTGTGTCAGTGACTCTCGAGAGAATCGACGCTGAGAGCCGCGGTGTCCACACCCGCCAGCACACGCCCCGGCCCGGCCGATTCCCTGACCAGTAATCAGGCCGGCAGCGACCCTGAATGACGGTGACCGTTACGACGCGGTGACCGGCTGTTGGCTGGGCCTACCGGGAAGAGCCGACCACCCAACACCGACCAGATACCGTCGATCTGTCACAGCAATACTGACACAAGTACGCAACAGCTGTCGTATGCACCGCGTACAGGCGAGCTGAGTACATGGGCCAACGACGTGCTTCGGGACCTTTTTCACGTGATTCCACGGGAATGAGGCCATGCTCGAGGACTGTACGGCCTTCGTCACCGGGGCCAGCCAGGGGATCGGTCGGGAAATCGCGATCGCGTTTGCCGATGCCGGCGCGAATGTCGCGCTCGCAGCCCGAAGTGACGGCATCCACGAGAACAGCCAGATCTCATCGCTGAGCCAGAGCAAACACTCGCCGTCGAGACCGACGTGACCG
The DNA here is from genome assembly GCA_034521555.1 of Natrialbaceae archaeon. GTDB lineage: Archaea > Halobacteriota > Halobacteria > Halobacteriales > Natrialbaceae > JAXHMI01. The sequence goes on from JAXHMI010000005.1 coordinate 5,774, forward strand.
ATCGGGAACAGTGTCGCTGGCTCGATCGAAACCACCGTCGATCACTTCGGCGAGCTCACCTGCCTGGTGAATAATGCAGGGATCGCCGGCCCAATGGCACCCCTCGAGGAGACCGACGAGGACGAGTGGCACCACGTTCTTCGACGTCAATGTCGTCGGCCTCCACCGAACGGCCACCGCAGCGCTCCTCCATCTCCGGTCGGCCGACCAGGCGAGCATCGTGAACATCTCCTCGATCGGCGGCAAGCGACCCTATCCCAATCGTGCCCCCTATGCTGCCTCGAAGATGGCCGTCATCGGCCTGACCCGCACGCTTGCCTTCGAGCTGGGAGACGACGACATCACGGTCAATGCAATTTGTCCCGGTCCCGTCGAGGGCGACCGAATTCAGCGCGCCTTCGAGGGCCAGGCTGCGGTGAGAGGTGTCTCGGCGGAGGCGATCGAACACGTGGCCACATCACGCCTTGCGATCGAAGAACTCGTTCCACCAGCCGAGGTGGCAGCACTGGCAGTTCACCTCGCGAGTGAGCAAGCTCGACACATCACCGGCCAGGACATGAACGTCTCGTCTGGCGGCGCCTGGTACGTAGCTCGGCCTGCTCGCGACGCCAGGCGACCGTCCGTTCGATACCCCGTCTCGAGGTCGACGGCCGGGTCGTACTCGAGGGCCTCTCGAGCCCGGTCGATCGACGCCACACTTTCCTGAATGTCCCCTGGCCGCGGGTCAGTGTGAACGATATCGGATGACGAGTCGGTCACGGCAACGATGGTTTCGGCGAGTTCCCGAATGGTGACGGCCTGTCCTGTCGCGATGTTGTAGGCGACCGACTGCATCGGTCGTCGCCTGCCAGCATGTTCGCCTGAACGACGTCGTCGATGTAGACGAAATCACGGGTCTGGTCCCCGTCACCATCGGATCTCGAGGGGCTGCCCCCGGAGGGCTCGATCTGTAAAGATGCTGATCACCCCGCTGTAGGGGCCGGCCTGCTGGCCTGGGCCGTAGACGTTGAAATACCCTGAGCGCGACCGTCTCCAGTCCGTAGAGGTCGTGGTAGAGTCGGCTGTAGTGATCGAGGGTGAGTTTCTCGAGGCCGTATGGCGAGGTGGGTCGTGTCGGATGTGCGTTCCTCGATTGGGAGTGTAGTCGGATGACCGTAGATGGCAGCACTCGAGGCAGAGACAACTCGAACATCGGCCTCTCGAGCCAGCCTCGAGGACGTTCAGGGTTCCATGCGACGTTCGTCGCATCGACTCTCCCGGGGCGTACTCGACGGACTGGGTCGACACTGACGACGCCTGCCTGGTGATAGACGACATCGGCCTGCAGTCGACCGCCTCGGTCAACCGTCTGCTCGTCTCGAATGTCTCCCTCGATGACACGTCACGTCGTCCGGCAGGACGATCGCGGCGTGCCGGTCGCTGAATGAGTCGAAGGACCGTCACCGATGCCTCCGGCTGGCCATGCCGTCGGACCAGATGAGGATCCGATAAATCCTGCACCACCAGTAACGAGTACACGACGGTCGGGCATTGCCGCGTCGATTTTGGACGGACCGAGTTAGGTGTCGTGCGACAACCACCGTGGTGAAAGGTATATTCGAGTCCATCTCCGAATGGCCAGTCATGGACATGGAGTTGCGGGTGTGTCGGGCGTGTTTCGATGGTGAGCACAACGATCCCGAAAAGACCGCGATGACGCGCGATATGGTCGAGTGTGCCGAACCGGATCGAGGAACACCGCGGATGCCCTCGGGCTCGATGGCGTCTACGTAACGAAAGTCGAGGACGGAGAGGACGAGGGCGCACAGTCACTCCCGGCGTTCGTTGCGACAATCCACGGCGATGATGTCCGGGTGACCGACACGCAGCTAGTCATGGAGGATCCGGCCGGGAATCTGCTCGTGTATCCGGAGCCGTGAGGACATCCTCGAGGTGCTGGTCGGTGAATGTCCGCCAGGTCGACGAGCAGGTGCCCAGGCAGTACGGTGGATGTGGACCTCTCGAGTGACACGCTGGCCCTCCTGCACGGTTAGGGAGCCGCGATTTCGGACCTCGTTGATGAGGACAGGAGCAACGAGGCCCACGCCGACGAGAACAGCATACCGAATGGCGAAGTTGCTCGGTCACGCGGCCCGACGTACCACAGATCCGATGGCGGCCAGCGACGAATCCTGCCGTGATCTTCGATCTGGTACTCACCATTGATGTTCTCAGTCCTTCCGGGACATCATGCGTCGGGCACTGATTCGTCTCCGCGTACAACCGACACTGGACGTACTGGTGGGTCTCATCAACTATCGGGGCCAGCCACTGTTGGTCCTTGGTACTCCCACGGTGGCAGGCAGCCCCCGTGGCAATCGCGAGCAGTGTCGCCGCGACGGCCGCTGGGTCGATATCCCTGGCGGTAAACGTCCCGTCGTCGATGCCCGATTGAATGATGTCGGTCAGGATCTGGTGGAAGATCCGATCGCTTCGATCGAAGTGGTCACGGTAGGCCGAATTGTGGGTAGCCTGGGCCCTGAGTTCGATGATCGCAAGCAGGAACTGTTCGGTTCGGCGGCCAGGTGGATCGATATCGATGTGTCGGTTGATAAACAGCGTAAGCCACTCCGCTGAACTCTCTGGCGTGGCCTCGTCGGCTGCCTCGGGAATGGAGTCCTCGGCGACCATCGTCTGAAATTCCTCGAGGAGATACTCGAGCAGGCCGACCATCAGATCGTCCTTGTCTTCGTAGTGATGATACACGAGCGACGGGCTCTTGTCGAATTCAGCACCAATCGAGTCGATCGTCAGGTCGGCGTAGCCATGCTCGCAGAGGGCCCGAAAGGCGGCCCCCAGGATTGCCTCCCGGGTCGTCTCCGGGTTTGAAAAGAGCCCCTCCATCTCACACCGTCCTGCCGATGGGGCCCGGTCCGTGTCATCCCCTGTGGCACTAGGGTGGGGCGACATAACGGTATTGATTGAATGTTCATTCAACACACTTATTGGGCTGGCCCGTCGGCCGTCGCCCATGCGTGGATCGACCGAGAGGAAGTGCCGATGAGCTACTCTGCGCGTCGTCCCATCGCCCTGATCGTCGGGGTGGGCCTGTTCGCTGGATCGCCGCTCGTGCCCGCTGCTGGGATGCGGATCCGGCCCCGAGTCGCGGCCGCCATCCACGAGTCACCGCCCCTGCAGACCGGGAACGTAACCCCGCCCGGTCAGGTCCGGGGTGAACCCGACTTCGATGTGTTCGTGTCAGATCCCTGGATTCCGACCGGGGACAGGTTTCGCCGGTGACGATCGATCTCCTCAATAAAGGCGACATGAGCCTGGGGAGTACGCTCGACCCACGGGTCACGACGGCGCGCAGTCTCACCCTCGAGGCCGAGACAGACTCACCCCTCGAAGTTCGCTCGGGGACGATCGCTGTCGGTGACGTGCCAACCGGCCAACCGCGGCCCGTGCCGGTGCCAATCGCCGTGCCAAGTGACCTCAAAGATGGCGAATACGAGGTGAATATCGAACTGTCCTACCAGTACACCCGCACGATTGTCCCGGGCTACACCCACTTCGATTCCTCCAAGACCGATGAGTTCACCGTGACGGTTATCGTCGACGATGATGCCGTGATACCAGCTCAGGACATTTCGATAACCGGTCTCAGCGGTAGCCTGCAGGTCGGGTACGAAGGCCAGATAACGGGGACTCTCACGAACCTGGGGCCAGATGTGATGGACGATGGTGTCGTCCAGCTACAGCCCGAAACCTCCCGAATCACGGTCGACGAATCCAAGTACGCCTTGCCGAACCTCTCGGTGGGCGAATCGACGCAGGTACAATTTTACACCGAGGTCAACGAAGAGGCCGATCCGGGTCCCCGGCAGTTCCAATTCATCGCGACCTACGATGACGGGCAGGCGACGACCCGAACAACGGGCAGACTGCAGGTTGAACCACATCAACCGGCGTTTTCCCTCGACACGGAAAACGCCACGATACCGGCTGGCAGCAGCCGCGATATTCGGTTTACCCTCACGAACAACCGGCCGGAGCCAGTAACGGCAATCTCGGCAAAGCTGTTCGCGAACAGTCCGCTATCGAGATGGCGACGACGAGGCCTTCATCCAACGCTTGGATCCTGGAGAGAGTACCGAGTTGGTCTTTCGGGCTGCCGCAGCACCGACCGCCCTGTCCAAAACCTATCCGATCTCGATGGACTTCCAATACGACGATGCATCCGGTGAGACAAAACTCTCAGACACCTATCAGGCACCGGTGACGATCACCGCCTCGCAAGGTGGCGGTGGCCCGCCGGTCGGTCTCATCCTGGTGGGGGTCGTACGTCGTTGCCGGTGTGGGCTTTTTGGGACTCCGGCGGTTCAGGTAATGGACATCCAACAGGTCATCGATCAGGTCAACGACCTGATCGTGCATCGCCCCGGTCAGATTATTCTCGTAGTCTTGTTGCTGACGCTGGTCTTCGGCGCTGGTCTTAGTAACGTCTCAACGACCGCCGGCACCGAACAGTTCACATCTGGGAACCCCGCAAGAGGAAGCCTACGAACGCGTGCTGACCGAATTCTCGCCCTCGTTTACGACCGACACCGGAAGCACCCAACTCATCCAGAACGAACAGAACGTGCTGTCGAAGCCGAGTTTGTTGCGGGATGTTACGGGCCCAACACCGGCTACAGGAAACGGAAGGGTTGCGGGTCTCTTCAACCGCCAGTGTGGCCCAGATCGTTGCCTCAACGCTGGATCCGACCGCCCAGTCGCTCCCCGACCAGATCGATGCCGTCGAAGGTGCAACGCCATCCGAGATCGATCAGGCAGTCCGCCGGGCAAATAGTGGTAGCGATCGCTTTGCAGGGCTGCTCTCCAACGATTTCAATCCACAAGAAGGAACGGCTAGGGCAACGATTGGCACGGTCCAACATCAGGTTCCCGCGGGACTCTCATCGGGAGCCGGAATGGGCGGGTCGAGTCCACTCACGGCCATTCAACTCCGGGCCGATCGGGTCGTTGATACCGTTGGGGGTGATTTCATGGTCTTTGGCAGTGGCCTGTTTGCCGCCGAATTCTCCGCAGTCATCCAGGATTCGATGCTCATTGTCGTCCCGGCGGCGGTCCTGTTTATCATCATCTTTCTCGTTGTCGCCTACCGGGATCTCGTTGACTTGTTGCTGGGAGTCATCGCACTGGCAATTACGATCATCTGGACATTCGGGTTCATGGGACTGGTGGGAATCCCGTTCTCGCAGATGCTCATCACGGTCCCGCCCCTGTTGCTCGCGGTCGGCATCGACTTTGGTATTCACGCAATCAACCGGTACCGGGAAGAACGGGAAGCTGGAGCCGATATCAACACCGGCATGCGGCTTACCACCGACCAACTGCTTGTGGCATTCTTTATCGTGACCGGGACGACGATTATCGGCTTTCTGGCAAACCTCTCCAGTGATCTTCCCCCGATTCAGGACTTCGGGCTCGTGGCAGCTATCGGCATCCTGTTTACGCTGTTGATCTTCGGCATCTTTCTGCCAGCGACGAAGGTGTATATCGACCGACTCCGTGAGCGGTATCCAATTCCGGTGATCAGTCAGCGGCCACTCGGGTCAGAAGGGTCGATGTTGGGCCAACTGCTCTCTGGTGGTGTCCACATTGCCCGGCTGGCACCGGCAGTGTTTCTGGTGATTGTGCTGATCGGAACGGTGAGCGCTGGCGTCTATGCAACCGACATCGGGACCGATTTTTCTCAAGAGGATTTCCTCCCGCCCGCTGATACTCCCGACTATCTGCAACAACTCCCTGAACCATTTGCCCCGGATGACTACCAGGTCGTCGCCACGTTGAACTTCCTGGAAGACCACTTTTCTGCAGCCCAACAGAGCCAGGTGACCGTCTATGTCGAGGGACCGCTCACGCGTAACATGGCCTTGGAGTCCATTCATCAAGCAGGCGCGGATCCACCAAGTTCCATACTCCGGGACGGCCAATACGCCCAGTCACAGAGTATCATCGATGTCATTGACTCCCGAACTGCCCAGGATCCGGCCTTCGCGCAGTTAGTCCAGAAGAATGACCGCAACGGGAATGGTATCCCTGACGACAATCTCCGGACAATCTACGACCGACTCTTCGAGAGCGACGCAGCGGGATCAGCCAGCTCATACATTACCGAGGACTATCGGAGTGCCCGTGTCGTCTACAGCGTCGATGCCGAGGCGACACAGGACGAGATCGTGGCTGGCGGGCAGGCTGTCGCCGATGACTACCGATTTGAAGCGATTGCCACCGGTCAAACTATCGTGTTTGCGTCGATTTCGGATGTGATATTCATGTCGGCCGTGACGAGTCTCAGCATCGCCCTCATCGGGACAGCCCTGTTTTTACTGATCGTGTATGCAGTCCTCGAGGGCCGGGCCTCACTTGGGATCGCCAACCTTGTGCCGATCATCGTTACGGTGACCGCCATCGCCGCCTGTATGCGGTATCTTGGCATCTCGTTCAACGCCTTTACTGCCACAATTCTGGCGATTACTGTCGGCCTGGGGGTCGATTACTCGGTCCACGTAACCCACCGGTTCATCGACGAATACTGGAAACGAGAAACACTGGACGAAGCCCTTATCAGGACGGTCCGGGGAACCGGCGGCGCGCTAACGGGCAGCATGCTGACGACGGTCTTCGGCATCGGTGTTCTCGTACTGGCGGTCTTTCCGGTCATCGGCCAGTTCGGTATTCTCACGGCGTTGTCGATCATTTTCTCGTATCTCTCCTCGCTGTTGGTGCTGCCATCGGTGTTGGTTCTGTGGGCCAAGTACGATCAAACGGTTCACCCCGCAGCAACGGATATCGAAGACGAGTCCGGCCTGCCGACCCCCTAAGTGGCGAACTTTTTTAACTGGGTTCCATCGAACACTCACGGAAGAAATTCGGTCGGCACCGGCCGTCACTGGTGGCGAAGTGGCCGTTGGGACCACGGATGGCCGAGTGTATTCGCTCAGTGCCACGGACGGTACACCACGCTGGGAGCACGGAACGGACGAAGAGATCCATGCTCGCTCCGCGATGGATGACACCAGCGTCTACATCGGGACTGATGGAGAAACACTCTATGCAATCAGTCAACCGTTCGTCGTGGTATGGGATCGCTTTGGTCGATACGTCGGGCTCGAACTCGAGCGGGAGGTCGATTCGGCGTGACGTTCAAGACTCCGACGGGGAATTGAACACTCGTGCGAGCAATCGTCCCGGCGGCCGGTGAGGGCACCCGACTGCGCCCACTGACTGTTGATACACCGAAGCCCCTGCTCGAGGTCGGTGGCGAGCCGATTCTGGGGCGCCTCCTGGCCCTGCTCGCCGATCACGACATCGAGGCCGTGACGGTGATTACTGGCTACAGGGATGAGGCGATTGTCGATCGATTTGGCACACAGTTCCGGGACATGCCAATCAGCTACGTCGTTCAGGAGCAACGCCGGGGGCTCGGCCATGCCGTGGTGCTGGCCGACGACCCTGCCGGTCCCGTCGCAATCGTCAATGGGGACAACGTCTATGCTCCTGATACGGTCCTGCCACTCGACCGGATCGCTGATCCAGCAGTCGACGGTGTCGTACTGGTAGAGAAGGCGAGCCGTTCGAAAGCGACGACCACGGGCGTGGTTACCGTCGACGACAGCTGGTTGACGGGCCTCGTCGAAAAGCCAACCGACCTGCCCTCGTCGTTGATTACGACCGGAGTGTCTGTCATGCCGCCGAGAATCGTGGAGTACTGTCGAAATCTCACACCAACCGATGGCGAACTCGAGTTGACCGATGCGATCAACCAGCTCGTGGCCGACGGTGCCTGTATCAGGCCCGTTCGGTTCGAGGGCGAGCGTGTCAACGTGAACCGTCCTCGATATCCGAGCGGGCCCAGGCTATCGTCGAGAAGATGACTGAAGCCGGACGACCTAAGGCAGTCAGCCCCGTTGTGGCGTCTATGTTGCCGCCTGGTCATCTCGCTGTTGCCTACCTTTGCTACTGGGCGATCGCCCAGCGGCGCTTCGGTGGCCGAGTGGCACCAGGGGCTGCCGTGGTCGTGGTCGTTGCCAGTCAGTTTCCTGATTTGATCGACAAGCCCCTCTCGTGGTGGTTCGGGGTGCTGCCCACGGGTCGAACGCTGGCTCACACTTTGCTGGTGTTGGTTCCGCTCGCCGCAATCGTGTACTGGGCTCTGGATACACGGGGACGGACTCAGATCGGCCTCGCGTTCGGTGTCGGGGCACTCTCCCATGCGTTTGCCGACGCTGCGATGTCGGTGGTCTACCGAGAGGTGCCGACCTTTCTTCTCTGGCCGGTGCTGGCTGTCGAAACAGATGGCTACGGAACCCCGTCTATCCTGGGGCTACTCGTCGAGGCGTATACGAAATCGGGACTGGTGTCAAGTGCCATCCTGCTCGAAGGGGGCCTCCTTGTTCTGGCGGCCTGGCTGTGGGTCAGAGATGGCACACCTGGTCTTCCGAAGGTGTCGCTAGCCCCGACCAAGGTGAGGGATCGCTGATCGGCCACATTGCTCGATGTTGTCCCCACCCGCTAGGGTATCACCGGTGCACCGTCCACCCGTTCCGCAATGGCTATTGGGCGCTGATATGAAGGTATACCCCCAACAACCCGTGGACCGATACGCATCCCTCCTCCCATGACTGGTCAGGAAGAACTTGCGAAGGACCTCGGCCCCCTCGCCGCGCTGACCATCGGCGTGGGAACGATGATCGGCGCCGGGATCTTCGTCCTTCCCGGCCCAGCCGTCGCCGAACTCGGGCCATTGAGTGCGCTCGCGTTCGTCATCGGCGGCGCCATTGCGCTCCTGACAGCCCTCTCTGCCTCGGAACTGGGGACGGCAATGCCAGTCTCGGGCGGGGCCTATCACTACATCAATCGTGGCCTCGGTCCCGTCTTCGGGTCGGTAGCTGGCTGGGGGAACTGGCTCGGTCTCGCATTCGCCTCGGCGTTCTACATGTACGGCTTCGGTGCGTACGTCGGCGAGTTCATAATCGTCCCGGCCATCCCGGTGGGCCCGATGTTGCTGACATCGGCCCAGCTCATCGGGCTTATCGGTGCGGCCATCTTCATTTTCGTCAACTACGTCGGCGCCCGGGAGACGGGCCGGCTCCAGAACATCATCGTCGTAACGCTCGTTATCATCCTCGCCGTATTCACGCTGTTCGGACTCCTGAATGCGAATCTGGACACACTCACCCCGCTCGATCCCTTCGGCTGGACACCACTGCTGCCGGTCACGGGGCTGGTGTTCGTCTCGTATCTCGGCTTCGTCCAGATCACCTCGGTCGCCGAGGAAATTCAGAATCCCGGCCGGAATCTGCCGCGGGCGGTCATCGGCAGTGTCCTCCTCGTTACGGTCATGTACGCGCTCATCCTGTTGGCGGTCCTTGCGGCCGTAGAAACTTCGGTCGTTGCCGGCAACGATACGGCTGTCGTCGATGTCGCCGGGATCCTTATCGGCCCAATCGGCGTCATCGCGCTACTGCTGGGTGGGCTCCTCGCGACCGCCTCGTCGGCGAACGCCTCGATCATGGCCTCCTCGAGAATCAACTTCGCGATGGGGCGAGCAAGCTGATTACCCCGAAAATCAACGAGATTCACCCCAATTACACGACGCCCTACCGGGCAATCGGCATCACGGGTGGACTCATCCTCCTGTTCATCATCTTTGGCAACCTCGAGTTGCTGGCGACAGCCGGCAGTGTCCTCCATCTGGTGGTGTATGGGCTGTTGAACATTGCCCTCATCGTCTACCGGGAGGCCGATCCCCCGAACTACGATCCGGACTTTACGGTGCCACTCTATCCCATCGTTCCCATGCTGGGAGCGATATTCTCGTTTGCGCTGATCGGATTCATCGAACCGTCCGTCCTCGTCTTGGCCGGTGTCATCGTCGGATTCGCCCTCGTCTGGTATTCCATCTACGCCCGGTCACGCGTCGACGACCAGGGCCTGCTCGCCGATTTGATCCTCGAGCGATCCGAGGAGATGCCCGATATCGCCGTGTCTGCCACAACCTCAGTCCAGCCCACGGAGAGCGACTTTCGGGTCATGGTCCCGCTATCGAATCCGGCCAGCGAGAAGGACCTCATCGCCCTCGGTTCGGCAGTTGCAGCGGCGCACGACGGGACCGTCGTGCCTGTCAACATCGTGGAGGTCCCCACCCAGACATCACTCGCGGCCGCCCGTGACCAGCGTGAGTACGCGGCCTCTCACCACCTGCTCGAACAGGCCGAAGCCGACACCGAGACCTATGGAGTCGATGTCGAAACACACGTCGTCCTCTCGCATACCCCGGTCGAAGAAATCTTCTCTGCGGCGCGGCGCTACGGGGCAGACGTGTGGCATCCTCGGCTGGGGCCCGGGGTCATTGGGGCCCTGGGCCGGGCCGAATCGACATTCGAGGAACTCGCCCACACGCTGCCATGTGACTTCCTGGTCTTTCGGGACCGGGGCTTCGTTCCCGATCGGGTCCTGCTGCCAACCGCCGGTGGTCCGGACTCCGTCCTTGCCGCGATGGTGGCGAGAGCCCTTCGGGATCGATTCGATGCCGAGATTTCGCTCCTGTATGTGACGGAGGATCAGGACCTCGGCACCGCGTTCCTCGATCGCTGGGCCGAGGAGAACGATCTCGAGGATGCCGAGAAAATCATCAAATCAGGGTCGATCGCCGAGGAGATCATCGGGGCAAGCGAAAATGCAACCATGCTGGTCATCGGGGCCACCGAGCGTGGGGTCATGGCCCGACTCTTCGGTGGCTCGTTCGTCACCGACGTGCTCGAGGCCGTCGATGTTTCGGCTGTCCTGGCCGAGAAGCGCCACCGTCGTTCGATTCGCGAGCGCCTGTTCGGGACCAATCGAAAGTAAATCAAATAGGCTATTGGCGACCGGCGTGCGAGCACTGCCATGACAACGCTGCTAACTGGGGGAGCCGGGTTCATCGGCTCACACCTCTGCGATCACCTGGTGGCGAGCGGCGAACCGGTCGATCGTCGTCGACGACTTCTCGAGCGGCCGGGCCGAATGGGTGCCCGATGAGACGACTCTCTACGAGCGCGATATGACCGATCCGTCAGCCCTCGAGGGACTGATGGCCGATGTCGACCGAGTCTATCACTGTGCAGCCTCCAAACAGGTGAACACGGCTCGGCCCCACGAGCAGTTCAGGGGCAACACCGAGATGACGCTCTCGGTCCTCGAGGCGATGGACACCCACGACGTCGCCGAGCTGGTCTACACCTCCTCCTCGACGGTCTACGGCGAGGCTCCCAGACCGACCCCGGAGAGCTACGGCCCACTAGAACCAATCAGCGTCTATGGGGCCAGCAAACTGGCCGACGAGGGACTCGTCTCGACGTACGCCCACTCCCATGACATCACGGCCTGGATTTTTCGCTTTGCGAACATCGTTGGCCCCCGGCTCGAGGGCGCGGTGATCCCGGATTTCATCGAGAAACTGGAGGCCGATCCCGCTGAACTCGAGATCCTCGGCGACGGTCGCCAGGAGAAATCATATCTTCACGTCACCGACTGTATCGACGCCATGACCCACGTTGTCGAAACGTTCGAGGGCCCACTCTCGATCGTGAACCTCGGAACCGAAACGACCACCTCGGTCACCACCATCGCCGACATCGTCAGCGAGGAGATGGGCCTCGAACCCGCGTACTCCTACACGGGTGGTGACGCGGCTGGACTGGTGACGTCCCGAAGATGCGCCTCGATATCGAGCAACTCATCGAGTCGGGCTGGAGCCCCTCGCTCGAGAGTGATGCAGCCGTCCGCCGGACGGCCCAGGAGCTGCTGGCGGAGCGATCAGGCACCACGGGCGTAGACACTGGAGACGGCAGCGAACACAGCCGCGATGATCGCCAGGTCGCTGGATTCCAGTCCGAGGACTGGTAGCTCCATGAGAGCGAACCCGACGAGGATCGCAGCGACGAGAAAGAACGCGATGCCCGCGGGGTGGTCGTACCAGAGGTACGGCATACCTGCCAGGACGCGACTCACCCCAATATCGGTTGTGGTCGGGCCAGAGCGGTGAGTATTTGTAGGTTCGTGATACCCCGATACTCGGTATGGATCACTCAATCGACCACCAGCCCGCATTTGCACTGCTCCACATCGACCTTGAGCGCGATGAATCGATCATGGCCGAGGCAGGCGCCATGGTCTCACACACCGACGGTATGGAGATATCGACCAACCGCGGGAGCACCAGCCTGCTTGGCTCTGTCAAGCGATCGGTCCTCGGTGGCGAGTCGTTCTTCCAGAACACGTTCACCGCGACCGATCCGGGCCACGTGACGCTCGCGCCACCGATTCCCGGCGACATCACCCGGCAGGATCTCGAAAACGAGACGATCTACGTTCAGTCGGGCTCGTATCTGGCGGCCGACCCCGAGATCACGATCGACACGTCCTTCGGCGGGGCAAAGTCATTTTTCGGCGGCGAGGGACTGTTCCTGCTCGAGCTCGATGGGTCCGGTCCGACCTTTCTCTCGAGCTACGGGGCCATCGAGGAACGGACGCTCGAGGCCGGTGAGCAGTACGTCGTCGACACCGGCCACATCGTTGCCTTCGAGGGGCAGGTCGACTTCTCGGTCAACCGCGTTGGCGGCCTGAAATCGACGCTGCTGAGCGGCGAGGGACTGGTCTGTACCTTCGAGGGCCCGGGGACGGTCTGGATCCAGTCGCGCAGTCAGGATGCCTTCCTCTCGTGGTTGATCCCCCAGCTCCCGCTGAACGACAACTGATCGGATTCCGGGTCGTTAGTACCCATCATTTATGTGAGTTGGATTGCATGAATGGGTATGCAATCCCCTGCCCACCGAGATGGACTCGGGCAGTCGTATCGCCGACGCCAGTTGGCCGCGCCGAGTGAGACCCAGAGTGTCGATCTGATCTCCGATCAATCGTGCCAACACCTCCAGTAGAGCATGAATAGACGGCAGTACATTGCCGGGTTGCTGGTCGGTCTCTCCGGCTGTGTTGGGGAATCCGACGAACGAAGGCCTGGCCCGGGAACGGTCGACTCACCAATTACAGTTGATCCGCCATCGCCACAGGGAACGCCCATCCCAACGATGCCACCCCCGACACTGGAGATCGATTACCAAGTCAGTTACCTCGGCGGGGGTGACCGACGAAATATTGCGCTGGCTGAGAATTCGGATGGCTGGATTGGGTACTTCTGGAATGGAGGCACGGAGAATACCGTGATACGGCCACCTGATGGAGTCGTTACCGAGCTACTTTCGGCCCTCGAGTCGTCCTATCCGCATGTGGATTCGGTCGATCCTGAGCGTCCCCGGTGTCCCACCGATTGGTATCCCTCCTACTGGGTCCGATCCACCCACACAGGATTCGAGATTACCGCCGCTAACAGAAGCAGTTGTGGTCGTCTTACCCCGTGGGTCATCAACCGGGGTGGACAGCAATACGCGGACCTCGACGGGGACATCTATCTCGCAATCGAGGCGCTCGAAGAAACGGTGATATAACGATGCTACGGTGTGGTCTCCTCGAGGACAGTTCGCGGTGGGACGGGGACGCCGACCCCTGTGTCCGATCAATCGATAGTGTCCACCGCATGGGCCCCGGTTCAGGCGGTGCTGGGTCCAATGAGGCGTCGATCATCATTCCGCTTACGGTTATGTTCGTGATGAGGCCGGTCGATCGATTTACCGAGAGTTCGATGGTTCCGTTTTCCAGTTCGTACGGACGGGGCAGTGTTCGGCCAAGACTCGGCCCGAATACCGCATTCGCAATAGACGGTTCGAGAGTTCCCTGGAACTGAACGGACTCGTTCCGAATCACCGTCGGCTGAACGTGTTCGAGCAAGCGCGTAAAATTTGGTCGGTGCTCTGAATACGATGATTCGGCTGATGCGTACTCGTTTTGATCGCGACCCCAAGGCTGAATGGATCGATGCGAATAGCTCGGGTGCTGTGGCGATACCAGATAGTATTCCTCCAGTGTCGTTGCGTCCCATTTGCGCTGGTCTGGTATCGTGAGTCAAGGTATGCCCGATGAATCGTATCATTGAATCGACTGTGTGTGCGGATATCGTGATCGAGGTGCACACCGCTGAAGGTGTATGAGTGGGTGAGGCGGCCGGTAAGTCGAGCGGCTGTGAGGTTTGCCATGGCTTGACGAACAGGAGTCCTGAGGTCGTCGTAGACGGCAACAGCGTGGTGGGACGCTCCAATCGAAACGGTGTGGACTCCCGGTTCGGTGAACCGCTTGGTGACCGTCGTCGTGGTGGAATTCTCGAACATGACCGCGCCAGCCCGCACCCCATTAATTTCGACCGGAATCCCGTGACGTGGGCGATCCGATCCGTTGAGCGAGACAGTGAACGCTACGGACTCGTTTACCACCGTTTCCGTGGGTCCGTTAATCGCCACCGGTGGCTCTGGTGGCTGTGCCGGGAGAGCACATCCGGCGAGCCCAACCGCAACCAGAAGGGCGATCAGCGCCGGCCACCTGTGCATAGGGACTATCTCGTCTGCTGTACGATAATTGCTTTGTGTGTGAACGTAGGGCTGTCTCGAGTGGCTAACTTGATCTCCCCAGAGCGAGCGATTTCAAGAAAGTTGGGCGGGATGAATACGTGCGATCACCCGACCTCTCGGAAGGTTTGTCGGCAGTCACTATGAGTCCGATCGATGGTGTGCGACATGACGGTAGAGCAGGCTGGCTCCCCCGAGAACGGGTACGGTACCTGGGCTTAGACATTGGATTACTGGAGAGGTTCGATTATCGTATTATTGAAATATCGGGACAGACCAATGGGGTGAGCCACGTGGACTCTTCGAAAAGCCAGAAACTATGAGTGATCGTACCGACAACTTTTCTCAGCAATGGCCAGTCAGTCATCGGTACGGGTACTTGGAATCGATGCCGACCGGCTACCCCTTCAGGAGTGGCGCCTTGATGCCCTGTTCTCCCTCCTCGGTGCCTGGCTGATCATCGGCGTGACCTGGGACTTCGGAAAGCATGCGGCCGGTATCGATTTCGCCGAGGAAGGGTTTCTGACCGCCCCCCACGTGACGTTTTACTCTGCGGCAATTGCCATCGGCGTTCTTGTTGGCGCATCGATCCTGGTAAGGGGGCAGAGACTGGCCCAGAACCGGGGGCCGCGATCACTTCGAGCGGCCGTTCCCGAGGGGTATACTCTTGCAATTCTCGGGCTCATCATCTTCGGCCTTGGTGGGCCCCTGGACTATCTCTGGCACATGGCGTTCGGTGCAGAGGCCGGTGTCGAGGCCCTGGTGAGTCCGACCCACCTCACGCTCGCCACGGGGGCCGTGCTCTTTTGAGCTCACCCCTGCGTTCGGCGTGGGTCAAGCGAACGCCCCCAACAACGTTTCGGGGTCAGCTCCCGATGCTGACCGCGTCGGCTTTCGTGGTCATCTCGATCGGAGCGTTCGCGATGTACAGCAATCCGCTCTTTCAGCCCATCGCAGTCGGTCCCAGCGGGGACACCTTCGGCCTCGTGGGTGGCATGACGGCCGAACACGGTGTCCTGAGTGTCGCTGGCTTTTCTGCGCTAATTTCAGGGATGGTCCTCTCGCTCGTGAACCGCTTCGACATCGCGCCGGGTGGTTTTACCTACATGTTCACGCTGATTTCCCTGCCATTTACCGGGACCGCCCAGTTTGCCTTTCTGCCGGTCATGGTGCTGACCGGCCTCGCCCTCGATGCTTTCACGACGCTGCTCAAACCGGCCGGAACGCACTGGTTCCGTGTCATGGCTGGCTTCGGACCGCTCGTGCTCTTCGGCAGCTACTTTCTGGTCCACGAGCATTTCTGGGGGATCGCCTGGAGTCACCACGTCTGGCTTGGGGCAATCGTGGTGGGCATTCTCGTCGGAATCTTGAGTAGCTATCTCATCAGGCCAACAACAGTCATGGTATCACCCACCGGACAGCCCCGTTTTGACTTGAATCCAGGCGCGGCAGTACAGTTCAAAAACGAGTACTTTCAAGTGTGGTGAGGGGTCTAGCGACCGGTATTCATGTGCGAGGTTCAGGATTCTCATGACGGCACCGGCACACTGGTTCCCCCGGGTGCCAAATTCGTTCGAACGAGTCTCCGGCTCGTTGCCCTGGTTGGAATCGGCCTGTTCGTTTTGCTGATTGCTTCAAGCGCAATGACGGCAGCGACCCCCGTCGACTGTTCAGGAGTCAACTATGACGGCACCGGGAGTGCCACCTCCCCTTGGGAGGTAGAAAACCCGAATCAACTCCAGTGTATTGGCAGTAACCAGACGCCCACCGAGATGGATGATGATTTCGAACAGACTGCAGATATCGATGCGAGTGTGACCCAGTCATGGGATGGAGGAGCCGGATTCCTCCCAATCGGGACAAACAGCTCGTCAATGTGGTTCACTGGGACCTACGACGGTAAGGGGCATGCGATCAAGAACTTAACCATTAATCGCCCAGGGCTCGAGTCCGTTGGACTCTTTAATCGAACGGCCTCGTCGGCGATAATTCTCGACCTTACTGTGACTGATGCAACGGTTCGGGGTGCCACCGAACCGTTCGGAAAGCTCGGTGTCCTCACTGGTCAAACGTTCGAAACGACGATTCAGGACATCTCAATAGAAGGGTCGATAAACAGCTTTTCAACCCACTATGTAGGCGGAATTGCCGGAGAGGCCATCGGGGGCTCGATTCAACGTACTTCCGTGAACATCTCGGTCGCGACAGACGCGGGTATACACCGGGGGAATCATGGGGCTAGGACGTCGAACGACCGTTGCCCAGACCACTGCGAGCGGCTCATTACATGGAGAGACTGTTGGGGGAATCGCAGGAACTTATCGCCGTGGCGACGTCCTCCAGTCGGGGAGTACTGCGAGTGTAGATAGCTCGGGGTCAGGTGGCGGTATCTTCGGTCATCTTGCCGGATTCTTTGGTCCAGTAAACGTATCGAACGTATATGCTCGAGGACCAGTGACCGGCACCGATGCAGGAGGATTCGCCGGGACCGTCGATACGGCGCCGGGCCACGATCCGATAACCGTCAACCGGGTATACGCAAGCGGGCAGGTCAGCGGCACCAACACCTCCGGTGGACTGATCGGCAACTTCGTTCCACAAGACTATCAGAATGTCTCGCTGTCCACTACATACTGGGACGTCAATACGACGAACCAGTCGTCGTCATCCGGGACAATCACGTGGGGCGATACAGTTGGACTCCAAACGGCCGATATGACGGGATCGAGTGCCGAGACATCGATGGGTGGGTTCGACTTCATCGGGACCTGGCGCACTGTAGACTCGAGCTACCCCGAGCTCCGATGGAATCAACCCGTCTGGAACGATTTAACAATATCAGCCGACTCGAACCTGCTGATCGTCGGGGAGACGACCGAAATCACGGTCTCAGCAATCTCCGAGACGGGAATTGTCGATGACGTCACGGATGAGGCCACCATCTCCGTCGCAAACACGTCGGTCCTCACCTACACCGATGGCTCCATCATGGCAACTGGGGCCGGTGACACCACGCTTTCGGCTGACTACGAGTCTCTGGAGGAATCGATCTCCGTCACGGTTCTCTCCGAAGGCATCGATGCCCTTCCCGAATCTTACAACGGCACGCTAACCGTGAACAATCAGAGTGCACCGGTTGGGACAACCGTTGAGGGACTGATCGGCGGAGAAGTGAGGGGGAGCGTCAACGTAACGACGGCCGGAACGTACGGGAGCCAGGATCTGTTCGAGGAGCAGCTGCTCGTGTCCGGGACAGCAGGTGAGTCAGGTGCCACCGTGCAGTTCAGAGTCGTCCCGCCAAATGGGAGTAATCTCGTCCCGGGAATGGCAACCGAGACTTCCCTGTTCTCTCCCGATAATACGACTACGCTGAATCTTACTGCCCAGCTCGAGACCCCAGCTCCTCCCGTCTACAATTTGGTGATACCCACGGACGGCAGTGCGTACAGCATCGGAATACCGGGGCCCGCAAACGTGACCCTCGCTGAACTGTTCCCGTCGGGAAGCGATGGACTGGATACAGCCTATACGCACACAGATAGCGGGTGGCAGCAGATATACAATGGAAGCCAAACGTTCGATCCCCTGGATGCAATCGTGGTCACAACGACGGAGGATCCAGGGGCTCCATCGTCGGTGCCGGTGACAGTCCGGCTGGCCAACAACACAGCGGCCCCGAATCGAACCCTCCAGACAGGCTGGAACTACCTCGCAGCACCCGCCTACACGACGCTCGAAGATGCTTTCGGTGTGCCCGGCGTTCTCCTGGCTCACCAGCGATTCGAAAGTCCGGGTACGACCGTGCACCCGTCGACGGATGGTGAGGGGACGTACATCATTGGGAGCGTCGACTGGGGTGTCACCCCACCGGCAGTGAGCCCGTTCGCCGGGACGTTCGTGTATGCCGAAAACGAGACGGCCGTGCCCGTCCGCGCGCAGAAATTCCCGTACAAGCAGGCGGCTGATGACAAGCTCGGGTTGCCGTGAAACAGGGTAGCTGCAGTTGATCTGGTCGGCGCTACTGATTTTCGTAGATCAGCCACTCGCCATCGCTTTCACGGAGAATGACCTCTCTTTCAACATAGATTCCATCGTTCCCTCGCTGGGCCGAGTATTCCTCGAGAACGCTGCCATCACCGGTCTCTTCAATGGCCTTGATTCGGGTGAGTTCCCACTCGGCCTGTGGATCAGTGGCGACGAGCGTTGAGTCATGACGAAGGACTGGCTCAACCTCGGAGGCACTGTCACGCTCGACATAGGTCTGGGTGACCGGTTGGACATCCTCCTCTGTGGGCATGCCACCGTCAGCGTCTCCATCGGATTCGTTGCCGCCAGGGTTGTCACTATCGCACTGGCAGCCAGCGGGGGTGGCCGTTGCGAGGGCTGCAGTCGTTGCGAGAACCGTTCGACGAGACGTATTTGGGGATCCATGAGTTGGCTATCTGGACCGTCTATTTAACCGCTCCTCGGTGGGCTGAATCGACAGCTGTGCCGCCGAATTCGCTGATCGGTGGTCAAAACGTGATGGATGTCAGAAGTGGACCAACGGGAGGTATTCTCCTCGCTGAATCTTTATAAGTCATCAGAAACGTGACTGATCTGGATGCTAGACATGTCGCCCATCGCTGGGCTCTCGATCTTCGCGGGCCTGGTATCACTCGGGCTCGCGGGATTCGTCTGGCGACGACTCCGGGATCGCCCAGGGTCGATGTACTGGGTCGGTGCCGTGGCCACGATGGGGCTTTGGGCCCTGTTCTACGGGAGTGCTCTCATGGTGTTTGATCCGATCCTACGAGAGTGGCTCGAGGCCCTCATATGGCTGCCCCGGGTACTGGCCCCGCCCTTCGTACTGGCCTTTGCCTTTGCCTACACAGGGCGGTCAGAGCTGATCAGGTCCCCCCTGATGGAGCTTATCGTTGCCTTCCAGCTGGGTAACTGGGTACTCTATGCGACCAATCCCTTCCACGGGTGGATGTGGACCGGCTACGAGGTCGAGCGGACACTTGGGGCCGCGGCAGGAACCTACGAACTTGCCCCGGTCATGTGGGTGGGGGCGACCGTGGCATACATCGTGCTGGCAAGCGGCATCTACCTGCTCCTCGAGGCCGTCCTCGAGTATGGCCAGCTCTATCGTCGACAGCTCGCCGCACTGGTGCTGGGCGTGGCTGTTCCCGGAATCGCGACCGGGTTCTGGCTCCTCGGTTTCGGTCCCTGGGGACGCTGGATCTCACGCCGGATCGGCGATGCTCGTGACAGTGGTCCTGATCACCGCCGCACTGTTTTCGAGTGATGGCTTCGACGTCCTCCCGGCCACCCGCCGGCTTGCCCGTTCCGTGGCCATCGACGATCTCGGGACCGCGGTGTTCGTCTGCTCCCGTAATGGCCGCCTGCTGCATGCGAATGCACAAGCGATCGAGACGTTTCACCTCGATTCGCCGAGGTATCTCACCCGACCACTCGAGGCCGTCCTCGGAATCGACATCGATCTCAATGACGGCGAGGAAACGACTGAGAATGTCCCGCATCGGATCGGTCGGACCTTCCCGAATCTCGACGAGTTCGGTACGAGGCACCGACGGATCGGCGGTGGGCTATACGGTAACCGTCAAGGACGTGACGCGCCAGCAGCGCCGTCGTCAGCAACTCGAGGTCCTCAATCGCGTGCTTCGGCACAACCTCCGCAACGACGGAACAGTCATCGCCGGGACCGCAGATCTCATCGCGGATATCGCCACCGAACTGGACGCCGAACCCGACACAATCGAACAGATTATCTCCCATGCCGAGACGGTCGCGAGCACGACCAGGTCACTGACCCGCACCGGCGAGAAGGCCCGGGATATCGCGAAGGCCCTTCCGGAGGAAGAAATCGATCGACGCACCATCTCCCTGGCAGAACTGGTAGAGTCGGTCGACCAGTCAATGGCCGAGCTGGATGAGACCGTTACGATCACGCACTCGATACCCGCGGACGCAACCATCGATACCGACAAAGCCCTCTTCGGGGTCGTCCTCGAGAATCTGGTCGAGAACGCCGTCCTCCACGGGGGGACGACGGTGAGCATAGCGGCGACGGTCACGGACGATGCGATCGCACTCAAGGTCGCCGACAACGGGAACGGAATCCCGGACCACGAACTCGAGGTCCTCCAGGCCGCTGGCGAGGATCCACTGACCCATGGGAGTGGGATGGGGTTGTGGATCGTCGCGTGGGGCATGGCGGCCCTTGGCGGCGAGATCACGTTTGACGTCGAGGACGGAACGACAGTCACGCTCGTGCATCCGACTACCAGCCCCACCGAGCAAGGCGTGGCTGACCACGAGCAGATTATTTAGAATTGATATCGTGACCTGTGGTTTATCACCGGTCGCCAGCCGAATTCCTGGAGGCCAGTCGAAGCAACGCTTTTGCGGACTCGGCGTGACCGGCGAGGTGTATGGACCCGTACGAGGGTGAGGTCTCATCGGGCGCGATCGAGTACGAGCCGGTCAGCGTCAAGGACGTCCTCGTCGAGATGAAGGACACGGCAGAGCTGCTGATCGACCTCTCCTTTTCAGCGGTGCTCCACCAGAGCGAGCCGATCGCCCGTGAGGTCCTGCGCCTCGAGGAGCAGATGGACCGCCTCGAGATGCGCGGGCAGATGAGCCTGATGCTCGCGGCCCGGAACCCCAGCGAGGTCGAGGCACTGGCACCGGTCATGGGTATCCTGACTGCCGCCGACCTCATCAGCGACGCCTCGGGAGACATCGCGAAGATCGTCCTCGAGGATATCGGGTTGCCGGAGGCCCTCCGAGCGGGGTTACCGGCGGCGATGGAGACCCTCGTCCGGGCGACGGTCGAGCCGGATTCGGCCTATGCGGGGCAGACGCTGGTCGATATCGACCTCGAGTCACAGACGGGCGTCCGGGTGATCGCGATACGGCGCGGCACCGACTGGGTCCTGAACCCGGGGCCGGAGACAACGCTCGAGTCCGGGGACGTCACCCTCCTCAGGGGCCACGAGACCGGGATCGAGAGCGTCGTCGAGACCCTGTCTGGACAGGCCTACACGCCACCACCACGCCCCGAGCTAATCGATGAAGACCTGGAGCGGGCGGTCAACACGATCGTCCACATGAAGGACCTGAGTGAGCTTGCAGTCGACCTGGCCTACAGTAGTGTGCTCTTCGACAACGCAGAACTCGCCGAGGAGGTCCGCCAGCTCGAGGTCGAGGTCGATGCTCTGAAGTCCCGGTTCCAGGCCTGGACCCTGACGGCAGCCGCCGATGCCGAGGATCCGGTCCTCCTGCGCGGCATGTTGCATCTGGCAGCGAGCACCGAGATGATCAGCGATGCGGCCGTCGACATCGCCGAGGGCGTGCTGCGCGATATTGACACCCACCAGGTGGTCCAGCTCGCCGTCCAGGAGAGCGATGAGATCATCACGCGGATTGTGGTCGAACCCGGGAGTGCCCTCGAGGGCGTATCGATCGAGGGCGGGGTTCCCGCAACGGACGTCACGATGACTGCCCTGGCGATCCGGCGGCCGGAATCGGGCTGGATTCTGCTCGGCCAGACTGACGACACGGTGCGAGGGGGTGATATCCTCGTGGCGAAGGGGACCCGGACGAGTGCGGCCGAGCTCGAGGCCCTCACGACGGCCGACTAGGTGAGCACGAACGTCGCCGTCCCGATGAAGATGAGCATCCCGAAGACGTCGACGACGTTCGTCACGATGGGGATGGTCACGTCGTCTGGGTCGATACCGAGGCGATAGGAGCCGTAGGTCGCGGCGACACTGACAGGAACGGTAGCGATGGCGACGGCCATGCCGCTGACGAGAGTGATCGCCAGCAGGGCTGGCAGGGGAATTACCATGTTGACGAGGTGGCCGAGGCCGAAGGCCGCTACAGCGAGGACGACGAGCAGCGTGAACGCGAGTGACAGGATTGCGCCGACATCGGCCAGAAAGTCCCGATCCCGAAGATCAATCGTGGTCGTTCCCAGGTGAAACCGGGTCGAGAGTCTCGAGCTGAGGATCGCCCCGAGGTTGCCACCCAGGTTGATCATCGTCGGCACCATGATCGCGAGCAGCCCGTACTCGCCAAGCAGGTCCTGGGCCTCCTCGAGGGTGATGCCGGCGAGCAGCACGATTGCCGTGAGGACGACGAGCAGCGGGAACATGGTCCGGACGATCGATCGGGTCCGCCAGCTGTCCTCGCGGAGAGTCATAATGTGATCACCTCGACCAGCCAGACAGCAAAGAACAGAAAGAGCATGCCGAAAGACATCACCCAGGGTCGTGACGATCGGACCGACGATATTGTCCGGATCGTGACCCCGGACGTAGCCGGCGAAAATGAGGACGACCAGGCCGCTAACGAGGACGGCGGACGTGAGCACCCCGGCGACCAGCATGATGGCGAGCAGTTCGACCAGGGGGGCTGGCTCGTGGGTGGGGAGGGCCGTAAGGCTCACCCAGGTCAACAGGGCGATGACAATGGCGATTCCGATGCCGTTGATGATCGAGGCGAGAACGGCATTGACGAGGCGCTCGTTCCAGGACACCCGCGGCTCGATGAGTCCCTGATGCAGCCCACTGGCAATGCGAGCGCCAAGCGCACCATAGACGTTGCCGCGGGTGGCAAGAAACACGGGAATCATGACGAGCAGGCCGGGAAAGCGCTGGACACGCTCGACCAGCGACTCGAGAATGAGCCCGGCAAAGAGCCCGCCGGCGAGGGCGATGAGGAGCACCGGAAGGGCGTCGCGGTAGATGCGCCACGCGTCCGAGCGAACGCCCATGCAGCCGAGGATGGCCGGTCACCTGTTAAAGACGCCGAGACGGGTGGCCGGTGAGGCCACGCCGGGACAATAGCTATTATGCTGGTTCGATAAGTCAGGCTCGACGGTGAACCGCACACTGCTCGTCGGGGCCGGCATCGGCCTGTTCGTGATGATGGTCTTCGCCCTGACCGGGACCTGGTATCTCGTCCTCGATACGCCTGCCGCCACCCCAAGCGAGCTCGAGGCGAGCCCACCCCACTATACTACTGAGACGGCACCGGCGGCATTCACGCTGACCGTCGAGGCACGAAGCGTCTCGCTCGGCGATGGCACCGAGGTCGCGAACTGGACGGTGGGGATTGCCTACAACGCGAGTACGGGAGAGCGGCTCGCCTGGCGAACTGCGAGCGGTCCTGGGCCGACTGTCGACACCATCGAGTACCAGCGCCGCGTTGGCAATCGGACCCTCACATTCCTGCGCTATCACACAAGCGACCGCGAGCGATTCAGGGTCGATGGTGGAGACACGCAAGCGGAGTATCCCAACACCTCACTGGTGGTCGACAGTCCCAACCAGACCTACCGACACGCCTGGATGGGGCCTGCGGAGGCGTTTACGGTCACCCCAACGCAGCTACCCACGCTCTCGTTCTTGCAGACGATCCCGTTCACCCACAGCGGATCCGACACCTACGATGGTCGGGCAGTCGAGGTATATGTCCCACAGGACGGCTGGACCGACACCCCGGGTCAAACGAACAGGAAAGGGCCTGAGACAGCGCTCTCGGAGACGACCGGTGAACTGTATGTCCGCCGAGCCACGGAAACCATCGTCTACGCCAACCTCTCGGTGACTTCCAAGCGAACCGACCGCCGTATCGGCCGGTACGTCGGGGACCCTGGTACCCGCGAGCACATCACGCTACGGGTCCGGGAGTCCGTCGACCCCTCCCTGCGACCGGACTGGGCGAGCAACGAGTCGTTCAGGACACGGGATCCGACGCCAGAGCCATTTGCAAGGCCCTAGACACCTTGAAAACCCACAGAAGGTGTCGGCGCAACCACATTATGATCCGGAGTTTGACAAATTATTTAGGAACCGACCAGAGAGTCCGACTATCACGATGAGTTATCGGAAGGTTGCTGTGGCCGGCTCGGGGACACCGCATCGAACGGCAGCAACGAGCAGATACGGCCGTTGGCTGGTCCGTGTTGGGCTTTTGCTGGGAACACTGCTGCTTGCCTCCGTCGTTCTCTCTGGGGGAGTAGCTGCCGATGCCCCAGACTGTAACAACGTGAACTTCTGGAGTGGCAACGGAACAGCCCAATACCCGTATGAGGTCCACACTGTCGATCAGCTCCAGTGTGTTGCCCACGAAAATACGTCCACGGCCTACGACGACTACTACATCCAAATGGATGACATTGACGCGTCCGAGACACAGAGCTGGAACACCGGTGCTGGGTTCATGCCAATCGGTACGGAAAGCACCATCACGAGGTTCGAAGGCGAGTACGACGGAAACAACTACGAGATTACTGGCCTACACATCAACCGACCGAGTCATCCCAACGTTGGACTTTTCAGTACCGTCGAGGGCTTTGGTGGATCAATCACTGATCTTACAGTAACCGACGCCGATATTCGCGGGGGGCAAGGGTTAGGCAACGTTGGCATTCTCGTTGGGGAAGGCAGAAACAGCCCCTCAATAGTGAACGTTCGGGTCACCGGAATGATCGACTCCGATGCGTTCAGAACAGGAGGCGTGGCCGGTGATTTCGACGGGAATATCTTCAACACCACTGCCGATATCTCCATTCAGTCCTCTGGCGCATACACTGGAGGACTCGTCGGCGAATTCATCGGAGGTGGATCAGATATCGATAAGACGCAGACATCCGGGTCTGTCTCAGGCGGTGGATATCGTCGGCGGACTGAATCGGTAGTGCCAGCGGTGGACCGCTGTACGTCGACAGGTCGACGAGTTCGGCGAGTGTCTCCGCGGTTGGTAGGGCTGGTGGCCTGATCGGGAGTGTCAGTACGTTTGGTGGGACTGTCACACTTAGAGATATTTCGGCACATGGGACCGTCCAGGCAGATGTGGGTAGCTGGGGGGCTACTGGGCGAAATAGAAACCAGCGATACGTACGATGATGCCCATATCGAAAACGGAATCGCCACGGGGTCGGTGTCCCAGAGCGCCAATCTGTCAGGAGGGGTCATCGGCGATATCCACTACGGCGACCGGTGGATGGTCTATCTGGATAACCTCTACTGGGACACAAACGCAACTGGACTATCCACCGGCATCGGAAACGCCACGAGGGCCGAGGTTACGGGACTGTCCACGGATCAGATGCAGGATTCGGCAGCAGAAACGAATCTCACTGGCCTCGACTTCGATACTTCCTGGCGGGTCCAAGCCGACGACTATCCCATCCTCCGATGGACCGACCCCGTCGTGACCACGATATGGACGAGCGTTGGGAATAATGACCTCGAGGTTGGGGAATCAACCGCCGTAACGGTGACAGGCCAACTCGACGCTGGTGGAAGTACCAATCTCACCGGAGAGGTGACCCTGACCGTCTCTGACCCATCGGTGATCTCCATCGTCGATAACGATACGGTCACGGCCGTCGGCGAGGGCCAGGCCAACGTGACTGCACACTATAACAATGTGACCGCCTACAAGGCAGGCGTGTCAGTCACGTTGAATGATGTCGAGAGCGTCCCGGCACGCTACTACGGGACCATCACCATCAACGGCAATCCCGCGCCCGTTGGAACGGTCATCGAGGCGTACGTCTGGGACGACTATCGTGGATCCACGACGGTGACGGAAAACGGCAGTTACGGGAGTGTCGATCCGTTCGAGGAGCAATTTATCGTCAATGGAACCGAGGATGACGACGGCAAAACCGTCGAGTTCTACATCGACCCGCCCTCGAATGTCAGTCTCGTCGGTGATATGGCAACGACGATCTCTGGATACGACGCGGGCAACGTTACCGAGGTGAATCTCACGGCAACCCTCGAGCCCGCCAAGCCCCCGGTCTACAACCTCACGATCGACAACAACGGCGGCATTCACACCATTGGCTTCCCGGGGCCGGTCAACGGCACGCTCGATGAGATCTTCCCGAATGGTGTCGATGGGATCACCACGTTCTTCAGCTATGAGAACGGCTCGTGGGTCCAGGTGTGGGACTCCAACCACACGTTCGAGGCCCTCGACGTGCTGGTCGTGACGACCTCGGGAGAGGGGCCAGCCACCATCGATGCCCGGATCCGATTGCTCAATAACATGGCCGCCCAGAACGCCACGCTCTCACAGGGCTGGAACCATGTCGGCGCCCCGATGGATACCGATGCGGAAACGGCCTTCGGCGATGGCATCAAGGACACGCTGGTCGTCCGGGAGGTCTACACTCCGGCCCAATCACTCGAGGTGTCCTACTGGAGTGGGTTCAGCAACTACATTGTCGGGAGCGATGACTGGGGCGTCTCCCCACCGAGTGTGTCCCCATTCGGTGGGTACTTCGTCTACGCAACGGGTGAGACGGAGATTCCAGTCGCGGTCCAGAATATCTCCCACAGACAAGACGCCAGCTCGCTGCTCGGACTCTGAGAAGATCGCGAGTCAATTACTTGAGGAGGCGATCGAACCCGACTCCCGCCACTGCGGCCGTGCCGCCGAGCCCAATCAATATTCCAATAATTCCGGGGAGCTCTTCGCCGAAATCCATCCCGAGGCCGAGTGGATCGATGAGGATCAACAGGATGAGCAGGATCACGCTCATGGTCAGGTAGCCACTGAGTGCAGACACCACGGCTGGTTTAGCCGTGCTTTCCGAGACGGTGTCCTGTTGGTGGTAGAACCAGGCAAGGACAATCGTCACCAGCGGGCCGAAAGTGGCGATCTCCCGGTAGGCAGAAAACAGGCCGACCTCAAAGGGGGACAGGCTTGTACGCCCGAACTGCAGGACGCTATCGTCTCCCATTGCGGCCACGAAAAATGTCGTAATGAGCGTTCCAACCGCCAGCACACCGAACAGCAGGACGCCGCCAGTCGCCCAGCCCTTGATGCCGTCATCGATGTCGGGAATGCGTTCGACATTGCTCCCGCCGGTACTCCCCGTATCCGCCGCTTGTGATGTGTCACTTGCTGACATTATCTGGGTGTCAAATGGGCGAGGTAAAAAGGTTCGTCAGACACCTGCAGGACGAATTGGCGGTGTTTTCGCATCGGTAAGCCAATTCAGGTAGTTCTTTGGACCGGGACCAAGGAGTGAGACCATGGCACTGGTGCGCACACCCCACAAGCGGTTCGAAGGACTGCCCGGCTACGACTACGAGGCCAACTACGTCAGCGTCGGTGAGCCCGAGATGGCCTACGTCGACGCTGGCGACCCCGCCGCTGACGAAACGTTCCTCTGTCTCCACGGCGAGCCCACCTGGAGCTACCTCTACCGGACGATGATCCCAACTCTCGCCGAGCGAGGCCGGGTGATCGTGCCGGATTTCATCGGCTTCGGCCGCTCGGAGAAGTACGACGAGATGGACGACTACAGCTTCGAGATGCACTTCGAGAGTCTCGAGACCTTCCTCGAGAAACTCGACCTCGAGGACCTCACCCTGGTCTGTCAGGACTGGGGTGGCATCCTTGGACTGGGGGCTGCCGGCCATCACCCCGAACGCTTTGCCCGCATCGTTGCGATGAACACCGGCATTCCGGACGGCACCCAGGAGATGGCCGACGTCTGGCACCAGTTCCGCCAGATGGTCGAGACGGTCGAGGAACTCGACATCGGGATGCTCATCAACGGCGGCTGTGCCCGCGAGGTCGACGATGACGTGCTGGATGCCTATCGAGCACCGTTCCACACCGAGGCAGTCAAGGCCGGTGCCCGGACCTGGCCGGGTCTGATCCCACTCTCACCCGACGATGCAGGCGCTGAGACGATGCGGCAGGCTCGCGAGCGCCTCGGCGAGTGGGAGAAACCCGCCTTCGTCCTCTTCGGGGACAGCGATCCCATCACCGGAGGGGGACGGGACGCCCTGCGGGAGTTCTTCCCGACGGCCAGCGAGCAGCCAGACGTCTGGGTCGACAATGCCGGGCACTTCCTGCAGGAAGATGCCGGGCCGGCGGTGGCCGAGCACATCGTGGAGTTCGTGGATCGCACGAGCTCGGGGACTGTCAGTGCCTGCCCTTTCCTCGGACCCCAGCGAGCGAGGATCAGCTTCGAGTCCGATAGTCGAGAAACAGTCGAACCGGGCCCCTCCGATCAAAGCCGGTCTCGAGGCCGAACCCACACCGTGGACCGATAGAGTGTTCGACGAACTCGACCGGGCCCATCACCACGCAACGAACCAGCGCACAATTCAGTCATATGTTGCAACTTTATCAACCACGCTCAGAAACCGAAGGACCACATGAGAGAGACGGGGAGACAGACGACGGATTGTCGCTCGACTGCATTCTCACAGGCCACCATCTGGCGGGTACTCGGCCTGATCGCCCTGCTGGTGTTCGCCACAGGCATGATCATGGCCGGGACGGCGACTGCGGCCGCACCGGATTGTACTACCGTCAGTCACGATGGGAACGGGACCCAAGCCTCGCCCTACGAGGTCGGGTACCCTTGCCGAGTTGCAGTGTGCCGCCGATGACGACAGCACGTCGAACGCGAGTGATCACTTCCGCCAGACGGCTGATATCGACGCCTCGGCAACGGCCTCCTGGAATAACGGGAGCGGCTTCGAACCAATTGCCTCCATTACCGACGTCGATAGTACCTTTTCCGGCGTCTACGATGGGAACGGCTATTCGATCTCGAATCTCACCATCAACCGAACCGACCAGTCGTACGTCGGCCTGTTCGGCTACCTCTTCGATGGAAAACTGACTGATATTACCCTCCGCAACACCACTGTCGAGGGCAAGGGGTACGTTGGGGCGTTGGTGGCCCACGGAAATGGTGAGATTCGCAACGTAACGGTCGATGCCTCGGTGACTGCAGCGGAAGACAATGCCGGTGGGATCGTTTCACGACTCTATGAAAACACAACCGTCGCCGACGTGTCAGCCTCGGTATCCATCTTGAACCCAGGGGGAGCGACTGGGGGGCTGGTCGGGGCCGGAAATATGACGATTTCCCGTGCCGCTGTAGACGGCTCCATAACCGCAAGCTCGTATGTCGGAGGGGCCGTTGGCAGTCTCCAGAACGGCCGCCTCGAGCAACTGAACAGCTCGGTGGCCGTCAATGGCGTGGACAATATCGGTGGCGTCGTCGGCGCTGCAATAACAACGAAGACCATCAGTATTCGGGACACATACGCACGCGGAAGCGTCGACGGGTCGACCGATGTCGGTGGGTTTGCCGGGGAGGTGGCGGCGAGGACGACGATGAGCCAGAACGGATCGATATCGGTATCGAACACGTATGCAACCGGCGAGGTGACTGGCTCGACGAACGTCGCTGGTCACACGGGTCTGCTAACGGCGGAGACAAATGCAACGCTGACCGTCTCCACCTCCTACTTCGATTGGGAAGCAACGACGCGGGCGTCCGCCGTGGGTAGCGGACCCACCGATGGGTTCACCGCACTCTCGACAGCAGAACTGACCGGGTCGGCCGCTGAAACCAATTTGAATGGCTTTGATTTCGAGGACGTCTGGAGTATCACACCGGACAGCTATCCCATCCTGCGCCACGAGCGCCTGGTGGCAGACTCGCTGTCGGTGGCCCTCGACGACGCGACGCTCACAAGCGGTGAGACGACGAGTGCGACGGTCATGGCCACCGATCTACAGGGACAGACGTCAGATGTGACCGATGCCGCACAGTTGGGCTCAACCAACACGTCAGTCGTGACGGTGACCTCCGACGGCACGGTGACTGCGGTGGGCGAGGGACAGGCAAACGTGACGGCCGCACACGGGGGCAAAACTGCGGAGACACCCGTTACCGTCACGACAGACGACATTGCAGCGATCCCGGAAACGTACAACGGAACGATCACGATCGAAGGCAATCCGGCTCCAAATGGAACCGTCATCGAAGCACGCATCGACGGTGAGGTGCGAGGAACGGTTACGATCAGTGAGCCGGGTAGCTATGGCAGCACCGACCCGTTTGCCACACAGCTCTCGGTCAATGGATCCGAATCCGAGGCTGGCAGCACGGTTTCGTTCTACCTGCGCCCACCCGAGAGTCTGAATCTGATTGCAGGCGCCGCCAACGAGACGTCGCCATTCCAGCCAAACAATCACACCGTGCTCGAATCTCTGGCCGACCTCGAGACCCCCCTCCCCCAGTCTACGAGGGAACGATAGCCAACGATGGCGACGCCCATACGGTCGCCTTCCCGGGTCCGACCAACACGACACTGGGAGAGGTCTTCCCGAACGGAACCGATGGGGTTCGGACGATCTACAGCTACACGGGTGACAGCTGGCAGGCAGGTCTACGATCCCAACCACACTCCACAGGCCCTCGATGCGCTGGCGATCGTGACGACCGGAACTGGGCCCGCCTCGATTCCGGTTGCCCATTCGGCTACAAAAACGACACCGCCGCCAGCAACGTCACCCTCGAGGAGGGATGGAACCACGTAGCCGCGCCGAGCCTCTCCGATGCGGAAGCTGCCTTCGGCAGTGTCGGTGATACGTTGCTCGTCACCGATCGGTACGGGGCGATCAGCACAGCGGAACATCCGGCCCTGACTCGATTCGACAGCTATGTCGTCGGGAGTACGGCCTGGGGGGCGTCGAGTCCAGCAGTCAGTCCATTCACCGGCTACTTCGTCTATGCGAGTACGGAGACGACGGTGCCAGTGGCGGCACAGAACTTCCCGTACAAGCAAGCTGCTGACGATCTGCTCAATCTCCCGACTGACTACAAAATGGAGTAGGGCAGTCTGTACACCAGATGGGAAGCAGACACCACTCGCGTTCGCCGATCGGTATTGATCTCACCGGGTGGCGTATACCTCAAGCATTTCAGCACGGGGTTCTAGCCGCCCTACTAATATACTGATAATACTGACATTCGTCCATTGCCAAATTATAAGTGAAGATGGTAAAGTTACGAGCTATGACGTATCAGGAGATCACTGCGATCCACGATATATCGACAGTTGCTCCGTCGATTACCCGCAGACTCGTTCGGATTGGTTGTGCAGTGGTCGTTGGACTGGCACTCTGTGTACTGCTATTCTCCGGCGTGACAGCAGCGGACGCCCCAGATTGCAGTGCAGTTTCCTTCGACGGTAATGGTAGTTCCACCTCACCGTATGAGGTCTCGAGCCTTGATCAGCTCCAGTGTGTTGGCCATGCCGATAGCGAATCTGACTACTATGATGACTTCATCCAGACCGATGATATCAACGCCGAGCAAACCACCATGTGGAACAATGGTGCCGGGCTGGAACCAATCGGCACCACCACATTTGGGATATTCTCGGGCAGTTACGATGGGCAAGGCCACGAGATTCGTAATCTCTACATCGACCGACCCAATCTCGAGCACGTCGGTCTCTTTAACGAAACGCGTGGGGCTATTTCGAACCTCACCATCACAGACGCTTCAGTCTCGGGCTCGGAGGGTGGCTCCCCTGCCATTGGGATTCTCACAGGCGGAATTTACTATGATTCCATCACGTCCGTCTCGGTTTCAGGGAAGATAGCAGAAGTTGAATCATACAGCGTCGGTGGCGTGGTCGGCTTCAGCGTCCCCAATCTGACATCAATAACACCACGTCAAACGTAAGCATAAACGCCACAAATGGGCCAGTCGGCGGAGTCGCCGGGCAGCTTTATGGTCTTGACTCCACCCTCTCGAACTCCTCTGCAAGCGGAACCATCACGGGAAGCCCGAATCGTGCGGGGGGTCTGATTGGCGCTTTTAGTGGTGGCAATCTTGAGCAGTCAAGTACCTCAGTAGATATCTCCGGCGCCGCCGAAGGCGGTGGTGCAGTGGGGGCAACAGTAATGCCAAATGGCAACTTCTCGGTCAAAGATATCTCGGCGACGGGGTCCGTCACTGCAGATAAAGCAGGTGGTCTAATTGGTAGCGTGGGAACCTACGTAAATAATAACAACACAGTATTCACAATTGAAACCTCCTTTGCCACGGGGACCATCCAGGCAAGTGGAACCAGTGGTGGTATCATCGCCGAAGTCGATAACCAGGATCTGGCCAACGTCACGCTCCTCAACAACTACTGGGATACGCAATCATCCGGTGAATCCGACGGCATCGGTAATGTCAACGACACCGGTGTCACCGGGCTGACCACAGCGGAGATGCAGGGAGACTCGCCAAAGAACACGATGATCGGAATGGACTTCTGGTCGGTCTGGCGTACCCACTCCAACCCCGACGACTATCCAACCCTCCGGTGGCAGAATCCGGTCTATGAGGATATCACGGTGTCCGTCGACACGGATCCACTCGTGGTTGGCCAGACCGCGAATTTTTCGGTCATCGCACGATCCGAAGCGGGAATCAAAACGGATGTCACCGACAGTGCCTCGCTCTCCTCGAGCGATCCAACAATTCTCTCTGTGGGCGATGGCGTTGTCACGGGGGAAGCTGACGGAACAGCGAACCTCTCGGCGACATACAGCGAGTTCAGCGACTCGATCTCCATAACAGTGACCGACGATGCCGTGGAGGTCCTCCCCGAGAACTACCACGGATCTATCACAATCAATGGGGCGGCGGCAAACGCAGGAACTGTCGTCGAGGCCATGATCGACGGTGAGGTGCGGGGAACCGTCGAGGTCACGAGTTCGGGCAGTTACGGAAGTACATCTGTCTTCGATGACCAACTCATTGTCTCTGGGACCGAAGACGAGGCCGGCCAGAACGTCTCGTTCCGAATTATTCCGGCCAACCAGAGTGCCTACGTTCCCGGTCCGGCGAACGAAACCTCGCCGTTCTCCCCCGATACGGTCACGAACCTCGCCCTGTCTGCATCGCTCGAGCCACCCCAGCCGGCAACATACAACCTCTCGTTCGTCAGAGATGGTGGCGCATTCAGTGTCGGCATTCCTGGCGCAATGAAGGGGACGCTGGGCGATATCTTCCCGAATGGAGTCACCGGCCTGACGACCATCTACACGCACACGGACGACGGGTGGAAACAGGTCTACGATATGAATCATACGTTCGAGGCCCTCGATACCTTCGTGGTGACGACCGTGGGAGATTTCCTCACCACTGATGTCCAGATCCAGCTCGAGAACAACACGGCTCCCGCCAACGCGACGCTCGAGCCCGGCTGGAACCACCTGGCCGCACCGGCCTACACCGACGCCGAGACCGCCTTTGGTGCGGGCATCACAGAGACACTCCTGACCCACAAACCATTCGGGCCGCTTGAGACGGCCGAGCATCCCGATGTCACGAGCTTCAACTCCTACACGATCGGCGCCACGGCCTGGGGTGACACTCCACCGATGGTGAGTCCGTTCACCGGCACATTCGTCTATGCGACAGCAAACACGACGATTCCGGTGCAAGCGACGGAGATCAAGCACAAGCAGGGAGCCGACGAGAAACTCGGATTGCCGTAGGGTCGGCGTCTGAACCGGTGACCAACCGAAATCAAAGACAGCCCGAGCTAGCCAGTTTCTTCTGCAATCT
Organism: Natrialbaceae archaeon; assembly: GCA_034521555.1. Taxonomy (GTDB): domain Archaea; phylum Halobacteriota; class Halobacteria; order Halobacteriales; family Natrialbaceae; genus JAXHMI01. Next base: position 39,740 of record JAXHMI010000005.1, read on the forward strand.
GGTACAGCCGACGGCTCATCTCGTCGGTCGATGGACTCCCCCGTCATCGTCGATCGGTCGCGTCGGGATGGTGGTTCGAACTGTCACAGCCGTGGCCGCACCCCCGATGAGGTTGCATACGCCATGGACTGCTGGCACTCCTGTAAGTATTGGGGACAGTCCTCTCCAGCAAAATGAGACTCGTGCCACCCACGATATGGACGTTCAAGTAGTCGAGGCCATGAGGGGTCTGCATGGACGATCCACTGGCCGAGGTCGATCTCGACGCGATCGCGGCTGCGCCACCGGCTGACCTGCTGGCCCAGGTCGGAGAGCTAGCCCAAACCGAGGACGTGGGCGTGCGAGAGATCTCGACACTGGCCGAAACACTGGCTACCGAACACGAAATTAACCTTTACCGGGTAATGAGCGAGCACCCCGACTTGGTGGGCGAGCACTTCAGTGATCAGGTCGCCGTCCCCGCAGGCCTGATCCAGCGCTACGACGACCTGATCGCAGACCAAACGTAGCATGCCGCGGTTCCATCGGGACAGCTGGGTCGGGGACCAATCACGACTTCTGGCTGTCTCGCCGACCCGTCCGCCGGGAAGCGGATACTGACCGTGCGAGGACAATCGCTCCGAGCGATCCCACCATTTCGAATCCCGGACTACCGTCGGCGGGCTGTGAGTCGCGCTCGCTGTCCACCTTCGTCGGTTCGATAACGGTCACAGCAGTGGTTGCTGTCCACTCGTTATAGGTGACCGCAAGTGTCGTGTTCCCCGTGGCGTTGCCCACGACCTGCCGCCCGCTGACCGTGGCAATCGACGCGTTGGTGCTTCTGATGGTCGCCTCGTCGGTCACGTCGAGCTGTGTGCCGTCGACGAACTCAAGAATCGCACGCACATCGGTGGTCCCGGTCCGCTCGAGTGACTGCTCGGCGACGGTCAGTGAGAGAGTGTCGGCCCCCACGATGAGTGGCGTCGAGTTCTGCCGCGCCTCCGGTACTCGACCAGGAGTTTCGTCCGGCCGGGTGACTCTGCCTGAACGAGGCCATCGTCCCACGTGCCCTCCGGTGGCGAGGTGGACGCGATTGTGGGGTCCGCGGCGGTCATCGCGATTCGTCTCCGTCCAGCCGATAGTCCGCGAACGGGCGGAACATGGCAGCAACCCAGTACTCGGTCGTTCCGTTGGCTGGAATGCTCGCGTCCTCGAGCCCGACCGATCAGTGTCTCCGGTTCCGGCTCGCCGACGAGGAGCAAGCCGCGGGACCCATTCAGTGTCTTGCCATCGTAGGACAGCGAATGATTGAGCCGATAGCTGCCGCGAGCTGCCGGTTGCAGCGTGAACGAAAATTGTCGTGTCTGCTCGCTCCGCAGCAAGAGTTCCCGCTCACCAATGTGCTGGCCATTCATCGAGAGCGAGTAGGTGGCAATCGTATCGACTCCGCCCACGTTCGTGAGGCGGATGCCGATGGTCGTCTCCTCTCCCACGTCGACGGACCGCTCGAAAAATCCGTGATCGGTCCGGATTAGCGGTTCGTCATCAGGAGGCGGCGGTGGAATGGATGCCAGTGTCACCCCCACTGCCAGTCCCGCGAGTACCGCCAGTGTCAGCCCGACCCCAATGGCCAGCGAAAGCGCATAGCGACCGACCATGACCACCGGAAACTGATTGCTCGAGTCGATGACTGTTGGCGGCGCTCGAGACGAACCGGTCAATATCGGTAGCGGCCAGTTGGCTCGAATCAGCAGCGACAGCACTGTAATTCATCGCACTTTCGCAAGTCGGCAAGCATTTGCATTGCTCGAGGGCCCATCGATGAATTCCAGTGTATCCCCATTCCCTAGAGTGGTTGTGGAAAACGAGTGTCATGTCCGGTTTGAGCCCTCCATTTAGATTTCGTCGATCGCCAGTGGGCCGGTGATGATCGTCAGACCCTCGATAAGTGGCTCACCCTCCGAATGATGTGGCTCTCACACGTTCGCCTCCAGCCGCTCGAGGATTGCATCAAATCGCTCCATGCGCTCCTCGTGGGTTTCGTCATCCTGGCGAGCGTCCTCGATGCGGCGGCGCTCCGCCGCGAGACGCTCGTCGGTGCCGATGAGGACGGCTCCATGGTCGAGTGCCGACGCGGCAACAGCTGGCCGGAAGCGTTGCGAAGTCCGCGACGTCGACTGCATCCGTGCCAAGTGCTTCCATCAACTCGACTGTGCACTCGATTCGTCTCTCGAGTCGATCACTCGGGGATCGGTCGCCCGTGAACGCCACCGCCACGTCGACATCACTTGCCGAACTGGCCGTCCCCCGAACCTGCGAGCCAAAGAGGACGGCGAGCTCAACTGGCTGCTCCTCGAGGACAGCGGTGATCCGCGCTGCGAGATCCTCGGGCGGTGTGGCTCCCATACCGATCATATTCACAGACCGCAGGCAAAATCGTTACTCCCGGTCGTTCATTCACCGTCGCCACTTCGATAGATGCAGTTCCTCGAATGGGTGGCATCCTCCCCGCCCTGAAGGACGAGGCATGCACTCGAAATTTTACGTCACATCGTCTCCCGTGGGAGCCGTTACTCGTCGAGCTCGATCGGCGGCAGGACGACGTGGGCCCGCTGACAATCCCCGTGGCCCTCGAGAAGCGGCTCATCCTCCATACGGCCTGGCGCATCCACCGAGTGTTCATATACCAACCCGGGGGTACGGCCGGCGAGGGAACGAGCATGCCGAACGAACGCCTCTCCACCGACGACACGGTCGATGCGCCGATACCTTTACAACAGTTACAGCGGTTACTTTCAGCCATGCCCATCGATATCGAGGAGTTCGATCGGCACCGGAAGGGGAACTCCGGGCAGGCGGTCCCACCAATGCCGAGCGGGTGCTGTCCTTTCTGCTGTCGAATGCCGACCGGGCGTTCACGCCCGCAGAGATTCGCGACGCCGTCGACATTCCCCGCGGGAGTATCGGCGTCGTGCTCTCCCGGCTCGAGGACCGCGACCTCCTCGAGCATCGGGGTGAGTACTGGGCCGTCGCCGATGTGGATGCGGCCGCCCAGGTGGTCCACGTGTCCGGCACTGCTCGGACGGTGTCCGAGCGATTCGGACCCGAGTCACCCGAGGAGTGGGGGCCGGGTGCTGACGATGAAGAGGAACTGACCGTCTCCCGCGGTGACATTCGGTCGGGACCGGCTCCGCACAAATCCGGTCCGGCCTATCGACCGTGGCTGGTCGTGAGTACGAGCGATCATCCGTTCGCAACGGAGGAAGTGTATCGTCACCGGACTGACCACGACGGCTCACGATCCCGGCATCCGCGTTCCAGACGAGGCCTGGATCGCCGGTGGCTCCGACGTGTCGTCATACGTCTCGCCGTGGTACGTGACCACGGTGAAACACCAATCGTTCGATCGCCACCAGGGCCAGCTCGAGGAGCCATTCGTTCGCTCGGTGATTCGAGCACTCCATGGGTACGTGCCACTCGACCCCTGAGCGTGTTCTCACCGACTGACTCGACCGCTCATTCACTATGCTCGTCGGCGAGAATGCGGACCCGTATCGCTCCGATATATCATCCCGGGTGGTCGCGCGTGATCGAGCATCCTCGATGCGGTTCGCCCGCTGCTGCTCGACGGTCCGCATCTCAGTGGGATGGTCCTGGTAGTAGGTCAGGGCCCGATACACGTCTGCCACATCAAGGTCATGTCGGTCGGCGACGGTCCGGGGCTCGAGCCCACGGTCTTCTACCTGCCGCTGGAGGAATCGAACCGTCACACGTCGCCCCTCCAGATGCGGCTCGTCGTGCAGGGTTTGCACGATACGAGGCGTGGGTTGACTCATACGGTATTGGTGGTGGAATTTGAAGTGACCGTCCGGTCCACTCGGCCGGGACTCGAGGTCAATAATTGCCCTTGAAGATGATCTGTCCCTCGAACTGTGGGCGATCCTCCTCCTCGTCCTGGATCGTCTCCAGCAACTCGAGGTCCTCGGCAGCCAGCTCGATCGCCTCGAGAAAGTCCGTCTCCGTGAGGGCAGCCACCGTCGCAGGAGAACAGGTCGCTGCGATCAGGCCGTGCTCCAGCCGGTCGTCGACGGTCCCCTTCGTCGCCTCGATCCACCGCGAGGCCCGCTCGAGGTCGGTCGGCTGCACACGGATGACAACCGATACTGGCCCACCAGCCGTAAGCGGGGCAATCAGGTCCGCAATCCCGCTCGAGACAAACGGTGCCATGCCAACCGTCTGTGTCCCACTAGACATAATTGCACCGACTGTCTCGATGTATGATACGAAAGACTGGATATCTGGTCCAGGACGGACTGCTCAAATCGACAGTCGGAGAGTCAGTTACTCCTGCTCGAGCTTCCGATAGAGTTCCTCGTGTCGCTCGAGCTCATCGCTCGCAATAAGCCGGATGAGGTGCTCACGGGCCTCCTCCGGGGTCAATTCCTCTGGGTCACGCTGGTCGACGGCCATCTACCAATTTCTTGGACGCTCGGAGTGAAAACCGTTCGGGTCACCGACGGCCGTCGATGTGTTCCCGCCACATCGCATACGAGAGGTGATCATCCTCGGGGAGCGGTCTGGTCCGGTCCTGCAGATAGGCAATGACGGCAGGCTCGTCAACGGACGCTACATCGGTCGCCAGGTCTCTCAGTATCGATCTGATCCGATCGTCGACCTCGAGGTCCAGCCCATTCAGCGCGTAGAACGTCCGAGCCGACAGCAACGCCGTTCGCTTGTTCCCATCCACGAATGGGTGATTTGCCACAAGGAGCCGAAGCAGGTGATACGCCGTTTCGTGAATGCCATGTGGTCCATCACCCACCTCTCCCCGGACGTAGGCGACGGTGTACTCGATGGCACCCTCCGCTGAGACACCTGGCGGAGTGACCGCGCTCGAGGTGACGACGAGATCGTGAATCGCGAGGATATCGGCCGGCGAGAGGTACTCGAGGTCGTCATCTGCCGCCGACATACTGGTTCGTTGCTCCGGGATGGCGTAAATAGCTCTGGCAGGATCCGATGCCAGGACCCGGCGGAATCCTGTCGGCGCCTCGCCCATCCACGGAGCCCCTCCGATGCGATCCGGTTGATCACCGCTCGATGATGGTCCTCGAGGGTCTCCCGTTGGTCCTCGTCGGCCGTCTCGAGTGCCTGTTTCCGCTCCCGAAACGTCGTCTCGTCCCCACACAGCAGCTCCCCCTGGATGGCGTCGTGGGCCACCTCGATCGGGAGCGCCTCGAGATCCGAGACATCGATGAACGCGCCCGTCTCGAGCTGGAGTGCGCCCGAGAGTCGGTACCGCTGGCGAAACCGCTCGCGGTCGTCCAGGTGGTCGGCGAACTGGACGGCAATATCGACATCCGACCCTGCGTGGGTGTCTGCCCGGACCCACGAGCCGAAGGCAACCACGAACTCGATGGCGTCGTCCTCACACAGCTCGGCCTCGCGGACGTGCTGGATCGGATCGGTCATTGGTACACGAAGTGGCCGATGTGGCAACAAGCGTTCCCCGATGGGAGAGTGCGCTCGAGGTGGACCTGGATTGGTCCCTACCGCTTTTTTCGAAATCTCGGATCCTGCTGGATTCGCTGGGATGGTTGCCCGCTGAAGGCCGACAGGTCTTTTGTATAGATCGTAAAGGGATTCTCGACATACTCGATCTTCGATATTACCTCTGAGTTCGGATAGAGTTCATCGTAATTATCCTGTCCCCAGTACTCGTCTAAAATTCGACTCACTTCCCACGAGAGCCACCGATATTTATCGAATGTCGAGTCGTCACATTCGCTTGTTGCGAGGATCCAGTATCCAACTGATCGTCGTCACGGATACTGGCCCGGCATGTATCGGCGTAATAATCCCGATCCATCTCCCCATCGATCATCATCCCTTGCAATTCACCCGCATAGAGTCCCCAGAACGAAAATAACACGAATGCACGGCATACCTCAATCACGTCTATTCGTTCCCCATCCTCTGCTTCCTGGATGCAGTGTCGCCAGACCCCCTGCAGGAGGCTCAAGAAAACATCATCGAGTGGGGTAATCTCCTGCATCGTTTCCCCGTCCAGGGAAATCGAGGCATAAAATTCTGAATTCCCGAGACGTCGAATGCGGTCTGCGTGTTCCTGACCTTCGAACCGATTTTTGAAGTGCACCGTCACGTCGTCGTTATCTCCAAACTCAATGAGCGCCAATTTATACGCATAATAATTTCTCAATCCAATGATTAACTCTTCTGGCAGTGCCACTTTCCCCGGGATCTCCCGACAGTTTGTCCGGATAACTGCTTTCGTTCGTTCGTCCTCCGAGAGACTATCAACGACAAGCAGTTCCGTCGGCCGCTTCGTCCAATCCGAGACAAACTGGTGGAAACCAGCTCTCGCCCGTGAGGATTTCGATGTCGACGACACGATTATCCGTGCTCCAGCCTGCGATTGGAGGGCTCTGAACTCCGGATTCGATTGAATCTCCTCCTTGCACTCCTTATCGAGATTCTCAGCCTTCTTATCAGCATTCCAGTAGAGTCTTGCGGCGAAATACGAGAGGAGAATAGCAACTACGAACCACAGAATGATTTGTATTACTGATAGAAGAGACGTCGCCATCGCACCTACGGGGTCATGACGTCGTATGTGTCCAGACAGTCTGGGTGCTTCCCGACAAACCGGTATTCGCCCTCGATATTGACGACAGCAGCGATCTCGCTTGGATCGATTTCGTCGCCACACTCCATGCATGATTCCGACGCATCCACGTCAATGTCGAATCGATCCAGTTCGGAGTCAAGGTTCTCCCGTTCGACGAAATGGAGTCTCCGTGTGAGCGAGGGGTTCGCCTGTGCGTATGCTCCTGCTATTCCAATCGCTACCCCAGCTATGGAGGCTGCGATCAGTATCGTGTACATGATTTCTATCGTGATTTCCTGGTACTTCGTCGCTCAATTCTCCGAGATTTCGAATGCCGTTGAATTCATAACTACTTCGCACTTCGCATAGACCGGCTAAAAGCTTACGGGTAATATCCATCGGATAAAAACCATATCAAGTCAGCAGGGTAGCCTCACGTGCCACGGCTTACGAGCATTTTCGAGCCTGGAACGGCAGTTCTGAGCCATATGCGAATTTGGGAGGACGTGAGCAATTCGGCTTTCTGTGAACGAATGTCCCTCCTACCTGCACTCGCCACACCGCCCTCTGTCCCGCCGGTACACGATATCGTATCTGATCGCACCACACGCATCACAGCTGTTTGGCACCGCCTGGTGAAGCCATTGCTGGACGGTTTGCCGGGAGAGGCCACACGAGTGGCACCTCGCGAGGGCGGGGGCCTCCCTGAGTGCGGTCTCGTCGAAGTCGTGGTCTCGTTCTGCACAGGCTGCCTCGCGTGGGTTCCGATTCTCCCCGGTGTGCTGGCGTTCGTAGTTGTCACCCCCGGCGAGCTCAGCCACCGGGACGCGATCGAGGTCACCCGTCCACTGCACGAGGGCGCACACGGTGGCGCCTTCGTGGGGACTGTCCAGCTCGCGGAGGGCGAGAACGAGGATGTCCCCGCCCATCTCGGTCTCGCGATACCATGATCCCACGAAATACTCCTTCAGATAGGTCCATGCCGTCTCGATGGCCGCGACGAACTCGGCATCGTGTTCGGCCCGATCATAGTTATCCGCGAGGAGTCGACCATGCGTCGCAAGGCGGATCATGGTCGCGGCTGTGACCGCATCGTCCATCTCGCGGAGCGCGAGCAGGTGACGGATCGCCTCGAGAGTAAGTTCGTCGTCCTCGGGATACTGGTATACCTCCATCAGCGTCTGCAGGGCGAGGTCGTCCCGACCAGCCTCGATGTGGGTCAGTGCCTGCTCGAGGCTATCGTGCTTGTACTCACGGAGGTCCGCGGTGGATGCGAGTGTCGTCCCCGGTGTTGGATCGAATGACCCACGCTGGGCGCTGCCGACGGACTCCCGTATCGAGATTCGACGATGGACGCGATCGATGGCCTGTTTCAGCCGGGTGCGGGCGATCATGCTGTCGAGTGGCTCGCGGTCGATGCTCACGCGAACCGTGGTCTGCTCGCGCCAGTCAGGGCGAATCTCATCGAGGACGTCCCAGCAGTACGCCTGGGCGATACACCAGTAGCACTCCTCGCGTCGCTGCTCGTAGATGCACAACAGTACCGGCACTGAGGCCTGCAGACAGTCCTCGAGGAGGAACTCGGTCTCGAAGTCCCACCACACACGGTCCGGATCATCAAACCGCCGTGACGCCTTCACCTGCACGTAGAACGGCGTGGGGATAACCTCGTGGCGATCGACGAACTCGCCTGTCGGCCGCACCTCGAAATCGAAGGCAATGTCCTCGGCGAGTGGGTTGACCACCCAGTTCGCGAGTGTCTTCTCGAGGTGCGCATGGGACTCGGACGTGAGTGCCTGATGCGGTTCCTTACGCTTCCCCATCGGTGGTACATATGGATTCGGTCGTACTGAGTGCTTCGACGGACTGGAATTTCGTGCGGCTCTGAGGAATGTCGATTTGTATCGGGGTGACCGCAAACCGCCACTAACAGACGTCGTCCGGCAATCGCCCGCTCTTGTCGATGATCGTCAGCTTCACCCGTGGCTTGCCGTCCGACCCGATCGTGACGGCATCCGTGTCCTCGAGGCGGATGAACTCCTTGTCCTCGGATTCGTCCATAATTATTCCTCCACCGCCATGTGCATAAACGGTTCGTCGGTGAACACTCGTCTGAGTGAGACGAGCAGTCCGAGAACGAGCAGCGAGACAGCCACTTCCCACCGCACTCCCATCGAGAGCACAAGCAGGACGATGCCGGGCCGAACTATTTGATTTCGAATTCCGTACTTGCCGAATGAGTCTCACTCGAGATCGTCGCATTCCTCGTTCCGATATCGGCCCCTGTCGAGTCCCAGGTGAACTCGACTTGGGCATCTTCTCCGCTTGTAATCGCAGGTATAGCTCCCAGATTCGTGGAATCTACAATTCCTTCCCCTTCGATATCGAGCGTTATATTCTGTTCGTGATAGACGTCCCCCAGATTTGTGATATTTGATGTAACAGTGAGAGTATCCCCTGAGGAGATAGTATCGTCGCTCGATACGTTTGATATATTGAACGGTCCAACAGAAATCGTCTGATTCCGAGCTGCTCGGTCCGTGCTGATACTCACCTCATACTCACCGGCATTGTAGTTTGTCTGATCCCATGATAACGGGTCAGCTATAGCTGTATGACTTCCACCGCGAAGGAATGCCGTCGTACTGTCCACGACTGAATCGTTGACGAGAAGGGTAACGTTGCTCGTCTCATTGACCACACCCTCATTGATAATCGAGGGCTGGAATTCCAAGGGGGCCTCTCGAGGATCAGTGCTCGCTCATTGTAGAGTTCGTGCTGTGGCCGCAGATAGATTGTTCCCTCGTGGGTTACATTATCGCCGGATATCGCGATGGACCCTGAAGAATAGACATCAACACCAGTGTTGTGGAAACTGACATTCGTACGAATTGTCTCGTCAGGCGTGAAGCGTGAGTGTCGAGGAGTCGACTGTGCGAATCCACTGATCTCCAGCGAGACGTTCTCGGTTTGTGTCGACGAAGCGTAATTGGTCACATCCACAGTCGCATTGAGCGTAACTGCCGGTGATGATTCGTTCACCGTCACAGTGAGATTTGACACATCAAGTGTGGTAGACGAGTAATTTGACAAGGTAGCAATTGCCGCCTGAACGTCGATTATACCATGTCCGTACCGAATATCTTGACCGTCGGTCTCTGGATATCCCTCCGCAGTCGCATTCCAAGTGTCGGGCTTCCACGCCGTTGCTTCCAATGCATTTTGAAGTTCTTCAGGTGAATGTTCCGTCTCAGTAGCCGCTTGCATCAACGCAATTGCCCCGGCCGTAAAGGGGGATGAAACACTCGTACCGCTGCCAAATTCGTACAATTTGTCCCCACTTCCAGCGGTAAATACTTCATATCCGGGAGCCGTAACAGTGGGAGTCAGATACTGATCTGGCCACGAAGACGGAGCACTACTCCCCCACTCTTCAGTCGTATTTACCACCGCTCCGCCCGATTCCATTTGATACTCAGAACCTAACATACCCTCGGCTGTGCCATTCATAATTTCACCGGCCTCATCGACACCGCCGACGGTGATGAGGTTATAGAAACTGATTGGAGCACCGGTGGCATTCACTCCATTGTTGCCCGACGCAGCAAGCACGGTCTGTTCCGTTATCGGTCGCGTTATCGATTGCTGCCATTGCTGGAGTGAGACTCTCCTCATCGCTAATACCCACCGAAAGTGACACTGCTGTAGCATTATTATCAACCATCCAACCCATAATGTCTGCAAAAGTCGAACTGTTCGGTGAGAAGACCCCCTCAAGTTGCGCATAAATCAAGTCAGCTTCTGGTGCAACACCGATGTGAACACCACTCGAATTGCCCCCGACAGCAACCCCTGATACACCTGGTGCATGGCCACCCCACGTGATGGGGTATTCGAGATATGGATCCAACGTATGCGCGACGATATCCCCGCTTTCATTGAAGCGGGCGATAGTAACGTTCCGACTGCTATTCTCATCCAGAATTTCTAGTCCCGGGTGGTCACTGGCAATGAGCAAATCTGGAATTGCGACACTTTCACCACCCCCTTTGGTATCAAACTGAGTCCATGTCTCAGGAACGTTTGCCTGGGCAAGTGCCCAGCTCGTGTCAAACAATAATTTTTCGGCGTTAAGTGACCCGATGTACGAGCGGTTCGAACGTCGTTGTTCCCTGATTGTAATTGATCGAATCGTTATTTGATGTTGCATCGATTACGAAGTCGCCGAAATGCTCGGGTTCAGTAGCCCACTCCAAATAGATTGTCTCGTTTTCTCCCGCATCAAGCGTAACCGGTCCGACAGTATCCACCACAGTAAAATCAGCCCAGTCTGTCCGATTCGCGGTTAGTATTAACGATTTGCGTGCCACTTTCGGTCCCAATATTATCCACTGTGACATTCATCCAGATTGTATCACCTGCAACTGGATCAGTATCAGCCGGAACATCAGACAGGGTGACGTCAAAATACGATCCTGTAATATTCACTTCAAAATTGGTCGAATCCTCGTGGGAACTATTAGCCACTGTAGCATCCCATTCTCCACCATCGTGGATAGTCGTATTCCAGGAGAAAATCACCTCGGACGACTCGTTACTCGCCAGGGTGAGTTCAGTTGTATCCACAACACCGATTGTTTCACGAGACATACAGAAGAATGCACAATACTCTTCTACGGACATAGAGACGGTTTCAGTCGCCTGCGTCGAAGCATCATTCGTAATATTTGCGGTCACATTGATAGTTTCTCCATTGTCGACCGGACCGTTATTATCCGTTACATTTACAGTTAATTCCCCTACAGCGGATCCGGATATGCAGAGAAGAAGAAATGCCAAGCATGTTATTACGATAATTGGGAATCGGAAGCCGGCCATTCTATTGGTATTGGACATGTCTATTACTAATTACAATTTCTATTATAAAAATACTTTGAAAGCCTATCGAGAATCAAATTTATCGACGGGCGGTGTAGGCGATAGGTGGGCCTCGAGCTGCCTGGTAGGGTGGGAAACTGGCGGTGCGGTCGTCCTCTTGGCAGCCGGGTCAAAAGGTGTCCGCACCATTGAGCTAGGCGGCTAATCCAGAAGCTCAGAGTCTATCGCTCGAGTGGTCGGACCGTCGGCACTATTCGCAACCCAAGTATCATATCACACAAAGAATTTGAGGTCAGAGATGACTCCAAAATTCAATCAGAATAATTCCCCCGCTAATCATAACCAGTGATACCCATGTTAGAGTAACAAGGTCTGGGTAATGATGGCAATACAGAACAAACCGCGTGTGACTCAGACCATGGTGAACAATTTCATAAATTTCTGTCTCAGTAAACGGTTCGTCATTTTCGTATTTATTAAACCAACAATACAACCACCTCATCGTCCTCCCTTCTATGTTCTTTTTGGTAGAGTTTAAAGTTAGTAAATAACCTGGATTCAGGTGCCAACTCTTGCTCGTGTTCGAGGGCTCGAATATGCCAATAACTGACGTCTTCGCCTCTTTCTCTAACAATATTAGTGCCCTGTAAGACTGACCCATATCGAAAAGATTGAAAGTGGTACTAAGGCTAAAAATGGCACCCCCTTTTTGAGTCCTTGAAGGGTGAACACCCCAGTAAATAGAACAACCCCTACGGCGATCAAAAATGATTCAAGTATGATTAGAAAGTTTCTGTAGTTTTGCAGAAGATTATCCTGAATGGCTGCGTGCTGTACACACATCTCAACTTTGTCCTGCGGATCCATATTTTCGAATTGCTTACTTCTTACAATTATTTTGGGATGGATTCCTGCACTATAATTGCAAAATGTAAAAAGTATGTAGAATGTTGATCTATAAGCTGAGCGATGGAAGATGAGATGATAGGAGGAGTTTCCACAACTCAACAAATGTACACTATCCTTAGGGCATTTTATTGGGCTAATTGGGTGACCGAGCGAGTCTCTGCGCAGTCGACCTATATCGACACCGAGAAGAGCTACAACCGATACCTAGTGAGTTCTACCTCCTCAAGCGAACCTCCGTCTTGGTAGATATGACGGCAATTTGATCGGAGTCACTCCAAGCAAGGCCCATATGCAATCAGAGATGGACCACATACCCCGACGAAACAATATTGGGATTATCGACCGACATGGTCCTTCCTCCAGTCACTCTGTCGAACTTCCTACCAGCCCTTGTCCGGCACCCTCCCGCTCTTGTCGACGATCGTCAGCGTCACCCGTATGCTCCGAACCTGACCGTGACGGCAGCCGTGGCCTCGAGGCGGCTGCCCGCGGCCTCGTGTCGACGCAGTCGGCCATGCCCGGGGCGTCGGTGCCCACTCGGCTGCGTGGGCCGAGCTCCCGGCGAGTGACCACGCCGGACAATGCAGCTTCGTAGTGTGCCCGTGGTCTCGAGGCGGGCCAGCAGCCGGTGGGACAGGCGGGTGCCGGTGATCGCTGCGCTGTCGGTGTGACGTCGGTGTAGGCGCTGTACGACCGTGGACTGTATCAGCCGGGGACTGAGAGTGTGTCGGTCACCGACGGGGTCGGTGGTCACCCATCAGGTGCCAGCGGCTGGTGGATGGCCGTGCTCTGCGATCCTACGTCCGCTACTCGTCAGAAGAACTCCCCCCGAGTACGCCCGAGTCCAACGGGGCGATTTCCTGCGATGCTGATTTCCGAATGGTCCCATCATCCGCGAACACCACAATTCTCGGGGTGCCACACGATGGACACAGCAGTGATTGGTAGTCTTTGTACTCCCCCAGTTCCAGTTCGCTCGAGCAGTGGGGACATGTTCGCCCCGTGTCGAAGTCCTGTAGACTCATGTGAAAGACGGTAAGCCACTCGGTAGACGTGATTGTCACTTTAACTTAACGGGCGATGTGACGTGTTCACTCCGCATCCGGCCAAACTATAACCATTATTCAACGTAGATCCCCCATCCACCGTCCGGCAATAACGATTATACCAGTTCGATGTTCAGTGACATGCGAACGTCGGCCAGAACCAGAATATCTAAACCATTGGTAAAGAGTTAGGCTCTAACACAAAGGCGTCAACACGCTAACCACATGCCCACCATATTATGACTGCTTCGAGTGGACGACCCCAGGGGAGACGACTAGAACCGGCCAGCCAGGACTCTGGTCAAATGAGCGCCAACCAGCTGCTCTGTGAGCAGGACAGTGCGACTGAGCCGACACTGAGCGTGGTCATGCCGACGCTGAACGAGGAGACCGGTGTCAAGCAGTGCATCGACCTCGCGAAGGAGGCGATAGCCGAGCTTGGGGTTCGTGCCGAAATCATCCTCAGTGATAGTTCAACCGATCAAACACCCGAGATCGGCCGCGAGGAGGGTGCGATAGTGATTCATCCCGATAGGGAGGGCTATGGCTACGCCTACCGCTACGCATTCGAGCAGGCCCGCGGGGAGTACATCGTGATCGGCGACGCCGATACGACGTATGATTTCTCGAATCTGGGTCGGCTCCTCGAGCGGATGCTCGAGACCGATGCCGATCTCGTGATGGGCAGTCGACTCGAGGGCGAGATCAAAGACGGGGCGATGCCGGCCCTGCACCAGTACGTCGGCAATCCCCTGCTCACGAAATTCCTGAACGTCTTCTATGGAGCTGGCGTGAGCGATGCCCACAGTGGCTTCCGGATCATCGATCGGGCGGCACTGGACGAACTGGAACTGGGGAGTGACGGAATGGAGTTCGCCTCGGAGATGATCATGGCGGCGAGTGCCCAGGGGATGGAGATCGAGGAGGTGCCGATTACGTACCACGAGCGCGAGGGGGAGGCGACCCTGGAGAGCTTTCGGGATGGCTGGCGCCATGTCCGGTTCATGCTCGTGAATGCACCCGGGTATCTGTTTTCGGTCCCCGGTGCGGCACTCGGGTTATTTGGGGCGGCAGTGATGCTCGCCAGCGGCCCTCGAGCGTTTCACTCAATGGCGTGACGCTGGGAATCAACTCGATGCTCGCGGGCAGTCTGTTCGTGATCGTCGGCTACGATATCGGAACACTGGGCGTCTTCAGTACGGTCACCAGTGATCCGATTCGCCTGCCGAATGATCCGATTACCGAGTCGGTGTTAGGTCGGCTCTCGCTCGAGCGGTCGGCGACCGCTGGATCGCTTCTGTTCCTGGCTGGGGTCGGTGGCGCAGGGATTCTGGTCTATCAGTGGGTCACGAACGGCTTCGGGTCGGTGGGCTTTACGATGGCCTCGTTGCTTGCCTTTACAGCCATCGTGGATTGGGTTACAGACGATCTTCTCGGCCTTTTTCCTGAGTACGGTGGCCGGTGACTCGTTCTAAGACCGTCACTCGTGCATTTCTACCCAGCTCAATTACTATCCGAGTTCCGGAGATTCGCTTGGCAATACGCAACCTAGAGGGGCACAACCGACGATTTGCCATCAGAGTCACCAGCCAATCTATCGAAATCCAAAACCGTGTGCTTGGGTTTTGCTATCCAAAAGGACTGGAGTTGGCAGCTGAGGGTGCCTGGAGTGTTCCGGCAGGCTATTTTGATGGGACAAAACCCCGCAGAACGAAATTGTGCGGGAACCGCAAGAGGAAACCGGTCTTGAGGTCACCGTCAATGCGATATCACTCGCTGAAACCGTCTTACTGGGGATACCCGGGGCAGCGAGAGCCCTGGTTCTCGAATACCGCACCTCAAGGCCGGCAACATGGAGGTCTACCATCGCCAGCCGACAACGAGAGAGCAGCAAAGTTCAGGGATCCGGAAATCCTCAAGGGGTCAGGTGGAGACCAATTGCTTGGAAAATTACTTGGGTAAGAGAATTAGGTCTGTTCGGGTTAGCATATCAAGATGAGTTACTACTTTAGTGGGACCGTCTATTGGGTCATATGAACGAGCAGGCGAATAATCGAATACTGCTCACTTCGGATTATTTACCACCGAGTGATGGTGGTGTGGAACAGGTAGTCAAAAAATTAGCGCTTCATCTAGTTGATGAAGGGGTCGAAGTTGGGATTTTTACGTTAGACGACGGTAGCAGAGAATTTGAATTTCATGATGTTTCCGAAATCTCATTATTCACTGCTTCGGCACTCGATCTCACCCACACTATAGGATTACAGAGTATGTTCTCGGTTTCAGCTCTGTATAAGTTCAAAAAAGTTCTTCGAGAATTTCAACCAGATATTGTACATGCCCATAACCGATTCTTTTATACGTCAATACTGGCTTCGCTCTACTCAAACCGTGCAGGTTATAGACTTGTGACTACGCTTCATCTCGGTGATATCGGTATGATCTCCGGCTTTAGTGGTGCCGCAGCGAAGGCGTTCGAGCAGACAATTAGTCGATTCGTAATCTCCCGGAGCGAACAGGTGATATGTGTCAGCGCTGCTGCAGAGCTGATTGCACAATCACTTGGGGCAAAGCAAACGGTGGCAGTTCGAAACGCAGTAGACGTTAACGAATTCTCACCGGATCCAACAAATAGGAAGTCACTCTTGTATATCGGACGATTCGTTCATAATAATGGAATTCAGGATCTACTGACCGCAATCCCGTCAATCTTAGAGTCCCATCCGGATTCGGAGATTCATCTTGTCGGAAGTGGCCCAATGGAAAAGGAAGTTCAGGAGAAAATTCAATACTCGAATCTCTCTGATTCTGTCAGGATTTACGATTACGTTGATGATATCTCTGAAATGTATGATCGTGCAAGCGTGTTTTGTCGGCCGTCCTACTCCGAGGGACTACCACTTACAATGCTTGAAGCAATGGCATCCGGTGTCCCGCCTGTCGTAACGGCAATCGCCGGCGTTCCCGAAGTGGTCACCGATCACGAAACAGGGGTTCTTCTGGAGCCTAACAATCCAGATGAAGTTGCGCAAGCAGTCATTGAGCTGTTTGACGACCCCGAGTTTAGATCGTAGACTCGGCAAAGAATGCACGAGAATACATAACTGAAAACCTAACGTGGGAGCAACGGACGGAAAGAGTATTGGAGGTATACAGTCAGGTAGTGACTAATGACTAAAAGGTACAAGGTCGGTGTTGTTGGATGTGGATCAATCGCTAAGGAACGTCACATACCTGCTTTAAAGGCAAACCCTCGTATTTCACTGTCTACAGTTTATGATCATCATTGGCCTAATGCGGAGAAAACTGCTGAAGATTACAACATTCAGAATATATATGACGATTACGAATTGTTTCTCGCTTCGGATTTAGATTTAGTCACGATCAGTACACCACCATTTACCCACGCAGAATACACTGTGAAAGCTCTCAAAACAGAGACAAATGTCTTCTGTGAGAAACCAATGGCAGTCGAGTTGGAAGACGCGAAGAGTATGATTTCCGCAGCTGAAAGGTCAAGTGCAGAACTCGGGATAGTTCATAATTTCCTCTTACTCACGATTCGTCCGAAAAGCTACGCGGCTCGTACAAGAAGGAAAGTTTGGAGACATTCGGTACGTAAAAGGGATCCAATTCAGCAGTCCGCGCCGTGATCTTCCCTCATGGTATACCGATTTACCTGGTGGGCTATTTTTTGATGAGTCACCACATCTACTCTATCTCATAGAAGCGTTTATTGGCAATCTTGAAATCATGAATGCAACCGCCCAGAAAAATGAGGGTGACGGACAACCGTTAAACTCAGTAACTGCTACGATTGCGGGAACAAAGGACCGTCAAGGCCAACTTTCGATGATATTTGATGCACCTCTCTCGGAGTGGTTCTTTGTGATTTGTGGAACGAAGCGTCTTGCCATAGTGGACATCTTCCGGGATATCATCGTTCACGTAGGGCAAGAAAAAGATCATTCCGCAATAGAAGTTCTTCTAACCGCACTCTCTGGAATCGGGCAGTTCGGGTATGGAATGGTTAAGTCAGGAGTACATACCCTTCAGGGAAATCTTTTCTTCGGATTTGAGACGTTACTCGATCAATACCTAAATTCGATAGAATCCTCAGCAACTCCTCCGGTTACACCGAAACAAGGATATGAAATTCTACGAGGCAGTCATTCGATTATGAAAGAAATTGATTAAATCACCAAACTTTTTTGAATTACACATTAGACCAAAAATACACAAATAAATAATGTATTCACACCGAATAACTAAACTACAATCGAATAATATATCACCAAAGACAGTACCGGTATGGTTATGAGTAAAGAAGATTTGCAGGACGTTCAAATCCCGAAGTCAGTGTGTAACCGAGTAGAGGATAGGGTACATCAAACTGAATTCGAATCCAACTCTGAATATATAACATTTGTGTTAGAAGAGATACTTAATTATGTTGAGGAAAGAAAAACTACTCCAAAGGATAACCATGTGGAACAAGACTCAAGTTCAGGAACGATTGAAATCTCTAGGCTACTTAGATAACTATGCTAAAATATGAAAAACATTGTAGCAATAACATTTGACAGTCTGCGGGCTGATCACTGTGGGTATAATGGATATAAAAGGAATACAACCCCAAATTTAGATCAGTTAGCAAGAAATGGCATGGCTTTCACCAATGCTGTCTCGCCGGCATCCCGAACTAATGCTGCAATGGCGAGTATCTTCACGGGTGAGTTAATGGTAACTAGAGATAAAATATCTAACCCCGAAAATTCAAAATACCATCTTAAACGCCACGGAACCCTTGCTCAAAATCTGTCTGAGAAGGGCTATGCAACAGGGGCATTCTGCCCTAATGCGTATGCATCCAGATATTATGGATTTGATTACGGATTTGATTATTTTGAAGACTTCCTTTTTAATAAGGAGCAATACCAAAAAATATTCGATAAACATATTTCTGACTCAGGTGTATTTACATTACTTCGAAATTTTCGAAATTTATTGCGGAAGGAAGAAGCATTCCGGTCTTGGGAAACGTATATTGATGATATGGAGAATTGGGTAGAAAACCAAGATAAACCATACTTCCTTTGGGCCTTCTCACTAGACACCCATTTCCCATATATAACTCCAAAAAAACACAGAAAATGGTCGAACACTATTAGTACTTATTACTATAATTGGCGATGTAAAATTTTATTAGATCAGTTAGATATTGAAATGTCCAAAAAAGATAGGAATGGGATTATAAATATATATGATGATTCCATTCGATATGCAGACAAACTCATAGGGGAACTCCAAGATCGTATTGGAGGTGAAGATACAATCTTCGTTGTCTTTGCGGACCATGGTGAGGCAATTGATGAGCACGGTTTCTATGGTCACTTCTGACCCATCCCTATATGAAGAAAATATTCACGTTCCTCTAGGAATCGGGGCGATATTGAAGCTGAAAGAAATATTGATAAATGCGTATCACTAACAAATCTCCCTCATATTATCTGCAATCTTGCAGAAGATCGTGATCCTCCACATAGCACTGGGCTTGCTATCTCATCAACATATGACGGAAGACATAACCGGAACCTAATATCTGTACGTTCAGATGTTCACAAAATACTTTTTGAAGAGAAAGAAGAAGAGAAGGAAATGTACGAATACTATAACATTAAAGAAGATCCAACTGAGCAAAATAATTTATCAGATGAACTTACGAAACCTATGAAAGCACTTAAGAATTTATTGGATGTCAGACGTCAGCATGAAGCCGAATTACTAGCAATCAATAAGAAGCACATCAGATGTCTCAGAATCAAATCATATGACCCGATTGCCTGCCAATATGATCAGATATATTGAACCAATACATCATATATATGGAATAGTTTCTGAGAAACCTGGTCAGAGATATCAATTGATGCGGGTTTTAATAGTCACACCAGACTATCCACCACCTCCAGGGGGAATTCAAACTTTAACTAAAAATTTAGAGAAAGGACTGGATCTTCTTGGTCACGAGACCCAGATATTACATTTAGAACCTGGAGATAACACGTTTCCAGAAGACTGGTTCCCCAGCGTGAAAATTTCCCATCCGATGGACTTGAAGAAATGGCCATATTTTAACTACGTTTTTAAGCAAACAAAAAAGAATATATTACAATTTTCACCGCACATTCTGCACATAACCCACATATTATGCTGGCCTGCACTAAAAGCGGCAAATGATTTGAATGTTTCTCGAACCGTCTCAACACATGCACTTGAGCTAGAAAATACACGTCTAGCTCAAATCCGCCGCTAGTCAAGCTCAGAATTTTCATGCAGTTAGTCAGTTTACAGCAGAACTCACCAAGTCTGTCACAAATATTAATGGGGCAAAAATCGATGTGGTCCCACCATCAATCTCCATTCCAACTTCAATTCCTGATTCCACACCAGGCGGGCCTGTATTTACAATTTCCAGACTTGTCAAAAGAAAAAATGTGGAGACTATTATTGACGCTTGGCAACTTCTTCCCCAATATATTCGGCAGAAACATGGCTTAATTATAGCTGGTGAAGGCGACCAACGTCCATTACTAGAAATTAAATCGTCAAACGATGATACAATACAAGTACTCGGAAGAGTTTCAAATGAAATGAAGGAAATGCTACTCAGAGACGCAGCTGTTTTTTCACTGGTACCTGTCCAAGATGGATTTGATGTCGAAGGATTTGGTATAGTTTATCTTGAAGCACAAGCGTCTGGAACCCCTGTAGTTGGGTCTTCGACAGGAGGAGTCCCTGAAGCCGTGGGAGACGCAGGGATTCTTGTAGACTCACCGCGTGATTCAGAGGCTGTCGCAACTGCACTCAAAGAATTGTTAACGAACGAAACGACACGACGGAGTTGTTATAATTCAATTAATAATCGAATACAGGATTTTGACATAAAACATGTCGCACAAGAGCATGTTAGTCGATATCAAGAGTTGCTATAAACCTAAAGAGAGACAGAACTTAGATAATGCATAGTGACAGAAATTAAGACACTACTAACCAATATCGTAAATATAATAATGAATAACTTAAAAATTGAATTTTAAAAGAATAGTTTTAGATGGTGATGAATATCGGAGTTAACGGGCGTGCCTTCTCAGTAGAAGAACCCAGTGGAGGCGTTCAAACAGCAATAGAAGTGACAAAATCTCTTCAACAACTTGAAGATTTAAATGTTATCTGCTTTGGACATCAATCTATCGCTGAGCATTTTAATCAAATCAATTTAGATTCTTCATATTTTATTAAAAATTCCCAATTATATGGCATAATCTGGGAAAGAACTATTTTGCCTATGATAGCTTCAAAATATAATCTTGATGTGCTATATAATCCCAATTCGAATGGATTTATGTTCAATCCATCTTTTAATAATGTAGTTTGTATTCATGATATGAGTCCCCAGAGAGGCTGGACATCTACTAAAATGAGGATCTATCGAAGAGCGGTACTTTCACGTGGTGCCAAAATGGCTGATCGCATTGTTACTGTATCTGAATTTTCGAAAAATGAAATACACTCTTTGTTGAAAATCCCAAAATCCAAAATTGATATTGTATATAATGGTATCGATCCATATTTTCTGTCTAACGAACCAGGAGTTGAATTTGACTTACCCAATAATTATATCTTGTTTGTTGGAGCACAAAACCCACGAAAGAACGTCAAGGGAGTAATTGAATCATATCTTCGAGTTAAAAATCAAACTAATTCGGACCTCAAATTGGTAATGATTGGGCCGAATAACAAATCAATCTTCAAGACACTAAATGTAGAAGAAACAAATAATATAATCATTCCTGGTTTTATATCAAAAGAAGAATTGAAGTACGCGTATAAAAACGCTGAGTTGTTTCTCTATCCTTCTTTCTATGAAGGATTTGGATTACCCCCATTAGAAGCGATGGCTTGTGGGACACCAGTAGTTGCGTCAAATACGAGTTCGCTACCTGAGGTACTAGGTAATGCAGCTGTCTTTACTGATCCAACCTCAATAGATGATATTGTCCATGAAATGATCTCTTTGCTAAATAACTCAAGTAAAAGAAATAAAATGGTAGCTAGAGGTATTACCCATTCTCAAAAATTTACTTGGGAAAACTCACTCGAAGACCTTATGAGGGTATTCAGAAGCATCTCATGACACTTTAGTTAGGCACCTACGGTAAAACTATCTGTGAAGGAATATAAGGTAAGCCCAGAAAGAGAAAAATTACCCTGTTAATTATGATTGTAAATTTATTACAGACTATATAATGAACATACTTGTCCTCACGAGAGAATATCCGCCATATGTTCTGGGAGGTATCTCGTATCACCTTAAATACTTGTATAACAACTTGTCGCAAAGAGGTCACAACATTACAGTAATTGCCGGTAGGTGCGGTGACGCCAATTTTTTGCCATCAATAGATATAGATGACAATATTAGGATTATTTGGGCATGTTATCCGAAAATTAGTGCTAACTTTATTCAGTATCCACTAGCTGCTAAAAAGGTTTTAAAGGGTATTGATGTCACAAACTTTGATATCGCCATTAAACACACAGAATACCCATTCTCTCTTGAAATCCCAGTGATAACCAAAAAGCATGATTGTAAACCTGAATCGCAACAATATATGCGCCAAGATTTGTCAAAATTTGCAAGAAGCATTGACTTTGCTATCAATCCGATAAGAAAACTGAATCGATTCTAAGTCAGTTACAAAATCGGATTTTATAATATATAATAGTGAATTAACAAGAAGAATGTGGGAGAAGTATCTCAATCCATCTAACCCTAGGATGGTTATTTACAACGGCGTAGACACAGAGATATTCTATCCAAGAAATACGGTTATAGATGATGAATATCTATTATTTGTTGGAGACTCCGAACGAAAGGGACTATCACAAATACAATCATTTAGTCCACGCTCTTCACTCCCGATATATATCGCTGGGCCGAGTTCATCTTCAATATCAAATACTAAAGCACTTGGCCGACTTTCTCAAGATAAATTAGCTCAATACTATAGTGGAGCTCTTGCAACTATACATCCAGCCAAATTTGAAGCATTTGGGAATGTAATATTAGAATCATTAGCTTGTGGCACACCAGTAGTTGCGTCTAAGAACTGTGGTGGAAGTGAGCTCATCGATTCAAGTTGTGGAATAGTCACAAATGATATCTCGGAGGGAGTTAGCCAAGTAGACCAACTCGAAAAAGGGGATTGTAAAAAGAAAGCAAAAAATCATACTTGGGTGGATGTGGCGTCCCAGACTGAGGAAGCTATTGGAGTTGTACTATGAGATCCATTACAGTATTAATATCAGATAAAGAGATTACTGATAGTAATGGATTGATGATTGATAAAATATATTTATCTATTCATTGTTTGCTAATTTGTCTTACAACATTAGTTTGCTTTCAAATTATCGAGTCCGTTCCACTGATTTATGGCTATTTATTGATTCTCTCTTTATTTGTAGCACCTTTATTATTAACATTACACCATACATACAATTATTACAGTATGTTGTTCTTACTTATTTCGACACCTTTATTGTCTTTTTTAATCGTGATTGATCCCCGAGAAGTTGGACTATATGGGTACCATCCGTATACTACGACTATTCGAGCAACCGAGTTTCTAATATCTGGTGGCCCCTGGCTGAGAATATCGGATATAAGACATTCATGGCCTGCATTTTACTCTTTAGCCTCAGTATTGTTGGATGTTATTGACGTTCCTCTATTACCATTCGCGAAGTATTTACCCTTATTTTTGATATTTCTCCCAGCCATATATTTTCTAACAATAAAGAAAGTAACTTCAATTCAAATCGCTTTCTCCTCTGCTCTTGTATTAAGCAGCCTGAGATCATTCATATTATTTGATAGTAAATTTGTTGACGAAACATTGGCTGTTTTCTTGTTATTCCTTACTCTATTTATTTTGCTATTGGAAATGAACACATTGACAAAGACTATATTGGTGTTAGTGACAACCGTTAGTCTTAGTTTCACCCATCATGCGATGTCAGTAAATCTATTATTACTATTGGTCGTCTGGTACCTGATTCGTTGGGATATCAAAAAGGTCTATTGCCCGCTCGTTTTGGAGAAGTAGGCAAAGCCGAATATACGCCTCGAAAAATATTTTCCCAACCGCAATTATCGCAATTGTAATTGCGAGTATGTTTGTATTTTATGCTCCCAGCCTTATAGAAACTCTTTCAATTGAATATTCTATCCTACTTTGGTATTCAGGCACCCCCACCGGTCATAGAAAGACAGGTAGAGATTAGTAGAGTAGTTGGAATTCGGAGTGCTATCACAAGGATGGCCGTTCCAATATTTGCGATTATTGCTTCCATTGGGGCATATTTTGTGTTGTCAAAGAATAAAATAGAAGTTTGGGAGACCAGTATGGTGGTCTATGCAGGGATTCTTGGACTGATTTATGTGGCCACTTTGGCCATTGGTCGACTAATCCCCTTGGATTCGATTCGACTACTTATACTACTATCTGCCGCACTTATACCACCTGTATTATCATTTTTATCCCGTAATGAATTGTCTATAAAAAATTACAATTTTGATCTGGAGGTGGTTGGCATTATCTTAGCCGTGATTTTGATTATTACACAGATAGCAGCCGTACCGCCACATGTCCTATATAGCGATAAATCTAGCACGGTGATTGGAGAAGGGCATTATACTGAAAGCCAGTTCATCGCGAGTGAATGGGTTAATACACATACAGAATTGAAAATAATTCCTTATGAACGGGGACTTTGGCTTTCTCAGGGAAATCCAGTCGTGGACATTCGCTTCTTTGGTTCATATGATGATGACTTATTTATTCGGCCTTGGCGAAGTGAGGCAAAAGCAAATGACCAACTCTATGAACAAGACGCTATCTACGATTCTGGAGAAATTAAACTCTACATTGTGGATAAACAATTTGTTAATGGAACTTTAATCTAAGCCCTAGAATAGAATAGACCCTCACACCAATGTCAAAAGTTTTTAGAATTAGTTTCCGAATACATTTAGAATCAGAATATAGAGATGCTTTTGAGATGCTTCACGTCACTGTCTATCCGGATCAGTTGCAACGAAACCACCCCACTTCCCTGAAAGCAACACTCAAATTCATTTCGATATTACAATCTAGTTCACCAATAACAGCCGTGTCATATATTCTCTTTAATTTGTTTTAACAGTTGTTTATCATAGGGATCGAGACCGATCATCACGTACCCAATAATAAACAATGCAGCTCCCAGTGCACTTCCCAGAATAACTAGAACAATACCCGACCACAGCGTGCGTGAGAAATACATTACAAAACTAGTGGGAATTAGTAGGAGTATGGGTTTGAAATATGATTTCGTATACGGGGAAATATCTAAAAACCACCAAACCTCCAAAACTCTTAGGATATTAATGATTGTAAGCGAAATTGCTGTAGCTATAGCTGCACCTATTAACCCATATTCAATAATCAAAATGTAATTCAGTGCGAAGTTAAATATAATTGTGCTAAATTGGTTAAGAGCGTTAATATTCTGGAGATCAGTCATTGATAGAAGAGATCCGCTTGGTCCAATTGCTGCATCGATAAATTTTGAAAGGGCTAATACTAATAGAATTGTGGTCCCTGCCGTGAACTCTCTTCCAAATAGACTTAATAATTCAACTCGAAAAACAACGATCACTATACAAATAAGAGCAGAAGATGTTAAAATCCAACGTGTTACTGTTGAATACATTTTTTCGAGTTCCTTCATATTCTGATTTTCATAATATCTAGATGCTATTGGAGGAAATAATTGGTTAATCCCAATTAATGGTAGACCGATTAATGCAGAAAGGCCAAGACTGACGTGATACACCCCTACATCCGCGGCTGTGAGAAAATATCCAATCATTAGAACGTCTAGGTGTTGTAAACCTAGAGCACCTGTTCGTGAAACTGTTAGTGGCAAGGCATAGGAGTAATATTCTCGTAGATTGGATAAAACACCGCTAATTCTAGGCTGAAGTGGAGTTCTGCACCAAAGGAGAACAAACGAAAACTAGAAATACAAACGCTCCAGCAATAACAGTCGCTACTGTTATCTCTTGTATCGTTCCTGCAGCGATGATAACCACGCCGACTAAGACTAATTTCGTTAAGTGATGGAGGAAATCCCTTATGAAAACTCGGTATTCCAAGACCTCGATCGCTCTGAATACGGAAGTTGTCACATTTATTAATGTGATTATGGGGAGTAAGAATATCAATATTGGAAATATACTTAGATATATATCATTGTTTAGGAATAGGTGGTTTATCCTATCGGATTGGTGGATGGCAATAATTGAAATAAAAATACTAACAATGAATGTCGTAATAAGACTTATAGCTATGATTGAACGCTGTGTGGATCTCTTTTCGGAATATTTTGGGAGCAATTTTAGTAGAGCTTGGTCTGCTCCTAAATCAGAAAAATCGGAAGCAATTCTTACTAATCTAATGATAAATATATAGGTTCCAAAAATTGCAGCACCTAAATAATTTGTAAGAATTACTATAAAAATGAACTGTATGACTCTAGAGACTAGACTCCCTATTAGGAAAATTGAAGAACCACGAATAATTGATATTAAAGAATTGATGCCTTTATTGTCGGAACCGCCCATATATTTTAAATTTTGTATCCTAAATCCTTTAAACGTTTATCCACTGACGTTTCTGAGATCGAATTACCTGTTGAATGGGGGGAATAGTCTTGCTCATCGGTAGCAGAAGTTACACACCATGGGACATTACAGAGAACGTTAATCGGCGATCGATCGAGGGTGTCCAAATACGTTTTGTTCACCGAAGGCCTGTCCGTGATCTGCAGAAATAACAACCTTATCGGCATTTAAATTGGTAAGTAGGACATCTTGGATATCTTTTAAAACATAATTTAGATTTTCCATGTGAGCTTCCCATAATTCATCCAAAGAGTATCCCGCTTCCTGGTGGAGACTCTTTAGATTCATACCTGCAGTTTCCTTATTCGAAGCCGTATTCCTCGCAGCGTCAATTTCTGGTCGAGGTATAAAGGGAGGGTGGGGCTGCATGTAATGGATTATCATCTTTTCAGGATTGAAATCTCGACTGATTGTGATTGCTTGATCAGTAACGGATCTAGGGAGCACTGTCCCGTGATCGTCATCCCAACTATACCTCCACACTTCTTCAAGCCGTTCAAATATATTTTCACTAAGATGATTTTCAGAATTGGGATTTGCGGTAATATATACAGTATTCTTAATATCATCCTCATATTTACTTACAAAAGTTGTTTCCATCCATTCAGCGGAATCAGTTCCAGGTGTATGATGAGTGCCTACTGGGTGAATGAACGGAAACTCATCAGTAAGCGATTCCAACATATCAACTCTAGCACAATCAAGCAATATCAACACATCCCATTCACGTTGGTAGATATTTGTAGCTGAATGCGAATTAAGATAATGACAGGTGGCGTCAATAAGTTTTATAGCTGTATCCTTACCTGGATATTTCGGCGGGAGCTGGTAGATTCCACGCCTAAGATGGTTAACTGTGTCCAGCATCGAATTCATATTGATTGGTAGGGGAGTAGTAGCGTTGAATATTAAACTGTCTGATGTGGAAGACCTGGTCTCATCCTCAATGATCTTTCATAGAAGCCTGAAATAACGGATTATCTATATCCGAGAGCTTTGAGGTTCTCATTTACTGTTTTTTCATCATAATCAGCCTCAACATATTCTTTTGGATCTAATGTATTTTTGTCAGTCGCGGTAGTTTCAACCCAAGGAATGCGGCGCATAGAAGGATGCTTAACTCCAATTGAGTGATCCCATAGCCCATTTTCCCCTAGCGCTTGGCCGTCGATCACTCAGGTAAGTATGGCAGTAGGAGCTTCAATATTCTCTAATAATATCGTGACCTCGTCAAGTACATACTGTAAGTTTGAAATGAATCCTTCTATTAATTCATCTTTTGATATTCTCCCATCGAAAACCATACGGTATGGCTTATATGCTATTGACCAATCCTGAACTGAAATATCATCTCTGCTACTAGTTTTTGAAATGAAGGGTTTATGTGGTTGCATATAATGAACGATACAGCGCTCCCAATCGGAATTTCGCGACGCATTAACGGCTAAATCTGTCACAACGTTTGCCGGAGGAGATGCTGAATCATATGCCCATTCCCCATAATCTTGAGCAGACTCAAATGCTGCCAGTTTTGACTCGTTAATAAGGTCCCCGTAATGATTTCCAGTGATATATATAGTTTCCTTCATTTCTGATGAATACCTATCATCGAAGGTATTCAAAATCCACTCCTTTGAGTGGCTACCCACAGAATGAATAGTATCCACATTATCAATATATTCATAGTCATCTTCGACAGTCTTAACCCATTCTGGACGACAAGCATCAAGAATAACGAGCAAATCCCAGTCTTTATCCCATATTGATGTCGTTTGGTATTGGTAATTAGTAGTCCTATATTTCAACTCCGCCATTTTGATGGCTGGACCACGCCAGCCCCATGGTTGAATACCTGATTTTTGTTTCAAGTACGGAAGAATTTGATTTGGATTTGAAAGTCCCTTATGGAATAGTTCTGTTAGTGTTGTCATCTATAGCTATGAATCTGGGGCAACACAAATAAGACCATCTAATAATTAAAATAATTCCCTCACATGACTAACTGGACTATTGATCCTTACCACTTAATTGCTACATCTCGGTTTTCCAGTTTCCGCATCCTTATATTGTCGCCAAAAATAGAATTCATAAGTCTGAAAACGTTGGTTCCTACATAGCGGCTTTTTAGATTGTCCTATTCCTAGCATTATAACCACACTGGCGCAGTCATAGCATTGGGTTAACAGTGTAGCCCCCTTGAGAAAGACACAGTACTCGTTGATTTCTTGTGGATACCCTCTCGGCATAGTACACATTTTATGTAGAGTCATAAGGTTAGAGGTTCTTATCTTCACGCGACTCATCAGCTGTTCGAGGAGTTCAAGACACCAAGTAACGACATACTCAGATGGACCAACGTCTTGCGTGAGTCGTCAGCGCCGCCCCCCGTGGGGCGGTAATTTCTCCGATAAATCCTTCGAGAATATCCTCTGGATAGACATACAGAAATATCTCTTAAAAGTTGGAAGAGGTTTAATTATATACTGCCAAGAAACCTACAGATATTGCGCACACACCCTCTCAATCCCCTCCGCAAACGAATCTCCGGCTCCCAACCAGCCTCTCTCCGCAACCTCGAGGGTATCGGCACACGTATCGTGCACATACACCGACTTCGGAATCGGATTCTCCACGTACGTCGGCGTCGACGTCGGTTCCCGAGCTCCTCGTTGATCAGCTTCCACGACGGTGTTGAAACAGTAGGCCTCGCCGGTGCCAAGATTGTAGACCCCGTCCAGCTCCGGCCTCGGCCGCGCAGTCGAGGCCCCCGAACGATGTCGTCGACGTGCGTGAAATCCCGCGTCTGGGTCCCGTCCCCGTACAGCACCGGCTGCTCGCCCTTCGCAATGTCGTCGGCGAACTGTGCGATTACGTTGGCGTACTCGCCCTTGTGCTCCTCGGCCCCGCCATAGCCCTGATACACCGAGAAGAACCGCATCCCGGCCATCGACAGGTCGTAGTGATTCGAGAAGTACTCGGCGTAGCGCTCGCGGGCGAGTTTCGAGGCCTCGTAGCCCGTGTTGACCGAGACCGGCATGTCCTCCGGCGAGGGCTCCGTCCGGCTCCCGTAGATCGAGGACGTCGAGGCGTAGACGACCGTGTCACAGCCGTCTGCGCGAGCCTGCTCGACGGTGTTGACGAACCCCTCGACGTTGACGCGGACGCCATGCGTCGGATCCTCCTCGTGCATCGCATACGAGGAGAGCGCCGCGAGGTGGAACACGACGTCGACGTCGGTCGGCAGGTCGTCTGCGAGCACACTCTGTTCGACGATAGTCCACGGCACTCTCGAGATTTGCCGGGGTGCCGAGATAGCCATCGTCGATCGCGATGACGTCGTTCGTGGTTGCAAGGGCGTTTGCAAAATTCGAGCCGATGAAGCCGGCGCCGCCAGTTACGAGAATACGATTGCCGTCCATGGCTGTGCGTGACCGGAAGTGCTCAAGAGTCTACTGATTTGCAAGACATCTTGTACCGATTGTCCTCTGCTCGCCGATCAGCGATTGTGACCTGAATCGAGTAGCATCTAACATCAATAGACGGAGAGTAGATTATGTGACACAGTCATCGATCCCAAGACCTGAAATTATCTCACTCATATCGACTGTCCCTGTTGGCCACTCCTGATCGACTATCAATGTGCGAACAGCATCACGGATGTCCTCGGACAGACTTCCATAGTCGACACCCCATGGATCAATATCACCCACACACCCCAGCACTCCCGATTTCCCGACGAAATGATCATCCACCACCGTCACATCGTTCTTCCTCGAGATAATCGCCAACATCCTCCTCCACAGAGTCGTTCCAGCTGGCCGTGGCCAGCTGCCCGTCGATTGCCTGTTCCGTCAGGAATGCGGGGATCCCTTGATAGAGTCCACGTATCGCCCAGTGGATTTCGCTCTCGATAAGGCCGACACACTTGTAGCCACACACCCGGGCCAGTCGCATCATGCCGACCTTGTTCGCCATGTACCTCGTCGACGCGAACGACGCCCGGTACACTACACCTGACTGAAGCAACGCAGCATCGGCAGCGAACGCAGCAGACGCAATATAGAAGTCCTCGATCGCCACCGACTCATTCCGCTCGACGGCACAGGACGCCTCGTGGAGGCGCTGATAGCTCGCAATCAGCGGGGCGTACTGTCCGATGAACCCGGCATACTGGCGGGCCATCCCCATTCGACGCTGGATGGTCGATGCGTCTATCCCAACTCCGAACTGGTCGACGAGCAACTCCGCCGTATGGCCGACGCGGTACGTGTTGCGATACGCCTCGCCACTGAGATGGGTACTCGAGGCGACCCCGGCTGGCACGGCTGCTGAATGGGCGCCACAGATCTCCGTCGCAGCCGTCACGACGAGCTCAGTCCGACGGTCCTGATCCATAGGGAGGCTTCCAACCAACTCGCCACCGCTGACAGGGCCTGCTCCGTCAGTGAGCGATTCGAGGCAAATCCGGGCTCCGGCGATCCATCGATCGTGTCGATCTCCGCCGCGGTTGGATCGAGATCCACCGCGTGGTACTCGAGGCCGTCTGCTCGACCATCACCATCAGAGTCCGAATCTGTTGGTTCCGTGCCGATCTCCAGTTCCGCTGCGTCCGTCAGAGTGTCACCATCCGAATCACCCACCGAGGGATCTGTGCCGATCTCGAGTTCACGGTCGTCTGCAAGGCCATCCCCGTCAGTATCCGCCATAAGCGGATCGAGCCGATCGTCCCGATATTCCTGGCCATCCAAGAGCCCATCACCGTCAGAATCAGCGGTTGTCGGTGAGAGTCCAGCTTCGCTGAACTCGATGCCATCAGCGAGGTTGTCGCCATCCGTATCGCTCAGGCGAGGATCCGTTCCATTGTCGATCTCGTGGACATCCAGGACACCATCGCCGTCTGTATCGGGCGAATCCGGTGCCGTTCGAAGCGATCGTTCACGGCCATCATCAAGGCCGTCATCGTCCGTATCCGCGAGTCTCGGATCGAAGCCGTCCTGTTGCAGTTCGAGTGAATCGTTCAACCCGTCACCGTCCGTGTCTGCATCCGTCGGCGAAAGATTCTGCCGGACTTCCTCGCCATCTGGAACCCCGTCTTCATCGGTGTCAGTGTTAAAATCGCTCGTACCGAATTGGTCCTCCTGGGTGCGATTGAGGCCATCGCCATCCACATCGTGGATACCGCCACACCCCGCTAATACCACAAGTGCAAGCACGGAGATCACCAGCAGGACATATCTCCGGTTCACGGTGTAATGACCATTGGAAATGGCAGATAAAAGAGATTGGCATACCACACTGAAAGTATAACCTTGCGGGACGCCGCGACCGACTCGTAACATGTTGGCGCTGCGTTGATCCGGTCGAACAGATTCGTCATCTAAGTATCTTCAGTGCGAGCTACTCGGTGTCCAGAGAGTTCCTCGCTATTCGAACAACACCATGTGGAGTGGTGATGCACAGCAATCGCTGCCACAGTCGCTGAATTGTCGGACATCCGACGACTCATCAGCCTTACTACGACCGCCACCCTAATCGAGTCCATGATCGATCCAGACCCCGATGACCGCGACTACACGGACGAGGAGATCGAGGCCCGCCGACGGGCCATCGAGAGTCTGGCCTCGGGCGGTGTCATCATGTCGAAGGGGACGCTGCGGCATATGAAAGAGCGGTAACGAACCATGTCAGACTGTGAGCCACGCGAGGAGGGCGATGCATTGAGTGAGCAAGAACTCGAGGAGATCAAAGACCGTGCGCTGATGGACGATGGTCGGCGCTACCGGACGATCGGCATCGGGAACAACGGGCCCTCGAAGCGCCGGCCGTAGGCTGTGACCGAACCCACCACTATGACATCTGATACCGAGGACGAAGAGGAGAAACCGACTCTCGAGGGCCACCAAATCGTGAACGGCCCGCGTATCTTCCCGCGTGATTCCAATGACGAGTGACCCGGTCACCGAGGACGACGTCACGACCGATGATGGACGGGGCTACAGGACCATGCTCATCAACAAGACGGGCAAGCGGTACTATACGGAGCCGTGGTTCCACCGGCTACTGTCTCGATGGTTCAGCGAGTGATGCCACAAACCGTGCAGAACACGCCGCAGTAGTTTCATCCTCCAAGTTCGCGCTGACCCGATGAGTCCCTTCAAGACGACCATGAAGGGGCTGCATCAGCAAGGCCAGGAGGCGACCGTTCAAATAGGGAGCCGCGGCCACCTGCCGCATGCCGAAGGCGGATGGGAATCACGACCTCCGGGAGCACCTCGAGGAGCAGCTGACCACCCTCGCCGAGGAAACGGACACCGAGACCCTGCGCGAATTGCGTGCTGAAGCCCACCGCACCGTTGACAAGCAGCTGGCCCTGCTCGATGGACTCACCACAACAGCCACCCAGTTGCTTCGGGTCAACCTCGCGATCGTTCGGCGTTCTCGTGGCCATTCCACCCATCATTGATTTCCAGGTGGTCGGCGACTCGCGGTATATCGAGATTGGGATCGCGGCCTTGGTTGTGTCGACAGTCCTCGCGGCGATCACGGTTGCAACGACAGAAAGCGACGTGGGCATTAATGAGGACAACCTTCAATACATACTCTCGGCTCCCATCTCAACTGCCGAGACAGAGGTTCTGTTGCTCCAGAATTACTGCAATCGAGTGCACTTTCTCCAGACGACGAACCGGCGGGCGATTCCATCGCTCAAGTTCGCCGTGTTCTGTGCCGTAGCAGCAGTCATCCTGTTCGCTGTGGGCACCTATGAGACAGTCCGAGGACAGCTACCACGTACCGTCAGTATTGGGGTTATTATCGCCTTGGTGGTAATTGGCTGGCGATTGGACCTTCACGAAACCCGCAAGCGATCATGAGGTGTCGAATATGCGGCAACTCCATAGATTTATGAAAAATCCAGCCCACTATCCATCCATGATTGACCCGGATCCAGACGACAGAGACTTTACGGAGGAAGAAATCGAGGCCCGACGACGGGCAATTGAAAGTCTCACGTCCGGGGGCGTTATCATGTCCATGGGACCGACAAAGCGCATGGACGAGCAGCTCAATTCCAAGGAATAGGACATGCCAGACACTGATTGTGAGCCCCTGGAGAAGGACACCAAGGAGGAAGCGGACGAACAGTACAGGCCACCAGATCCACCATTGGGTGCCATGCGGATGTGACCACTAAGGAGATCACGCAACAACCATGACTGACACCGACAGAGAGACTCTATCAGACTCAGTCAGGGACGGGACGGCCGACCCCAGTGATCGCGAATCGAAGACCGAGGACTACGACGAGTCGGACGATCCTGGACTCGTGGATGGCGGTCGTCGGTATCGAACACTCAGTATCGGGAACAACGCCACCAAGCGCCGGCCGTAAAAAACCCAGCAAGCACATTCCAATCATGGTCGATGAGGAAAAGAAAGTTACCGAGGAGGACGCGACCAACGAGGACGGGACGGGATATCGAACGCACACGATCAATACGACCGGGGTCCGGATGCGCACCAAGCGGAAATCCTGGATACGTCGACTCCTGGATAGAGTCAGCAGAAATCGGTGAGCATTCACCAGAAACGATCGGCTGTGGCTCCAGATTTCGAGCGACCCTTTATATCCGAAACCGCCACCATAGCCGGTGATGGAGTCGGCTGACGATCCTCCCCAATCGACCTACGCGGATGCAGCCGACCGCCTCGAGCGAACCATCGATAAACAGCTCAACACGATTGCAGAAATCGACGAGAAGGCAGCCCACACGACTCGGTTGGTCGGTATTCTTCTGGCACTGGTCTTCACGCTTCTCACCCTCGTCCTCCGGGAAGGAACAGAGTCCCTGGGGACCGTTACCGCGGGTGTTCAGTGGGCGTTCGTCCTCGGACTCGGATTGACCCTCCTGTCACTCGGCTTGTCGATTATCACCTATCTCAGCAGCAGGTGTCGGGTCGGCCTCCACCACGAGGTGGCAGGCTTTCTCACAACAACTAATCGACCTGTGACCCGGTCGGACCACCTCCAAATGGTCGTGGGATCCTACGGATCCATCGTTGCGGAGAACGAGCGTGTCCTAGAAATGAACGCCCGCCGATTCAAGTACAGCCTGACGAGTCTCCTCTGTGGCATCTGTTTTCTCGCGGTGGCCGGGACGTTGTATTTCGCTTCGGTCTCAGGTGGCCTGGCCGCTACTGCAGTCGTAGGGACGACTATCGTGAGCGGTTTTCTTAGCTGGTACATTCTGCAAGAAAAATTTATGCGGCTACCACCCCACAGTGATGATAATGACTGACGACGACACAGACCCAGAGGACCTCACTGAAGAGGAATTGCGAGCCAGGGCGATCATCGACGGTCGTCGCTACCGCACGATTGGTGTTGGCCACAACGCAACGAAGAAGCGACCGCTACATCCTCCGCGCCGTGAACGGCGCCGGATTCCCGTTTCAAGCGATAAACACGGGGCCTGAGCCGTGGCAGTCTGCTGAGCGTAGACATCGATCAGACGGTTCAAGGACAGCAATCGAGTGTGCTATCGACGAATCAAAAAATGTCGGAATCGCGGCAACTCCATAGATATATGATATATCCAGGCCGACCATTCAGCCCATGATCGACCCGGATCCGGACGACAGGGACTTCACGGAAGCGGAAATCGAAGCCCGACGACAGGCAATTGACAGTCTCACGTCTGGGGGCATTATCATGTCCATGGGCCCCACGAAGCGGATGGACGAACAGATCAACGCCAGGGAGTGAGCCGTCTCGTGCCAGTCAGATGCCTCAGAGGAGAAAGCGGACGAATCGCCCCACGGTGATGAAAATGATTGACGACGACACAGACCCTGAGGACCTCACCGAAGAGGAATTGCGAGCCATGGCGATCATCGACGGTCGTCGCTACCGCACGATCGGTGCTGGGCACAACGCAACGAAGAAGCGACCAAAGTAACGACGGCACCGGATTCCCGATTTCAAAGGACTGGACTGAACGGTAGCAGGAGTCTGTTCCCCGTGGCGTCCAAGGACACCTATCAAGGCCCGTCATGGGTGTGCGCTCGTCGAAAAATCGAGGCGTCCTCGAACCGATACAGAGGTGTCGGATTCGCGGCAACTCCATAGATATATGATAGATCCAGCCCACCGGTCACGCATGATCGACCCGGATCCAGACGACAGGGACTTTACGGAGGAAGAAATCGAGGCCCGACGACGGGCAATTGACAGTCTCACGTCCGGGGGCGTTATCATGTCCATGGGACCGACAAAGCGCATGGACGAGCAGCTCAATTCCACAGAATAGAATCATGCCAGTCACTGAGTGTGATGCCTCGCAGGCGGACGACGAAACACGAGGAGACGGACGACTACTACGTACCCCCAGAGCCGCCACTGGGCGTGATGATCATGTGACTGTAGCCATGGACAAGGACGACCCGGAGCGGCTGACACTCGAGGACATCACCGCCGACAACGGCCGCCGCTATGTAACGATGGAACTGTCCCTGACAGGTGGTGTCGGGACCGAGCCCCGATAGCGTCGCTGAACGTCGGTATGTAGCGTCTCGAGGGCAACGAGTGCACTGCAGTCACGGACCGCTGTCCGAGTAGGCGAGCGTTGTTGTGCGATTGGAGCCGACACTGATCTATGGCACCCCAATCAGACCGGATCGTCTCCGACCCGGACACACTCGGCGGACAGCCACGGATTCAGGGCCGGCGCATCAGTGTGCTCCAGATCGTTGACGAAGTCGAGGGTCGGGGCGATCAGCCACACACGGTCGCTGATCGATATGATCTATCGATCTCCGACGTGTATCGGGCGCTCGCGTACTTCCACGAGCATCCCGAGGAGATGGCCACCGCTCGCTGACGAGCGAGCGCAAGCGCTCGAGTCCATCAAACGAACAGCGGCCGAACCGGCGGACGTCGAGTGACCCCGTGCAACAACTGACCCACCGCGCCTCCCTTCATATACGATCACCGGGCCATCGAAGGTATGCGCCTGACCGCATCAAATACGACTGACGGTTCCAGCGAACGCTGGTACCCCTGGAGACAGCATCGACAGCGAGGCATCGAGCGGACCCACTACACCCAATACAATTGAATACAATAGAATACATATGCCGATCGACATCGACACCTTCGATTCGACAGCGACCGAGAAACTCCGTCAGTCGGGAGCGACGAACGCCGCTCGAGTGATGGCCTTTCTCTCGGCACAACAGGACACGGCGTTCACCCAAAGTGAGATCCGTGACGCGACCGGCATCAAGGCAGGGAGCATTAGCGTGGTCCTGAGCCGGCTCGAGGAGCGTGACCTCGTCCGACACAAGGGACCCTACTGGGCACTCGGCGACGATGATGCGGTGGCGGCCTACACGAGTTTACTCGAGAGCACACAGGCGGCGAATGAGCGATTTGGTGTGGAGGACATGGATGCGTGGCTCGAGCACGCCGTCGAGGAAGAGTGAATGCCGTATCGAAGAGGCGATGTTGTCTGGGGACCAGATCCGTTCAAAGCCGGGGAACATCCTCGACCGTGGCTGATCCTCAACAACGATACCCACCCATTCGGCACCGAGGAGTCCATGACGGTAACGCTGACGACCACGCCCCACGATGCAGGAATCCAGATCACGGATACCCACTGGATCGAGGGCGGGATGCCACGCGAAAGCTATGTGTCACCGTGGGCGATCGCCGCCCCAACGCACACCGCGATCGTCCGGCGCCAGGGCCGTCTCGAGGAATCGTTCGTCAGAACCGTGGTGGGGGCGCTCACGTCCTATCTCGAACCAGCCTAGGGATCCGCCTCGCAGCTTCGTGGAGATGCCACCGGTGATCGCTATCCACTCTGTAGTGACCGCTGGTGTCGTAGCAAGTAGGACGAAACCTCGAGACAGCGATCTGCCATCGACAGGAGCTGTCTGTCAACTGAGCCGAGCGTTTAATACGAATTCCGCCCCTGCTGGTTGTATGGACGCGTCTCCACATCGACGAGCTGCCGACCGATTTCGCTCGGGTCGTCGGGGACGAATTCCCCGACACGGTCGCAGCGGTTCGACTCTTTGGCAGTGTCGCCCGGGGTGACGAGCGAGGCGTGCACTCCGACGTCGATCTCCTCGTCGAACTCGAGACAGCCGATACCGATGGCACAATCGAAGCGCGTCTGCGGGAGAGTGCCTACGACATCGAACTCGACGAAGGCGTTCCGCTCTCGCTCATCATCGTCCCGTCGAAGACAGTACGGACCACTGCCGACCACCCATTTGTCCAGCGAGTTCGTCGCGACGGGATTGCCCTCCATGGATGATCACGGTGCCGAGGAGGAACTCGATCGAGCACGAGCTGCTCCACGATGCCCGGGTGCTGCGAGAGGAAGGTGGCACAACAGGTGGGCTGTCACGTCCCTAGCACTCGACAGGGGAAGCTGATTCCAGCGGGGAACACGTTCCAGCAGTGCTGGCCGTCAGCGCATTATACCCAATCGTCGAGAATCTCGAGTGACCCCATCGTCTCTCGACTGGGATACGTGGATACGAGGTTGATAATCGCCGCAGCCATCTCGTGGCCAGGCGTCTCATTCCCGTAACAGAGGATAACGCCATCATGCGTGGATGGGTCGATCGTACGAAAATTCGAGACGTCACAGGTGACGATACAGAGGCTGTGCTCGCTCGCATACGCACAGATCGCCTCATCCTCGGCCCCCGCACCGAGGACATCCGTCGATCGGACAGTCTGGTAGCCGGCGTCCTGAAGCAGTTCCGCGACAATCGGATCGATATTTTCGTCCAGCAGGAATTCCCACTCACTCATCTGCCGAGGGCGGTTCGACCCCTGGTGGTCGATTCACTGACTCGCGGATGGATTCGATTGCATCCCGTCGATCCGCGTCGACAGATTGCATTTCCTCGGTGTGATCGTGGTAGTACGCCAGGGCGTGATACACGTCTGCGATATCGAGGTCGAACCGCTCCGCCACCTCGGCTGGATCGTCACCACGCTCTTCGACCAGTGCGTGGATCTCGGCGGACGCCGATCGGCGTCCACGGATGTGTGGCTCACTCAGGATCGTCTGTGCAATCCGCGCCCCGTCCGATTGAGCCATGAAACACGATTGGTCGCTAATGGCAATAAACCCTCGTCCGGTCGATGGCCTCGGACGTGGTTCGTCCGGACTCGAGGAAGCGATACGTTCGCCAGACCGGGAGTCCAGGGACACGCCGCCGTCCGCACGTGATCGTACGTAGCGTCAGGGCGAAGTTGGTGCCATCTCGAGCCAGTCGCCTTCATTCCACCAAGGATTCCATGAATCAGCTGTTCGGTAGACCCTCAGTAGTGCTCGTCGCAGCTGGCACACCGCATCCATGAGAGTGGACTGC
Organism: Natrialbaceae archaeon; assembly: GCA_034521555.1. Lineage (GTDB taxonomy): Archaea > Halobacteriota > Halobacteria > Halobacteriales > Natrialbaceae > JAXHMI01. The sequence goes on from JAXHMI010000005.1 coordinate 78,363, forward strand.
CATCACCCGCGAGAGTCCGCAGCAGCCTCGTCGATGAGCGTCTCTGCAGTCTCGCGGAGCTCGGCCGTGAGATGCAACCCACGGGAATCGATTCGACGGACCAGCTCGCGTGCCTCAGCTGCCGAGCGTCCGTCCGCCACGGCCCGCACGATCACGCCGATCGTACCCGTCACCGTCGCTCCAAGCCCGTCCGCGACGGTCCGGACCCGACGATCGTCGGACACGATGGCGACCGATTCGTCTGCGTCGGTATGGGCCAGGACGGCGGCAAAGAGGACCACATCGCCGGTACGTTCTGCTGCATCGAGGATCGACCGAGCCCGGTCCATGCAGGCACCAACCGACGAATCGACAGCTGTGACGACGTCGTCTCGAGCACAGAACTGGTCCAGGTTCTCGCGTGCCGGCTGCGTCGTTACCTCGGCGCGAATGTCGGGGACGATTGTGAGCGTCCCGGAAAGGGCCGTCAGAACGGCAAGTTCGCCCACAGACCCAAGCGCGATGAGCGTGGTCGCATCCACATAGATTGTCGTCATAGCTCGCGGGCGCTATCGGCATCGGCGGTGAGGTCCTCGGGTGAGAGCTGGCTCGTCAGATTTCGCTCACGGGCGATCTCGAGCCACTCCGCAATACTCACCCCGGCAACGCGGGCGGCCTCGTTCGTCGAGATCTCGCCACTCTGATAGCGCTCGACCGCGACGCGGGTCCGGAGGTCGGCGAGTCCCTCACGCAGTGCCTTGCGGATGACAGTGCTTTTGTCCTCGTCGAGTATCTCGGTGACTGCCTCGAGGGCATCCTCGTCATCGTCGGGAATCCGGGCACTGATCGAGGGCATTGTATACGTTGTAGTACGTTGGAGTACATAGATGTTGTGCCGGGCGCACCAGCCGCGAGGAACAATCGAAGCCGAGTGCGAACGGACACAATCTCCTGATCGTTTATACCGGATGAGGCGGCCATCACCGTCGAGGAGAATGGACCGCCCACCGTCAAGCCTCCCGCCTGAAAATCTGCAGCGAGTGCTCACAGCGGAGACGGGTAGCCTTGACATCGATTCGTTGCGAAGCCTTCGCGAGGAGGCCCATCGAACGGTCGAGGGACAGCGGGCGACGCTTGACGAAATGGACGAGAAGGCGATTAAAATTCTCCGGGTGAATGTCATCGTGCTCGGAGTAATCGTGTCACTCCTCTCCCTGACGGGACCGAGTGGACCAGTGACCGACGATGGGTCGATCGCGAGTGCGGTCGTAAGTGGGTACACGGCAGGCGGTGTCGTCTCGATCATCGCCTCAACCCTGTTTGCGACGCTGACGTACACCATGTCGAACGTCGATATCGGAATTAATCAAGAAAATATCATTTCAATCATCCAAGCCGACGTCGACGTGCGGGAGACCGAGTTACTCCTGTGCAAGAACTACGCATCCCGAATCAATTTTAACAGAAGCACCATGATTCGACAGATGCCCCTTGTCCAGCTGACAGTCCTTCTCTTTTACCTGAGTGTCATCCTCTTTGGCCTCGCACTGTACCATGGTCTCGGCGGTACCATCTCACACCCGGTCCATATCGTGGTTGGCCTGCTCGTCGTCTGTATCGTGGGGGCTGTCGGCCTTCCGCAACAACTGTATCGCGCCCTCCACGATTGGTGGCTGTGGCGGCGGGCGAAGATTATTGAGGGAAGCCCACCTCCATGACAGACATGATCGGCGACCATGAGGCAAATCTCGAGGCCATGAGCGAGGACGAACGTCGAGCGTGGAAACGCAAGCGAGCGGAGCGCAGCATGATCCGCGGCGGTGAGCGAGTCTCGCACGGCCGCTTGCGGACGTATCGCTATCCGGAGACACTCGAGCCAGACATGGACGAAGAATCGCCCGAGGACATCGCGTAGACAGTGCGGAGAGGCAGGGACAATGCAATTCTGCGACGAGTGTGGCTCGGTGATGCACACGGACGGTGACACCTGGGTGTGTCGCTCGTGTGGGACCGAGACACCGCGGGACTCGCAGGCGGAAGCAGCGATGGCGATCCGGGAGGGTCAGCAGGACGATGGCGCCCCGGACGTGGCCGACGCGACCCAGGGTGCCACCGAGACGACCCAGGTGGCCTGTCCAGTGGCCGACTGCGACAGCGACCGGGCCTACGACGAGATGATGCCGAAGCCGGGCGGGTCCTACGAGGTTCGACTGTTCACCTGCGTCGAGTGTGGGCACAAATGGCGCGAGTCCTGACGCACTCCCAACGCTACCCCAGTAGCTAGGCACACCGCTCGAGCCCGACGACCATCGCAATCAGGCATGACGAGCTCGAGGATGGCGGTCGGATTCGTGACAATAGGCTGGACTGTGAACGTGCCCGGGCGGCGATTCCTCGGGTGAGCCCCGAGTCAGTCGAACCGTGCTGGATTCCCTCGATCATGGTCGTGATCAGGGCCTGCTGGCCCGCAGGATCGTACGCCGAGGCCCACCCGGTGAATCGAGATAGGCACCGAGGACGATCACGAGATCGCCGGCGTGCTCGAAATCGGCGCCACCCTCGAGTCCGGCACTGGTCTCCTGGCCCACTCCAACGCTACAGTTGCCGAATAAATCTACATTACAAGACATAATCACTGATCAACAAATTTTTCTGTTGGTAGTTTGATGGAGATGCAATGATTTCGATAACTCAATGGCGCAGACCGACCGGATCGACTCGCCGGTCGACCATCTCGAGTCGCTCGATCAGGCTACTGATTTTCGGCCTCGCGATCCTCGCGGTCGCCCTCGTGGTCTCGACGGGCTCGGCTGCGGCCGCCCCCATCGACTGTTCGGCGGTCACCTACAATGGCAGTGGTACCGTCGATGACCCCTGGCAGGTGTCGACGCTCGAACAGCTCCAGTGTGTAGGCCACGAGAACGTCACGCCCGCCAATACCGACGTGTACGTTCAGACCGCAGACATTGATGCGACATCGACGGTCGTCTGGGATGGTGGGGCTGGCCTGATGCCGATTGGCACCGAGTCACCAAACGATGAGTTCCGGGGAACGTACAATGGACAGAGCAACCAAATATCGAATCTCCATATTGATCGCCCCAATACGTCCAGGGTTGGCCTCTTCAACAGTACAGATAATGCCATCATTTCCAATCTCTCCATCCGAGATGCACACGTCAGTGCTGGCTCACCTGCAGTAACCTTCGTCGATGTCGGAATTGTATCGGGATACAGCTTCTTCACTACCTTTACCAACATCTCAGTCTCCGGCACACTCGATAATATTACACACACACGAAATGGAGGCGGGATCGTCGGACAGGCAACTGGCTTCGATTTGTACGATTCGACCGTCAACGTGACCATCGATAACGGTGGAACTCGAGTCGGCGGTGTCGTGGGAGATCTGGGATCTGGTTTGATGACGAATATCTCGGTCTCGGGGTCCATCACCGGCGGGGAGTACTATGCCGGTGGGGTCGCAGGGTACGTGACAGCTGGTCCGACAATCGAGCGGGTGTCATCGAGGGTATCCGTCGAAGCGACCACCTCTTCCGGCGGAATAATAGGATACACACAAGGATATTCGTTCGGTCCAACGACAATTCGTGACGTGCACGCCCATGGAAATGCAACAGGAGGGAATTCAGGTGGGCTTGTGGGAGGAATTCGTGTCGTTGACAATGACCATCCGGTGATTATCGAGACGAGTTACGCGACGGGGAACGTAAACTCGACTGGAGGACTGTCAGGGGGCATTTTTGGCGAGACTGATACTGGCAACCTCTCGAATATTACGTTACAGAATAATTACTATAACAGCGAAACGACAAACCAGCCTGCGGGCATTGGCAACGCGGCCTCGGACGACGCGACCGGCCTGACGACGGCCCAGATGCAGGGCGAGTCAGCCGAAACCTACCTCTACGGTCTCGACTTCACCAATGTCTGGCGGGCCCAGACCGCCCCCGACGACTATCCCATCCTGCGCGTCGAAGAGCCACTCGTCGAATCGATCAGCCTCTCCGTGGCAAACGATACGCTCGTGACTGGCGAGCAAACGACCGCGACGGTGACCGCCCACACCGATATCGGAACGAATGAGCCCGTCACCGCGGCCGCCGCGCTGTCAACCTCCAACGCATCGGTCCTGTCGGTCACCGATTCCGGCACGGTGACTGCCGAAGGTGCCGGCCAGGCCTCCGTGACTGCAACCTACGCAAACCAGTCAGACAGCGTCACGGTCGCAGTTGCCGATGACGAACTCGAGGCCATTCCAGAGACCTACTACGGCACGCTGACGATCAACGGCCAGCCCGCACCGATCAAGCACGACCGTCGAGGGAATCATCGACGGCGAGGTGCTGGGAACGGCAACCGTCACTGCCTCGGGCGAGTACCGGCAGCGAGGGCCCGTTCGGAGAGAACCTCGTGGTGCCGGCCACCGAAAACGATACCGGGGCCACTGTCACGTTCCGTGTGACGCCGCCGGCCTCGACGTCACTCGTCTACGGTCCGGCCGACCAGACTGACACGTTCACCCCCAATACCAAGACCGAACTGAACCTCTCGGCGACGCTGGATGGAGCACAGGCACCCAACTACAACCTGTCCCTTCCCAACAACGGCGACGCCTACCCGATCGGCTGGCCCGGGGCGGTCAACGACTCGATCACCGATGCGTTCCCCGAGGGAATCGACGGGGTCTCCTCGATCTATCGCTACACGACCGACGGTTGGAAACAGGTGAACGATCCTGACTACACCCCGTCGGCACTCGAGGGACTGGTCATCACCACCTCGGGTGAGGGGCCCGCGACCATCCCGGTCCAGGTGCGACTGCAGAACGGGACGACACCCGGGAACGCGACGCTCAACGCCGGGTGGAATCTGGTTGCGGCACCGGCTTACACCGATGCCGAGGACGCTTTCGGTGGGGGCATCGCTGAGACGCTCATGGTGCTCCAGCAGTACGGCATCGCGGGCACCGTCGACCATCCCGTGCTCTCGCCCTCCGAACCGTACGTGATCGGGTCGACCCAGTGGGGCGAGACGCCCCCGACGGTCAGTCCACTCATGGGGTACTTCGTCTACACAACCGGACCGACCGACCTCCCGATCCGCGCTACCGACATCGATCACAAGACCCACGCCGACGATCTACTGGGGCTGCCCTGAACGCGTCACTGATCGACGGCTCCCGATTCTATCCACGCAAATCCCATTGACCAGTCCGGGGGGTGTGCCGGAGGTGGATGAGGACTGAACAATTGGCGAGACAGTCATCGGGGAAAGAATATTTCCGTCACAAGCGTGATGCGTGTCCAATGATTGAGACCGCCGACAGCGACCGACCACCAGCAGCGACTGCCACTGGACTGAAACGCGTGGTTCGCCTGCTGATCGCTTGCCTCGCGCTTCTCGCGATTGTCCTCGTGGTCACGACGAGCTCGGCCGTCGCTGCCCCCGTCGACTGTTCGGCGGTCACCTACGACGGCAGTGGCACCAGCGCGGATGCCCTGGCAGGTCTCGACACTTGAAGAACTCCAGTGTGTAGCCCACGAGAACGTCACGGCGGGGGTTAGCGACACGTACGTGCAAACCTCGGACATCAATGCGACCCCAACGGTCGACTGGGCGAACGGTGACGGCTTCATGCGGATCGGGGACGAATCGCCCGGCTATTTCAATGGGACCTACGATGGGCAGAACCACACGATTTCAAGTCTGTTCATCGATCGCCCGGAGCTCTTTGTGGGACTGTTCGAATTTGTCGATAGTTCAGCGACCATCACCAATCTCTCGGTGACGGATGCCAATGTCACCGGCGGAACATCACTTGGCGGAAAGGTCGGAATCGTGAGCGGAGTAGGATCGAATGCCTGCGTTCTCGGAAATTACAGTCTCCGGGGAATTACATATAGATGATGCGCGACAGGTGGGCGGGGTTGTCGGTGAAAGTACCAACACCATCCTGGAGACGGTGACATCGAACGTGACCATTCACGGCAGCGGGGCGCGCGAAGTAGGCGGAATTGTCGGATTGATAAGTGGGGGGTCGATCGCGAACGCGTCCGCATCCGGCGAGATTGGTGGTGGCGTAAACGTCGGAGGGATCGTCGGGGTTGGGGTATTCGGGCCTATCGATCAACCGATCCGGTGCATCCGTTGCCGTCGAAGGATCGTCCTCTGTGGGCGGACTTGTCGGAAAGGTCATCGGAGCCAGTTCCAGCAGCACTGCCATTGTCGACACACGGGCCACCGGCAATGTAACGTCCCCCACACCTGGGGGCACCAGCATGGGCGGGCTGATCGGTTCCATCAGTCCAAACGACGACATCGTCAGTGTCGAGACGTCCTACGCCACCGGCCACGTGGGTGCTGCTGACCTCACGGGAGGACTGGTCGGCGAGGTGCAGACCGGGAATCTCGAAAACGTATCGTTTACTGATGATTACTGGGATGTGGACTCAACGAACCAGTCGGAGGGTGTCGGAAACGTCTCCGTCACCGGCATCACCGGCCTGACGACCGACCAGATGCAGGGTGAGTCGGCCACGACCCACATGGCCGGCTATGACTTCCAGTCAGTCTGGAGCACCCGGACGGTACCCGATGACTACCCCATCCTGCGCCTCGCTGATTCAACCGTCCAGTCGATCACACTCTCCGTGGCCAACGATACGCTCGTGACTGGCGAGCAGACGACCGCGACAGTGACTGCCCACACCGACGCCGGGACAACCCAGACAGTCACGTCAGCCGCAGCCCTCTCCAGTTCCAACGGGTCGGTCCTGTCGGTGACCGATGCCGGCACGGTGACCGCCGAGGGGGCCGGCCAGGCCACCGTGACCGCCACCTACGAGAACGTCTCGGACAGTACCGCCGTCGCCGTCGCCGATGACGAACTTGAGGCCATTCCGGAGACCTACTACGGCACGCTGACGATCAACGGCCAGCCCGCACCGGCCAACACGACCGTCGAGGGGATCATCGACGGCGAGGTACGAGGCACGGCAACCGTCACCGTCGCTGGCGAATACGGCAGCGAGGATCCCTTCGGTGCGCTCCTCGCGGTGAGCGGGACCGAGGACGATACCGGCGCGACTGTCGGATTCCGCGTAATCCCACCCGACTCGTCATCACTCGCCTACGGGATGGCCAACCAGTCCGGCACGTTCACCCCCAATGCGTCCACCGAGTTGAATCTGACCGCGACGCTGGAGACGGCCCAGGCACCCCACTACAATCTGACGCTCAGCAACGACGGCACACCCTACCCGATCGGCTGGCCAGGGCCGGTCAACGGGTCCATCATCGACGCCCTCCCGAATGGCACCGACGGCATCTCGGCGATCTATCGCTACACGACCGACGGCTGGGTACAGGTGAACGACCCCGACTACACGCCGGCACCACTCGAGGGGCTGGTCATCGTCACATCGGGCGAGGGGCCCGCTCGACATCCCGGTTCAGGTGCGATTGCAGAACGGGACGACACCCGGAAGTGCAACGCTTGAGGCCGGCTGGAACCTGGTTGCGGCACCGGCCTACACCGACGCCGAGGACGCCTTCGGAACCGGCAGTTCGAACACGCTCATGGTCCTCCAGCAGTACGGAATCGCAGGCACCGTCGACCATCCCGTGTTCTCGCCCTTCGACCCGTACGTGATCGGGTCGACCCAGTGGGGCGCAACGCCACCGACGGTCAGTCCCTTCCTCGGCCAGTTCGTCTACACCACCGGGCCGACCGATATCCCGATCCGCGCTACCGACATCGATCACAAGACCCACGCCGACGATCTGCTGGACCTGCCCTAGCCACGGACCGCATCACCCTTCGAGAATCGCGACCGGCGCCGGCTGCCGGGCGAGATGGGTGTCCGTGAAGCCACTCGCGTACTTCAGCCCGTATCCGAACAGACGGTCGGCCCCGATGTGGCCGGCCCACACGAATGCGACCAGCACCGCGAGCCGAGTGTCCCCGAGGACACCGAGTGTGCCGAGCGCCAGCGGCAGCGTGTACGTATGCATCAGGTTGTAGCTCCGACTCCCCCGAACGGGGCCGACGAGGTACCCGAGCATGCCCAGGTCCGGCGCGAGAGCCAGGCCAACCAGCAGCCACCAAGGGCCACCGAGGGACCAGTACGCATAGAGTGCCACGGCGAGGACCGCGAGGCCCTCGAGGCGGAGAAGCTGTCGTGGGTCCATGGGCTGTGAGGGCCGTTGGGAGATTTGAAGCCGGCGTCCTCTGCTCTCGATACGTGTGGCTGATCCACAGATTGGAGACCAGCCCGGTCAGTCGTGTTTGATCGTTGGTGCCTCCGTCGGTGTCTCGGCCGGTTGCTCCTCAAGGTCATCCACCGCATCGCCAATCGAGTCGCGTGCCACCCCATCCGTGATGCCGGACGGTGGCACTTTTGGGGTCACCTCGAACGTCGTCGTGGGGTGGAAAATTGCCCACAATGCACCCGTCGCGTGGAGAATCGCAACGATCGGAAGGGTGAGGGCCAACCCGAGAAGTACCCGGAACCGTTCCGCATAGTACCAGTAACCGAGGAATCCCCACGAATAGAGACCGACGAGTTGACAGAGGAGTGCGAGTTCGAAGACACCCGGCAGATACACGACGGAAACGGGTGTCAGGACCGGAATCAGAAGGAGCGGAGAGAACACCACAAGTCCCCACGCAGCGTTCCGAAGCAGCGACAGTGCCCGATAGCGCCGTGGCAACAACTGTGAGTCCAGTGATGCCCCAGAAATCCATCGCCGCCGTTGGGAGATCATCGCACGGACAGAGGGCGGCGCCTGATTGAGCAACTTTACCGGGACCACCGCCATCTCACGGTCCGGGTCCGCAAACGCCCGCCAGATGAAATTTGTGTCCTCCGTGACCGTTCGAACATCCCAGGTTATCTCGGACTCAACCTCGGTTTTCACCGCGAAGCCACCACCCCACGCATAGAGGGGGTACCGGAACTTGGGAAGGTCCGCTGTTCGATTTGAAACCCCATCCGGAAGATCTCTGCAAAATAGGACAGCCACGACCCGGTTCGGACGGGTCGCTCCATCAGCTGAACGATATCGACATCCGGAAACGGCGGCAGCGACGGGACGATGGTATCTTCATCGAGATAGAGAACGAATGGCTCATCCACGGGAACGGTCTTGCCGAGCCCACTCAACCGCCCTGCCCTTCTGCTGGGCGTTGCAGGAGAAGGTGTCGGGAACGACGTGAACGGTTGCACCGTCGATAGCAATCGGTCTTTCTGCGATTACGGTCACGCCCCCCAGATCGTCGGGGAGGGAATCGACGGTTCCTTGAACGACTGCCTGGGCGTCGATGGTGAGAATCCGGACGTGAATGTCGGAGTGGCCGTACTTGCCCGGCTGATTGCGTGACTGACCCACAACAAGCACCTCGATGACCCAGTACGCTGTAGCGATGAAGAAAATCAGGAGAACCGTCCAGGCGCCGATCGAAAAAATCGTATCAAACAATATGATGAACCTAGTTGGCATCTGGTAGTATCTGTATCTTCATATATCGATTCTGGCTACCGTACCAGTTTGCCCATGACCGTACTGGATGAGATGCCGAGACCGCCCACCGGAGATCAACTCGTCATCGAGTCTGAAATGCTGTCAATCGACCGATTGATAATCCTTGAGCAGTGTTTAACCACGACTTCCTAGCAAAGACGTCGGCTTGCGCAATGCGAGCTACACCATCCACGGGGTCCGTACCGGACCGCCAGCCTTTCCCAATTTATCACAGAGTAATTTACTCTAAAGTAAACTACTTGGCAGTACACCACAGAGTACCACTCATGGGTACTGATATCGAGATAGGAACACACACCCCAGCGGAACTCCTTCACTTCCTCACGCAGCCTACCCGCTTTGCTATCATCGCCAATATCCTCCAGCACCCCGACCAGCTTCCATCACTGTACGAACTCGAGCAGTGCAACCCCGACATCAGCGAGGCGACAGTCTACAAGCACGTCCAGAAGTGCATTGACGTTGGCGTCCTCGAGGCCGTCACACTACCGGATGAAAAGCGCCAGCAGGGGCTGCCGTGGACCTTCTACACGCTCACCGACGATGGTCGGGCCTTTCTCGAGGACCATCGGCTGCTCGAGGCCGAGGATACCTTCCAGGCGATCTACGAGACGATCGAGGACAAACCCGAGAAGATGATCCGCTACGAGAACGCACCGCGACCGGAACAGGGCTGATCCCTTGGCACTCACTCGGAGTCAGCCGAGCCGTGCTGGATCCCCTCGATCATGGTCGTAATACGGGCCTGTTCACCAGTAGGGTCGTACGCCGACAGCCCGCCCGGTGAGTCGGGATAGACACCCAGGACGATCACGTGATCGCCGGCATGCTCGAGTCGGCCCACCTCGGGTCTCACGGGGGCCTCCTGGCCGCCGACGACCGTCGCCGAGCCGGAGAAGGTCTCCACCGTCACCTCGGTGCCGAGCGTGCTCACGGAGCGCTCGGCGATCCGATCGTCGACGGAGAAGTCCTCGTAGTGTTCCTGAACGAACTCGGCAATGTCGCGGTTCGACATCCCATCGAGTGGATTGAAATCCCGCCCTGCGACCGACACCTGCGGCGAGGTGAGCGCGGCGAAGATGGCCGTCTCGGCCGCGAGAGGTCCAGCGACGCCGATCGTCCGGCTGTACTCGGAGACGAAGTTCGTCACCTCGACGGTCTGGCCAGCAAACTCCCGCTCCTCGACAAGTTCCTCCGTCCTGACGTGCTCGAACCCCGCCTGATCGTGGGCCTCACTCGCCACCGTCGCCTCGGTCGATCGGTGGGTCGTCACGTCCTCGAGCAACCCCATGCAGCCACCGGTGGTTACCAGTCCGACGCCCCACAGCCCGAGCATCGCCCGACGCTGGAGCTCCATGGCTGTCCGCTCACACGCCGAGTAGAAAACGGTCATGGCCCGTTGACAATCGATAGCCGACCAATTGTCCTGGCTACCCGCGAGTGGGGACCCGCCCTCACTCGGCCTCGACGAGCACCACGAGCTCGAAGTAACTCTCCCCGGACTCGGACGGCAGGCCATACTCGTCAGCCGCTGCCCCACAGGTCCGTGAGTCCTCGGCAAACGCCGGCACCTCGAAGGTGTTGTCGACGACCGTGGCCTGCGAATCGGCCAGCGGCGTGCCGGTCAGCTCACCGCTCTCGCCGGTCGTCGCGTTCAGCGTCGTGGTCGTCTGGCAGTCATCCCCGAGGCCAAGCGGCGCTTCGATGCTGGCCTCGACGGCGAGGGGTCCCTCGATCGTCAGCTCGCCCGTCGTATCGTTGTAGGTTCCCTCGAGGCCCTCCGGCGCACTGAACTGCACCGATGCCTCGCTGGCAGGTGCTGACGGATCGGTGTCGGTGATCAGCGGGAATGTCACGTCGTCCGGGTCAGCCGTCCACGTGCCGTCCTCCTGGATTGCGGCATCGATCTGCACACAGGTTTCCTCCCACTCGACGTCCTCGGGGGCTTCGTCCGGTTGCGGATCGGTGGCGTCACACTCGGGGATGGTGATCGGGTCGTCCTGGTCGTCATCGAGGACGATCGTGCCGTTCTGCCCAAACAGTGAGGCTTCGCTCTGGGCGACCGCCGTGCCACTCAGTCCGACCACGAGCAGACAGCCGATAGCTGCCGCACAGATGCCCGCGCCGATGGCCCACCGGAATGGAGGGATTCGCATGGTTCCATTACGGCACTCGATAGCCCCCTAAGCCCGCGGGATGGATGTGACTGATAACTTCTTCTTTCCACGGGAAACAAAAGCGAGAATCCTTGGCAGTGCAGAACCTCTGGCCTGTTCCACGCACAACTCGGCTTCGCTCGCCAGAGTCTGATCGTACGTGTCGCCTACAGCCGGTCGAATGTCAAGCGAGCGATGCTACTTCGGATTGGATGTGGCGTCCTCGGTTGAAGCTTGCTGGGACGAGTGGTCCCGGTACGTGTTCAGGCCAACAACCCGGTTGAGCACGCACCGCTGGGTCATGCCAGTTACCGTCAGAATCACCCCGACCAGGACCGCGATGCCCGCGAGTACCAGGCCGAGTGTTCCTGCCGCTAGTGCGATGAATCCGCCAAATGCTGCAGCACCAACAATGATGAGCAGCGGTCCGGCGATGAGTCGAGCAATTCGGTCGGTTCCACCTACGTTCTTATCCATGATTGAATCTCCGTTTGCAGTCTAGATAACGCCTCGAGACGGCATAAGCGTATGCTGTACTAATCCGTACCGTCTGGATTCAAGAGCTAGTCGGGGACCTGGTCTACGAGCGAGGTTGATGAAACGGTGCTTGCGCACACAGCGAGCGAAGAGTGAGACACCTCATCCGCCGGGGGCCCTAGGATAGGCCACACTGGCATTTCACCTTCACGTATCCTTTTCAGCCGAGTCTCCCAATTGAGTGCCATGCGCCGTCGCACCGCCCTCGCCGGGATCGTCTTCGCGAGCGGCCTCGCCGGCTGCTCGAGCAGCCAGCCGGCCCCGAGTAGCTGTAAGCGTGTCCACGAGCGGGTTAGCGATCCTGAAAACTACCAGGAACCACTCGCATCCTACACCTATTCGAACGTGAGTCAGGCGGCCCAGCGAGTCATCGAGGAAACCGTCACCACCGGCAGCTACGCACTCACTGACCCGGATACCGAGCCCGAGGAGTTCCGCTACTGGGATGAAACGACAGTGTACGAAGTGAGCTACGAGAACGAGACACACGTGCTGGTGACCTACACAGGATCGGGCTGTGAGCGATAGGCTGTCGAGCAATCCGGGGGTAACCTACCAAACCAGTGTAGTTTACAATGGAATTGTTTTATTATCCATCACTATTATTGAGGGTAGCATGCAAAGGCACTCCCGTCGACGCTTTCTGGCGAGTGTGACCGGGGGTGTTATCGTCGGCAGTGCCGGCTGTCTGGAGGCCATCGGCATCAACGACACACCGGCCTATACCGACTGGCTGAGTGCCAGCCTCATCGACGAGGACCGGACTGAGGTTCGGTTTGCTGATGTTGAAGCAACGAAACAGTGGCCACTCGATGATGAATTGCCGACTATTCTGACTGATTTCTATCACGGAATACCACTCACCCCGGAGGATATTACGGCGAACATGGTCATCTCAAACTATCGCATCGGCAACGAATTGCTATATTTCGGCTCGTTCGATGTCGAAGCACTCCTCGATCAAATCAATCCAGCCATGCGACGTGAGGACAAGTACGACGACTTTGTGATCTTCGAGGGCGAGGACAGCAGAGGGGCTATTAGTAACAATACGTTCCTCTTCGCCCGGAACTACGACGAGTTGATTCGGACAAAGTTGGAGTCCATGGATCGGATCATGGAGTCCGACGTTCGGTGGGCACTTGCAGTAAAAGAGGCTACCGGCGAAGGCTACGAGCAGATTTTCACGGGCGACGAGGGGGGTGTGTTCATTACGCGACAGTATATGGACGAGCACCACATGAAGGTCGAAGGGGCGGCCTTTTTCCACGATGCAGAAAGTGCCGAGGCGTTCGAGGAGGGCTTCAATGGGTTCTATTTCGGCGATGACACGCTCACTGATCTGCGGCGGGATGACACCCGGCTGGACTGGGTGGAAGTGCGCGACCTGTAGGCACGGGGAGTGGTCCGAGGACGAGGCGGTGGATCCGGGGACGATCGGGAGCCACGTCCAGCCCATCCTCTCCCGACCCAAAATCGGTTCGAACACCCGTCCAACATGCACGGCGAGCAGGATAGCCGTCAACAGAGTGGGTCATTCGGCGTGAGTGAATCGTCATAGGCAACCACATGTGGCCAGCAAGTGCTCTGTCTCAGCGACAGTTGGGCGCTCCAGAATCCACGGTAGCCTCGATATCCTCGAGTGCCAGCCGATCGGTGACCGCGTCGTATGCCCCATCACTCGAGACTATCGTCGCACCATTCGACTCGACCACGTGCAAGGCATCGAACGGTGTGAATCCGTGATCGGAAACGTACGCGGCGGCTGCGAGGACGGACTCCGAATCGCCCTTTACCTCGACCAACGCAAGAGCATTCGCAATGACCCGTTCCGGATCGAGATCCTCTCGGTACGCGACGAGGAGCAACTCGAGAAGCGTCGTTTGGGAGGTCCAGAGTTCGGTTTCGTGACGATGATCAGACTGTCATCGCACCGTCTTCCAGCCAGTCATCTGGTTTGATAAGTGCGAGCAGAAAGTCAGTTTCTACGTACATCAGCGACCAGCGTCCTCAAGCGCCTGCTCTCTGGCATCATCCCGGAGGTCGGCAGCCGACTTATCGGTTTTCTTGAATTCCTCACGGAGTGCAATTAGCGGATCGTCGGCGATCGGCACCAGCTTGATTCCGTCATGGAGTGGGACGAGATGGAAGTGCTCACCGTATCGCTCCCGGAGTGCTTTCGGGACGGTGAGTCGACCCCGATCGTCGAGTGACATTTCGCCCATGTATTTCAATATAGCGGGTATAGTATAAAAACTACCCTCGAAATATAATATATCCCACAGCAACATCTCGGGACTGGTTATATACACTCTCCCGCGAAACTATTCCGACAATGCCACGCCGTCGAACGCTCATTGCAGGCCTCGCCGTCGCCAGCACGGCCACACTCGCGGGGTGTACCAGTCTCACCGTTGATACCTCGATGGAGTGTAGCCTCGATCGGGTTTTCGAGGGCGGGGCCTGTGAGATCCACCGCGACGAACAACGGGCCCCCGATGGACGTCGAGATCGTCCTCGAGACCCGGGATGCCGACGACCGGGTTGTCGCGACGCGCTCGCGGGTCGTCTCGCTCGGGTTCCGCGAGACAAAGGTCATCAACATGAATCCGGCCCTCGACGACGCCATGGACGACGTGACCGTCACGACGCGACGGCCCGATTCCTGATAGAAAGTCGCCGTAGTTGTTCGTAAATCCCAAATATCGCTTCGAGAAGAATTAAGTGCTGACTCTCTCGTTCTCGTGTATCATGTCTATTGATAGGTACCTCACACTCCTGGCACTCGTCGCCGGCCTCTGTCTGGCGATTGGTATCGGCCTGACTGGCTCCGCGGCAGCTCAGGGAAATTTTAATCAAACGGTCGGTGTCGTCGACGATGATCCTCAAGGCTACGGCGGGTTCGTTAAAGATTTCCTCGAGGGGCCGAACGGCCTGCCAGATCACTACGACGTCCAGGTGGTCAACTCGAGCCATCCACTCGAAAACCAGGCCTTCGATGTCTACGTTGTTCAGAATCTCGGTCAGGAACATCGATCCCAGTTTATCGAAATTGCCAATCACAGCGACATTGGAGTCGTCTATCTCGATCAGCGGCGGTATAGCAATGGCATCGAAGCCCTCTCGGCCGAAACCGGAGACCCGGCAACGGTATCAGAGGGATTCTACGGAACAGAATCGAACCACTACACACAGACGTATCATCCGATTACTGATTCGTGGGGTCCAGGGGTGAACATTTCAATCATTTCTGGCCAGGGCGACCGGACCTGGTTCAGCGGAACTAACGCTAGTGTGATCGCATCGGCGACGAACGACAGCGGCGGACTCGATGGACCGACACTCGCAGTCGACGACAATCGCAGTCTGGTCCTCGCAGGTGGCCTCGGTGTCTCGCCAGGGACGGCGGCCTACTTTACCCCCGATGGAAAGCAACTCCTCGCCAATACTGTCGAGTACGCGAATCAGGACCAGACGATCGGCGTGGTGGACGACTACGGCGCGTACGGACAACAGGTTGTCACGGCCCTGGAAAATACTCCAGCAGTGCCTAATTCGGTTTCTGTTGAGTTGGTCTCCGGAACCCATCCTGTCGACGAGGAGCCACATGACGCCTACGTCGTCCAGCATCTCTCGGATGCGAATCGTAGCTCATTCATCACTGCCACTGAGGGACTCGATATCGGTGTTGTCTACCTCGATAACGTCGGACCATCAGCCAACGGTATCGCTCAGCGTGCCGAAATGCTATCCAGTCCGAATTCGGTAAACGTTACTGGCGGACCGGACATCAATTACCAAAACATTGGAGATCATCCAGTGTTTGCCGGATGGTCAGAGTGGTACGGACATTCCAATCGCAACGAATGTCTCGAGCGGCACGCAGTACATGGTCGGCGATCCGTCAGTGGGCACCCTTGCTACCCTTGGACTCGGAACCGGGTTCGCCGTCGACGATCGTGCTGATATCCTCGCCACATCGATGGCCCGGTCGGGGAACGCATCGAATGCGGAGTTTACTCCGGAGGCCGACAAACTCCTCGGGCAGGCCGTCGGCTATGTGGCGAATCGGCCACCGGATATCGACCTGACGACCATCAAGTATCCAGATTCGAGTGCCCAGCTCAACGAGTCCATCGAGTTGACGGTGAACATCTCGAACACTGGTGGGTCCAGTGCAATCTCTGCAGCAAATCTACTGATCAATGGAACGCCCGATGCTGACCAGGTTCTCGAACTCAGTCCGGGGGACAAAGTGTCGATTCCATTCTCGACGAAAGCGACCCTGGACATGATTCCGTCCGTGACCGTCGAGGCGGGGTACGCTGGGGTTCAATCCTATCGAAATGTCGTGAGTGTCTATCCCCCAACATTGGATCGAATCAACCTCACCCTGGCGAACAATTCGATTCTGCGCGGTGGGTACACCTTCTCCAATGTTATCGCAACGTACGAGACCGGTTATAGTCCCGCTGTTGACGAGCATGTGGACACGTGGAGTGCCAACACGAGCGTTGCTACAATTGCCAACGGGACAGTCATTGGTGAAGGGGCCGGCTCGACCCGGATATTCGCCGAATTCGACGATGGAACAAATTCGGACATCGATTACACGACTGTCACCGTAACCGAGGCGCCAAAGAAATCACTTTTGCTCATCAGCTCGACGAGCCTGTTTGTCGATCAGACCCGCACCCCAAGGGCCTTTCTGACCTACGAGACGCCAATCATCGATAACGTCACCGACAAGGTGACCTTCTCGAGCAACAACTCGAGCGTGCTTTCGGTGAATGATAATATCATCACAGGTATGAGTCCGGGCCAGGCGAACCTCACCGCAACCCTCGACGCTAACCAGTCGATCAACACCACCAAAACATTCACCGTGAGTGAGCCCGATCTCCTGTACCTCGATGTAGTCCTCGGATCGGCATCCCTCCGGGCTCCCGAAACCACGAGTGCACAGGTCATTGGCAACTATCAGGCCGGGATCACTCGAGACGTGACCGCGAATGCCACGATCCTCTCGTTCAACGAGACCGTTGCCACCGTCAATGGCTCCACCGTCCGTTCCAAGGCAGCGGGTGAGACGGAGATCTACGCCGAATTCGACGGCCAGTTCAACACCTCTGTTGTCAATGTCACCGAGCCCGATGTCCAGAGCCTCGCCCTCGAGGCTCCGGCCAGCATGGTCATCAACGACACGGGCCCGGTGACCGTCAACGCAACCGACAGCCAGGGGACCGTATCGAACGTGTCCCAGAACGCAACGATCACGAGTTCGAACACCTCGGTCATCACGGTCGACAACACGACACTCGAGGCCGTCGGGGCCGGGAACGCGACGATCACTGCCTCCTATGCTGGCACGTCGGCGACGGCCACAGTTGCGGTGACGCCGGTCGGCCCACCGACCTACGAGATGAGCATTCCCAACGATGGCGGCATCTACTCGCTTGGGTTCCCGGCAGCGATCAACGGGTCACTCGCGGCCGCCTTCCCCAACGGATACGACGGGCTCTCGGCGGTCTACCGGTACGACAACGGCTGGACACAGATCAACGACTTCGCCAACACAAGCGTCGATCCACTCGACACGATCGTTCTCACGACCCGGGGCAATGCCGGTCCGGCCGAGGTCGACCTGGCCGTTCCCCTCCAGACGGGTAGCTCCCTGTCGACCCGAAGTGTGAGTGCTGGCTGGCAGTACATCGCTGCCCCAGCCTTTACCGACGCCGAGTCGGCCTTCGGCGGCAGTATCGATCCCTCGGTGACGATTATCGATAGGTACGGCGGTCCATCCTCGAGTGAGTTCCAGTCGGTCTCGCCGTTTGCATTCTATCAGTTTGGCAGCTATCAGTGGGGCGTGACCCCGCCTGCAGTCTCACCGTTCAAGGGCTACTTCGTCTACTTCCAGAATAGCGCCACTGTCCCGGTCGTCGTCTCCGATCTCGAGAGCAAGTCGGACGCTGACTTCCGGCTTGGTGTGGAATCAGGGCCGACCGCGTCGCTACAATTCGAGCGTCGCCCCGACGGTCAGGTGATCTGACAGCGCTACGGACCCCGCCACGCGAATTTCGGGCACCGTCCAGTCCCCGTGGAGCCAGATGTGATCGATCCGCTCCTCGGGTCGACCTGCCGGAAACGTCGCGGGTCCGCCGACCCGGCGTTTAGCCACATCCCAGGCATCAGTGAGTCCATCCGAGAGGACCCGATAGGCCGGTTCGGCTGGGGTGGCATCCACGTTGAAATCACCCAGGACGACCGCCCGGTCGTGGGTCTGGGCCAGCTCGACCAGTCGGGCGGCCTGCTCGTGACGGACATCGCCCGGCCGGGGAACCATCAGGTGGGTCCCGATCACGGGCACCGACCCCCAGGGGGTCGCCACGATGGTCTCGCAGGCGACCCGACGGCCCCACTCCCCACGCGGCAGGTCCACGTACCGGACCGACTCGATCGGCCAGCGCGAGAGCACCACGACGGCCCGGCGCTCGTCGACGTGCTCGAGTGAGCTGTAGTACCCAAGCTGCCCGACCAGCCAACGCAGCCCGTCCATGTTGCCCGAGGTCTCGCTGAAGGCTGCTGCCTCCTGCAGGGCGATAACATCCGCCTGTGTCGAGCGGATGTGGGCGAGGGCCGTCTCGAGCGTGTAGCCGTTCGTGCCCGGAGCGCCCGAGTACATGTGGAGGTTCATCGTTAGCACCCGAAGATCCGCGTCAGGATCCGCCGGCGGGGATATTGAATCAGATCGGCCGAGCAGCGCCAGCGGGAGCGCGACGGTCGCAAGCGAGCCGACCACCGATCGACGGGTCGGATCCAGGGCAGGGGGCCTCGGGGCCCGGTCACGGAGCGCGAGAATGACAGTAACTGGAATCAGGCCATGCAGCCCAACGAGGACTGCCGGGTCCGTGCCCCGGAGCAGAGCCTTGATCGGATCGACCAGCAGGGGCGCACTCTCGGCGGTCATGTAGACCAACAGCCCCAGGACTCCGGCAGCCTGGAAAAGCGTCAGCGAGCGAGCGCGCAGCCCTGGTGTGGCCCCAACGCTCGCCCCCGCGACAGCAACGAGCAGGCCTGCCCAGGCCACGGCGTAGAACGAGAGGGCGAACGGGTGGCCGATGGTCGAGCAGGACCGAAAGGGCCACGGGGCACGCAGCAGGGCAGCCACCATCGTCTCGCGGCGCTCGAATCGCCGGCGGAGAACTGCTATGAAGCCCCCGGTAAGTCCGACGGCGATGGCCACCACGGCGAAGTCGGCCGACCAGGGGCTGGCGACCGCCCCCGGAATGGCAAGATAGAACGGCACCAGAAAGAGGACGATGGCCAGCGGTTCCGGCCGGGTCTGAAGGGCCGCCCACTCGGGATCGGGCAGCCTGCTGGTCACCTCAAGCCAGGCCAGCAGGCCGGCCAGCCCCAAGAGGAGGACGCCCAGCGCGAATGTCCCCGTGCGCGTGGCGTAGGGGGTCACGCCAGCCAGAGCTTCCCGGATGCCGACCAGCAGGGCTAGCCCCCCGCCCAGCCCAAGGGCAACGTCCGCCTCGAGTGCCTCAGTGAAGGCCACCAGCAGGACGGTACAGGCCGTGAGGGCTGCGATTCCGACAATAGCCGCCAGCAGAGGCGAGGGACCCAGGCTCGCTAGAAGGCCCACAGCGATGGTCACAACGGCTGCGCCGGCGAGTACGCGAGGTGCTGGCTCGACTCTCGCAAGCGGCCAGAGAATCCAGCCTGTGGCGAGCAACACCACGAGAAGAACCGCGGGCGTCGGTCCGCCGGGAACGAAGTTCAGGAAGAAGATCCGATTGAGTGCCCAGAGGATCGTTTCGCAGTAGATGACGACGGCTAGAGCCGTGCATGCCACGAGTACCCAGTGCCGGCGGCGATCGGTCATTATTCGAGGCTGACAGCACATCCGTATAACCCTTCGGCGTTTCGTCTACCCGCTCTCAGGGCCCCTCGGTGCGAGAATAGCTCACAGCCAGATGGAACGAATCTTAAACGATGCGTGAGATATCCCCCCTACGGAATGAGCGACGAGCCATCCAGTATCCCGGACGGTGGGTCGACCGACGAGGTCACCACGGAGCTGTCCCGGGACATGAGCCTCTTCGACATCACGTTCATCGGTGTCGGCGCGATGATCGGCGCCGGGGTCTTCGCCCTAACCGGATTTGCGGCCGGGCTCGCGGGTCCTGCACTGACGCTCGCTTTCCTGCTGAATGGCTTCGTTGCAATCTTCACCGCGATTTCGTATGCGGAACTCGGCGCCGCATTCCCCGAGGCCGGGGGCGGCTACCTCTGGGTCAAGGAGGCCCTCGTCGACCCCAATGGGTTCTATGCGGGCTGGATGAGCTGGTTCGCCCACGCGGTGGCCTGCTCACTCTATGCGGTCACGTTCGGGGTTTTCCTGACCGAATTCTTCGTCTACGGCGGCGTGCTCGGCGAGGAGTTCGTCCTGCTCGGGTTCATCGATCGATTCCTCCTCGATAAGATTCTCGCGGCCCTGATGGTGTGCCTGTTTGCCTACATTAACTACCGGGGCGCCGAAGAAACCGGCAAGGCGGGGATCGTCGTGACCGTGATCAAGGTCGTAATCCTCGGGGTGTTCGTCTACTTTGGTATTCTCGCGACGGTCAATACCCCCGATTGGCCGGCGAAGTTCCTCGAATCCCCGAGCTTTGCCCCGAAGGGAGCCATCGGTATCCTCGGTGCGATGGGATTCACGTACATCGCCTTCGAGGGCTACGAGATTATCGTCCAGTCCGGCGAGGAAGTCGTCGATCCTGGCACCAACATTCCGAAGGCGGTCTTTTACTCGATGGTTATCGTCGTCCCGATCTACGTCCTCGTGGCCTTCGCCGCCCTCGGGGGCATCAGTGTTACGCCGGAACTGGCCGAACGGGCTGCCGTCGCAGTTGATTCGCCGACCTGGCAGGCCCTCGGAAATCTCGGAGAACTCGGGATTATCGAGGCGGCGGGGCAGTTTGTCCCGTACGGCGTCCCGCTCCTGCTGCTCGCCGGGATCACGGCGACAATGAGTGCCCTCAACGCGACGATTTACTCGTCCTCTCGTGTCTCGTTCGCGATGGGTCGCGATCGGGCCCTCCCGGGAATTTTCGAGCGAATCCATGCCGAGAAACGGACCCCACACTGGGCGATCGGCCTGTCGGCGGTGCTCATCGTCGTGATGGCCCTGACGCTGCCCATCGAGTCGGTTGCAGCCTCTGCTGACATCATGTTCATCCTCCTGTTCGTCCAGGTCAACTGGACGGTTATCAAGATGCGGAAGACCCACCCGGATCTTCCCCGGACGTTCGAGGTCCCGTTCATGCCGTGGCCACCACTCATCGGCATCGGGCTCCAGTTGCTGCTCACGCCGTTCCTGCTCTCGGCCCTCGGCCTCGAGATCGGCATCGGGCCGGACTCACACGGGTTCATCGCCCTCGTCGCGACGGCCATCTGGATGGTGATCGGGATTACCGTCTACTTCGGCTATTCCGTGCGCAAGGAGGCCGAGAAGCTCGAGGAGGAGACACCAACCGTGGCGACAGAGCAGGCACCGGCGACCGAACGGGCCGAACGCTCCGAGCGGATCCTCGTCCCGATCGCCGTGGCCGACAGCGTCGAGCAGCTGATGCGGACGGCATTCGACCTCGCCGAGCAGCGCGACGCCGAGATCGAGGTCGTCAGTGTCACCACGGTTCCCCGGCAGACGCCGCTGTCGGAAGGACGCCAGTTCGTCTCGAACGAGCGGGAGGTCATCGACAGAGCACTCGCCTTCGCCGAGGAGGAGCGCCCGGAGATCCCGGTCAGCGGCACGATTCGGATCGGCCACGACGTCGCGGCCGCGATCCTGAATACCATCAAGCAAGACGACATCGATCTGGTGTTGCTCGGCTGGCGCGGCCGGCCCCACCGGCAGGACATCGTCCTCGGGAGTAACGTCGACCGGGTGGTCACCCAGTCCCGCTGTGACGTCCTTGTCGAACGGATCGGCCCCGCCGAGCAGATCGACTCGATCCTCGTACCGACGTCCGGTGGCCCCCACGCCAACTTTGCCGCCGAAATTGCCCAGGCGATCGCCATTCCGAATGGGGCCACGGTCGATATTCTCTACGTGTCCGACGGGACTGATGTGGACACGGGCGAGGAGATACTGGCTGCGACGGCAGACCTCCTTGAGGATGTCGAGACCGAGACAGTCCTCCGCCAGGGAGAGGTCGTTGAAGAAATCGTCGCTGAGTCGGCCGACCACGACCTGACCATCATGGGGGCGACGCGGGAGAGTCTCCTCCAGCAGCTCGTCCTCGGGGCAATTCCAGAGGAGGTTGGACTGCAGGCGAAGGGGACCGTCATCATGGCCAAGCGCGACCTCGGGATCGCCTCGCGGCTCAGTCGCTGGTTCCGGGGGTACCGCTGACGTGTCGCGTTCGAGTCAGTGCTACTATTGGCTACCGCTGTCTGGTCCGAAATAGATGGGACGGACTGGTGAGAGGCTCAGGACTCTCGTGTTTGGGGCGAGACGGACGGGTCAGAGCAACCTGGCGAGTCCTGCTGGCATTCCCGTTCCTGTGGGTCCTGACTGGTGCCGTCCTCACCGGAAATATCAACGCCGCGCTGGGGCTGTCAGGGCTGGCCCATAATTTCGCCCAGTCGGCCCTCCACGCTGTGTTCGTCCTCTTTGGCCCTCTGGGTCTGGGCCCGGTATCTCGAGGATGCCTCGCTGTGGGATTATGGCATTTCGGCAACCCCACAGTGGGCCCTCGAGTGTCTGGTCGGGTACCTCGCATTCGTCGGCGCGATTCTCATATGGGCCGGTATCGGGGTGGCAACCGGCACCGCCACAGTCTCGACCGGACCACCAAGCGACGGACTCGGAATTATCGTAATATCGGTCGTGAGTCTCGCCCTGCATGCCGCCGTCCAGCAGGTGGTCTTCTTTCGTGTCATCCTTGGGAGTGCCCTCGAGGGATTGTACGCCCGCGAACTGGCCCAGCCACTGGTGATCGGGATCTCGGTGATCGTGGCTGCGATCTCTTTTGGGTAATGCACCAGGTGCCGGGCGGGCTCAGACTCCTCGATCTCGTGATCGCCGGAGCCTGCTTTTCCCTGTTCTACCTCCACACCGGTGATCTCGCCCTCGGCATCGGAGTCCAGACTGGGGCGCTCTTGAGCGGTGGCCCCTTGCTCGCCTGGTTCACCGTCGAGAAGTCATTCCCGGGGCTCCTTGGAACCATCCACGGGTACGGCTTTCCTACCGTCATTATGGCCTACGGGCTTATCCTCGGCTGGCTGTGGTGTCGGACTGAGTCGGCCGGTCAGGACTGGTTCGAGGGACGGCCCGGTGCAACTCGATCATCCTGAGCGTGCGACCACCGCAGGTCGAGGCCGGCCGTCCCGGCCCCGGCGACTCGCACAGCTGTCGGGAGGGGTAAATCGACAGGCTCTCCATCGATTCTCAGCTCCCAGGTATCCGCATCGCCGAGCCGCTCAACGAGTGACTCGAAGACCACAGCATGCGGCTGGATCCGACTCGCGTGCCGCCGGTGCCAGACCGCCTATGACGGGGTCGATGCGAACATCCTCGCTTCGGTTCGAGAGAACGGCGTTGACGGCCGCCCCGACGAGGACGATTAGCGCGTTGAAGTACAGCCAGGTCATGAGCACGATGACCGCGGCGAGAAGGCTGCTTTTCGCCGCAGGCGAACTGTAGACCAGATAGAGTTCGAACAGCGACTGGAAGGTCTACGAGGGCCGATCGCCGTCACCACGACGCCCGGCAGTATCTCACTGGCCGTGATATCGGGGACGTCAGGAAACCGGTAAAACATCGGGAACAGCGCCAGCGAGAACACCGCCGAGCAGCGCCATACGTCGGAGGACCCAGCTCCCTGCCCCATCGGACGGCAGGCCGGTCAGTACGACGAGCGCGACGGCAAGCACAGCGGCCACGGAGACAAGCACCACCAGGCCATCGACCAGCTGATTGGCGAACGTGTTCCTCGCCTCGGTCTCGTAGATGTCCGAAAAGGCCGCATCGAGACTTCGGAAGATCCGCAGCGCCCCCCAGAGTAGCACCACGAGTCCCAGCACCGAGACCTCCGTCGAGCTCCGCTCGAGTTCCCGCACGAGCACGTCACCGGCCTCCGGCGTCATCGCCGAGTTCGCAAGCGATAGCAACGTCGCCTCGAGTGACTCACTGCCAACGGTCGTCACGGCCGCCAGCAACAACAGCGCGAGCGGCAAGAGTGACAGGAAGGCGTTGTAGGCGATGCTCGCGGCCATGAAGGTGACTCGCTCGGCCTGAATCTCGTGCCCGATCGCCCGCAGAATGTGACCAATGCGCTCGGAGTCCGTCATTAGCGCACCATGCGAGACGGCCACCATAGCCGTTCCGGCGATATCGGAATGCGAACCTACACCTCTGGACCCGCATATGGGGTCGGGCTGATCTTGTCCTTACCTGAACACCCACACGAGGACGGCGATGTTGATTACCACTCCCACGAGTCCCTGTTCGACGAGCTGATCGAAGTGGCCGTTCCACGTTACGACCAAAATGATCGTCGAAATGGCCGCCGCCGTGGCCAGAACCGTCTGGCTCCGGGAGACTTCACCGGCAACCCCGAGCCCACCCACGACGAACCCCAGCATCGCGACCAGGTACAGCATGGCGGCAAGCCCAAGCACGATGTCCTCCGAGACCAGCGGCGAGAGCAACCAGGACCGGGGAGTCCAGCCCATCTCCGGCTCGAGGTCGACGAACCCGAGCGCCAGGGCGAGAAACCAGCCGTGGACCAGCCCGTGCAGGACCAGCACGAGTCCGGCAGCGACTCGGAGGATCACAGTACTCCCGCCGACGGCATCCACAGCCCAAGGTAAGTTTCCACTACCACCGAACACCAACGTATATCCCGAACGGCCCGCATTCGAGAGGTATGTATTCGAACGTCAACGAGGCCGACGTCGACGCCATGACAGCTCCCGTCGAGGGTAACGACGCCATCGTTGTGCCGGTCGGCTACGTCCTCCAGAGCGAGGAATCACGGCCGAACATCTGGGAGTACGAGCCTGGCATGTCCAGCTCACTGCACCGACACTCGGACCAGGAGGAGGTATACTACGTCATCGAGGGCGAACTCGCTCTCGAAGTCGGCGAGGAGCCGACAGACCTGGAAGAACACACTGTCGAGGCCGGCGACACCTTCGTCATCGAACCGGATGCCTGGCGGCGGCTCACCGGCGTGACCGAATCGCGGCTGATCGTCGTCGGAGCCCCGAACGTGCCCAACGATCACGAGACGTACGACGACAGCTGATTAATCGGAGGCAGACGCCGTGGCTCGATCGCGGGTCTGCTGGGAGATGTGATAGAGCGGATAGAAGACATACAGTCCCGCCAGGCCGACGAGGATGTAGATTCCCCGGGCGACGACCTCGAGTGCATCCGCCTGGAAGACTGGCTCGAGAATCACCTCGAGTGCATTGATGTCGGCGATACCGACGATCCCCCAGTTGATCGCCCCGATGATCAGGAGTGCGAAACAGACCCAATCGATGGCGTTGATTCGATGGGTTACCGTAGTGGGAGAAGGCCTCGCCATCGAATAGTTAGCGACCCCCTACAGCGGGAGATTCATCGCCCGCTGACCAGGTGGTCACCCGCTCCGTCCCCATTCGCACGAGGTCCGGATAGGCGCCGGCCAGAAAGCCGACGAGGAGGGCCGCCGGAAACACTGGGGCACCAAGCGTCTCGAATCCCCCCACGAGGACGAGGACGAGGCCGATACCCAGCGCGGTCTTAGCGAGGCCGGCCAGCGACCGAAGATCGAATCGGTAGTCAGTGCCCATCAGCCACCAGGCGGCGGCCACGCCGATGAAGCCGCCTAACCCAAAGAGTAGTTCCTCGAGGGCACCATTGTAGAGCACCATCGGGACACTCAGCCCGAGGGCGATGGCTATCGTCCGGGTGACTGCCAGTCGGGCCACGCCGAGATACAGTCCCAGAATAACGACACCGAACACCCACCCCCCGAGGACGTCACCAGGATAGTGGACCCCGAGGACGACTCGCGAAACCGAGACGGTACCGATAACACCGACCCCGATGGCCAGCTTCTGGACCCGGGTCAGCGACTCGATCGCCGAGAATAGTGTCCCGTAGATCACGAACGCACTAAGCGTGTGACCGCTCGGAAAGCCGAAATTGCCTGCCAGAGAAGCCGGGATAGTGAAGTGATGTCGGGGGCCGTTCGAAGGCGAACAGTTCTTTCAGCCCAAATGTCACCGTTGAAACCGACAGGGCGATGATGAGCAGGACCACCCCACGCTCTCGGTCAACTCCATAGTAATACGCCAGCAAGAGAACGGTATAGAAGGGATATTGCCGAGCATCGTCAGGTAGGCAAAGAGCGTGATGACGATCGGCGGCAGCGTTTCCTGAAGGGTCCGGATAACGGCTTCGTCAAAGAGCAGCGCCGTCCACATACCCGCACTGGGGACCGGACCCCATATGAATGCTTGTTGATCGAAGGACACTCGATTACTCGAAGAACGCCCGCACGTCCGCTACCGAAGTGTCAGGGCCTTCCTCCATCGGCACGTGCCCGAGATCGGGATAGGTCACGAGTTCTGCGTTCGGCAGGTCCGACACGAAGCGCTCGGCGTTCGCCGGCGGAATCCAGGTATCGAGTTCGCCCCACATGACGAGTGTCTCGTGGCTCGAGCTCTCCGATCGCGGTCGATCCGGCCGGATCCGGACAGCCTGCAGCCGGCCGATTGCCTCCCGGTTGCCTGGCCGCCTGAGAAGGTCGTGATACCGATCGATCAGCGACTCGGTCACGCGGCTGGGGTCGCCGTAAGCCGACTCGAGCAGGGACTCGACGAGAACTCGAGGGGTGGCGAGCTGTGCCAGCTGATTGACGACCGGGACCTCCGTCAGGCCGAGAATCCCCGGGCCGCTGTCATCGGACTCGTAGCCAACCGCATCGACCAGAATCAGTCGATCGACCCGATCGGGGTGCTCGAGGGCATAGCGCCAGGCGACCCCACCACCCATCGAGTTGCCACATATGCATCAGTCCAGGTCGAGTTCGTCCGCCAGCGCGTCAACAAGATCGACATAGATCAGCTGGCTGTACTCGTTGGCCTCGTTGGGGCCAGTGAGGCCGAAACCGGGCAGGTCGAGCGTGATCACCGGTACTCCTCGGTGAGCTTGGCCACCCAGGCCCTCCCACGTGTGCCAGCGAGGCGGCAAAGCCGTGGACGAGGACGATGGGTCGGGCGTTCCAGAAGGCCCCTGGTCTCGGACGTGAACAAGTGCCCCTGAGCGACAGAAACTGCGAGGCCGGAGACGTGTACTCCTCGAGCAGCGCCTGCAGCTCCTTATCAGGGAGGAACAGGTATCGCCTCGAGAGGAGTCCCAGCCCGAGAACCCCGCCCCCCGCAAGGACGCGACGTCGCGTGAGCCGATGGCTGCGGTCGGGATCGAGGGGCTGTTCGTCCGTCATGGCCAACAGTCTGTCCGCCTGGATAATAAGGGTCGCCGATACTACCGCGAAAAGACGCTATCGGCCGTCGCTGCCCCTACCACACTGAAGACGGCACCGACACTCACCGCCTTGGCGGTTATCAGGGTCGGGTTGGGTTCGGATGCGAGAAATGTTTCAGGGGCCCCGAACAGCAGTGCCAGGATGGTCACCGACCCAAATGAAACCGCCATCAGCGAGATGAACCGGATCGGAATCCCCGAGACGTTTTGCTCTTCATCGGGATCTCGACTCGTATCGGCTTTATACAGGGTTGCATAGCCGATGCTGAAGACCATAGTCACCACGCCCAGGGATTGGACGATACTCATGTTGGCCGCGAGGCGCCAGACCTCCTCGGTCACCACGAATGGCCCCGCGAGCAGGAACCCGCCGACCAGCTGCTGGGCGGAATCAGCCAGTCTGTACTGCGGCACCCGTCGGGGCCGTCGCATAGCCACCGCTTTCGCCTCGAAAGCCAAATAGCGTTGGATATGCACAGCGGTCGGTATCGCGCTCTGGCCGGGCAATCGAGAAGCCAAAGACGAGTTTGAGTCCGGTGAAGTCGGTGAGTGGAATGAAGGAGCGTGATCCCTACGTGACCTGCAGGTACTCCTCCCGCAATTCGTCCGAAGTGTATTCCTTCCCATGGACCCTCCTGCATGTGGTTTCGAGCCAGTTCGACGGCCTCCTCCTCGTCTTCTGATTGGACGATGAATCGACAGTCCGACTCGGCAGCCTCACAGTCGAGTTTGTGGGCACTGTTCATGGCTAATCCGGTGTTCAGTCATGCCGAACACCATGATCGCTACACGAAATGGTGGTTTAATCCTTTTTGGTGATTAGCGTGGTTGTCACTGTCAGGAACCCAATCCAAGAGCCTCGGCACGTCGATATGCGGGTCTGAAGCGACTCTCGTCAGCATGGGGTGAAAGTGGCTAAAGCCGCTCCGACAGGCGTCTTACAGACTCGATCAGTAGGAAATGGTTCCGGTCGCTTTGAACACGGAGCCATCGGTTTCTGTCTGAATATCGGTGAGATTGTTCAACTCGAGCCTCTGGACCTGCTCGGTCTACGTTGATCTGGGTTGCCGGCTCGTGAATCAACGACGCGGAACTCTGTCGTCTCCTCTCCGACCGCGAGTCGATTGCCGCTTGCCAGGAGTCCGTTCTGAAAGGGGGTGTCCGCGTTTTGATCTAAGCGAACATCACCCATAATGATCTCGCCGCTACCGAGTTCATCGATCAACTGACCTGTGTTATCGTCTTCATCCACCAGTCGCTCACCCTCTCCGGTTCCGGCATCGATAACCGGCACCACGGTTCCCTCCGAACCAGCGACGGCCTCTCCTTCACGGGTTGCAACAACCAAATCGCCGTTGGTCGCGACCAACCGCTCGAACTCTCCGTACGAACCCTCACCGTGTTCCTCGAGTTCGAAATCCTCTGCCTGGATGCCGTTTCGGATTTCTTCTCCGGTGAACTCCCCGGTCACAACAATGGGTGAGCGAGACACGCCGATCCGCGTCAGAGGTCAAATAAAGAGAGATATTTGCGAAGGAGACGCCCAGAACGAGTCCTGGCTGGTTTCCTCGAAGAATCCAATTGAATCCAGCGTGTCCGGATTCCGAACCGAGAATGAAGTGTAGGGGTCGTCAGTGGCGGCGAGCCAGTCCTCGTAGCCGGAACCGCCCTGTCTGAAGAGGAAATCGCGGGACGAACTGCAGCCGGCCAGCATCGCGGCCGTCCCCATACTGGCGCCCGCGAGTAGATGTCGACGCGTGACCATATGGGTAGGGCCGAGGCCCTCGGCTGTAGACACTGGGATTTCGATGTGCCGGTCAGAAATATTAATGCAAGCCGAGAGCCGATACCCGGTGATGGATTGTCCGCAGTGTGAGAACGACGTCAATCCCGCCGATCAATTCTGTCGAGCTTGTGGAACTCGGGTTCCGTCGGGAGAGACTTCGGTGGACTCTCACACACTTGCGGCACTGACCCATATCCTTGGATTGACGACCTGGCTCATCGGGCCGCTCGTGGTCCTGATGGTAACAGAGAACGAATTTGTCGCGGCGAATGCCCGCCGGGCGATCGACTGGCAACTGATGATGACCGTCTATCTGATCGTCTCGGCGCTGCTCATCTTACTGATCATTGGGATCGTCATGTTGGCTCTGCTTGGCGTCCTGAACCTGATCTTCTGTGTGGTCGCCGCCGTGAAGGCCACCGAGGGTGAGACGTGGCGGTACCCGCTCACCCCGACAATCACCGGGCGGGGTCACTCTCGGCGATGATCTGGGCAAGGTCATCAGCCGCCGCCTCAACCGATCCTTCGTTTTCGACGAGTCTGACAGCCGCATCCGTCGCGATCGCATACTGCATCGCTGCCGCCCGATTCAGATCCTGGTGCAGGTCGATTGCTCGCCGACCCTGTTCACGGTAGACTCGGTGTTCGACATCCGATCGACGCTCGCTAATCGTCTCTGCGGACGCCTCGAGGAGGACGATGCGGGCCGGATCGAGATCCGAGAGGACTGGTGTCGGCAACCCGGAAACGAAGCCATGATTCGTCGCCACGGCCAGATGCGTATTTACGATGACCGATTTCCACGGGCTCGAGTGGCCACGAACTCGCCTGATCGGCGCTGCAGCAGCCGAATATCTCGGCGTGAGAGGCTCGCAAGATCGTCCCGGTCAGTTACCAGTCCCTGAGCGACAGCCTGCTCAAGCATGATATCACCGAAGTTCAACAATTCGTAGCCGTCCTCGAGCGACCGGCGGGCCTCGCGGCTGACGTGGGAGGTTCCAACACCGGGCACACCGGTCACGATCGTCACGTCCATTGTCAGAACGAGAACCTCCTCCCCTTCGTTGAGAAACGTCGTTCCACGATCGTCGTATCCTTTCCGGCCCACGTATTCCTCTCCCAGGAACGATATCAGCGCGCTGTACAGCTCGTCGATCGATTCGAACTCCTCATCGGCGCATCGCTCCATCACATCGCCAATCGGCTCGGCCGTCCCAGTGGGCGAACGAAGCACGACTTCACCGGTTGTCTCCACGACTCTCGAGCGGCTAACGGGGAATGTCAACTCTCGACTGAAAAGATCCCGGGCTTCCGGCAGTCTGATCTCCGTCATGACCATCCAGACCGTCCCCAGTGGCATAAATCGTAGCCTAGTCCTCGAACAGCGGTGTGATCATCCAATCATTTATGAGAATGCCCGTGAGACCACGGGACATGACTATTCTTGTTCCGATGGATGGCTCGGCAGCGTCGAGAAAAGCACTCGACCTCACCCTCAGCGAGTATCCCGCAGCGGAGGTGATCGTCCTCCACGTCATCGACCCGCCCGGAAACGCTCAGGAAGCGGAGACAGATCGAAGCGATCGACTGGGATGAACTCCTTGCCAAAGGGGAGGAACAGGCAGACGAGGTCTTCGAGGAAGCCGACACGCTTGCCGCGGACCACAACGATGCAATCACGACTGATTCAATCGTTGGGAAGCCAGCAAAAGCGATCGTTGCCTACGCGGAGGAGCATGATGTCGATCATATCATGATCGGGAGTCACGGACGTAAGGGCGTCTCGAGAGTGTTGCTTGGCAGTGTCGCCGAACGTGTCGCCCGTCGATCTCCCGTTCCAGTGACTATTGTCCCGGCTGGCGAATAGTACGCCATTTCGGCTATTCTGCTGGCAGCAAGTGGGTTGCTGCCAGTGATTGACTCAAGGTGACCCACTGATTAGTTTAATACCATGTTCCGGTGGGTTGCGATGGGGTATGAAAGACACTCTGGAGAACAACCGTCTCACGAGCAGTCGAAGAAATTTGCTCATGATCGTGGGTGCCACGGGGGTCAGTGGATTGGGGATAAGTGCGGCAGTGTGGGCAAGCGAAACGGACGAAGCTGCCCCACCATCGGAGTCTGATGCATCTACCGATACTTCAAATTCAAATGTCACTGAGTCGGAGACGACGAACAACGAAACCGACGTGAGCGACGATTCAGATACTTCATCAAAGAAGAAAAAGAAGAGATCAAAACACGATCAAGACTCGTCCACGAGGGAAGAACACAGGGACGATAAGCACAAGGACAGAGACCATCAAAACGACCAAGATAACAAGGACCGCCACGACAAGAACCGGGACCACGAGGACCGCCACGACGAGGACCGGGACCACGAGGACCACCACGATAAGGATCGAAATTGCAGGGATCGGCACAAAAATCGACACGAGTACGACGATGACCATCACTGGTGGAAGAAGAAACAGAAAGAACACGACGACGATGACCATCACTGGTGGAAAAAGAAACAGAAGCACCACGACGACGATGACCATCACTGGTGGAAGAAGAAACAGAAGCACCACGACGACGATGGCCATCACTGGTGGAAGAAGAAACAGAAGCACCACGACGACGATGGCCACCACTGGTGGGAGAATAAACAGAAGGGCCGCGATGACAACGACAGTCCAGAATAATTGCTAACCCCACGATACCAGTTCGCTGTCGGCCCTCCACATCCGGCTCACCGTCACTCCGGGTGCTCAGGTTACTAGCAGACCGAAACCAGTCAGTTCGAGTTGGTGTCTCGATACTTTTTCACTGCATACCCAGCTCCACCGACGGCCCCCAGCGTTCCGACAATTCCCACTCCGGGCATCCATCCTCTCCGTCGTCGTTTGCGTCACCATCGTCGGTTTCGGTTGCATCGACACGGTAATCGTGATGATTGAGTGTCCCCAGCTGTATGCGTGAGTCCTCGCTCGAGCCCGATCCCCTGGTCTGAATCGCGTAGACGTCGTAGTCGTAGGAGCCGACGTACGCGATCCCGTCCACGACCACAGGCGAAGAGTGGATTGCTCCCTCCGGTTCGCTGAACGCCCACTCCACAGAGCCGGTGTCCACATCGAGGCCGTAGATGGTTCCTGACCATGCCCCTATGACGACAGTGCCGTCCGCCACTGTGGGGGACGACCGTACGCGTCCGGCAAGCGACTGGTTCCAGAGTTCCTCACCAGATTCGACATCGACGGCATAGACTGCGCTATCATCCGATCCAACCACACAGGTGGAACCACTGACCGTCGGTGATGAAATGACCGAATCAGTCACGCCCCTGAACCGCCAGTCGAACTCGCCAGTTTCGGCGTCTACGGCATACAGACCGCCATAAAAGGAATCTCCCTGACGGTTGTTGACGCCGATGATACACCGCCCATCGGCCACGGTCGGAGATGATTCGATCGTCGAGAGTGTCTCGTATTCCCACTGGCCCTCGCCAGTCTCGAGGTCGATGGCATGCAGCCGGTTCTTGGTAGTTCCGATATACACGAGGCCGTTCGTGATCGTAGGCGAGGACAGGATCGTCCCATCAGTCCTGTCATAGGCCCACTTGCGATCGCCGGTCGTGGCATCGACGGCGTGGAGGTGACCATTGTCCGCACCGAAGACAACCGTACTCCCGGAGACGGTTGGGGACGAGCGAACAGGATGCAATGCATCATAGCCCCAGAGGTGGATCACCTGTCTGGGCGTTTATCGCGTAGACGACCCCATCGTCGGATCCGACGAAACATCGGCCACTGACGACGGCTGGAGCTGTCCGGACCGCATCCGTGGGGCGACCGTACCGCCACCGCTCGACCCCACGGTCCTTTTGGATGGCAAAGACACGACCCTCATTCGATCCAACGTAACAGAGATTGTCGACGACCGTCGGCGAAGATTGAATCCGATCTGACGCGCCCCGGAACTGCCACGCCCTGTCGACCTCCTGCTGGCCAGCTGCAGTACCCGATGCCCCGCGAGCCCGCCGAGAATCTCGCCCCACATTCGAAGAACCCGTCGCCGATTGACCAGCCTCATCAGCGAGGGCCAGACAGGGAGCATCCTTAGCTGTTGTGCCCCGCCAGCGAATGGACTTAAGACGGTGGACACGTCAGAAGCCGTATGGATGACGAGGCAGCCACGCTGGATTACTCCGTCAGGCACGCAGAAGACGGTGCTGTCGAGATTACATTCACACACGACGGGCGCAGTTTCACGGTCACGACTGACCGATCAGGCGTCGAGGAACTCATCGGTGCCCTCCGACAGGCTCGAGACGCAATCGATGCGACCCACGTCTAGGCAGCGCGACGTCTTTCAATCCCCCAGCCACAAACTGTCACGTATGAAACTGCTCGTGCCACTCGATCACTCCGATCCGGCCTGGCGGGCCCTCGAGTTCGCCGCGGCCGAATTCCCGATGCGGCGATCACGATCCTCCACGTCATCGGACCCGTTTGACAGCGGTGTCATCGCGGACGGCTACGCAACCGAGTACGTCGCAGACGCGCTCGAAGCAGATGCCAACGAGCTCCTCGAGCGAGTTGAGACCTTCGCCGACGAGCAGGGACGTTCGATCGAGACCGCGACCAGGACCGGCAATCCCGCCCGCGAGATTGTCGATTTTGCAGACGACGAAGCCAGTCGATCGGATCGTCATCGGCAGCCATGGCCGGACCGGCCTCTCGCGGGTGCTGCTCGGAAGTGTCGCCGAGGAGGTCGCCCGCAGGGCCCCGATTCCAGTCACGATCGTCCGGTAACAGTAACGAACCCGACATATATTCTATCTGAGAGGCGGAAACGCCCTGGTTACTATACCTCGGTAGCCGCCAGTTCAAATGGCCGAAACAACCATAACAGGACCCTGACAACTGGTCGTTGTGTCGGTTGCATGATCGACTGGGGGGTGTGGCCAGCCGCAGTCTCGACTATCGCGGGGGTGGCTGTGCTGCCGATCATCTGGTATGTCTGGCGGCTGCGCCACCGGCCGGGAGGCCCACTCTGGCTGGGTGTCCTCGTCTGTATCGCAGCCTGGTCAGTGACCTACGGGATTGCGCTGCTCACCTTCACCCCAGCAACTCGGGAGCTGCTCGAGATTCCGCTCTGGCTGGCCAAAACCATGGCACCGCCGTTCATCCTGGCCTTCGCCCTTGCCTACACCGGTCGGATTGACGTCTCCCGTGGCCGCTGGATCGGCCTGTTCTTCGGGGTCTTCGCTCTCGCATTTCTGCTCATCGCGACGAACAGCTGGCATCAGCTGATGTGGACGAACTATCACATCGAACCGGTACTGGATGTCGCCACCGTCAACTACGAGATCCAGCCCGCTCTCTATCTGGCCTCTGGACTGGCCTACGTCGTGGTCGGGGCAGCACTCGTCCTCCTGCTCGAGACATTGCTCAGCTACGGCCGGCTTTTCTATCGGCAGGCCCTCGCCCTCTCGGCCGCGATCGCCGTCCCGACGATCACCAACATCCTCTGGATTACCGGGGCGAACCCGGTAATGCATCTCGATCTCACGCCTCCCTCGTTCGTCATCACGGGGGTGTTGACCACGTATGCCTTATTCCACGAGGACATGTTTTCGCTGCACCCGGCCACGCGACGCATCGGCGACCGGGTGGCAGTCGACGACCTCGGAACGGCCGTCGTGACGGTCAACCGCGACGGGACCGTCCTCGGGCTCAACCCGAAGGCCCAGGCGCTGTTCAACATCTCAGAACAGGCGGCGGTGACCAGACCGGTGAGTCAGGTGACCGATATGGACTTTCCGCTCGAGATCGGTGAGTCGACCCTCGCCGATCCACAGGGGCTCCGAACGTATCGGGTCGTCGTTTCCAAGTTCGATACGGCAAGCACCCGGCCCGTCGGGTACACGATCGCCTTCCACGACATCACCCGCCAGCGGCGCCGCCGCCAGCGACTCGAGGTTCTCAATCGCGTCCTCCGGCACAACCTCCGCAACGATGCGACCATCATCGAGGGCAATGCCCGCCTCATCCAGGAGGACGTCAAAGGAACGGAACTGGAAAACCAGATCGAACCTCGGGTTCGGGAGATCTTCTCGACCTCCCGGAATCTGATCCGAGCGAGCGAGAAGGCCCGGGACATCGCAAAGGCTCTCCCCGATGGGGAGCCCACCATCCGCGAGGTCGATATCGAGGAGATCATCAACGAGTGCGTCACAATCCTTCGCGCCCACGACATCGACGGCGAGGTGACCCGGTCCATTCCAGACGACATCACAGTCAGTGGCGATGAGAAGCTCCTCCGGGTCATCATCGAGAACGTTCTCGAGAATGCCTTCCTCCACGGCGGTGGCAGCGCCCACATCGAGCTCGAGACCGTCGGGTCCCCGAAGCCGGGGACCGTGATTACCGTCGAGGACGAAGGGGGTGGCATTCCAGACCACGAGGTCGCCGCGATCGAGGCTGCTGAGGAGATCCGCTTCAACATGGAAGCGGACTTGGTCTCTGGATCGTAGCCTGGGGGGTCTCGGCGCTCGGGGGAACGGTCAACTTCGAGACGACCGAGGAGGGCACGCGAGTCGAGATCTACCTCCCGCAAAACGGCGAATATCCACCGGAGTTCTGATCAGGCGCCCGGATTCTCGTCGATTCGCGGGACGCCACCGGCCGTGATTGTCTCCCCGATGACGTACGAGGACGCTGGGCTCGCCAGGAACTGCGCGATATCTGCGATCTCCTCGACCGTTCCGATGGTTCGAATCGACCTCGGCGCGGTCGACCTCGTCAGCGGTGACCCCCATCTGGCTGGCCACGCCAGGAGTTGCGACGAATCCCGGGGCGATGCAGTTGACCCGAACCCCATCGTTGGCCCACTCACTTGCCAGGGTCGTCGTCAGGTTGATGACGCCCGCCTTGGCCGCTCCGTAGTGACTCATGTACGGCGAGCCGCGCTGGCCGGCCACACTCGAGATGTTAATCACGCTGCCGCCACCGTCCTGCAGTGCCTCGGCAGCCGCATTCGTGCAGTTGTAGGTGCCGTTCAGGTTGATGTCGACGATCGTCTGCCAGCCGTTCGGGCTGATGTCATCGAAGGTGGCCATGAACGACGCACCGGCATTGTTGACCAGCACGTCGATTCCGCCGAACTCCTCGATCGTCGTTTCGACCAGCTCGTCGACTGCGGCCCGATCGGTCACGTCACACTCGATGGCCAGGGCACTGCCCGGCCGGTCGCTCTCCGTAATGGCGTCGGCCACCGGATCGACGTTGTCCTGCTCACGCGAGCAGACGACGACGTCAACGCCATCGTCGGCATACAGCTCAGCGATGCCCTTGCCGATGCCACTCGAGGCACCCGTCACGATCGCCACGTCGCCGTCGACGCTGAATCGATCGGTCGTCACGCCCACTCACCGCCGTTGGTCAGGTCCATATCGGCCCGTTGTTCGACCCCCGGCAAATAAAGGGCGCCGGTAGACCGACGAGGGTATGTGGCTACCGGCCGACACGAAGCCGTATGGAGAAGTCTCGCTGGGAGGCCGTCTTCTGGGACATCGGCGGTGTCATCCTCGAGCTCGAGTCCGTCCAGGCCGCCCATGCCCGCTTCGTCGCCCAGCTCGTTCGAGAGCGTGACCTCGCCATCGAGCGCGATCAGGCCATCGAACGCTGGCAGGCAGCCGTCGGCGAGCACTTCCGGACGCGCGAGGGAACCGAGTTCCGGGCGGCCGGGAGGCCTACGCCGTGGGAGTGGAGACCCTCGTTGGCGAGCGCCTCGACCCATCGGCCTGGCGGCCCACATTCCGCTCGATCGTTGCCGAGACAGTCGAGCCCATCCCCGGGGCGGTTGCAGCCATCGAGACCCTTGCCAGCAGCGGTGGCCACCTGGGTGTCATCAGCGACGTCGACGACGATGAGGGGCGGTGGCTGCTTGACCAACTCGGCGTTCAGTCAGCATTCGACTCGATCACCACCTCCGAGCAGGTCGGCCGGACCAAACCCGACCCGGCGATGTTCGAGACGGCCCTCGAGGCGGCCGGTGTCCCGCCCGAGCGTGCGATCCACATCGGTGACCGGTACGAGCACGACATGGCCGGTGCCAGCGACATGGGACTGACCACCGTCGCCCTCGGAGCCCGGGATGGCCCGGCTGTCGATTATCGGATCGAGTCACCCCGGGAAATCCTCGAGCTTCTCGCGGACTCCTAGCCCTGGAACTGCGTGAGTGCCGCGACCTCCTCAGTGTCAACGTTGTCGAAGGCATCGCGGGCAATCACGCGCTTGTGGACCTCGTCGGCGCCGTCGACAATCCGGAACGCCCGCACGTTCTCGTAGAAATCAGCCAGCGGCAGGTCCTTGCCGATGCCGTTGCCACCGCAGCACTGGACGGCCAGGTCGATGACGTCCTGGACCGTGTTCGCGGTGAACACCTTCGCCATCGAGACAGGAATACGGGCCTCCCCACCGGCCGTGATCTCGCGGGCGGCGTGTCGGACCATGCTCCGGGCCGCATGGAGTTCCGTCTCGCCTCGGCGATCGCAAAGCGCAGCCCCTGCTTGTCGGCCAGCGGACGAGCCAAAGGCCTCCCGCTCGGTGAGGTAGGCTTTCGCGACCGACAGCGCCCGCTCGGCCATCCCCGAGAATCGCATGCAGTGGGTCAGTCGGGCCGGACCGCAGTCGCTGCTGGGCGATGCGTGAACCCCTCGTTCGCTCGCCGAGGAGGTTCTCCTCGGGAACCCGGACGCCATCGTAGCGAATCTCGGCGTGCGAGCCCCCGGTCAGCCCGCCGCCCATGTGGGGAATGTCCCGGATGACCTCGACTCCGGGTGCTCGGCCGGGACCGAAGAAGATCGAGCAGCCGGCGTAGGGGTGGGCGTCCGGATCGGTGCGGGCCATCACGAGCAGGACGTCGGCCTCACTGCCCTGCGTGGTCCACCACTTGTGCCCGTCGATGACCCACTCGTCGCCGTCTTTCTCGGCAGTCGTCTGAATCATCTTCGGGTCCGAGCCCCCGCCCTGCATCGGCTCGGTCATCGAAAAGCCCGATCGAATCTCCCCGGCGACCAGCGGCCGGAGCCACTGCTCCTTCTGGGCCTCAGAGCCCACCAGCTCGAGCGTGTGCATATTCCCCTCGTCCGGCGCATCCACCCGGATCGCCGTCGCCCCGAGCAGGCTCCGGCCGGCCTGTTCGAACGCGGGCAGGACATCGGCGAACTCCAGCCCGAGGCCCCCGTACTCCTCGGGAATCTGGGGGGCGTAGATGCCACGCTCCCTGGCCTCCTCGCGGAGTTCCTCGATGACCGAGCGGTCGATTGGCCCCCGCCCCAGCCAGCGGCGCTCCTCCGGTATGACGGTCTCGTCGATGAACGCCTGGACGGCCTCGGCCAGCTCGCGGCCACGGTCGCTGTCGTGATAGCGCATACCCAGACAGTCCGTCAGGCCACCCCTTGAACGTGTGCCCCGAAACGCATTTGGAAGCGCACGGGTATCCACCAGCATGGCCCAGGACGACGAGGAGTACGTCGATCGGCTCGTTGACGAGGACGCCCTCGAGGCGTATCTGGCCGAGTACTTCAAGCCGGCCGAGACATTCGAGGTCCACCGCCATCAGGCGGGCCACTCGAACGAGACGCTGTTTCTGACCTGGGGTGACTACGAACTGGTGCTCCGCCGGCCGCCACCGGGCGAGACTGCCGACACGGCCCACGACGTGCTCCGGGAGTATCGGGTGATCGACGCGCTCGCAGAGACACCCGTGCCGGTCCCCGAGCCCTACCTGGCCTGCGAGGACCACTCGATCATCGGGAGTGACTTCTACGTCATGGAGCGACTCGAGGGTGACGTTATTCGGGACGAGGAGCCCCTCCGCTTCGGGGTCCCCGGCCACCGTCTCGTGATCGGCCGGGAACTCGTCGACACCCTCGCGAAGATCCACGCCGTCGACTACGAGGGGGTCGGGCTGGATGACTTCGGCCGACCAGAGGGGCTACACCGAACGGCAGGTCGAGCGCTGGGGCAAGCAGCTGGCCTGGGCCTTCGAGGTGACCGAGGAGGACCGACCCGTCCCAACCCTCACCGAGGTCGGCGACTGGCTCGAGGCCAACACCCCGACCGACCATCCCCAGACGCTCGTCCACGGCGACTACAAGCTCGACAACGTCATCTACGGGCCCGGGCCACCGCCGGAGATTACCGGCGTCTTCGACTGGGAGATGGCCACGCTCGGGGACCCGCGGGCCGACCTCGGCTGGATGCTCTCGTACTGGCGCGACTCCGAGGACCCAGAGCCGGCAGTCCCGGAACTGACGAGTGACTTCATGGAGCGTGAGGGGTACCTCAGCCGGCTCGAGCTCGTCGAACGGTGGGAAGACCATACCGGGCTTGCATTCGAGCACGAACGCTTCTACCGGGCACTCTCGGTCTACAAGCTCGCGGGCCTCTGTGAAATGTTCTACCGCCGGTATCTCGAGGGCAACAGCGATGACCCACTGTATCCACTCATGGAAGACCGTGTTCCGGCACTCGCCGAACGGGCGATGGCGATCATCGAGGGCGACGAGCCGCTCTAGAGCAGTCGCTCGGGAAAGAGCGAAAGAAGAAAAATCGTCGTCGGTGCTGTCTACTCCTCGAAGTCGAAGACGACGTCGAAGGCGACTTCGCTGTCACCCGGGTCAGC
Source organism: Natrialbaceae archaeon (assembly GCA_034521555.1). GTDB lineage: Archaea > Halobacteriota > Halobacteria > Halobacteriales > Natrialbaceae > JAXHMI01. The sequence goes on from JAXHMI010000005.1 coordinate 118,612, forward strand.
TGGCGTCCCGAGTTCGTCGTTGATCGCGTTGTTCAGATCGACGAAGCCACCGAGACTGCCACAGTCTGCGGCCCCGCTGACCGGGAAGTTATTCGAGACCAGGAAGGCCTCATCGTTGGCAAGTCGCTCGCCAGTGATCGTTGCGGTGTCCGGATAGCTCGAGGCCGTCTGGTAGCTGTTCTCGGTCGAGGGGTTCAACGAGACATCCGGGATGTGACAGGTCTCGTCGGTCACGCGGTCCGACGAGGTCAGGTTGGCGAATTGATCACCGTGCGTGACGTCGTAGATCGCGACGTCAATGTTGACCGTCATGTTCGCCGTGATTACGCCGGTGTCCTCGTTCCAGGTTCCCGAGATGCCCTCTGCATCGGTTGCGATACTGGCCTCGACGTAGAGGTCACCAAGGATGTCGTGTTCCTGTTCCATCACCGTGGTCGGGAACTCGACATCTCCCTGCCAGGTGTTGGTCTCGTGGTTGATCTCACCGGAGAGCGTGATACACTCCGGTGCCGGGAGGTAATCCGGCGTCGCGTTGAGTTCGTCCTGGGTGGGGGCGAAGTCCGAACACTCGGTGAAGGCGATCGGACTCGCGTTCTGGTCGGTTCCGGTGTTGAGGTAGCCCTCCTCACCCGCGACGTAGGCGCTGAAGTTCTCCGTCTGATCGGCAACCTGGTTGACGGTCACCGCTGCACTCGCCGAGTCGTCAGGACTCGAAACCGTCGCCGTGTAGTTGCCGGCGTCTCCGGCAGCAGTCGCCCACTCGAGCGTCACAGTCGTGGCGTTTCCGCCCGCGAGTGACACCGCCTGGGTCGTCGACTGGTCGGCCACCGAGAGCGTCACGTCCTTCGTGGCACTCGCCTGGCCGATGTTCGTCACGGTCCCGTCGACCACGAGCGTGTCACCCGCCTCGACCGGCGAGTTCGTAGCAACGTCGACCGTGAACGAGGCAGGCTGGAGCTGTTCCGTGACCTCGACATCCCGCTCCGCGGTGTCGTTTGCGGTCTGGGCCGTCGCCGTGTAGTTGCCCGCATCACCGCTCGCGGTTGCCCGCTCGAGCGTGACCGTCTCAGTCTGTCCGGCGTCGAGCGTGACGGATTCGGTCGTCGACTGACCGGCGATGGCAACCGTCACGTCCTGCGTGCCGGTCTGATCGCCCGTGTTCGTCGTGGTGGCATCGACGACGACTGTATCGCCCTCACTGACGGGCGAGGTCGCATCGAGTTCCACGTCGAAGAACGCCGGTTCCGGTGGTTCCTCGACGATGACATCCGTTGAGGCAGTGTCGTTCGCGCTCGCAATCGATGCCGAGTAGGTCCCGGCATCCCCGGGCTCGGTTGCCCAGGAAAGCGAGACGGTGGTACTCTCGCCGGCCGCAAGCGAGATCGACTCGGTCGTCGACTGATCGGCAATCGAGAGCGTCACATCCTGCGTGCCGGCGGCGTCACCGGTGTTCTCGACGGTACCCTGGACGGAGACCGTCTCACCCTCAGTAACGGTCTGGTCGGCCGTCACGTCGACGTCGAAGTTCGGACGCGGCGTCGCGTCCTCGAGGAGATTGACGACGCCATCGCCACGTTCCATGCGTCGCGGTGAGCGTTTGGGCCGGTGTCGACGCCGATACCTCGATCGGGTACTCGGCCCCGTGGAACCATCCGCCAACCTTCACCGTGGCCGTCGTCTGGCCCTCATCGGCCGTCACCGAGCGGGTCTTGCCATCGACACTGAGATCGACTGGTGTCCCGGGGACAGTCTCGAATGTGAACCGGACCTTCCGGACGTCACCGGACCAGAAGCTGTGTTTCGTCACCTCGGCAGTCGCCTGTTCGAAGGTCGCATCCGAGACATCGGTTTCACAGACATCGACGGCCCCATCGCCCTTTGCGATGGTCGCCGTACAGACCTGATCGCCGACCGTGGCGACGACCTCGACTGGATACGAGGCGCCGACGAACCAGCCCCCGGTTCGAACGGTCGCCGTGCTAAGCGTCCCGTCCGAGGTTTGGGTGGTCGAGCCCGAACCGACGACGGTGAACTCGACTTCTGCATTGGCGTCGGTCTGGTATTCAAACGTGACCTCGGCAGCCGAGCCGAACAGTGTCTGACCGGTTACTTCCGCTGTTACTGAATCGAACGATGCATCCCCGGAACTCTGCGCTCCGGTGGGCACTGCCGCCACTGTCATGCCAACGGCAATTCCCACAACCATCAGCACCACGAGTCCCCACGCAGGTCGTGGTGGTGTCCTGTTACTGCCTCTCATAATATTCGCTGCGAGCGATTACTCACCAAATATACCTATAAAAGTTTTGGATAGTATACTATGAAATTAGTAGACTAGATAGATGAAAATAATTGGGCTTGAACGGGATAGACCGCAGCTCGAGAACAGGATAGGCGAGCAAAAAATTGAATGGCTGTCGGATCGGTTCAGCTCAGGGGAAATCGAAGACGACGTCGAACGCGATATCGTTCTCACCGGCCGGTGCCGGGACACCGAGGTTGTCGTTGATGATCGGGTTCAAGTCGATGGAACCCACCCAGGCTTCCACAGCCCTGTGCCCCCTCGATCGGGAAGTCGTTCGAGACCAGATATGCCGGTCCCATTCTGGAGCCGTTCGCCAGACACTGTGGACGTGTTGGGGAACGTCGAAAGCGTCTGGAAGCTCTTCTCCGTCGTGGCGTTGAGGGCCACATTCGGGATATGACACGTCGGGTCAGTGATCCGATCCGACTCGCTCACGTTCTCCCAGTCGGTTCCGTGACTGGCCTGGAAGATGCTCACGTTGATCGAGACGGTGGTCTCGAGTGACAGCTCTCCGGTGTCGTGGTTCCAGGTCCCGGAGGCGCCGTCCTGGTTGGGCGTGATGGCGGCCTCGACGTAGACCTCACCGACGTTCGGGTCGGTCTGTTCCATGTAGGTCGTCGGGAACGAGATGTTCCCCTCCCACGTGTTGTTGCCGTGGTCGATCTCGCCGAACGCGGTGATGCACTCGGGTGCGGGGAGGTAATCCGGACTCGCGTTGAGTTCCTCCTCGGTCACCTGGAAGTTATCACAGCCGGGGAAGTCGATCGGTGCCATTGGCTCGCTGGCGTTTGCACCAGTCTGCAGGTACCCACGCTGGCCGGCCACGTACGAATCGAACAGGGCCGGCGGGGCTGGATTGACCACGACCGACGTGTAGTCCGCCTCGTCGTCGCTGCCCATGTGGACGTAGAACGTCGAGTTGGCCTGGTACTCCGGCACTGGCGAGGTCGAGAGGGTGACCGAGGTGCTCTCGCCTGGACCGAGACTGACGGGCGCATTGTCCATGACCGGATCGGTCAGGTAATCCTCCGGAATCGACGCCTCGTCCGGGTACAGGCGCAGGTTGATGGTCTGGAGGCCATCGGCATTGCCCGTATTCGTGATGGTCGCCGTCACCGAGACGATGTCCCCACGTTCACGGGAGTTGTCACGTCGGTGATGTTGACGGCGAAGTACGGTTCGGCCACTTCAGTCACCGTCACCGGCGTCGAGTCGCTGGTATCGTCGCTGCTGACAGTCGCCGAGTAGTTGCCAGCATCGCCCGATGCGGTCGCCCACTCGAGGGTGACACTCGCCGTCTCGCCACTCGCGAGCGTCAGGGACTGTGAATCAACCGCCCCATCGACGGACAGCGTCACGTTCTGCGTACCGGACACGTCACCGGTGTTCGTGACATCGGCATCGACGGTCAGCGTCTGACCGGCCTCCACGGAACTGTTGGTGCCGGTAATCGAGACGTCGAAGAATGCCGGAGCGAGCACGTCGAGCGTCGCCGTGGCACTGTCGTCGGCACTCGAGGCCGAGGCCGTGTAGGTGCCCGAATCGCCCGCCGTGGTCGCCCAGTCCAGGGTGACTGTCGTTACCTCACCCGCACCAAGTGTGACCGACTGCGTCGTCGATTCGTTGACCACCGACACCGTCACGTCCTGCGTGTCCTGCACACCGCCGGTGTTCATCACCGTCGCGGTCACCGTTGCCGTCTCGCCGCTAACGACCGACGAGTCCGCCGAGACGTTCACCGCGAAGAACGCGGGTTCCAGGACTTCGATGGTCGCCGTGGCGCTGTCGTCGGCACTCGCGGCCGAGGCGGTGTACGTCCCGCGTCGCCCGCAGTCGTTGCCCAGTCAAGGGCAACCGTCGTCGTGTCACCGGCATCGAGCGTGACCGACTGCGTCGTCGATTCGTCAGCCACCGACACCGTTACGTCCTGCGTGTCCTGCACGCCGCCGGTGTTCTCCACTGTCGCCGTCACCGTCGCCGTCTCGCCGCCCACGACTGGCGAGTCGGCCGTGACGTTCACCGCGAAGAACGCTGGCTCGAGTACCTCGACCGATGTCGAGGCGCTGTCGTCGCACTCGTGGCCGAGACCGTATACGTGCCTGCGTCGCCCGCGGTCGTCGCCCAGCTCAGGGACACGTTCGTCGTGTCACCGGCACCCAGCGTGACCGACTGCGTCGTCGACTCGTCGGCCACCGAGACCGTCACGTCCTGGGTGGCCTGGACGCCGCCGGTGTTCGTCACTGTCGCCGTGACGGCCGCCGTCTCGCCACCGACGACCGGTGAGTCCGCCGAGACGCTCACCGCGAAGAACGCCGGCTCGAGCACCTCGATCGATGTCGAGGCGCTGTCGTCATCGCTCTGGACGGTGGCGGTGTAGGTTCCCGCATCGCCACTCGCCGTCGGCCACTCGAGATCGACCGTCGTCGTGTCCCCTGGTCCGAGGGTGACCGACTGGCTGGCCGAGCCGAGATCGAGTGTGACATCCTGGGTGTCCTGAACGCCGCCGGTGTTCGTCACCGTCGCCGTCACCACGGCCGTCTCTCCCTCGACGACTGGCGAGGTCGTCCCGGAGATGTTCACCGCGAAGAACGCCGGCTCGAGCACCTCGATCGATGTCGAGGCGCTGTCGTCGGCACTCGCGGCTGACGCCGTGTACGTGCCCGCGTCGCCGGCGGTCGTTGCCCAGTCGAGGGCGACCGTCGTCGTATCGCCGGGACCCAGTGTAACCGACTGCGTCGTCGATTCGTCGGCCACCGAGACCGTGACGTCCTGTGTGGCCTGCACGCCACCAGTGTTCTCCACCGTTGCCGTCACCGTCGTCGTCTCACCGCCGACGACCGACGAGTCCGCCGATACATTCACCGCGAAGAACGCCGGCTCGAGCACCTCGATCGGTGCCGAGGCGCTGTCGTCGGCACTCGATGCTGAGGCCGTGTACGTGCCCGCATCGCCAGTGGTCGTCGCCCAGTCGAGATCGATTGTCGTCGTGTCGCCGGCATCGAGCGTGACCGACTGCGTCGTCGATTCGTCGGCCACCGACACCGACACGTCCTGGGTGGCCTGGACCCCTCCGGTGTTCTCCACCGTCGCGCTGACGGTGGTCGTCTCACCGCCGACAACTGTGGAGTCGGCCGAGACGCTCACCGCGAAAAACGCCGGCTCGAGCACCTCGATCGAGGCCGAAGCACTGTCGTCCGCACTCGAGGCCGACGCCGTGTACGTGCCCGCGTCGCCCGCGGTCGTCGCCCAGTCGAGGGCAACGGTCGTCGTGTCGCCGGCATCGAGCGTGACCGACTGCGTCGTCGACTCGTCGGCCACCGAGACTGTCACGTCCTGCGTGGCCTGGACACCGCCGGTGTTCGTCACCGTCGCCGTCACCGTCGCCGTCTCGCCGCCAACGACCGGCGAGTCTGCCGTGACGTTCACCGCGAAGAACGCCGGCTCGAGCACCTCGATCGTTGCCGAGGCAGTGTCGTTGGCCGTCGAGGCCGATGCCGAATTGGTGCCCACATCACTCGCATCCGTCTGCCAGTCGAGCGTGACCGTGTCGCTCTCGTTGCCGGCCAGCGTGAGCGTCTCGGTCGTCGAGGCATCCGCAACGGCAACCGTTACGTCCTGCGTGCCCGAGAGTTCGCCCGTCTTGGTGACCGTCGCCGTCAGCGTCGCCGTCTCGCCGGCAACGACTGACGACGGTGCATCGAGACTGACGCCGAAGTACGGCTCCTCCGGTGCCGGTTCGACCGTCACCGTCGTGCTGGCACTGTCGTCTGCACTCTGCGCTGACGCCGTGTAGGTGCCAGCGTCACCCTCCTCGGTCTGCCAGGTTAGCGAGACCGTCTGGGTGTCCCCACCTGCCAGTGTGACCGACTGCGTCGTCGTCTGGTCGGCCACCGAGACCGTGACGTCCTGTGTGGCCTGGACATCACCGGTGTTCTCGACGGTGGCGTCGACACTCACCGTCTCCCCGGCAGTCACGTTGTCGTCGGCACTGATGGACACCGAGAAGAACGCGGGTGCCTGCACCTCGAGGGACGCTGTCGTTGACTCGTTTTCGCTCGAGGCAGTCGCGTCGTAGCTGCCCGCATCACCGGTTTCGGTCTGCCACTCGAGCGTAACCGTCGCACTCTCGTTTTCGGCCAGTGTCAGCGACTCGGTGGTCGACGTGTCGGCCACCGACACCGTCACGCGCCTGCGTGTCCGTGAGCTCACCGGTGTTGGTCACCGTCGCGGTCAGCGTGGCAGTATCGCCCTCGACGACCGGCGAAGTGGCCGTGAGATCGACCGCGAAGTACGGCGCATCGGGTGCCTCCATGACCGTCACGCTCGTGCTGGCACTGTCGTCAGCACTCGCCGCGGTGGCCTGGTAGGTCCCGGCGTCACCGGGGGCAGTCAGCCAGTCGAGCGAGACAGTTGCAGTGTCTCCTGCACCGAGAGTCAGGGTCTCGGTCGTCGACTGGTCGGCGATCGAGACCGAGACATCCTGCGTCCCCTCGACACCGCCGGTGTTCTCGACCGTGGCCTCGACCGTGACCGTCTCACCTTCAGTCGCGTTGGTGGCGCTGATGTCGACGGCGAAGCTGCCCGGTTCGAGGACCGTGATCGGTGCGGAATCCGTCTCACCCTCGTAGGTGGCCGTGATGTTCGTCGATCCGGCACTCTCGGCCGTGACAGCGGCCCCGGCAACCGAGGCGACACTCGAGTCGTCACTGGCGATCATGGCCTCGTCTGTCACGTCGACCGTATTGCCGTCATCGTACTCGGCGGTTACCGTGGCCGTCGTGTTCTCGCCCTCGATGAGGCTGTCGTCCGCGAGCTCGAGGGAAATCCCAACGAGTTCGGGCGGTGCCGTGAGGCTAACGGGAGTGCTGGCCGAGTCGTTTTCACTCTGGATCGTCGCCGTGTAGTTTCCGGCGTCGCCGGACGTTGTCGCCCAGTCCAGTGTGATCGTGTCACTTGCCCCTCCGGCCAGGATCATCGCTTCCGTCGTCGTCTGGTTGGCAACGGTGAGCGTGACATTCTGGGCACTCGAGAGATCGCCGGTGTTCTCGACGGTGCCTTCGACTGTTAGGGTCTCACCGGCTTCGACCGGTGAGTTCGAACTGATGTCGACCGCGTAGAATGCCGGGTCCGGCGGCTGCTCGACCGTTACGGAGGTACTTGCGCTATCGTCCTCGCTCTCGATAGTCGCATCGTAGGTGCCCGCATCACCCGTCTCCGTGACCCACTCGAGCGTGACCGATGCCGTCTCCCCGGAGCGAGTGAGACGTTCTCGGTGGTCGATTGATCCGCAATCGCTACGGTCACGTTCTGTGTGTCCGCCGCATCGCCGGTGTTCTCGACGGTGCCGTTGACGGAGACAGTCTGTCCCTCCGTCACGACGTCATCGGCGTCGATGTCCACCGCGAAGTTGGGCTGTGGCTCGACTCCCTCGAGGGTAACCCAGCCGTCACCCCGTTCGATGGTTCCGGTCACTGTCTGATTCGGCGTCGATGCCGAGATGTCGAGGGGGTATTTCGCCCCGTGGAACCAGCCACCGACCTTCACGGTTTCCCGCGTCACCCCGTCCTCGGCAGTCGTCGACCTCGTAATGTCGCCGACCTGCAACTCGACGGGCACGCCGGGCTCCGTCTCGAACTCGAAGGTGACCGCGCGCACGTCGCCGGTCCAGAAACTGTGTTTCGTGACCTTCGCACTCGCAGACTCGAAAGTCGCGTCTGGCAGCCCCTGATCGCAGACGACGACCTTCCCGTCGCCCCGGTCGATCGTCGCACTACAGACCTGGTCACCGACGGTGGCGACGACCTCCAGGGGATACGAACTGCCGAACCAGTAGCCCCCTGTCCGTACCGTCGCCGAACTCTCCGTGCCATCCGATGTCTCTGTCGTGGATGCGACACCAGTGACGGCAAACTCGACCTCCGCGTTGGCGGAGGCCTGATACTCGAAGGTGACCTCGCTGGCGCCACCGAACAGCGCCGTGTTGGTCACCTCTGCCGTCACCTGGTCGAACGATGCTTCCTGTGTTGACTGTGCCCCAACTGGGGCTGCCATCGCCGTCATGCCGATGGCGAGCCCCGATACGATCAGCACCACCATCCCGATGATGAACAGTGGTGTTTCGGTGTGAATTCTCGGTCTCATATTTTCGGCGCGAAATATTCATCAGCACTTTATTGTATAAAACTTAGTGATAGTCGTATCTGGAATAATATACGATTAACACCGGTTCAATCATCGATGGATGCAGCCCCTACTCGCAGATAGCGTGGGGATTACTTGGCGATTTGCCGGGGTCCCTAGTCCGTACATATCAATGTTTAAGGGGACTGTTCGCAACCACCACCCATGCCAGACGTTACGATCGAGCAGGTCACCGTTCTCGGCGCCGGCAGCATGGGACACGGAATCGCTGAGGTCGCCGCACTGGCGGGCTATGCCGTCTCGCTTCGTGACATCGAAGAGGAGCTGGTCTCGGAGGGATACGATCAAATCCAGTGGTCACTCGAGAAACTTGGTGAGAAGGATCGCCTCGACGAGTCTCCCGACACTGTTCTCGATCGGGTGACACCCCTCGTCGACCTCGAGGAGGCAGTCACCGATGCAGACCTCGTCATCGAGGCCGCTCCGGAGTCACTCGAGATCAAACACGACATCTTCAGGGAGGTCGAATCCTACGTGGACGACGAGACCATCCTGGCCTCGAACACCTCGAGTCTCCCGATCACCGACATTGCGGCTGTCTGTGACCGCCCCGAGCGAGTCTGCGGACTGCACTTTTCAACCCACCCGTGAAGATGAACCTCGTCGAGGTCGATCTACGGCGAGGAGACGAGCGACGACACCGCAGAGCGGGCCCACGCATGGGTGGAGTCGATCGACAAGACTCCCATCTACGTCCGCAAGGACGTGCGGGGCTTCGTCGTGAATACGGTCCTCGGGCCGTTCGGAGACGAGGCCGCCTGGATGGTCTCGGCTGGCGAGGCGACTATTCAGGAGGTCGACGCCGCAATGGTCCATGAGCGAGGGTATTCGATGGGCCCCTTTGAGCTGTCAGACATGACCGGGATCGACGTGGGCTATCACGTCAGGACAGAGGCTGGCGATCCAGTGCCACCCATCGTCGAGGAAAAGGTCGAGGCCAATGAACTCGGCCGCAAGACCGGTGTCGGCTACTACGATTACGACGACGGGGAGGGGCCGGACTACGAGCCGGGCGACGGCGAGGGCTTCGATACCCTCCGAATCGAGGCCCGGATGGTCAATCGGGCTGCCTACCTCGTGGGCGAGGGCGTCACGACACCGGAGGAGGTCGACATCGGCGTCCGGCTCGGGCTCGGGTTCCCGGAGGGAATCTGCCGACGGGCCGACCGCATCGGTCTCGACACGATACTCGAGAAACTCGAGACGCTGCAGGAGGCGACCGGCGAGGACCGCTTCGAACCTCACCCGTACCTCGTCGAACTCGTCGAAGAGGGCAAGACCGGGGAGGCAGCCGGTGCCGGCTTTCACGAGTACGACACGGACGAGGACACGCTCGAGTACCGCACCCTGAATGCGTCGCTCGCGGAGGGGGTCCTGGCCATCGAGCTCGATCGACCCGAGCGGCTCAACGCCCTGTCGGGCGATCTCATGAGTGAGATCCAGGACGCCCTCCAGTCAGTGGACCTCGACGATGTGCGCTGTGTGACACTCGAGGGTGCGGGTGACCGCGCGTTCTGTGCCGGTGCCGATGTCTCCAGCTTCGGGGCCGCAAGCCCACCGATTCCCTCGGAGAGAACTCCGTCTTCGATACGGTCGCTGATTTTCCCGGCCGGTCATCGCCCTGATCGATGGGTTCTGTCTGGGTGGGGGGCTGGAACTGGCCCTCGCCTGTGATCTCCGGATCGCGACCGATCGCTCATCGTTTGGCACGCCGGAGATCGATCTCGGCCTGATCCCCGGCGGTGGCGGCACCCAGCGACTCATGCGGATCCTCGGGGAAACCCGGGCGAAGGAACTCGTGTTCCGCGGCGAGCACATCGATGCCGACCGGGCCGAGGACTGGGGCCTCATCAACCGGGCCGTCCCCCACGACGAGTTCGACGAATTGGCCGAGACCTTCGTTGGTGACATCCGGGAGGGGCCACCGATCGCCCTGACGATGGCCAAACGCGTCATGGACGAGGGGGCAGATGCGAGTCTCGAGGCGGCCCTGACCCTGGAGCGCCAGGGCTTCGGACTGCTGCACCACCACCGACGACATGATGGAGGGCGTCGCCGCCTTCGCCGAGGACCGCGACCCCGAATTCGAGGGCAAGTAGTCCCGCGCTCAATCGGCGGCCTGGTCCTCGTCGATTGCCTCGAGGACCTGCTCGTGGTAGGCTCGGAGGGCCGCGCCCTCATCCGAGGCCAGCACGACGTCACTCGCCGAGAGCGTGGCGAGTCCAAACGCCGGGGAGAGGGGAGGTGACCAGCATCCGCTCGACGGTCAGGTCACCCGCCTGGAGCCGGGCGGCGATCGACTCGATGCCGATCGACGTCGAAGCTTGTCCTCGAGGAGCTCCCGATAGGTCTCCTCGATGACGGCGAAGTCCTCGAGCCCCTCGGCGTAACCGAGGAGCATCTCGCTCGAGACCTGCTGTTCGCTCGCCGTCTTCTCGTAGCCCTTGTAGCGCTTGAGGATCATCAGCGAGCGGGTCGCGTTGATCCGGAAGTACCGCTTCGAGGAGATCCGTCTCCCCGAGCGAGGCCCGCAGTTCGGACCGAACCGTCGCGGGATCGAGGGACTCGAGGATACCGATCACGTCGATCTTGCGGTTCAGCGGCATCGAGAGAACGAAGCCCGGCGTCCGCGACGGCGACTTCGACGTTCGCCGTCGCGGCATCGGCACAGCGGGCTGCCAGCAGCCGGGAGAGCCCGTCGTTGACCCGACGGCCGAACGTCGCATGGACATAGTAGTGCCGGACGTAGTTTTCGTGGTCTCGCTCGATCTCCACGAGGAGGCGATCCGGGGTGCTGATCCCGCTCGCCCCGAGGTACTGGAGCTGGTGGTCGATGAGGCGGGCGATCGCCCGCGCCGAGTTGTCGTCGACGGGGAACTCCCGAAGCCAGGTCCGGACGCCCGCAGGTCCATCCGCTGCATAGCGGCTGGCAGCCTCGGCCTGGACGGCGAGGATCCGGTCGGCGAGATCGACCGACAGCGGTAGCCGCTCGGAGTACCAGGACGGCACTGTCGGCCGGTCGCTCGAATGATCGACGTAGACCTTCGATCCGCGACGGTACCGGTAGACGAACCGATCCCCGCCGAGGACGAAGACGTCACCCGGTTCGAGCGTATCCAGATACTCCTCGTCGAGCTGGCCGACCCACTCGTCCTCCGCGCGGGTATAGACCGTACAGGTGAACGAGTCCGGAATCGTCCCGATGTTCGTCATGTAGATCGGCCGGGCCAGTCGTCCCCGCTTGCCGACGAGGGGGGTGCCCACCGGGAACTCCGGGTAGTGGTGCTCCTCACCGGGCGGATCGTTCTTGTCGCGCCAGATCTTCGCGTAGACGTTCCGCTCGTCCATCCCGGCGTAGTCGGCGCGTGAGATACGGCCACGAGCTGGGCGAACTCGGCTCGTCCGAGTACTCCCGGTACGGGAAGGCCCGCTCGAGGGTGCGATCGAACTTCTGCTTCCGGCCTGATGGCCGCGATCGCCATCCCGTAGACGTGCTGGGCCGCGACGTCCTGGGCGCGCTCGGGGATCGACACCGCATCGACGAAGCCCGCCTCGGCCGCCCGACACATGACTGCACACTCGAGGAGCTCGTCGTGGTCGAGAGCGATGACCCGGCCGGTCACCGTCTGGCCGACGCGGTGGCCGGCCCGGCCGACCCGCTGGAGCAACGCGGCGACCGACTTCGGGCGAGCCCACCTGGACCACCGAGATCGACGGTCGGCATATCGATGCCCAGTTCCAGGATGTCGATGTCGTGACCGACGTCGAGGTCACCCTCCTTCAGCTGCTGATTCGACGCGACGGCGGGCCGTCTTCGAGAGACTCCCGTGGTGACAGGCCCCGCCCTCGTCGTACCGGTCGTGGCGCTCCCGGAGGTTGTACAGCACCCGTTCGGCCCCCGATCGCGTGTTCGTGAACACGAGTGTCGTCGTGTGACCGTCGATCAGCTCGTGGAGCCGGTCGTAGAAGCGCTCCTGGACCACGTCACGCGGGGTCGTGACCAGATCGTCGGTCGGACACTCGAGACACAGGTCGTAGGTCGCGAGCAAAGCGGGCATCGACGATCTCGATGTCGGGCGCGGGCTGTCCCGGTCGACCGGCCCACGAGGAACTCGGCGACCCGCTCGAGGGGCTCGATTGTCGCCGAGCAGCCGATCCTCGGTCAGGGGCGCCCCGACGAGGGCTCGCAGGCGCTCGAGGCTCACCGCGAGGTGCGTTCCCCGCTTCGAGCCCGCGAGGGCGTGGATTTCATCAACGATGACGTACTCCACGTCGGCCAGTTTCTCGCGAAACTTCGGGGCATTGAGCAAGATGGCGAGGGTCTCCGGTGTGGTGTTGAGAATGTGGGGCGTCTCCTCGAGCATGGCCTGGCGATCGGCTGAATCCGTATCCCCATGCCGGATGGCGTGGCGAATCTCCTCGACCTCGTGCCCCGCTGCTTCGGCAAGAGACTGGATGCCCTCGAGGGGCACCGCCAGATTGCGGTGGATGTCGTTGGCCAGTGACTTCAACGGCGAGACGTACAGACAGTGGACGCGATTCGGGAGGCCATCAGGGCTGTCTCGAGCCCGGCGGTGGAGCTCATTGATGATACCACAGTAGGCGGCCAGGGTCTTGCCCGATCCCGTCGGCGCACAGATGAGGGTATTCTCGCCCTGGAGGATGTGCGGGATGGCCCCCCGCTGCGGGGCGGTGAAGTAGCCGTCGTTTTCCTCGACGAAGTCACCGAACTCGCGGACCCACCACTCGCGAACGGCCGGCTCGAGACGCTCGAGGATGGCTGGGTCGTCACCGGACACCGTTTCCGAGAGGGCGACACGGTGAGAGTGGTCGCTCTCACCCATTACCCATTGATCGTAGCCTGCGAGTAAGAGGGTTTGGCCACCACGCCGAAAGTGAACCTACACCATCGTCTCTACGAGAAAGACGGCGACGATCGCATGCCAGAGAACGACCCCGACCTGGACCGCGGAAGATCGTGCTGTAGACGAAGGATGTCCCGATGAGGGCTCCGAGCGCGAGCCCGGCCTCGAGGACGATCGGGGTCACGATCCCGATAATGGCACCGCGTGATGAGACTCGCCACGATCCTGACGACGATCCCGATCGTACCGGTCGACAGATGCCGTGTACCATTGTCTCGAGTACCCCGGAGTGCCCAAATAACGCCCAGGTGGGCCAGCCTGAAAATCGTTGCACGTAACCCTTTTCCTCCGAGCTGGCCTTTAGGAATCCATGAAGGTGACCTTCCTGGGGACAGGAAGTGCGATGCCGACGGGAGAGCGATACCAGACCGGCATCCTCGTCCAGGAAGCCGGGCGAACTCTCCTCATCGACTGCTGGCAGCGGGGTCCTCCACCGCCTCCAGCAGTCCGGCGTGGGCTACGAGGCCGTCTCGACGGTCCTTCTCACCCACCACCACCTCGATCACGTGGCCGATCTGCTGCCGCTGATGAAAGCCCGGTGGCTGGCTGGGGCCGATCGCCTCGAGATCGTCGGACCGGCCGGGACGAAGGCGCTGGTCGATGGGTTGCTTGAGGTCCACGAGTACATGGCCGACCGGCTGGACCTTGCGGTTCGGGAGATCCATCCAGGATCGTTCACCGTCGCTGACTTCGAGGTCACGGCTCGAGAGACGCGACACTCACTGCCGTGTCTGGCCTACCGCTTCGACGATCGGTTCACGTTCAGCGGAGACAGCGAGGCCTTCGAGGGGCTGGCCAGCTTCGCCGACGGCTCGGCCGTCCTCGCCCACGACTGCTCGTTTCCCGACGACGTCGACGTGGACAACCACCCGACGGCCGCCCAGCTCGGGGAGGTACTGGCCGGTCACGATATCGGCCGGCTCTATCTCACGCACCTCTATCCCCACACGGACGGGCGACACGGCGAGATGCGGGAGTCAATCGAGGCCAACTTCTCGGGAACTGTCCGGTTTGCCGAGGATCTGCAGACCGTCTCCATCACCGAGTGAGTCTACCTTCTTCAGCGAGAGAGTCCCGCCGTTCACGGCGGGCGTGAATCGCGTTCGCTCGGTTGCCCAACCCGGTTTTAACCGCCAACATTCTAACCGAAATGAATTTGTTACCGGGAAACACAGGCTATGTATGGCGGATTCGACGGTTACCCGCACCCACGTTGCCTCCATCCGGAACCCACACCAGGTGCGTGACGACCTCGATTCGCTCGGGTTCGCCGCCTCGAAACTCTGGAACGTCGCTCGGTGGACAGCTGAGCGAATCTGGAGTGAGACAGGCCACATTCCCGGTCACGCCGAACTCTCCTCGTACCTCACGTCACATGACCGCTATGGGGACCTCAACGCACAGTCCAGTCAGCGAGTCATCCAAGAACTCGCTGAGGCGTTCACGTCGTGGTACGGCCACCGGCAGAACGGGAACACGGAAGCGAACCCGCCAGCATACCGCAAGAACGGCGACCAGCACCCACGCTCGACGGTCACGTTCAAGGAAGACGGCTTCAAGCACGACCCCGAGAACGGGCGTGTTCGGCTCTCGAAAGGCCGCAACCTCAAGGATGGGTGGAGCGACTTCATCCTCTGTGAGTACGCCGCCGACCCGGACGTTGCTATCGAGACCGTGCAACAGGTTCGGGCCGTGTACGACCGCGGCGAGTGGCGGTTGCACTTCGTGTGCCGTCACGACATCGACCCGACGCCACCCGGTGACGCGGTGGCGGGCATTGACCTCGGTATCTCGAACATCGCCGCGGTGTCGTTCGGTGACGAGGGCATCCTGTACCCCGGCGGGGCACTCAAGGAGGATGAATACTGGTTCCACAAGAAGCGGGCCGAGTGTGACGATGCATCGTCCACCGAGGCCGAGCGTCTCGACCAAAAACGGACCGACCGCCGGACGCACGTCCTCCACTCGCTGTCGAAGGACATCCTGGAGGAATGCACCGACCGCGGCGTCGGCACCATCGTCGTGGGCGACCTCTCCGGCATCCGCGACGGTGCGGAGTGGGGCGACAGTGGCAACCTCGGTCTGCACGGCTGGGCATTCGACCGCTTCACACGGATGCTCGAATACAAGGGCGAGGACCGCGGGATCGACGTGGAGCAGGTGGACGAACGCGGCACGTCCAGGTCCTGCTCGGCCTGTGGGACCGACGACGGCAGTCAGCGCGTCGAGCGCGGCCTGTACGTCTGCGAGTCGTGTGGAACAGTCGCCAACGCGGACATCAACGGAGCGGAGAACATTCGCGAGAAGGTACTCCCGAGTCTCGCCCGTGTTGGGAAAGATAGGGATAACGGCTGGATGGCACAGCCAGCGGTCCGCCTGTTCGACAGATCGACGGGCCGAGTACGCCCACAAGAACAGGTGGTGGACTGCAAACCCTAAGATCCCAACTGCGGTCGGGAACCCTCGGCGTTCATGCCGGGGAGGATGTCATTCCAGGCGGTAGCGAAGGAGGGCCGCGATACCCCCGAGGTTCTGCAGCTGGCGACCGGGGGCGAACTCGCTCGAGAAGATCACCACCTCGCCGCCCTGCTGCTCGACGGACCGAACCACCGAGTCGACGTCGATGGGCCAGTCTCCCTCGCCGCCGCGTTCCTGCCGGAGTGACTCATCGAGGATCAAGAGCTGGTCGACCGCCCCGTAGTCGGCCGCCTCGGCGACGGCCTCCGGGCCGTAGGTCGCCTTGGCCCCGTTCGCGATTCGGTCAGTGAGATCGTCTAACAGTGCCGCCTCCTGCTCGATTCGGGTGTCGTCTCGGACCTCGGCGACGGCCCCCCGGGTCAGCACCTCGTGGACGCCACGATCACCGACACTCGCCGTATCGACCATCGAGAGCTTCGAGGCGAGGGTTTGGTCCATGTCCTCAAGGGCATCGGCGGCATCCTGTTTCGTGAAGCCGGGGCCGGCGAGGATAATCGCATCCACGTCCATGCGGGAGAGGATCGTGCCGAGTTCCTCGAACAGGGTCGATCGGGCCGGTGCGTCGTCGCCCTTCCCCGACGAGGCGGTGATGGAGGCCATTTCCTCGGTCCCGTGTGCCGCGACGGTGTGAACGTGAGCGCGGCCCTCCTCGACCGTCGCGATGGCGACGTCCGGCTGCTCGGCCGATTCCACGGCCTCCTCGAGGCGCTCCAGTTGATCGGGCTTGAACCGCTTCTCGATCGAGAGCTCGTCGTGGGTCTCGATATTCAGGGTGTGATGGTGACCGAGCTGGTCCTCCCGGGAGCAGGCCACGATCTCTCCGCCGATCCGGAGGCGGTTGGCAAAGCGGTGGAACTCGACTGTCTCGACGGCCAGTGCCAGCCACATCGACTCCCGCTGCCCGCCCGTATCGCGCATGTGATCCTCCGCGCGCTGGATACGCCGCGTCGTATCGCCTGCGACCCGGTCCGACGGCTCGATGACGTACTGCAGGTGCCAGAGGTCATCAACCGTTTCGGGAACCACGGCGATTCGCCGAAGTCTCCATCGAGCGTTTCCCGGTCGCTGATCCGCATGCGGTCTGCTTGGCCCGCCCCGCTCAAGTGCGTGCCGATGCGGGCCGTCAGCCCTCGAGGATGCGGCTGCCACCAGGCGGGAGAAACCGGGCAATCTCGTCCGGACTCGCGATTCGGCGGACGAACGACTCGTCGGTGAATCGCTCCCGGAACGTCCGGTACAGTCGCTTGGCAACGTCGGCCTGGGCGAACCGGCCCGGTTCCACACTGATGGCCGACTCCGCGACCGGGTCAATGGCGGCCGGCGGCCCGCCGATCACCCTGGTCACCGGCTCGCACTGAATGCCGACGGCCGCGCCGACGGGCGTATCCCGGAAGTAGCGGCGGTCGCCCCGGACGGCGAAGCCACCCTTCTCGAGATACTCGCCGCTCTCCGGGGTCTTCGAGACCTGATCGGCATCCACGCAGTAGACGTCGCCGGCGAAGCGACCGTCCTTCCAGACCGAGGAGTACGACACCGCAAACTGGGCCGCCTGCTCGAGACTGCTCGAGGGAAACGAGATGTCGGGTTCGGCTGACTCGCTCGGGTCCGTCGCCTTCAGGATGGTGACGGGCCCGCCGTGGGCCTGCGTGTGAAAGACGAGATCCCCCGGTTCGCGGTACTTCCGAACCAGCTCCTCGTTCTGGTCGGCGTTGCGACCGCCGATGACCAGGAACTCATCGCTCGTGTGGAACCAGCGGAATCGATCGTACCACGGCTCGGAGCGGCGGATCGGCACCGAGGAAAGCGCCAGCCAGTCTCGATCGTCTGTGGCGTCCACCTCGTCGGGTTCCTCGGCCTCGCCTGCCAGTCTCGCCTCGAGGGCGGCCTTCTGCTCGCGGGTCTCCTCAAGGGCCGCACGAGCGCCCTCTCGCTTATCCTCGATCTCCTTTGCCGCCGTGTAGAGGCGATCGGCATTGTGCTCGAGACTCTCGGCAGCGACGAGTTCCACCGGCTCGTCCCTCGAGCGAAACCGTCACAGTACCATTCGCGCCATCGACGTCGGTCACCGCACTGGCCGCTGGTATCCCCTGCTCACGGCCCTCGGCGAAGCGATCCTCGATGGCCGCCCAGGCGACGCCGTCCGCTCGAGCCTGTTGCACCGTCGAGAGGATCTCATCGACGAGCTCGTAGTGAGCGTAGAGCCGCTCGGCTTTTTCGCGGGTCTGGGCCGCTTCCGTCTCGAAGTTATCGATGGCCTCGGCCTGCTGGTCGATGATCCGATCAGTCCGCTCGAGCTGTTCGGCCAGGTCGTCCCGTTCGGCTGTCCGGGCCGAAGCAGCCGCCTCCTCGGCAAGGCGATGGAAGTACTCATCGAGGGCCGGCATGAACGACTCGAAGCTGGTGGCCCCGTGCTCGCGATGTTCCTCGAGCGGGACCGGTGTCACGTCGACGAGGCTCCCGTCGGCCGTGTACAGTCGCGGATCGAACGCTGCACGCTGGATCGTTTCCATCAGGCGATCGAGTGCGTCGTAGAGCCGCTCGTAGGTGGTCGCATCGGCCTGGTCGATGGACAGGGTCTTCTCGACCCCAGCCCGGGTGCAAAGTTCCTCTGCGTACAGGCCACCGAGGTTGAACTGGGTCGCGAGTGTCCGGACCACGTCGGTATCTGACTCCGCCATCACCCGATCGAAGCGCTCGCGGTCGATATCGAGTGGATTGATGCGTTCCTCGGGAAACTCGTACCGAGACCCGGGGACGACGGTTCGGGACTTCAGCCGGACCGTCTCGAGGCTGTCGACGACGCGGTAGGTCCCGTCCGTGACCACGACGTTGCCATCACCGAACAGTTCGACAATGAGCCGCACCGAGTCGCTGTCACGCGAGAACTCGAACTCGAGAATGCGATCGAAGCCGTACTGCGAGACCGACTCGAGGCGGGCACCGCCAAGCCGGTTGCGGAGCATCATGGCAAACTGCGGTGGCCGATCCGGTGCATCCGGAACGCGTTCCGGCGTGGCGAGATGGACCCGCTTCCACTCACCGACCTGCGCGATTAGTTCGACCCGGCCCCGGTCCGCATGCCGACACCGCAAGCGGACCAGGCCGTCGTCGTAGAGATAGGCCTTGTCGACCCGCATACCGGCGTAGGCACTGAGCTCACGCTCGACAGCGGCGATGTCGACGCTCGTGAACTCGCGCTTGGGCTCCATTCACGGTGTGAGTGCCGGCGGTTGGGGAAAGGGGTATCGTTCCAGTATCTTCGAGGATTGCCACTCGGGGACAGGAAAGGGGAAGGAGATACGGTGTTCCGCTGTCGGGGGAGTATCGACAACGGACGCCGACAGGCGCCGGCAGAACTGTATACAGTATCTATGACTATAAAATTATTGTATTTATTCGTCGATAATATCAGCTAGAGCGACGTGCTCACGTATGGCCCATCCTGGCGATACTCGAGTTTGTCTCGATAGTAGGGCCGGGCGCCGATGCCGGCGATGACCGACAGCTTCTGGAAGCCGGCCGCAGCTGCCAGCGACTCGGCGCGCTCCATCAGCCGGCGGCCATGGCCCTGGTGTTGATGGGCCGCCTCCGAAGACCGACCGATGTTGACCTCGCTGCCGTAGACGTGCAGTTCTCGGATGAGTGCCGCACGCTGGAGTTCTGGTCGATCGGGGTCGGCCGGGAAGCGAAGCCGACAGAACCCGAGCAGGATATCGGCCGAGCGATCCTCGAGCGAGATGAAGTGCTCGGTCCCGCCACAGGCCTCGTACGTGAGCACATCGAGAGAGACCGCCTCGGGATCCACGGTGCCGTCGGCGTGACCAACCTCTCGACAGCGTATGCACTTACACTCCCAGCCGTGCTCGTCCATCCGCTGGCGGGCCAGCTGCCGGAGGTTCGACTTCCAGACGCCGGCGTCGATGAAATCCGCGGGAATGTCACGCTGGACCCGCTGCAGGCGGACGTAGGGTGGAATCATCGCCTTGATCTCAGCGACGAGATCGGCGGCCTCTTCGTTGGTGAGTGGCTCGTACTCGCCGCGGCGCCACATGTCGTAGGTCGCGGTCCCTCGAACGACCAGTGTCGGATAGATCTTGAGATAGTCCGGACGCCAGTCCGACGACTCGAAGAGCCGGCGAAAGTCCTCGAGACACATCTCCTTGGTCATGCCTGGCTGGCCAGGCATCATGTGGAACCCAACCTTGAACCCCGCATCGCGAAGCCGGCGGTTCGCATCCCTCGATGCGGCCGTTCCGTGGCCCCGGTGCATGGCCCGATTGATCCGATCGTAGGTGGTCTGGACCCCCACCTCGACCTTGGTCCCCCCGAGGTCGAGCATCCGATCGATCTGCTCTGGGTCACACCAGTCCGGTTTCGTCTCGAAGGTCGTCCCGATGTTCCGAACGGTCGCCCGCTCATTCTCGGCGATGACGTCCTCGAGGTAGGCCCACTCGTACTCCTCGGGATCCTGGGCGAAGCTCACCCCCTCGGCGGGGTCGGGTGGGGCATCCACGTCGTACTCGTTCATCGCCTGCAGGGCCCGCTTGACGAACCACTCCTGATAGTCGTGGCTCCGTGCGGTCATAGTCCCGCCCATCAGGATGAGCTCGACCTTGTCGACGGGATGACCGATCTGTCGCAGTTGCTCGAGTCGTAACGTCACCTGCCCGTAGGGATCGTAGTCGTTCTGGACCCCGCGGGCGGCAGCGGGTTCCTTACCAGTATAGCTCTGCGAGGAGGAAAACTCCGAGTCCGGTCCGCCGGGACAGTAGAGACACTTCCCGTGGGGACAGCCCTCCGGACTCGTCATGATCGCCACAGGAGACACACCGGAGGCCGTCCGGACAGGCTTGCGCTGGAGGACAGCCTCGAGGACCTCGCGGTGGTCCTCGTCACCGTACTCGAGCAACTGCGTGTTGGTGGGCACGCGGTCGGCCCCGACCTCCGAACAGGCGGCCCGTTTGGCCGCCTCCACGTCATCGCGGTCGATGTCGCCCGCCAGGATACCCGAGACGATCTGCTCACAGACGGCTGCCAGATCGTCGTTCTCCATGGCACCGCTCATCGACAGGTCGTCACGGGGGATACCGGTTAAGGATGTCGCCTCACCCGATCGAGCGACGGCAGCGCGTCCAGCGCAGCCTCCTCCACCGCAGCCCGCTCGCCAACCAGGAAGGCAATATGTCCATCCCGGCCGCCAATCCCGCGAACGCCCCCATCGGGGACTTCCTCGTCGATGGCCGATGCGAGGGCGGCGACGTCCAGTGACTCGCTCGAGCGCAGGTGGAGCGAATCGGCACCGAGAGCCAGGGTGACGAACGGGCCCTCGGCATCCAGTTGTTCCTCGCGGTGCAGGGCGTTGAGCAGTGTCGCCGGCGGCGGGAAGTCGTATCGATGGGTGTAGGCATCCGTATCGAGGATGGCCACGGTGAGCTCCTCGAGTTGCTGCTCGTTCAGGTTCGCCCGGGCCGTCTCGAGTTCGGCCTCGAGCTTCTCGCGGAACTGGGTGGAGATGTGGTCGACGAGGTCCTCCTCGCCATCGAAGAGAATGTCGGCCACGAGTTCTCGCTTATCATCATATGACTGATAGAACGCCTGGAGGGCAACCGCCTCCCGGCGATTGGCGAGTTCGGAGCCATCGTATCCGGCCTCGGTCGCAAGCGAGAGGTACGTCGGTGGAACGTCCTCCCAGAAGCTGACGGCGGGCAGGTGAACGAGCGAGTCCCGGACGGTTTCGTTGATGAGCAGCGCCACCTCGGCGGCCAGCGCCGTTGAGGAAACCTCCGCGACGGCTGTCTCGCCCAGGGACGGCAGGACTGACACCGTCGTCGCGGCCGCGACGGGCTCATCTGCCCGGCAATCGTCGATCACGATCGATTCAGCGCCATAGACCGAGAGCAGATCCAGCCCATCGACGGAATCCTCAGTGCCACCTGCATCGACGACGACCACGAGGGGCAAGTCCTCCCCATGGCGATCTCGAGCCTGAAGCATCGAGGTGACGTCGTCCGTCGCGGCATCGAGATCGTAAACCGCCCCCTCCATCGGTCGGCGCTCGAAATTGTGATACTCGGCGTCAGCCAGCGTGTGGTGCTCGCGGATCAGCGGGAGGGTCGCCCGTTCGATCGCGGCGCCCGCGATGTAGCCGTCGGCCGTCGACCGGTGGCGGACCACGATGGGGCGGGATTCGATGACTGCCCGTCGAATGGCCGTCGCGGCCGCAACGATATCCTCCCGCACCGCCGAGACTGTCTCGGTCTCGGCGAGCGGATCGACGTCTGCTGGTTCAGCTTCGGCCTCGATGGCCGACTCGAGGCGCTCGTGGATTGCCTCGGCCTCCTCGCCCTCGAGTTCGCTCAGTGATTCCGTTTCGACCTGCAGGTCACCGTAGTGGCGCTCGACCTCCCCGGTGACGGCGATGGTGGCCCCGACTTCGACGTCAGGATAGGCCCGGACGCCGGCCTCCTCGAAGGCGGCACACTCGACGGTTCCCGTCTCGTCCTGGAGTTCGAAGACGGTTGGGCCGCTCGTCTGCCGGACGCCGGTAACTTCACCCTCGATCCGGACGATGCTGCCGACCGTGTCCTCGAGTGTCTCGATCGGTGAGCGCTCGAGTGAGGCCGCGGCCTCCTGACTGGTCTCAGTGGAGTCAGGTTCGGTCGTCGGCTGGCTGCTGGTCGACACGTCACTGTGGCCCCCGGCCAGTGCTGCCGTCGTTCCCCCGTCCTCGGTACCGGTTGGACTCGGGGCGGACTCCCCCTCCGAAGGGTTCAGACTCGAGTCAGGCTCCTGCTCCTCACTCGGGCTGGCCTCGGGCTCGTCGGGCTCGGCCACCCGCGTGTCGCCATCGGCCGACTGCACAAGTGTGCCCCGGAACTCCCGATCGGACTTCCGGATCGACCAGCCCAGGTCGACGTTGCCGTTATCCCTGACGTCGAGCACCTGCACAACCACCGAGTCGCCCGACTCCCACTCGAGACTCTCGAGGCGGCGGTCCAGTTCACTCCGGTGGAGCAACCCAGTCACGCGCTCGCCGACGTCGATGAAGACACCGAAGTCGGCATACCCATCGACCGTTCCCCGGTAGAACCGGCCCGGGACCAGCTGGTCAGCCTGCGTTCCTTCGAACTCGAAGAGTGCGTCTTCCTGATGTACCGAACAGATAGCACCGTCAACGTCGGTGCCACAGATAATGCACGAACCCATGGTACCACAACCAAGCAGGTTCGGCCTAAAACGGTTGTCGAAACTGGCCAGGGTCATCCCAGCACCCGACACAACCGAGTATTGTCACCCAACACCCCCTGTCACTCCTTGGCAATCGAACGGTATCGGGACGACCCATCGGGGCTCGAACCTAGTCGAAAACGACTGACTCGGATCGAAGCGTCTCGAGCTGCTCGGTCAGCCCCTCGACGGTCTCCGGGAACAGGGCAACCTGCACCTCGTCGCCCTCCTCGTCGTGGAAGATGAGCTTAATACGGCGATCGCCGAACTCCTCGGCCGTGGCCGACTCCACGTCGAAGAGTTTGACCGTGGCCCGCTTGTTCGCCGGCCCCACGTTCTTGACGGCACCCTCCTTCAGTTCGATCATGAACTCCTCGAGGTCAAGGACGAGCATGCGTGGCGGTGGGGCCGCCGCGACCAAAGGTGCGCCGACATCGCGGAGACCACCTTTTAATATCGAATCACCGGTACATACTCGTGGATATGGAACTCACCTGGCACGGTCACTCGACAGTACACGTATCGATCGGTGACACCAGTCTCCTCATCGACCCATTCTTCGACAATCCGAAGACGGACCGGGCTCCATCGGATCTGGACACGCCGGATTACGTCCTGTTAACCCACGGCCACGCCGACCACATCGCCCACGCCGGTGCATTTGCTGATGCGACCCTGGTCGCGACGCCCGAACTGGTGAGCTACGCCCAGGAGGAGTTCGGCTTCAGCGACGCCGTCGGTGGGATGGGCATGAACCTCGGTGGAACCGTCGAGTGTGGCGACGCCTACGTCTCGATGGTCCGGGCCGACCACACCAACGGCATCATGACCGGACCAGAACAGTCCGGGGGGATGCCCGCGGGATTCGTCATCACGGATACACTGCCCTCGGCCGACGAGACCACGGAGAGCTTCTACCACGCCGGGGATACCAGCCTGATGGTCGCCATGCGGGACATCATCGCCCCGTTCCTCGAGCCCGACGTCGCAGCCGTCCCGATCGGCGATCACTTCACGATGGGGCCGTCACAGGCGGCAATCGCCGTTGACTGGCTCGACGTCGAGCATGCATTCCCGATCCACTACGACACCTTCCCGCCAATCGAGCAGGACCCATCGGACCTCGATCGAGAGGTGCGAGCGACCGGGAGTGATGCCACCGTCCACCTGCCATCGGCCGACGAGCCGTTCGACCCCCTTCGGTGAGAATCGGGGAAACGCTCATGGCTCACAGGGTGGAACTGCTGATGTATGCAGCAGCGCTCGTGGACTGATCACATTGTTGCCGAGCGAATGACCGTCGATCAGGCATTCGCCGATCAGGTTCAGGAGTCGCGTTTTTCGAGCCAGGAGTGGGGTCTCATCATGACGGCCACCGAGTTTACCATCGAACAGCCGGCCGACCCCGGGGCGGCCAGAATCGTCGCGGAAACCAACCAGCTCGAGGATATTTTACCCGAGTTGGGGAACCTCCGCTCACAGATGGGGCCGGGTGAGACCCAATCAGGTGGAGGGGTTCTCTCGGCGATCAAGAAGACGTTCGGCCTCGAGAGCGGCCCGGATCCCGAGGAACGGGCGGCCGCAGAGCGGCTCACACAGGCCTACGCCGAGGCACTCCAGGCCCACCTCGAGGACACGGGTCGCTGGCAGGAGATCAGGCGGGTGGCGAGTCGGACCTAGCCCGCGTGAAAGAGGGTACGCTCGCTGGCCTCGTAGATGTTGATGAGTTCGGTGACGAGCTCGTCGTAGGATTCGTCGTCTACCCGGAGTCCATCGAGTCGGTCGATCGTCTCCTGGTCGAGGTCAACCGAAGGCATATTCTATGCATTCGGTCCGGGTAGGGATAAAAGCGACCTGTAGCGGTGGACCTTTGCCGGCCGGCCGGAAGGTTAGGCCATGGCCTCAGATGTGGAGACGGTCCAGCTCACCGATCGAAGCGGACGGCGCCACCGACGGCGTGGAACTGCCAGAGTCGCTCCTCGACAAGCTCGCTGAGGGCGACCAATCGAGTGCCGAAACGGTCACAGATCTGGTCTTGCTGTCGGTTGCGAGCCGAGCCCACCACCTCGTTCATCATGGGGAGGGTGAAGCGCTCGAGGCAGCTGAGACAGCGGTGATGGACACCTTCGAGGAGCGGTTCGGGATGACGTTTGGCGAGGCGACGGGACACCAGCACTGATCCTGTTGTAAACCGAAGTCTTTAGAATGGTTTACGGATACAGCACAGGCATGACAACCGAACAGCGCACCGTCGAACTGGTTGAGGACGACGTTGTATACAATATTGTGGTCTCCGCGCTCATGGCTGCCTTGATGGGGGCGGTGTCGTGGCTCGCGATCCCTGGGTTATGGGAGTCGAGGCAACCCTCCAGTTGCTCGTCATCTTTCTCGCCGGTATCTATCTGGGTCCCGTCTGGGGTGGCGGATCAATTGTTGTCTACCTGCTTGCGGGTGCGCTGGGTGCGCCAGTATTTGCAGGGGGTCGGCCGGTATCGGTCACTTCTTCGGGCCGACCGGTGGCTATCTCATCGCATTCCCGATTGGGGCCGTTATCGTTGGCGCAGTCGTCCATCGCGGCCTCGAGCGCCGCGATCCATCGACCGTCTCACCCCTCGTTCTCGTCGGCGGGATGACCCTTGCGACGGCCGTTATCTATGCGCTGGGCGTCACCCAACTCAGCCTCGTGCTTGAATTATCTCCGTGGGAGGCAGTGATGGCAGGGGCAGTCCCATTCATCCCGTGGGAACTCCTCGAGATGGGAATGGTACTCGTCATTATCAATGCTGTCAACATAGCCATCGAGTGAGGGATGATCGAGTTTCGCTCGGTCACGTTCGCCTACGAGAGTGACGCTGTCATCGAGAGGCTCTCGTTCACCATTCCGGATGGGAGCGTGGTACTCCTGGCTGGAGCCAATGGAAGTGGAAAAACCACAATCCTCAGGCACTGCAATGGCTTGCTGTCTCCAGACGAGGGTGAAGTGCTCGTCGACGGAGTGTCGGTTGAGGACGACCTCGTCGGCGCTCGAACCGCTGTCGGCATGGTCTTCCAGAATCCGCGAGACCAGTTTGTAGCTGCCACTGTCGAGGATGATGTCTCCTTTGGTCCGGAAAATCTCGGGCTGAGCCACGAGACGATCGAGGAACGCGTCAGTGAGTCCATCGAAGCGGTCGGTCTCGAGGAGAAACGAACCGCTCGTATCGATACGCTATCGGGGGGTGAACAGGCACGACTGGCCATTGCAGGCGCGCTCGCGATGCGGCCGAGCCATCTCGTTCTCGATGAGCCGTTCGCCGGGGTGGACGAACGAGCGAGACAGGCGATTCAGCGTCACCTCGAATCCCTCATTGCCGACGGCACCGGTGTCATTATTGCGTCCCACGATCTCAGGGATTTGCTGGGCATGGCCGACCGTATCATTGGGCTTGAGCGAGGCCACATTGCCTTCGATCAGATGCCAGAGGGAATACAGCAGGACCTCGAGGCAATTGGCGTTCGGCCTCCGCCATCATGATAACCTACGAGCCTGGGTCAACGCCAATCCACCGGCTCGATCCACGCTCGAAACTCGCGTTTCAGATCGGGTTTGGAATCATGGCCCTCGGGAGTGTTCACCCCATTGCCCTGCTAGTATTAACGACACTCGTCTTTGCCGTGCTCGCGATGGCCAACCTGTCGCTCCGACGGGCAATTCATGCCTATCGGGTACCACTCTGGATCCTGCTCCTGGCACCCGCCATTGCTGCCATTTCGCTTGGCCCACCATGGATCGATATCAACGACGGACGGGTGACCGCCCTTGCAGGCTATCGCGTCTTTCTAATCTTGCTGGTGAGTGGGGCCTACATCAGGACGACTTCGAGTCGGGATTCACGTGCGGCAATCCAGCGAACCATCCCCGGACGGACGGGACAGCTGCTCGGGATGGGTGTCTCCATTGTGTTTCGCTTCCTGCCCGTCATGTTCTCGGACCTCCAAACGATCCGCGATGCATTCAACGCACGACTCGGCGAAAATCGCTCGATGGTTACCCGGGGTGCCCATATCGGCGCACGCGGACTTGAACGAGCGTTCGAACGGGCAGATACACTCGCGCTTGCCATGCAGGCCCGATGCTATTCCTGGAATCCGACCCTTCCTGCACTCTCGATGGGGCTCCTGGATTGGGTCGTCGTTCTCATCTCGGTCGGCTTCGTCCTCACGGTGTTCGTGTAGTCTGGTGAATCGAAAAGGTGGGTGAGGTGACCGACCGAGAGGCCTCAATCCAGCGCAACGAGTTCGTCGACGTCTGGAATATCGGCGGCCGCGTCCTTGATCTGGCGCATGCGGTCGGTGTGTTTCGTGAGCGCGTACTCCTCGAGTTCGCCATCCTCGAGACCGACCGGCTCCTCGTCTTCCAGCTCGAAACGCTCGTCATTGGTGATGCCCTGGACGTGGGGCATCAGCGAGCTGACCGTCTCGTCGATGATCGATGGGTCGAGGCCGTCGGCGATGAGCTTCTTGAGTTGGCTCATGCCGAAGCCGACGTGGCGGCCCTCGTCGCTACGGATCAGGTTGAACCCCTCGACGAGCCCTGGCAGGTGGGGCAGTTCCTCGAAGTCACCGCTGAAGGTCTTGGTCATCCCGTAGTAGCCCGTCTGGGCGAGAATGCCCTCGATGGTGAGATGGTAGTGACAGAACGCCCGAGCCCGGTTCTCGGGTGAGTTGTCCTCGAGCAGCCGGAACTGGGCCTGCCGGTTGCTCTCGAAGAGGGCGTGGTAGGGCTCGTTGAACCACTTGTCAGCGCGGGATCGGAGCGATCCCAGCCCATTTCGTCCTCGAGTGCCCAGACGACCTCTCGCCAGTATCGATCGAAGAAGTCGGCGTGTTTGGCCTCCTCGTAGAGCTGGGTGGTGAGGTACATCTCGTCATCGATGTTGTCGAGGACACAGGCCAGGGGCGCCAGATCCTCCGTCACGGCATCCTCACCAGCGCCGAACTTGGCGATGCCGGCGATGAGGCGCTCCCAGTTTTCCTGGGTGAACTCGTCCTCCTCGGCCTCATCCGCCAGTTCGAGCAGGTTCTCGAGGTCAGCGCTGAGATCGATATCGAACGGGTCCCAGTGGCGCTCGACAGCGTTTCGGTAGTAGCGATTCGACCGCGAGTCACGGTCCATCATGTCCGTCGGGGTATAGGAACGGTCCATGCGTCGAGTATTGTACCAATCGCTCATTAACGTGGCCCCTTCGTCCCAGTTGCCGGGACAACCCTACCCTGCAGGTGGAGAAACTGCTTTCCGGGGACACGCATGCCGATCAGGCCGATGCCAACCAGGCTCGCAACAGGCGTCTCGTTCGTGTCCGTCTCGTTTGCGGGTTCACTCGCGGTTTCCCCGACCGAGTCGGGGAGCATCGAACCGATGGACAGCGATCCAAGCACACCCAGTAGTAACAACAGGAGGAGGATCCGTTTCCACATATGCTACCATTTGGCAGGGATGGCATATATACGTGCTGTCGGTATCTTTCGGTTATATCCGTTAAATATTATATTAGCGACGGTGCGCACGAATGTGCACATGGGAGGTCCATCGAACCGGTACGACTGGCACGCACCATCTGGAGTGAGCCGATGACCGATTCGGCCGTGACAGACAGGTCGGTCGAGGCAATCATGACCGTACTTGCAGACCCCGACCGGCGGGCACTCGTGCAGTACCTGGCCACTACAGCAGGCCGTCACCACACGATTGCGGAGGTCGCCGACCAGCTCGAGCAGGCTCGCCCGGGAGATCGATCCTATCACGCCGCCCGCTTTGTCCACGTCTATGGCCCCAGTCTCGCGGAGGCCGGCATCCTCACCTATGACCTCAAAACAGGGGCAATCGAGTACCGGCCGGATCGCCGCGTCGAGGCCTGCCTCGAGTCCGTCCTCGCATGCGAGCGCAGCCCCAGCTGAGGTACCACCTTTTCGCGGCCCAGGCCGTACAGTAGGCCATGGACGCTCCTGTCTCCGCCGAGCAACCGGCCAGTCCGTTTCACACGACCGGTACCGACCACATCACGATCTGGGGAAGCAATGCAGAGGATACCATCGCATTCTATCGAGACCTCCTCGGTATGCCCCTCGTGCTCCGACAGCCGAACCTCGACGATCCCTCCCAGACACACCTGTTCTTCGATACTGGCGACGGCCGCATTCTGACCTTCTTCGTCGATGACGAGCGGGACTCCGCCCGCGGCCAGCGAACCGGGGTGGGAGCCGTCCACCATCTCTGTTTCCGCGTCGAGGCCGAGGAGTACCGCGACGTAATGTACGCTCTCGACGACGTTGGCCACGGCTACAATGTCTTCGACCGCGGCATCTTCCACTCGATCTACACCCGGGACAACAACGGGCTCGTGATCGAGCTCTCGGCCGATCCATCGAGATCCCGGACGATCGACGGGGC
This sequence comes from Natrialbaceae archaeon, assembly GCA_034521555.1. Classification (GTDB taxonomy): domain Archaea; phylum Halobacteriota; class Halobacteria; order Halobacteriales; family Natrialbaceae; genus JAXHMI01. The sequence goes on from JAXHMI010000005.1 coordinate 148,178, forward strand.
GACGTGCTGGCCACCACCCAGCGGTTGCGCACGGAAGACGACGCCTCTTATGCGAAACGGGAGCACCTGCGGGCGGCCCTCGAGGAGCTTGACATCGAGGTGATCGAGAATGAGCTGCCGGAGGCGACAAGCGGTACTGGCGGCATCGAGTGATTCGGTTCCCACCAGACCAGAATTCACGGCAGTCTTATGCGGATGCTTTTGGAACCGATGCCTATGAGCGGTGGACGGGTGAGTCGCTACCGTGGCTGAGTCCGCCGTCACGGGATCCTTCGATCTGCTGGCATTTCTCCTGGTCGGGGTGCTCGCAGGGGCCCACTGCCTGGGCATGTGTGGCCCCCTCGTGAGTGTCTATGCTGACCGGCTCTCGGGAGAGGAGGCGCTCACCCCGTTTGCGGTCCAGCAACACGCCCTGTTCAATCTGGGACGAACCGCCGGTTACGCCACGGTGGGGGCCGTCTTCGGGTTCCTCGGCGGTGCCATCTACCTCACGTTCGAGACAGTGACCGCAACCGGGACGGTCGTTCGAGCCGGCAGTGGTGTCGTCGTTGGCCTGCTCGTCATCGTCACGGGAATCGGCTATATTGGCCGTGGTGCCAGGGCCGATCCAATCGAGTTTATCCCTATCCTCCCACGGGTGTTCCGATGGGTCAGCGACCGGCTGACCAGCCATGTGGACCGGCTCGTTCACTCCCCAGGCATTGTCGGCCTCGGCATGGTTCATGCTATCCTGCCTTGTCCCATCATCTACCCGGCGTATCTGGTCGCCTTTGCGATGGGGGATCCACTCCTGGGTGCGCTGTCACTCGGGGTCCTCGGGCTCGGTACGATCCCCACGCTCTTTGCCTACGGTACGCTGGTGGGAACACTGTCCGCGCGGCGTCGCCAGATTCTCCATCGGGGTCTGGGGGTCGCCTTTATCGTCCTCGGATTCGTCCCGCTGCTCCACGGACTAATGCTCGCTGGTGTGCCGGTCCCACACGTTGAAATCCCATATCAGGGTCTGGATCTAGTTGTCTATATCAGATAGAACAGCGGGAACAGGAACACCCAGACGATGTCGACGAAGTGCCAGTACAGCCCGAAGTACTCTACGGGGCGTGAATCCTCGAGATACGCGTCGATCGTGTAGATCCGCCAGACCATGAAGCCGGCAATCAGGACCCCGAAGATGACGTGCAGGGCGTGGAGCCCGGTCGTCAGGAAGTACAGGGAGAACTCGAGGCCGCTGAACCAGTAGATCCCATGTGAGAACTCATAGCCCCACTCATAGGCCTTCACGCTCATGAACAGGACCGCGAGGCCAATCGTCGCCACAAAGGCCCCGAGCAGCCCACGTTTGTTCGACCGGCGGGCCGCTACCAGGGCAAGCACGACGGTGAAACTCGAGGTCAGGAGGACGTAGGTGTTGAACAGGCCGAGTTCGGTAAATGGCGGGACCGTCTCGAAGGTCCCCCAGCCCTCGTGGAGTCGCATGAACACGTAGGCGCCGATAACAGCCCCGAAGACGATGACGTCCGAGGCGATGAAAAACCAGACACCGAGTTTGGTGCGCTCGACCCCCTCGAATGGCCACCGCTCGGCGATGGGCATATCTGTCACCTCGAATCGCTCGCGGCCCAGCCCGAATGTGCCATAGGCAAGCACGGCGACGCCGACGAGCGCAACGATTGGATAGATGATGGAGGCCTCCGGGACCTGGGCGACTTCGAGGCCACGTTGCTCGGCGAATGAACTGACGAATGGCGTCAGGCCAGCCCCACCCAGGAACGTCAGGAATGCCCCGAGGCCGATGACGAATGGCCAGCGACTTGCGTGATCCGGGTGCTCTGTATCATGCTCGTTGACGACGGCCGTGCCGCCGTCGGTCGAGGGACTCGAGGTGACGAACTCGAGCTGCCCACTCTCGTAGCTCGGCCGGCCATCCCAGTTCTCGAGCGGCGGCGGAGATGGCACGGCCCACTCGGCCGTTCGGGAGAACCGCCATGGATTGGCCGGCGCGTCCGCCCCCGACCGGAGACTCTGCCCGAAGTTGTAGAGCATCACCAGGAAGGACGCGCCAATCACGACCGCACCAACTGTCGCGAGTTGGTGATACAGCGTCAACTCGCCCGCATAATCGAAGATGCGACGGGGTGTCTCCCAGGCGAGAAACATCGGGAAGTACAGGAGATTGAAGCCGATGAAAAAGATGACAAAGTGGACCTTCCCCAGGAACTCATCGTACATCTTGCCCGTGATTTTCGGCCACCAGTAGTACAGCCCGCCGATGAGGGCAGTCCCCCCGGCGAACATGACGTAATGGAAGTGAGCGACGACCCAGTAGGTCCCGCGGAATTCATAATCGAGCACGACCGCCCCCAGGAAGACGCCGGTGATCCACCGAGGATGAACAGCACGAGCGAGCCGAGCGAGAACAGGAACGGGGTGGTGAGCTGGATCCGCCCCTTGACCATGGTGTAGATCATCGAAAAGACCATCAAATCGAATGGTAACGAGATGCCGATCGTCGTCGCCATGAACAGCGTCTTGACCTCGAGATTGATCGTCGTCAGGAACATGTGATGCATCCAGACGAGAAAGGACTGCACCGCGACGAGGATCATCGCGATGATGACCCACTTGCGACCGACGATCCGTCGGCCAGTGAAGGTCTGGAACGTCTCGAACCAGATGCCAACGGCCGGGAAGAAGACGATGTAGACCTCCGGATGGCCGAAAAACCAGAAGAGGTGGGCCCAGAGGAGACTCGAGCCCTGTTCGGTCGAGAGATACTGCGTGAGCAGGATGCGATCGGAGGCCAGCAGGAGAACGCCCCCGAGCAAAGCCGCGAAGGCGATGAGCATCATCCACACGGTCAGCAGCCACGACCAGGAAAACAGCGGCAGATTCCAGAGGCCAAGCCCCTCGGCACGGCGATGGTGAATCGTCGTCAGGAAGTTCACCGACCCGAGCGTGATCGAGAAGATGAACAGCATCAACGCGAGAATTGCCATCGTCCCACCCGCCGTCGCCTCCATCGTCGTCGAGAAGATGGGGACGTTGAGCGGCGCATACATCGTCCAGCCGCCCTTGAAGGAACTCCCCTGGAAAAAGGACAGCAAGAAGAGAATGCCCGAGAAGAAATAGAACCAGTAGCTGAGTGCGTTGAGCCGCGGAAAGGCGAGGTCATCGGTGCCAATCTGGAGGGGAACCATGTAGTTCGCCAGCCCGGTGGCGACGGGCGAGATGAACCAGAAGATCATCAACATGCCGTGGCTCGTCACGACCTCGTTGTACTGCGGGCCACTCAGGAAGAGGCCACCCGGGGTCCAGAGCTGGAATCGGATGATCAATGCGAGGATGCCCGCGATGAAAAAGAAGGTCAGCGACGTTATCAGGTAGAGGACGCCGATATCCTTGTGATTAGTCGTCACGAGCCACCGTTTCGGTGACGTCAATGGGGGGAGATCGTCAGTCATGGGAACAGACGACGCTACGTCGAACCACTCACCACGAACGGACGGATAAAACCACTCCCGGGTCACACTGGCTGTCGGATTATCTGCTAGAAACTGTCCTTCGATTTAGCTTGATTACCCCATGAGTGGCCTCACGTTACACAGCAGTGCCTGAAGATGATCGTGAGAGTTCAGAACAGGAAGCCGGTGGAGGGATTTGAACCCTCGACCTATTCCTTACGAAGGAATCGCTCTAGCCAGTCTGAGCTACACCGGCGCTGTCCCTCACTACGCCCGAACGGAGCCATAAGGATTGCGAATCGGGGGACCCCTCACCGCTGCTCGAGGCGAACGTCGAGACAGACGTTCAGTTCATGGGGCGCATATGAACGGACCTCCTGGCGCGTCTCCACCGTCACCGCGTACGCCGGTTCGAAGGCCTCGCGGATGGCCTGCTCCCCGGGTCCATACGCGTCCTCCTCAGGCTGGATATCGTAGTAATGGAGGATACAGGACTCACCAGCGATGATCCGAGCTGACTCGAGGAACTGATTCGCATCGTGGGGGAGGTTCATTACAATTCGATCGGCCCAGTCTGCATACTCCGGGGCGACTGCGCTGACATCGCCAACGATGCCCGTCACGCGATCGGCCACGTCGTTGCGCTTGGCGTTCTCCTCGAGATAGGCGATCGCCGCCTCGTTGATATCGACCCCGACACAGGTGGCACCCCGGGTCGCGAACGGGATGACGAACGGACCAACGCCGGCGAACATGTCGAAGGCTCGTTCTCCCGCCGATACCTGTTCAGCGACCCGATGGCGCTCGGTCGCCAGTCGGGGCGAGAAGTACACGGCAGCGAGATCAAGGGCAAACTCACAGCCGTACTCGCGATGGACCGCCTCCGTGCTCTCACCGACCAGCACGTCCCACTCGCGAACGCGCTCGGTCCCCTGCACGGGTGAGGCCTTGTTCAGGACCGTCTCGATCGGGAGGTCGGATTCGACGATCGCATCGGCAATAGTGGCCGCTCGATCCGGATCGTCCTCCTCGAGCAACGCAATGTCTCCCAGGCGCTCGTATGACGGTGGTTCCGCGAGCAGATCGGCGGGCATCTGCTGGCGCTCTCGTGGCGTGACCTCCCGGGAGACGACCGGTTCCTCGACGGCCGTGGCGTCGGTGATCGGAATGGAAATCGAGCCGTCCTCCACAGTGATCTCGTGGTCTCGGTCGACGAGGTCGGCCCGCGCGAGTCGCTCACGCATTCGCTCACCCTCCTCGAGGGGGACCCGCACACACGGCACCTCCATGCGAAACACTCGCCGCCCAGGTACCCTAATGGTGACGCTCGGGCAAAACTCGGGGCAACAGTGGTGAACCTTTAAATACTCTGCATTTGTCTGGCCGCACACATGTCAAGTCCAATTGCATCGTCGCTGGTCCCACTGCAGGCAGGAGATATCGGCATGGCCCTGATCTTCATGCTGATTCCGCTGTTGCTCACGGTCGTCGTCATCGCTGGCTTCTGGAAGGCGTTCGCGAAGGCGGGCGAGCCCGGATGGGCGGCGATCATCCCGATCTACAATGCCTATGTCATGGTGAAAATTAGCGGGAACCCAGCCTGGTGGCTGATCCTGTTTTTCATCCCGGTGATCAACTTCATCGCCGCGATCAAGATCAGTATCGACGTCGCGAAGGCGTTCGGTCAGGGGACCGGATTCGGCCTCGGACTGGCGTTCCTCGGGTTCATCTTCTGGCCCCTGCTCGGCTTCGGCGATTACGACTACGTCGGCGCTCCAGGCGATGGATCGGGCAGTGTGGCAGACGCCACGGCGGCCTGAGGCCACTGCGAACGTCGGCCTCGGGGAGACAACGCCTAATAGCCACGGCCGTAGTTCCCGGGTATGCTCACCTTCGTCGGCCTCGGCCTCTATGACGAACACTCGGTGACGCTGGCCGGTCAGGATGCCATTCAGCGTGCCGACCGGGTCGTCGCCGAGTTCTACACCAGTCGACTCGTCGGAACGACCATCGATCGACTCGAGGCCGAACACGACACTTCTATCGAGGTCAGAGACCGCTCGTCCGTCGAGCAAACCCCCGATGACATCCTTGACGATGCCGAGGAGAAGGACGTCGTCTTTTGCACCGGCGGCGATCCCATGATCTCGACGACTCACGTCGATCTCCGGCTCCGGGCCCGCGAGCGTGACATCCCGACCCGAATCGTCCACGGGGTCACCGCCCAGACGGCCGCGAGCTCACTGACCGGGCTGCAGAACTATCGGTTCGGGCCGGCGACCACGCTGCCCTTTCCGGACGGCCACGGAGCCGATGGATTACCCACCAGCGTGACCGCCACACTCGAGGCCAACCGCGAGCGTGGCCTCCACACGATCGTCTACCTCGATATCGACGCTACGGAAGAGCGGTTCATGACCGCCGACGTGGCCGCATCGCTGCTGGCCGAGAGATATCCCGATCTCGTTGGGGTGGTGGTCGGGCAGGCCGGCAGTCCGGAGCCGACGGTCGTCGGTGGACAGATGCCTGAGCTCTCCGATGTCTCGGCTGGCGAGCCACTGCACCTGCTGGTCGTCCCCGGCACGGTCCATCTCCTCGAGGCAGATGCGCTGGCGGCGTTCGCCGGGGTCAATCGAGACACGCTCGATCTGCAGTAGCCGGTTTTAGAGTCGCTCGAGGACGGCCTCCGTCACCTCGGTCGTCGAGGCCGTACCACCGAGGTCGGGCGTTCGGGGCCCGTTGGCCAGCACGGCCTCGACGGCGTTCTGCACCGAGTCGGCCGCCTCATCCTGGCCGAGGAACTCGAGCAACATCGCCGTCGAGAGAATCGTCGCGGCCGGATTGGCGATACCCTCCCCGGCGATGTCGGGGGCCGATCCGTGGACCGGCTCGAAGAGCCCGCGCTCGGGACCGATGTTCGCACTCGGCAACAGCCCGAGCCCGCCGACAAGCCCGGCGGCGAGATCCGAGAGCACGTCACCGGCCAGGTTGGGACAGACCACGACGTCGAACTGGGTCGGATCGAGACAGACCCGCGTCGCGAACGCGTCCATGAGGACCTCGTTGGTACTGACGCCAGCATCTGTGGCCCCCTCGAGCACGACCTCGCGAAACAGGCCGTCGGTTTTCCGCATCACGTTGGCCTTGTGGACGACCGTGAAGGACGGATCGGCCTGATCCGCCACATACGAGCAGGCGAAGTCAGTCAGCCGTCTGGTTGCCGACTCCGTGATGACTCGAGTCAGCGTACTCACGTCGGTAGAAAGCCGATCCTCGTGGCCGGCATAGACCCCCTCCGTGTTCTCCCGCAGAAAGACCAGATCCGTCTCGGGACGGAGGGCATCGACGCCGGGATAGGCCCGGGCCGGCCGGACGTTCACGAACGAATCGACGGCCTCCCGGAGTGGCAGGATGACGTCGGCGGCGGTCTCGCCGGCCGCCCCGAAGAGTGTCGCGTCACACCGGGCCGCCAGCTCGTAGGTTTGCTCGGGCAGTGCCGTCCCCGTCTCGCGCTTGACGTGGTCTCCGGCATCCGCCTCGTGGATGGACACGGAGACCGGGAGGTGCTCGAGGATGGACACCGCTGCGGGGGTGACCTCCGCACCGATCCCGTCGCCGGGAATAACGGCGATATCGTAGGACTCGCTCATGGTCGCCTCTCGATGACGGGCCACCTGAACCCATCGGATTCAGACGCGCCGGCCGTCCTCGATGTAGGGCAGTGACTCGGCCGTTTCCCGCACGGCCTCCGCATTCGCCTTCATCAGGGCCGTCGTGTCCCAGACGCCATCCACCAGGGCGCGGCGCTGGGCCTCGTCGACGCTGACGTCGACCGTCTGCCCGCCGTAGGTGACCGTCTCTGCGGCGATGTCGATTGCGATGGGGTCATCGGGATTCGCATCGACCCACTCCTGCAGGGCCGTGACCGTCGCCTCGTCGGCCGTCACCGTCGGAATGCCGAGGGCGAGACAGTTGCCCGCGAAGATCTCGGCGAAGCTCTCGCCGATCAGTGCATCGATCCCCCAGCGCATGAGTGCCTGGGGGGCGTGCTCGCGGGATGAGCCACAGCCGAAGTTCGCGTTGACCACCATCACCGAGGCGTCCCGGTGGGCGGCCTCGTTCATCGGGTGCTCCTTGGGCTCGTCGTTCTCGTCGAAGCGCAGGTCGAAGAAGGCGAACTGGCCCAGCCCGTCGAACGTGACGACCTTCATGAACCGGGCCGGGATGATCTGGTCGGTGTCGATGTCGTTGCCCCGGATCGGGACGCCAGTCCCGGAGACGGACTCGACGCGTGGAATCTCCTCGGTCATTGGAGGGGCACCTCCTCTGACTCGCGGACGTCGGTTACAGCCCCCTCGATCGCTGCGGCCGCGACCATCCGTGGATTCATCAGGATCGTCCGGCCTTCCTTGCTGCCCTGCCGGCCGATGAAGTTCCGGTTCGACGACGACGCACAGGCCTCGTCGCCCTCGAGCTGGTCCTCGTTCATCCCCAGACACATCGAGCAGCCAGCACCGCGCCACTCGAAGCCTGCCTCGGTGAAGACCGCATCGAGGCCCTCGGCCTCCGCGGCCGCCTTGACTTGCTGACTGCCAGGGACCACGATTCCCCGAACGTCCGGATGGATCTCGCGTCCTTCGACGATCCCAGCCGCTCGCCGCAGATCGGGCAGCCGGGCGTTCGTACAGGAGCCGATGAACGCGACGTCGATGGGGTAGCCCCGCATCGTCTCGCTGGGTTCGACGCGCATGTGGGCCTGGGCCTGGCGGGCCGTCTCCTGCTTGTCGGCCGGCAGCTCGGATGGGTCCGGGATCGGCTCGGTGATGCCGATGCCCTGGCCGGGGGTGGTGCCCCAGGTGACCATCGGCTCGAGGCTGGCCCCGTCGATCGTCACCACGTCATCGTATTCGGCGTCGGGATCGCTCCGGATCGACTCCCAGTAGGCCTTCCGCTCCTCGAAGGCATCGCCTTCGGGGACGCGCTCGCGGCCCTCGAGCCAGTCGTAGGTCGTCTGGTCGGGGTTGACGTACCCCGCCCGGGCGCCCCCCTCGATGGACATGTTGCAGATCGACATCCGCCCCTCCATGCCCAGCGCCTCGACGGCCTCGCCGGCGTACTCGTAGACGTATCCGACGCCACCCTCGGTGCCGAGCCGCCGGATGATCGCGAGAATTACGTCCTTGGCCTCGACGCCATCACCGAGCTCGCCGGTGACCTCGATGCGCCTGACGGCCTGCTTTTCCATGGCGACGGTCCCGGTCGCGAGGACATCTCGAATCTGTGAGGTGCCGATCCCGAATGCCAGCGCGCCGAACGCGCCGTGGGTGCTCGTGTGGGAGTCGCCACAGACGATCGTCATTCCCGGCTGGGTCAGCCCCAGCTCCGGGCCGATAACGTGAACGATCCCCTGTTCACCCGTCTCCGGATGCGAGAAGTCGATGCCAGCCCGGCGAACGTTCTCCTCGAGCTCGCTCATCATCGTCTCGGCGGCGTCGTCGGCGAACGGCCGCTCGGTCGAGGCCGTCGGCACGATGTGATCGACTGTCGCGTGCGTGAGGTCGGGATAGGCCACCTCGAGGTCTCGCTCCCGGAGCATGCCGAATGCCTGGGGGCTGGTCACCTCGTGAATCAGGTGCAAGCCGACGAACAGCTGGTCCTGCCCGGTCGGCAGGGTCGTCACCTTGTGGCGATCCCAGACCTTGTCGTACAGTGTGCCCGCACTCACGAATTACTCCCCTCCCTGGATTCGGGCCCGCGGACGAACACGTCCTCGACCGTCTCCCCGGTGTACGGGTTGGCGTGGCTGATCGACCGCATCGGTCGGCTGGAGCCGGGCATCACTCGTCACCCGGCACGGGGGCCGGATCGGACTGACCGTCGGTTTCGGCCCAGGCGAAGAGGTCCCGGAGTCGCTCGCCGACGTCCTCGATCTCGTGGTTCTGCTCGGCAGCCCGGAGCTGGGTGTAACTCGGCCGGCCGGCCTGGTTCTCGCTGACCCACTCGCGGGCGAACTCGCCGTTCTGGATGGCCTCGAGGGTCTCCTCCATGTTTTCCCGGACCGACTCGTCGACGATCTCGTTGCCCTTTGCGAGGCCACCATACTCGGCCGTATCCGAGACCGAGTTCCACATCTCCGAAAGGCCGCCTTCATAGAGCAGATCGACAATCAGCTTGAGCTCGTTCATGCACTCGAAGTAGGCGATCTCCGGACTGTAGCCGGCATCGACCAGCGTCTCGTAGCCGTGCTTGACGAGGGCGGTCGCACCCCCACAGAGGACGGCTTGCTCGCCGAAGAGGTCGGACTCGACCTCCTCCTGGAAGGACGTCTCGATGACGCCCGCTCGAGCGCAGCCGATGCCGCTGGCGTAGGCCAGTGCCCGCTCTCGGGCCGCCCCAGTCTCGTCTTGGTAGACCGCGAGCAACGCCGGGGTGCCCTCGTCCTGGACGTAGTTGCGCCGAACGAGGTGGCCCGGGGACTTCGGCGCGACCATCGTCACGTCGACCCCCTCCGGGGGCTGGATCTGGTCGTAGTGGATGTTGAACCCGTGAGCGAACTGCAGAGTATCACCGGGCTCGAGATGTTCCTCGATGGCCGCGTAGACACTCGGCTGGATCGTATCTGGCACGAGCATCGATACCACGTCGGCCTGGGCCGCGGCCTCCGGTGCCGTGGCGACGTCGAGCCCTGCCGATCGGGCATCTGCACGCGATGACGAGTCCTCGCGGAGGCCAACGATCACGTCGACCCCGCTCTCGTCGAGGTTCCGGGCGTGGGCGTGCCCCTGGCTCCCGTAACCGAGGATTGCAACTGTCGCGTTCGCGAGCTGCTGTTCGTCGACGTCCGATTCGTAGTAGATGTCAGTGGTGAATGCGTCGTCAGTCATCGTCTGCCTCCATCTCTGGGTTGACCGTCTTTGGGTCCGTCGTTTCGATTGGCGGTTCGTCTGCCGTCTCGGAACGCCCCCGGGCCAGGGCGGTCACGCCGGTCCGGGAGAGCTCCTGGATGCCGAACTGCGAGAACGTCTCGATTGCAGCGTCGATCTTGTCCTGACTGCCGGTGATCTCGACCGTGGCGGTCTCCGGCGTCGCGTCGACCGTCTTGCCGCCGTACATCTCAGTCACGGCGGCAACCTGATCCGGACGAATCGAGTCCACCTTGATGAGTGCGAGTTCCCGGCGCACTCCGTTCGAGGGCAGCTCCCGGACCGAGATGACCGGCACGAGCTTGCGCAGTTGCTTTTTCACCTGCTCGATGCCGGGCTCCGGTTCCTCGGCGACGATCGTCATCCGGGCCCGATCCGGGTTGACCGTTGCGCCGACCGTCAGGCTCTCGATGTTGAACTGCCGCCGCGAGAACAGCCCGGAGATGTTCGAGAGGACCCCCGGCTCGTGCTTGACGAGTGCGGAGATTACCGTCTTCCGGGGCTCGTGGGTCACCTCGACCTCGGGATCGACGCGTATCCCCTGGGCGTTCCGTCGGCCGACACGATGGCGGCGCTCCTCAGGCGGTGGTCCCTGGAGTTCCCCGGTCATAGCTGGTCCTCCGTCAGGGCGAACTGATCGTTGTCCCCGCCGCTCGGGACCATCGGGAAGACGTTCTCCCGCGGGTCGATGTGGACGTCGATGACCGACGGGCCGTCGTACTCGAGGGCGCCCTCGATCGCCGGGGCCACGTCGTCGTAGTCATCGATCCGGAATCCGCGAGCACCGAAGCTCTCGGCCAGCTTGTCGAACTCGGGCATCCAGCCGTACTCCGAGGCCGCGTGGCGACCCTCGAAGAACGCGTCCTGCCACTGCCGGACCATCCCGATGTACTCGTTGTTGAGGATGGCCACCGTGATGTCCAGGTTCTCCCGAACGGCCACCGAGAGGCCCTGGATCGTCATGAGGAACGAGCCGTCGCCGTCGATGCAGACGACCTCCTGATCGTCGTCGGCGGCCAGCCGGGCCCCGATCGCAGATGGCAGGCCATAGCCCATTGCCCCGAGGCCGTGGCTCGAGACCCAGGTCCGGGGTTCCGTGAACGTCCAGTACTGGCACGCCCACATCTGGTGCTGCCCGACGCCTGTGGTGACGATCGTCTGATCGCCCGTTGCGTCGTCGAGGGCCTCGACGACGAATTGTGGCTTGACCGGATCGTCCTCCGGGGCCGCGTAGGTCATCGGGTACTCCGACTTCCACTGCTGGCACTGGGCCCGCCACTTGGTGGCTGGCGGTGAGGACTCCACCACCTCGGCCAGCTGGCTCACCACGGTCGACGCATCGCCAATCAGCGGATAATCCGCGTGGATGTTCTTGCTGATCTCGGCGGGATCGATGTCGACGTGGATGACCTCCGCGTCGGGGGCGAAGGATTCGATCGATCCAGTCAGCCGATCGTCGAATCGCGTCCCGACGGCGATCATCGTATCGCAGTGGGTGATTGCCAGATTGGCGTAGCCGGTGCCGTGCATGCCGGCCATCTCCATGGCCAGCTCGTGGTCCTCCGGGAAGGCACCGATGCCGGGCATGGTGGTGACGACCGGAATCTCGTGCTCCTTCGCAAAGGCCCGACAGGCCTCGCTGGCCTCGCCCTTGATCACACCGCCGCCCAGGAGCATAACCGGGCGCGTTGCCTCCTGAATGCGCTGGGCAGCCGCTTCGACGATCTCGGGGTCGGCTCGCTCCTGGACCGTGTAGGAATCCGGCGGTTTGACCTCGCCGGGCTCCCGGTCGGTCTCGGCGTTCGTCACGTCCTTCGGCAGGTCAACGACCGTCGGGCCGGGTCGGCCCATCGAGGACAGGGCAAAGGCCTCGAGGACGTCCGTTCCAACCTCATCGGGATCGGATGCGAATGTATTGGCCTTCGTGATCGGGGCCGTTACCCCGATGGTGTCCGTCTCCTGGAAGGCGTCGTTCCCGACCAGTTCGGTGGGCACCTGGCCGGTCAGGGCCAGGACCGGATCGGAGTCCATGTCGGCGTCGGCGATCCCGGTTACCAGGTTGGTCGCGCCTGGCCCGGATGTCGCCAGGCAGACGCCTGGTGATCCGCTGACGATGCCGTAGGCGTCGGCAGCGTGGGCGGCGCCCTGCTCGTGGGCCATGGTGATGTGGGTGACATCCGCATCGTAGAGCGCGTCGTAGACGGGCATGATGGCCCCACCCTGGACACCGAAGGCGTACTCGACGCCGGCGGTCTCGAGCGCTCGAATGACGGCCTCCGCGCCGGTCGACACCGGCCGCTGTTCGGCCTCCTCCGTCGGTTCTGGATCGGTCTGCTCGTCGGTCTGGACGGGGGTCGCGCGTTCGCTCATCGATACTCACCCGCCCGATGGCGGTACGGTGCTGATCTGGTGGCTGCGTTTCGTGTCATAGTCTCTCGGGGGCTGGTCGCTGGAACGCCGGTGCATCGCGAAATTCGGGGAACGATGTGTAGTGGGCCTAGGCGGCCCCTACGAGAATCAGGGAGACGACGCCACGGCTCTCGACACGGCGTGCCGGGTGACGAGCCTGATGCGTCATTACTGGATACGTAGGAATATCGAGGATAATAATCCTTGCGAGTCGTCGCCTTCAGCCGCCGCTGGGGGCCGACTGCACGCGGCTGGATCATGGTTACGCCCGCACCTCCTCCTGGTCTTGCTGGCGGGCGACGCCGACCTCCTCGGCGAATCGCTCGAGGTCGTCGACGGTGACTCGTTTCTTCTCGGCGCCGTAGTCTTTGACCCGACGGGTGACCGCCCGAACCTGCTCGTCGGTGGGTTCGAACCCGCGCTCGTGGAGTCGTTCTCGGACGGAGTGGGTTCCGGTGTGCTTGCCCATGATCAGGCGCCGTTCTGCCCCGACCATCTCGGGGGTCATGACTCCCGGCTCGAACGTGTCGGTGTTCTCGATCACACCAGCGGCGTGGATGCCACTCTCGTGTGAGAAGGCGTTGGCCCCGACGACCGGCTTATTGCCCGGGATGGGGACTCCGGACCGCTCGGCGACGAGCTCGGAGAGTTCAATGATCCGGGTGGTGTCGATGCCCGTCTCGCCCTGGTAGAGCGACTCGACGGCCATGACGAACTCCTCGAAGGCCGCATTGCCCGCCCGTTCGCCGATCGAGTTGACCGAGACCTGGGCCTGATCGGCCCCTGCCTCGATGCCGGCGAGGGCATTCGCGGTCGCGAGTCCGAAGTCGTCGTGGGTGTGAACGTCCACTCGCGCGTCGGTGTGTTCACAGACCTTCTCGATCAGGTCGTAGAACCGTCGCGGCGTGGCGACACCACACGTGTCCGGGATGTTGATCCAGTCGGTGTCGACCTCGGTCACGGCCTCGATGATATCGACCAGGAACGGCTCGTCGGTCCTGGTCGCGTCCATCGGGGAGAACATGCACTCGACGCCGGCCTCCTTGACCCGTTCGACGGCGGCGACGGCCCGCTCGCGAACCTCTTCGCGGGTCGCGTGCATCGAGTCCTCGATCTGGACGTCACTCGTGCTCACGAAGACGTGAACGAGATCGACGTCCGCGTCGAGGGCGGCCTCGATGTCCTTGTCGACGACCCGGGCGAGGCCACAGGTCGTCGCCGTGGTCGAGGCGGCGATGTCGCGAACGGCCTCGAACTCGGCATCGCTGTTGACCGGGAACCCCGCCTCGATAACGTGGGTGCCCATCTCGTCGAGCAGCGACGCTATCTGCCGTTTATCGTCGTATGAAAACGAGGTCCGCGGGGACTGTTCACCGTCCCGCAGGGTGGTGTCGAAGACCCGTGCGGTGTCGATTTCGTCAGTGGAATCTAACGTGCCCTGGAAGAACTCGACCCCCCTGACTGGTATCAGAGGATGAGCTGTCTTGGAAAGACATTGTGATAGTAAGCGAAGCGGACTGAATACTTATACCTGACGCTGTAGTGTGGAATGTCCTCAGAGTTTTTTGTGTCCATTGTGCATGGTTCAAGACAATAATTTGCCGTTCACCGAGGGGGAAGCGACCGTCACCCAATCTGAATAGAGTTGAACCAATCCAAACTGTACTTACTACCTGAGTTTTCAGCCTGGTTGACCATTCAGGGCAGAACGGTTTTCTATGAATCGGTGACTCTGAGGTTATCAACAAACCACTCGCGATCGCCACCCCACGACTGAGAGTGGCCAAACCCGATCCCACCCTCGGCATAGGTCGAGTCAGTACCCTCGAGTGTGTAGAGCACCGCCCCTGACTCGTCAACGAAGTTGACTCGGATTGTCCCATCCTGCCCCCAGACCGTCTCTATCGTGACCCACTCATCCGTGGGGAACTTCGATTCCACTTGATCGAGTAGTATTGCGTTCCCATCTTCGTCGATCCGATCAAGCCGGATTGTCTGTGGGCGTTCTCTTGTCTCGTGGAGGTGGGCCATGTTGATTCGAATTCGATATCCGCCCCGGACCACCCAGGTATCAGCACTGAGATCTGCGTCCTGTACCCCGAAGTATAAATGCATCCGGACGTCCTCAGTATGCCGTTTTACCTCGGCTGTGAACGTGTCCCCCCGTTCCGGATAGGTTGGTAGTCGTTTTTCCCCTCGGGAAGCGAAACGATTGAACCTGTATCGTACACCGGATACCCCAACGAGTGATCCCCTTCTGAAACCTCATCGGTCCGGATTTCAAAGACGTTTAGTTGGCCAACATACGGACCGAGAGTCCCCCGTTCAAAGTTTTCGATTACCTGGTTGTCGCGAACAGTGATTACGACCGAGGAGGTGTACCCATCATATTCTGCGAAGATTTTTGTCTCTCCCTCGTGGAGCCCGACAATATGACCCTCTTCCGTCACAGAAGCAACTGTCTCGTTGGAACTCACGAGAGTTGAGTCTTGAGTTACAGTTTGGGGTTCCTCGGTTGAGTCAGTTTTTCTCACGACAACATCAGTAGACTGTCCCGCGTTAATTTGGGACCGGTTTGCGATCACATCGATCTCTTGGGGAATTGTTGATGGTCCTTCAACGACTCGCAGGTCGTCAACAAACCACTCGCGATCGCCACCCCACGACTGAGAGTGGCCAAACCCGATCCCACCCTCGGCATAGGTCGAGTCAGTACCCTCGAGTGTGTAGAGCACCGTCCCCGACTCGTTAATGAAGTTGACTCGGATTGTCCCATCCTGTCCCCAGGCCGTCTCTATCGTCACCCACTCTTCCGTGGGAAACTTCGATTCCACTTGATCGAGTGGTATCGCGTTCCCATCTTCGTCGATTCGTTCAAGCCGGATTGTCTGTGGGCGTTCTCCTGTCTCGTGGAGATGGGCCATGTTGATTCGAATTCGATATCCGCCCCGGACCACCCAGGTATCAGCACTGAGATCAGCGTCCTGCACCCCGAAGTATAGATGCATCCGAACGTCCTCAGTACGCTGTTTTACCTCGGCTGTGAACGTGTCTCCCCGCTCCGGATAGGTCGGAAGCCGGTTCTCCCATTCGGGAAGCGAAACGATTGAGCCTGTATCGTACACCGGATACCCCAGCGAGTGATTACCTTCAAAAACCTCATCGGTCCGCATTTCAAAGACATTCAATTGACCTCTATACGGCTTGAGGTTACCACGTTCGAAATCTTCTATCGTAGTATCATTACTGACAGTAAGAGATTTCCTTGCCTTGAGGTTTGAGAATCGTGCCTCAATTGTTGCCGTACCCACCCCAACAGCGCGAATCGTTCCATCCCGTTGAACTTCAATCACGGAGGTATCACTGCTTTCGAAGCGGGCCGGAATTGTCACATTTCGATAGAGGCCACCGTGATGCCAGGCCCGAACAGTTGCAGAACTCGTTTCACCAACCGAGAGACGCGATTTATCAAGGGTTAGATCAACCCAACGAAGTGGTACTTCGGGGTTTCGAACGTGAAATGGGTCGGCGTTTCCTCTACCTTGGTTGATCGTCAATAGCGATTCGGTGCCTGTTGTGACACTCTTCAAGTTGGACTCCGTCGGTACATGGATGAAGTATCCAGAAAAGGGATCAACCGCCTGTGCATTCTCTCGGGTCTCAGAACCAATGGCGTAGGTGCCAAAGGATTTGACAGCTGGCAAATCTTGGGAGTCTGCACGGTCAAAGCGGTCTAAGAGAAGTGCCCCTTCGCTCTCTTCAAAACTCGATTCAGCGCTTGTGTATGATGTCCCTGGCACAAGAGCCCAACCGGGCTTAAGGTTCCGAGTTGCCTCACTTGCTTCCCTTTTTAGCGTGATATTGACGGGGATAGTAGCCGGTCCATCATTCCCATTGGTGAGTACAATGATGGATGACATTGGTGCTGGCTTCTGAGATAAATTCGAAATCTGGTACCACCCAGCATCATATCCATAGAGTAGTGCAACCCCCGACGTTCCTTGAGGAAAGAGCTCGTCGAACGTCTGGTTCGTTTGACCAGGTATCCCAATCACTGATGTAGTCCCGTCATTTACGACTTCAAGTTGATACGATAGAGAATCGGGACTGGACTTATCGATCGGTGACTTCATTTCTGCACTCGCGACCCCCATAGTTCCAATGAATAATATTATGCAGAGAAGTGCGATAATATGTATGCTAATTTTCATCATTCGTGGATATAATAGTGGATATTAATAAATATGCATGATAATTGCCATCGATAAACAGAATTCAAGGGTGTCCTTGGTCGGAACTAAGTGCTAAGAAATGACCGTCCGGATCACGGACTACGCGGATGTTCCGGTCACGTTCGATAATTTGCTCAGGTGTTTCAGATTCTGGTTCCGGGACGGCACCAGCCTGGTCATAAGTGAACCCCATTGCTACGTGATTGCCAGCACGTGCATCCGCTATACCCAAACGGGGTTCCCAAAGTTCCAAGGCGATGGGCCCGGACATTCGGATTCTATCTGATTTATCGTCAATAGAGTTGGTGTAGGTGAACCCAAGGCGTCTATAAAATTCAAGAGCTCGTTCGATCGACGCCACTTCTAGAGCGACTTCAAAGATACCATCGATGCCGGGTCCCTCGACCGGTTGCTGGCCGATTTCAACACAATGACCGTCCGGATCGTAACAATACAGCGACCGAGCATCTCCGAAGATTGCCTCCTCAAGGTCGTGACTTTCATCGAGGCGGTCCCACCACACGTCGTACTCTGCTGGAGGGACCGAGAGCGCATAATGGGTGTGAACTCCGCCCCGCGGAACCGCTGTTGGGCGACGTAGCCGAAGTTCGGACTTACCCACCTGATATCGAACCTCGGTCGATTCGACCCGTGATGGCGTGAGCTCGAGCTCCCCCTCGTAGAATGCTCTAGCCCGCTCGATCGACTTGACCTCGAGTGCCAGCCAGGCGAGTCCCTCGAGCATGTGATAGTCCGTACTCGATTCCCCCGTAAAGTCGCCGTGGCCTCAAGGCTTATTATAATAATATACTGACGTCCGGCATGACCACGACCAGCCGGGAACTCCAGGGTGCCATCCTCGGCACCCTTCTTGCAGGCCTCGGTGGTGGGACCGCGACCGTCGCGGCGTTCCAGGCCCGGGCCCCTGGCTTCGGGGACCTCGGCCCGCTGTCGCAGACGGTCGTTGTCACACTCGGATTCGTCGGATTGTTCGCCGGGGTCCGGCTCTCCCAGGCCCACGTCCATCGATCGGCAGGCCATGCCGTTGTGCCCTCGGTCGACTTCCACCCGATCATGCTCCTTCGCGGCCTGGCGCTCTGTCTCGGTGTCCTCGGACTGGCGATCGGACTGATTCTCTTTGCAGAGGCCATTGCGAGCCAGGAGATCATCCTTGGCGGGCTTTCGGGGGCCATCTGTCTGGTCGGCTACCTGCTGGGCCACGTCGGCATGAACGGGAGCGTGATCTAACAATGGCAGACCCGTACGCTGACACCGAGGTAACGCTGGGCGGCTATGCCGGGCTTATCGGAGGGCTCCTACTCACCGCCATCGCGATGGGCGCCGGGTTCACCTGGGCCCTCGAGGGGCAGCTCCTCCCCGTCTATCTGGCTGCTGCGGCCTGCTGGGTCGGCTACGTGATTGCCCACTATTCAGTCACCGGGACGGGGATCGACCCGCCCGGGATCGGTGCCCCGGACATCGACGAGATTCAGGCCCCTGAGGGGACCCACCGCAACTGGATCGGGGCCCTCGTTCCCGATGGCCGGCGGGCACAGGCCGGATTTCTCATTGGCTTCGGGATGACGATCGTTGGCATTTCGGGGCTCGCCACGTTCCTGGCTCTCGAGAACCAGCTCCTCGCGACCGTCGGGGCCGCCCTGTACCTCATCGGCTACGCCATCGCCCACCAGTATGAAGCCGGCATTCCGCTGTAGGCGACCTATATGGCGGCAGCGAGACTTGGGGTACCTATGAGCGAGCAGCCCTCCGTAATCGACCGGTCCGAGCATGTGGTGGGCTGGCTTCCACCGAACGATGCCATGGCCAGAACGAGCCACGCGATTGCTGTCGACGACGCCGTCTACCTCGTGGACCCGGTCGACGTCGATGGAGTGGGAGAGCTGATCGACCCGCTTGGGACCGTCGCCGGTGTCATTCTCACGCTCGATCGACACCGTCGCGATGGGGCCGCTCTCGCGCAACGCTATGAGGTCCCCGTCCTCCTGCCGGCGTCGTTTTCCGGTGTTTCGCTGGACGCACCCGTCGAGCGAATGCACGACCGAGTTCCGGAGACGCCACTCGAGGTCCACCCCCTCACGATGAACCGGTTCTGGCAGGAGGTCGCCCTCTGGTGGCCCGAACCGGGACTGCTCTACGTGCCCGAGGCGGTCGGAAGAGGGCGGTTCTTCCGCGCCGGAGATGAACCGCTCGGGGTCCACCCAATGCTGAGACTTTTCCCGCCCCGAGGGCTCGCCACCTTCAGACCAGAGATCCTGCTCGTCGGCCACGGTGGGGGCATCGATTCCGATGCGACCCCGGCACTCGAGACTGCCCTCGCCACGTCGAGGCGGCGGTTCCCCCGGCTCGTCATCGAGGCCACCAGATCCATGCTCCCGGTCCCGTAGGTCTATCTGACCGCGGCCCATAGGGTTGGCGTGGTCACCATCACGCGGGGGCTCGCCGAGGTGCTGGTCGACATGGCAGCCGCAGCCGAGCCAGACCCGGTGTCGACAGGGGTATCGGTCCGGCAAGCCAGTCAGCTGGAGGGCGAGACTGCGATTCCCGGATCGACCCCAGTCTTCACCGAGTTCTACCTGCCGGATCCGGGCAATGCCGTGACGCATGTCTTCGGCGTGGATCTCTCGACCCCGGCCCGGGGAGCCCAGGGCCGATTCGTCTCCCACCCAACCGGGAGCCTCGCCCTCAGCAGCCGGGACGACCTCGCGGAAGTGGTCTTCGTCGCCGTCCCGCCGTGGGGGCTTGAGGAGGAGTCGTTCGGGGCGTTCGATCGGACCGGTGCCCGGCTGGAGCTGTCCATTATCGAGGCCGAACCCCCACCGGACGTGCTCGAGGAGTGATTACTCGAGGTAGCCGAGATCCTTCAGCTGCTGGGTGATCGCCTCGAAATCTGACTCGCTCAGCCCGCCCGATTGCTGGTGGCGAATCACGATACTGCGCAGAAGAAATCGGACCAGATCGCTCGTACTCTGGAAGCTCGTCCCCTCGATGGTCTCCTCGGCACGTTCGGCCAGATCCTTCGGGATCGAAACCGTCGTGTACTCGGTCATGGTCTGGGGTCTGTCTCGATGGGGGATAGTCCTGTCGTCACTCCTCGTCGTCGATCCGGCGTCTGAGTGCCTCGAGTCGGTGGCGCTGTTCTCGGTGGAGCGTGACGATCGATGTCCGAGAGGACCCCGAAGATCAGCAGCTGCACACCCAGCAGGATGGCCGCAGCCGAGACGAGTGCCAGGATCTGGTGACTGACACCGACCGCGAAGTATCGGTAGAGGACGAACATGGCCACAATGCTGCCGGCAATAATGCTCGCCGTCCCGACGCTGCCGAAGTAAAACAGCGGATTCGATGTCTTGGCCAGCGAGTATATCGCGAGAATGATCGTCCCGCCGTCCCAGAGTGGGTGGAGATTCGTCTCCGAGTCCTCCGGTCGGGCCCCGTAGCTGATCGGAACGACGGTTGTCTCGATCCCGTGTCTGGCACACTCGACGGCGAGTTCGGTCTCGATCGTAAAGCCATTCGATTCGAGGGAGAGTCGCCGGAACGAATCGGTCGTGAAGGCCCGATAGCCCGACAGAATGTCGTCGAAATCGGCCCCGTGGATGAACCGGAACGAGCGATTGATCAGCCGGTTGCCGAAGCCGTTCAGCCGACGCATCGCATCGTCGTCCATATCTGCAAACCGGTTGCCGATGACGTGCTCGTAGCCCCGTGAGAGCGGTTCGAGCATGGTGGATGCGTCGGCGGGATCGTACGTGCCGTCGCCGTCGACCATGAGTACGTAGGTCGCGTCGATCCGCTTGAGAGCCTCCCTGACGGCCTGGTCCTTGCCCGAGCCAGACTGGACAATGACCCTTGCCCCGTGCTCCCGGGCGATATCCTGCGTGTCGTCACTCGAGTCACCGTCGATCACGACGATCCGGTCGAACCCCTCCTCGGCGAAAGCCATCGATAACGGCGCCGATCGTGGCGGCCTCGTTCAGGGTCGGAATCAAAACGGCAACCGACTCGGGTGGGACCGGCTCGGTCTCGTCGTGGGTCACGACGCGATCGTTCACTGGCCCCTCCATTGGGCCGTTCTCGCCAGCGAACCGGCAAAAGCGTACTGGTGACCCAGCGGGCGCCCGGCTGCTACCACGTCAGTCCCTCGTATGCCTCAAGTGAGGACAGATCGATGTCGAGACGGCGACCGTCCACGACAATCCGTCGGGCCATGGGCTCGAAGTTCAGGTCGTCGAATGTCGGCCAGTCCGTAGCGATGACCGCCCCATCGGCGTCTGTCAGGGCATCGGCCGCTGAGTCGGCCAGTTCGAGGGAGGGGTCATAATCACGCACACGAGGCATTGCGACAGGATCATAGCCGACGGTGTCGGCACCCCGATCGCGGAGTTCCGCGATCACGTCGAGGGCCCGGGACTTTCGGATGTCGTCCGTGTTCGGTTTGAAGGAAAGACCGAGAACGGCAATGCGGGCACCGTCCAGCTCGACGTGGTCCGCGAGGAGATCCACGAGCCGGATCGGCTGGCCGTCATTGACCGCGACGACTGCATCGAGCAGCTCCGGATCGTACCCCACATCCCTGGCGCCGGCCCGGAGCGCGTCGACGTCCTTGGGAAAGCAGGATCCACCCCAGCCGAGCCCGGAGCGCATGTAGCTCGCCTCGATCCGGTGGTCCAGTCCGACGGCCGATAGCACCTCGTAGGCGTCGGCGCCGTACTCTTTCGCGATGTTTCCGAGCTCGTTCACCACTGACAGCTTGGAGGCCAGGAAGGCGTTGTTGGCATACTTGATCAGTTCGGCCTCCCGAATACCAGTCTCGACGTAGGCGGTTTCCTCTCTCGAGAGAATCTCGGCGTACAGATCCTCGAGCGGCTCGGCGGCGGCCGGTTCGGTGACGCCAACGACGACCTTGTCCGGCTCGAGAAAGTCCTCGACGGCCGTGCCCATTCGGAGAAACTCCGGGTTCGCCGCCACGTGCAGGTCCTCACCGATTGAACGGCCGCTTCGATCCGCGAGAATCTCACCGACGACATCCTCGGTCGTTCCAGGCAGAACCGTACTCTTCACGACGACCAGGTGATCGCGATCGCTTCCGGCAAGCGTCTCTCCAAGTGACGCCGTGGCCTCGCGAATCGGCTCAAGACCCAGGTGCCCGTCGGACCGCTGCGGTGTGGGCAGGCACAGTAGCGTCACCTCGGTCTCCCGGACGGCGTCGTAGTCCGTCGTGGCCCGGAGGGTCGATCCCGCGGTCGATGCGATCCGATCGGCAAGGCCGGGTTCGTGGATGGGGGCCTCCCCGGCATTGATCGTCTCCACGATTTCCGGGTCGATGTCGACGTTGATCACGTCGTGGTCCTGATCGGCCAGGCAGGCCGCAACGGTCGTCCCGACGTAGCCACTGCCGACGATCGAGACATTCACGCCTGACACACCAGCGGCCGATACCGCTTGCCGGTGGATTCGCACCGATCTGCTCCGGAGTCACCAGCGACCGACCGCGTGGGGAACGATTGGCCAGCGGGCGGAGAATCGACCTCCCAGTGAGAACACCGACCCCTCATTGCCAGTGAGTGGCGGGGTCCGTGGCTTTGGTAGTTCCGGTTGTTACTCGACCGCCGACGTGGATTCCGTCTCTTCGAGTCTAGCCTCTGCCCGGTCTCTGTCCTCGGGATACCCGACGTCGATCCGCCAGCCGTCCATCCGGATCGCATCGATCGTCCGGCCGGACTGGATCAGGAGATCGATCGCATCGGGCAACTCGTACTCGCCTCGATCGGATGGCTGGACCAGGTGACAGGCGTGGAAGATGGCCGGCGTGAAGGTGTAAAAGCCGGTCATCACGAGGTTCGACGGCGGATCGTCGGGCTTCTCCATGACCTCGGTGACCTCCCCGTACTCGTTCGTGTCGACAGACGCCGTATCGGGAGGCCTCCTCGCAGGGCACCTCCTCGACGAGGAAGGCCGCATCGGCCCGATCCTCCAGCTGACGGTTGATGACGTCCTCGAGATTAGCCCGGAAGATGTTGTCTCCGAGCATCAGGACGAAGTCGTCGTCGACGTGGGATTCGGCCTGGAGTATGGCATGAGCGAGTCCCAGCTGCTCGCGCTGGTGCGTGTAGGTGATCGGCACGCCCTCGTACTCGTCGCCGTAGCGCTCGATGATCTGCTCTTTCTTGTAGCCGACGACGACGATGAGCTCGGTCGACGCCGATACTCCAGGAGCTGATCGAACACATCCTCGATCAGCGGCGTCCCGTTCACCTCAACGAGGACCTTGGGCTTGTCTTCGGTCAACGGCCGGAGCCGGGTGCCCTTGCCGGCCGCCAGAACGACAGCTTGCATGGCCTGCTGTACTCACCCCACTCGGGATATGTTTTCGGGTGAAGGGAATCCGTCCCTCGGTGCAGTGTTCTGTCGACGACCCGTGGGCGGACACCACCGCATGTGAGGATAAGGTGGGTGGACTTCGGAGGATTCGATCTCAGACCTTGTACCCGAGGGCTTCCAGCTGTTCGTCCAGTTCTTCCTGTGGAATAGTGGTCCGGTCCGGTTCTTCGACGCTCGGCTCGTACGATCCGGTATCTTCTGCGCTCGTTTCGACCCAGGGTACCTTTCGTACCTTCGGATGGATGCTGCCGAGATTGTGGCCAAGAACACCAAACTCTCCGAATGCTTCCCCGTGGTCGGAGGAAATCGCCACCGTATCTGCGTCAATGTTCTCCAACAGAAGTTCGACCTCATCCAGCACAAATCTGAGGTCACTCATGTACGCCTCCCAAATGCTCTCCCTGTCCCCCGTCTCCATGTAATAGTTCCACCAGTCATATTCGTGGTAGTGCAACTCGCGGTCTTCTGCCAGTGCGGTGGAAAACCACGGAGTGTGTGGCTGGTGGTACTGCAGGATGAGCCGATCGAACTGCCCCTCTCGCCCGACGGCAATTCCCCTGTCGGTCACGTATCGCGGCGGAGTGTTGCCTTCGGTGTGGCCATACGGCCCCGCTTCACCGATCGTTTCACATTTGAAGAGGTACTCTACCTTGCCGACATCGTCGATATCGACGGACGGCATCAACCGGAGGGTCTTGAACGGGAGTGGCCGACTGCTGTCCGTCCGGTGGACTTTCGTATCGAGAATTTCCTGGACGTGGCTCTGAGCTGATAAGAACGCCGTCTCCCGAATCTCATCGAGATGGGCTTCGTCGAACGTTCGGGCGAGCCACTCGGCGGATCCCCCGCCAACCGACCACGTGCTGTCGACTGCCTCGATGAAGTCGTACTCGTCTTTGACCGCCTCGAGCGCGTCGACTCGGCAAGTGTCGAGCAGTATCAACACGTCCCACTCGCGATCGAAGACGTTGGTGCCGATCGTTCTAACACTGTTTGCGGCAATGAGCGGTGTCCGAAGGACGTACTCGAGAATCAGCTGATCGAAGACGCGTGAGGGGTGTCTCACGCCTTTCTTTATGGTCTCCAATCCAACTCGTACTGCCCCATCGGTTCCCCGTATCGGTGTGTGACTTTAAGAGCTTCTGTCGCGCCGTCACCGACACCTATCGAGGAAAGAGGCCCCCTCCTCGCCGATCACCTGCTGGAGTGGAGAGGCAGATCGACGGGAACGTTTCGGTCGACTGTATCTCTGAATTCCGACGATAGCACGAGGAGTGCGGTGAAGTATACACCTGCCCCGAGAAGGACGAGAACGACAACCGTTGCCGCATTGTGCTGGAGCACCCGGTAGGTACGTTCCGTCCACAGGCCTGCATACACGACGCCGCCCATGACCACGGCGGCCACCCACTGT
Organism: Natrialbaceae archaeon; assembly: GCA_034521555.1. Taxonomy (GTDB): domain Archaea; phylum Halobacteriota; class Halobacteria; order Halobacteriales; family Natrialbaceae; genus JAXHMI01. Next base: position 173,019 of record JAXHMI010000005.1, read on the forward strand.
TCGGCGATCGACCGGACTGGCAGTGTGAAGTCGATAATTGCATCCACGTGGTAGTACGCGAGAACGAGACTCACGGCAACCGACGTCGCTGTGGCAACGGCTGCACCGATCCAGCCATAGAGGTAGATCAGGGCAACGTTGAGGGAGAGATTAGTGGCCACGAACACAGCGTTGACCCTGAACGCGAGTTCCGGGCGGTCGACCGCATTGAGTGTGTTCAGCAGTTGATTCTGGTAGCCCATGAACAGGTTCGCAACAATCAGAATCGTCAGGACGGTTGATCCGATCGTAAACTCGGGACCATATATTCGCAGAATCTGATGGCCAAGGAGTGCTCCGCCGAACAGTCCGGGAATGAGAAATAGGCCACCGAACGTAAGCGAGCGCTCGACGATGTCCGAGATGGCCTGAGAATTATCCTGAGCCGAAAGCGAACTCATTTCGGGAAACAGGGTTGATTGGAGCGTTCCGCTGAAGAGGATGAGAAACTGAGCGAGATTCCACGCGACGGCATAGACACCTATCAGCCCGGACGAGACGAACAACCCGAGGACGATAATGTCGGTGTAGCTGAACATTCGGGACTGAAGACTGCCGAGCCAGGAGAATTTCGCAAAATCCACAAGACGGTCGAAATGGCGTCTCTCCGGCCAGGAGAGAGTCCTGATATTCCGAACGATAAAGAAACTCCCGACCGCGATTACGACGAGATATCCTAACGCATGTCCTACAAACAAGCCGGCAGTACTGGCTCCCGCTGCGATCAACGCAATTTGGAACAGGGCACGCCCACCCATACGCACCGGGGATAATACGCCACTCACATGCACCAGGTGAAGCCCGATGAGAAGAGAATCAACGAGGCGATTGAGAAGCGCGACAAGAAGAATCAGGACGATATACCACGTCGCCTGATAGCCGACATATTCGACAACCTGGGATCGAAACAATAGAACGCCAATCACGATGACGACGAACAGAGCGGCAATTACAGTGGCCCCGGCAAGGGCGTACTCACTTTCGTCTTCTCCCTCCGACACTCGTTTCGATATCGCTCCCGATATCCCGACCTTTCCTGCGATAGCCAACCACGAAACGAGAGCAATGACGACAGTATAGACGCCGAGGGGACCGGCTCCGAGAACCCTAGCAATGTCGATCGTGGCCAAGAATCCCAGTGCCGAAGCAAGGAGGCTGGAGAGGTAGTGGATGATTGAAGTTTGTCCGAGGCGCATCTGTGAATGAGAGAGTGAGTGTGCAATATCGCGTAGATTGGCTTTATTCCGTCGGTCCAAAATCGAATACCCGATATTCTTATCCAAGCAACCGTTCGCACTCTCCATGAGGCATCATTTCCAGCGCGCGAAACAGATCTACTCGAATAGAGGAATCGTAGACCTCACTGCGACCGCCCTCTACTATGTTCCAATCGAGATCAACAACCTCCTCTTTCGACTCCGGTACGGTCGCGGCACCAACGTAATGGCGGAGGACTGGGATACGCTCGTGCTCCTCGATGCCTGTCGGTATGACATGTTCTCGACCAAGGTTCCCTTCGAGGGCCACCTCGAGTCACGTATTTCGCGTGGATCTACCAGTGAGGAGTTTCTCAAGCAAAACTTCGGCGACGAGGAGTTTCACGATACCGTGTACGTCAATGCAAACGTCTACTTCTCGAAGCTTGGACTCGATCAGGATGGGACCTTCCATGCAGTGATCGATTTGCTCGACGAGTGGGACGAAGACTTAGAAATCGCCCACCCTGAAACCGTCACCGAGGCAGCCATTGACGCCCACGAACGATACCCGGACAAACGCATCATAGTCCATTATATGCAACCACATCTTCCCTTCATCGGACCGCGAGGGCTCGAACTCAGAGAACGAATATCACTCCGAAATGCCTGGGTTCCGTTTCGAAACGGGGAGGCATCAATCTCCATTGAGGAACTGTGGGAAGGGTACAATGAGAATCTTGAGGTGGCGTTTGAATATGTCGACGAGCTATTAGAGACAATCGACGGGAAGACCGTTCTGTCTTCAGATCACGGGAATATGGTCGGGGAACGTCAGGGCCCCATTCCCACGAAAACGATGTTTGGCCATCCATGGGGAGTCTACACCGAAGAACTCGTCAAGGTCCCATGGTTCGTCATCGAGTCCGATCAGCGACGCACCGTGACCCCGGAAGCGCCCGTCACGTCAGAGTCTCACTCGAGCGATTTGGTGAACGAACGACTCCGATCACTCGGATATCGGCAGTAGGTCCATCAGCCGAATCTGATGAACCCTACTCACGAGCATTTGAACCCCAGGAGACATCCTCGCGGAGTACTCGAGCTGGCGAACCGCCAACAAGTGTTTGGGACGGAACATCGGACGTAACGACGCTGCCACTCGCGATGACGCTGCCCTCGTGAACCGTGACCCCCTTGTGAATCGATACGCCATGGCCGATCCATACGTTGTCTTCAATGTTGATCGGTGCCGTCCGGTCGACGGGTTCTCCGCCAACCGAAAGGTGGTGTCGATCGTCGTCCAACAGTTCGACGTTCCAGGCGATTGCGACTCCATCCCCGATCCGAATCTCATCCCCACAGAGTATCCGTGAGTGTGAGTTGATATAGGAATCACCCATGGCGAATGTACCTTCGACATGGAGTATCGACGCAGGACCAATAATGGCAATATCCGTGCCAGTATGGGCAATTGAACTGCCCGCAGTGGTCGATATCTTTGATCGGCCAATTCTGGGATGTGATGCCCCCCGCCGACCGGTGCCGACTGTGAACCTGTTGTTGATATCGAAGTGAGTTGCCGGCGCAATGTCGGTGATGACCTTCGACGTGAATACCAGCGATAATGGACGAGATGTGTGTCTGAGAGAGTAATAGACCGATTTCAGGGCACCGCTGACGCCAATGTCTCGCAGTTGTCGGCTCGTAGGGATAGCAGTACTCATGTGATATTACCCAGTTCTGAACGGACAATAACTCTCGATAGCCATCACGCCAAGAAATCCCGGAACGACCCTCATTCGACGTACCCCAATGCCTCGAGTCGATCCGTGATCTCGTCGTCATCGAGCGTTTCCTCGGCTGCAACAGGTGGAGAAACAGTTATTTCACGTCGTGTCTCGCCATCAATTTCCACCCAGGGTACGACGCGTAATGTCGGCGTGCTAAATCCCTCCGAGTGCCCCCATACTCGCGAAGTTACCGGCATAACGCGTTCACCGAGCATCTCACCGTGGTCTGCTGTGATGACTGTCTTCCCGTCGAACTCAGCAAGGAATCGTTCGACCTCCTCGAGCACAATATCGAGCGACTCCGAGTAGGCCGTTCTGACCTCGTCGACGGTGACTTTTCCCTCCTTGGCTGCCCCCCAAATCTGGAGACCATCGCCCTCGTTGCGATAGCCCACAAGATTGACCCGTTCCCTGAGTTCCTCGGCAGTCGGGCCCAAATATGGCCGATGTGGCTGCATGAAATGGAGAATCAGGCGCTTGTCGGGGTGGTCCTCGTGGGCCTCCCTGGCAGCCGAGATCACGTCCTCGGGATGGATCGTGCCGATTTCGTCGTCCCACTCGTCGATGAGATACTGCGTCTCGAAGAACGTATCCTCAGGAAGGCGCGTGGCGAACGGGTTGCTCGTCACGTAGATCGTATCGTGAAAAGTCTCCCCCAAGAAGCTCTGCTCCATGAACTCCCAGCTCATCTTCCCCGGGGAGACTACCCGTTGAACGTCCGCATCGAAGGCGTGCTGGCGCTCAAAGTAGTCGTAGCGACAGGCATCGAGAATCACCAGGTTGTCCCAGTCGGCTGCCATTACGTCGATACTGGACGGAAACGTTCGGTCGAGGTAGTACCCGTACCCGAAATTTACGGGGAGACTTGCGAGACGCAAAAGCTCACGGCGGATCAACCGGGGGTTTCGAAGTGCCCGCCTGACATTTTCAAGTGTGAAATGGTTTCGCATGGCCGTCGATTACGATGGATACGGTAAGAGCGTTCTGACTCTTCGTTCGACGTCTCACTCGACAATGCTCTCGACGGTTGATGCGAGGACGTCCGTATCGACGATGATGTCTGTCGACTCCGCCTGACAGTACATTGGTTCGTACTGGACACCGACGGTCGCGGCCAACTTGCGATAGGGCTGTTTGACCTTGTCGCCGAACAACTCCACGAGCGTGCAGTCATCGGCAAAGACGATGTCGGTCAGTCCGGCCCCGTGCGGTCCGACCACGGCGTCAGCATCTGCGAACAGCCGAGCATTGTCTTCGAGCGATCGCTCCTCCAGCCGATAGCAGGAAAACCCAAAGCGCGACAGGACGTCCATCACCTCGTCCTCGTTTACAACGCGGCGTTCGACGGCCGTCGCTCGCGAGACGTACACATTGTCACCACTTTCAGGTATCGTCTCCGGCGCCCTCTCGAGAATCTCGTGTCGAAGCCACTCGAAGTCGCCGGCGCGCCGTTCGGGAAAGGAGGGCACCACGAGTCGCGAAACGTCGTATGCCGACTTCGTCGCAACCCTGATCCGGGATCGTGGCCACCCGAGAAGGTCCAGCGTTTCGGTGACAAATGGCGGTGCGTTGGACGGGACGAGCACTGTCACACGCTCGCCGGTTTTCTCCTCGAACGCACGGAGGTAGCGAACCTTCGGGACCGTCTCGACGATCCAGTGATAGTAGTTCGGATACCTCGGCACGAGCGGTGCGACAGTCTCCAGCGATCCAGTGTCGCCCCGGGGGTCGCGTCCACCGAACATCGACAGCAGGCCACGCAGGGGTGCGTCGCCAAAGAAGAGCTGCCTGGAAAGCATCGCCATCATCGCTTGCTGGGCTTGATCCGGCGCAGCGGCACTCTCTTCGACAATTGCAGATTCGGGTGTCAGTACCAGTCCGGTTTCCGAGAGGACTCGCCCCTCGGCCAGCACCGCGACGAAGGGAGCACTGGACTCCTTGCTATCTCCAGCGACCGTCACTGACTCCGCAATCGACTGCAGATCCTCCCGAGAGACGGTGCGGATGACACCCCGATCCACCAGGGGATCGAAAACCGGTCGGCCGAGTCGTTTCCGGGTTAGCAAGTCCCCGGCTGCAACGATCGACCCCCCGAGGCCGTCGGCCTCGAGCTTCCGTTTCACCTTGCGGGTGGAGAACTCCGTCGAAATCATGTGTCAGGGAACCCTGATGGTCGATTTTCGGAGCGTGCACGAGTTGCTCATCGATACCCCAGCGCTGCCAATCGATCCTCGAGCGTGTCGTCGGACACTCGATCGCGTTCCACCGGGGGATCCGAATAGATATCGCGACGGTCCGTGGACTCACACACGAACCACGGCACCTTGACCAGCGCTTGTGTGTGGACGCCGTATGGATGTCCGTACTTCGGTCGGGTCGGGATAGGCCACAGTCGCTCGCCCACGAGATTCCCGTGATCGGCCGTTATCACACTCTTTCCGTCGGATCGCCGAGAAGGGGTTCGACCTCATCCAGTACGACATCGAGGTTCTCGTTGTAGGCCGCCCAGACCGTCTCGAGGTCAATATCGCTGTCACCGTCACGGAGGTAGTGCCAGATTCCCTGCTCCGATTCGACGGGAAGGTCCATCGTCCAGCCCCCGCCCACGAGTTCACGACCCATGTCACCGATGAATGGCGCATGTGGCTGCATGAAGTGGACAATCAGGCGCTTGTCCGGAAACTCAGCATGGGCTTCCCGCGCCGCCGAGGCGACCGTATCTGGCCTGACCGTCTGGAGTTCGTGGTCCCAGTCCGACAGACAGTCCACGACGGCATGAAAGGTCCCTTGATCGAGGTCGAGCCGAGGAATGTAGGGGTTCGCGTTGACGTACACCGTGTCGTGACACGTTCTGTCGCCGAAATTCCGCTCGAGAAACTCTTCACTGCTGGACCCGAGCGAGATTCGTGATTCAAGGCAACCATCGAGCGTTACGCGGTCAGCAAACATATCGTATCGGCAGGCATCGAGAATGAAGAGATTGTCCCAATCTTCGTCCATAACGTGGGTGCCAGGGCCATGTCTCGCCCGGAAGACGACATTGTTACACTCGATGGGGAGATATCTGATGGCACTCCGTGTCGTCTGGATAACCCCTCCGCTCGAGTAGTTCTCGATGGCCTTGCGGAGATGGTGGCGCATAGTGTATCTGACTCAGACGGGGACTAATAACGCTCTGTTTCTAGGGCTACTGCTGGTTTCTCGACGTCCGCGTAAATCCGAATCCGATTTCGGTTCGGTCCCACGGTCCACGATCACAAAGGTTTTTACTATATGCTTTGAATTCGGCCATGTTAGCGGTTCTTCACCGATGTTTAGGCACGATATCAGTTGGAGCAATTTTAAAAAGGACTTAGAAATCCTCGACAGGCAATCGACGATACGCTGTTCGAACTCCTGATTCGCACGCCCTCAACGTACCTCAATACGAAAACGACAATCGGAACGAACGTCTTCTCACGTGAATGGGATCTCCTGGTTCTACTGGATACGTGCCGGGTGGATGCACTCGAAGCGGTCGCACCCGAGTACGACTTCCTATCCAATTTCAGTACCATTCGATCGGTCGGGGGTCGATCACCGGAGTGGATAGCAAAGACGTTCGACGAACGACACGAATCGATAATCCGGAAGACCGCATATCTCTCGGCAAACGTATTTTCGAAGCGTATTTTGGTGGAACAGCATCCATCCTGGGCGACGCTCAACAACGTGACATCGAGTTACAAACTGCTCGACAGGATTCTGACTGTCGACGTTGATACCCTCGGACGGTTCGAGTATCTCTATCTCTACGAACCGGTCGGAGAAGAAGGCCCACGGGGACACACAGAGGGTGGAACTCCACCGCGGTACGTGACCGATCGGGGAATTACCGTGAGTCGATCCGGCGAATCGATCGTGCGTCATCCTGCACTACCTCCAGCCGCATCCGCCATACTTTGCGAACGCACTCCGAGAGGGCCGGGCCCTGGAGCGACACGAATACGACTGGTGGGGATATCTGCAAGAGACAGGTGATTTCGAGACGATCTGGAATACGTATCTTGACGAACTGAGATACGTGCTCGATGACGTGGAACTCCTCCTCGAAAACGTCGATGCAGAGACCGTCGCAATCTCAGCCGACCACGGCGAGTCGTTCGGCGAATTCTGGGAGTACGGTCACAAAACGGGGAGTCTCAATCCATACGTCCGAAGAGTTCCCTGGGTCGAGACCTCGGCGACCGATACCGGCACCTATACACCCACCGTCGAACCGCCACAAGAAGCTGAATCCGAGTCCGATGAGTCGGTCGAGGAGTCCCTCGAAGCACTCGGGTACCGTATGTGAAATGAAAGAGAGGTAGGTAGCATACCACACCGGAGGTGGTCGGTACAGTCAAACCCCCGGCCACCCTAGTGCCGGTGATGGCGACGCGATACAGTCTGGAGAACTTTTTGAAACTCGCCAAGCAGCCCGAGTACGTGCTGTGGGAACTGCAGCGATTGCTGTTCGATCTTCGTACGGGAGAAGGGATCGATGTCATGGAGCAAGACTGGGACAATCTAATTCTCCTTGATGCCTGTCGATACGACGCATTCGAAGCCCAGAGTGCGATCGACGGTAATTTGAAACCCGTCCTATCGCGAGGGGGAGCCAGCTGGGAGTTTATGCAGGCGAACTTCGCCGGGCGTGAACTCCACGACACCGTCTGACGTGACGGCGAATCCTCATACCGGAAAGCTCGCCGACGATGTGTTCCACGCTGTCGAAATGCTGCATATCGAACGCTGGAACGACGAGTACGAAACCGTCCTTCCAGAGGCGGTCCTCGAGGAAGCACTCGAGGCCCACGACCGCTACCCGCGGAAACGGCTGATCGTCCACTTCATGCAACCCCACCGACCGTACCTCGGGCCGACAGGCCAGCAATTGAAAGAGGATTTCGATCTGGATGGATTTAACCGCGAGGTGTACGCAAAGGAGACGTCGGGTATTCGGGACGAAAATGCGTTTTCCGCGCTGGTCGAACGCGGTGAAATTCCCGTGCCTATGGTTCGATCGGCCTATCGCGAAAATCTCGATATCGTGCTCGAGACGGTCGAAGAACTGGTCGAAGACCTCTCCGGAAAGACAGTCATTAGCGCCGATCATGGCGAAATGCTTGGTGAAAGGATCACGCCATTCACCAGCCCGAAGTTCGGGCACTCCCCGGAGTACTTCAAGAATAGCGACCTGTTCATCGTTCCGTGGCTCGAAATCGAGTCGAGTACCCGTCGGACCATCGAGCCCGACGAACCGATTGCCATAGAGCGCGGGAGCGAGGAGGAGGTGGAGGATCGCCTCCAAGCGCTAGGATATTGTTGACATCTCGTCCCTGAATGCCGAAGCGGTCTTGCCCCGATACCGTATTTCAACGATGTGGTTGGTGGCGTCGTACGCCAACCATCAATTCTAATACTTCCTTGACCACATCGAGTGATGTGGAGACCATCGTCCATCGTGCACTCGACCGGTATCGGTCAGAGGGACTCGCCACCCTGACGCGAGAAGGGAAGCGAGTTATCCTTGGTCCGTTCGATCCAGTGTATCAGCGGATCAAACCGGCGTTTACGGAGCTTAGCGTGGACGGTGCATCGGCCGGATTCGATACGACGCCCCGATCCCTGACGAAACACGACTTCGTCGATGACATTGCATCCGAGCGCGATGTCCTCGAGCGCTTTCTCGCGGAGCTTCGGCCCGACGATGTCCTGTACGATATCGGCGGGAATGTGGGAGTGTACACCTGCCTCGCGGCGGACCGACTCGACAGTGGGCGGATCGTGACGTTCGAACCCAGTCCCGATGCGTGTGCCATGTTGCGATCGAACATCCGCCACAACGGGATCGATGCGGAGGTGTACCAAGTCGCACTCTCGAACGAGAACGGAACAACATTGCTGCGACATCGGGGAAGCACCGGGCACCAACTCACTGCAGATGCGAGTGGAGCGGATGTTATCGAAATCGAGACACGACGAGGTGATGACCTCATCAAAGAGGCGAACCTCCCGAGGCCAACTGTCTGCAAGGTCGATATCGAGGGCGCCGAGTACCTTGCAATGGACGGACTTCGCGAAACCCTCGCCGATCCGACGTGCCGACTCGTGTACTGCGAAATCCATACATCGAAAATCCAGGACATCGGTGGGACACCCGAGGAACTGGAAGACCTCTTTCAGGAGTGTGGGTTCGATCTCGAGTATCTGGACGAACGCAGAGAGAATTATTTCGTCAGGGCTGTGCGATGACGGCGGCGCCCGTGCGAAATTCTCCGTCGACGAGGCGGAGTGAGCACGCCCTCGAGTACGGCGAAGAACGTCCAGCAAGATCGTGAATATGAATATCGGAATCGTCACCCCTCGATACCCGCCAACGCATGCCGGTGGCGGTGAGATCAGTGCACAGCTGCTCGCCGGTCAGTTGCTCGAGCATGCCGATGTCGACACCGTGACGGTGTTCTCATTCGACGGCAATCGGACCGAGACCATCGAGGGGGTGCCCGTCAGGCGGCTCTCGGACGTGCCGCAGTATCCGTACACACTCCCGAACGAAATTGCCTATCGAAAGCTCAAGGCGTTCGAGCTCGAGTGTGACATTCTCCATGGCTACAACATGCATCTTCACCCCACAGTTGGACGGATTTCTGCGGCCAGGGGAATCCCGTCGGTCGCGACACTGAACGCCTACCCGCTCATCGACTGGGGTGATATCGGGATCAATCCGTCGACCCAGCGACGAATCTACGAGCGAACGCTCCTTCGTCTGGAGCGACCACGGCTGAAACGGCACATGCGAAACGTGAACCGATTCTTACCACTCAGTAGCGCCGTCGAGCGGGTATACCGGGCCAACGGATTCGCCGACAGCGAGTTCCAGGTGGTGCCGAACATGCTCGATCCGGCCTTTGCAGTTCCAGATCGCCTGAACGACACGGACGAGAAGGACGGACTCGTGAACCTGCTCTACGTGGGATACTTGCGGGACTCGAAGGGTGTTCGGCACCTCATCGACGCGATGGACCTGTTGCCATCGACCTACATTCTGCAGATCGTGGGCGATGGTCCAACGCGTGCATCGCTCGAGGCCCGGGCGGATCGCCGCGAGACTGGCGGCCGAATTCAGTTCACCGGCAAAGTGCCCTACGACGAGGTCACTCGAGCGTATGCGACCGCCGACGTGTTCGTGCATCCGGGCGTCTGGCCGGAGCCGTTCGGGCGGACAATCCTCGAGGCCATGCAGGCCGGGCTTCCCGTCGTGGCGACGGATGTCGGTGGCCCCGGCGAGACCGTCCCACAGCAGGACCTACGGTGTCCGCCGGGCGATCCATCCGCTTTGGCGGTTGCCATCGAGCGGGCCGTCGAGAATCGTGATGCGATCGGTGCTGAAAACGAATCGTACGTATACGAGACGTTCCATCCCAGCGAAGTCGTGCCGCAGTTTCTGGAGACCTATCGCACGGTCCTCGCCGATTACTAGTCGCTCACGCGCTCGCCCGAGGCGCGACTAGGCAACGGCGTCCTCAAGCCAGCTCGAACGAAGCTGCGTTTTCCTGAGGTGCACGGCGTGGAAGTCGTGAATGCTATGCGGGTGGACTCTCACTGTTGCGGTGATGACCGACGAGGGCGCGGAGCAGCTGGGGGCGGGGAACGACAGCCTCGCCGTCGCTCACTGGGGCGAACACGCCAACGGTGGCGGGGACCGGCTCGCGTGGGAGCTCGCCCGCGTGTTTGAGTCTGCCCCCTTCTACGTCGGGTGGCGCGACGCGTCCATCGAACCCGATGACATCGTCTCCGAACAGCTTATCGAGGGACGGCTGCTGGAGTGGGCACTCAAACACGGCGGTCTCCCGCGAAAGCTTGCCCATCTGCTGGGCTGGCAAATCGCCGAGCCGTTGCGCGACTACGATGTTCTCGTGACCAGCGGGAACGAGCCACTGTTCTACGTGGCGCCGGACGACCAGACCTGGATCGCGTACATCCATCACACCAACCGTCGGCAGTCGGATCAACTGACGGAGGTCGCATCAAAGCGTTTCGTCGGGCTGCGGCTTCTCTTTCATTATGCAATCAGGGTGGCGTTTGATCACAATGTCCACAAGCCTGACCGATTTGTCGTAAACTCAGAGATTGTCAAGCGCCGCGTCGTCAAGTACTGGGGCGTTCCTGAAGAGAAAATTAGCGTGGTGTATCCGCCAGTCGATACCCACGAATATTCAGATGGCGACGCTGAAACCGGTGATTACTACGTTACGCTCTCACGCCTGGACTGGCACAAAAACGTTGGCGGGATTGTGGACGCATTTACCGAGCTCGACGATCGGCTGATTGTGGCCGGCGATGGACCTGAACGAGATAATCGTAGAACGCCGAGCCGGGGATAACATCGAGTTCGCCGGATTTGTTGACGAAGCCGAGAAACGGACACTGCTCGCGGGGGCGAAGGCCTTCGTCTTCAACGGCCGGGACGAAGACTTCGGGATTTCCCCCGCTGAGGCGCTGGCGGCGGGGACGCCCTTGCTCGGCGTCGGTGAGGGAATGACTCAGTTCCAGATCGTCGAGGGGAAAACGGCTATCGCCACACCCGATCGGGGAAACCGGGACCCTCGCTTGTCGATACTGTCCGCCGATTCAACAGGGAAGGCGTCGACTGGTCGCCAACAGAGATCGAGTCGTTTGCTGAGCGATTCTCGGTCGATGCATTCCACGAGGGAATACGACGCGTCGTCACCGAGACAAGAGCGGACGCGGACATCACCCCCTCGTGGTTTGAACGGTATCGTGAGGAAGAGGAAACGGCCAGCGAAAGATCATAAGTGGCACAAACGCGGCGGCTGCCATCACGAGAGTCAGTTCAGGATGACAGTCTTCCACGTGGGTTACGTGGCGTCCGTCGCGTCAGTTTCGTCTGTCAAGTCCGATCGATTGATAGTGAGAAGGCCGTACACATAGCCAAAGCCGACGGCTGCAGTGAAAACAAAAATAGAGATGAGCTGTTTGACCTTCGCCGTCGACGGCCTGCTCAGCAACGAGGCGAATCGCTGAGGAACAAACCGGAACAGAAGTCTCTGCAGGTAATCGCCCTTGTCACCCTTGGCTTCGGGCAACAGAAGGTCCATGATCCGCTTCGAATACCCCTGCCAAAACGAACGACGTACGAGCCAACGGAAGTCGCCGCGGTAATCGAACAGTTTGTGGTGGACAACTGCGTCCGTTGTATAGATTACACCGCGTCCATACTGATTCGCCATCCGAATACACACAGGGGCCTCGTGGGCCTGAATATGCCGGTCCCCCTGACGTCCAGTATTCTCATCGTAGCCGCCAACGGAAAGGAACACGTCCCGACGGAACGAGATGTTCGATCCGTAGGTATTCCGGAGTTCCTCCATGTGCTCGCCAAATCCTCGCTCGTCGCAGCCGACGAGCCAGTAGAACTCCGCGGGAAAGAAATCCGGTTTTTCACTGACCCAGTCGGCTGCAACGTGGCCGCCGACCGCGATGGCATCGGTCTCCTCGTAGACGGCTACCAGCTCTTCAATCCAGTCGGGTTCAGCGACTGCATCATCGTCAATGAAGGCCACAACATCCCCGGATGCCAACTCGGCTCCTCGAGTCCGACTATAGGAAATACCAAGATTTCCGTCGTTACAATGGACTTGAACGTTTGATCGGTCGCCAAAATCAGTTTCGACACGATTGAACACGTCTTGATTGCCATCAACGATGAGTACGGTCTCGATCGGTTCATATGTCTGGGACAAAACACTCTCCACACACTCAGAGAAGACATCGTACCGTTCCATCGCATAGGTGCAGACCACCACCGAAACTTCCATTGAGATACGTTTTCGGTCTCCGCCGAATAAACATTCTCGTTCGTCAACGCGCATTCGGGTTTTGGAGACCTTTCGGTCCGTCGTGGTTGTCAGTTTCACTGTTCTGGCCAATATGGGCACCACTCGAAATTAGCGAAAAAGTCAGTGACGGTGTAGGTGGCATGGGTATTAACTGAGGGCTCAGTTTCGATCAAGTTCGAAGACCGTATCGGGAAAGAGCAAAATACCAACATATAATTCCAGTACGCGCGTGATGACAAGGCTTATTCTTGGGTTGGGATAGATGCAAACTAATGGGAACGGACACAGAGCGCTTCGAGAATGTGCCAGATACGGCACTTCTCGAGTCGTGGGAGAACTGGTACCACGTCCCCCTCCTGGTGGTCGCGGTACTGTTCATGGTCTGGACGCGGGTACGAAATTACGAGCAATTCATCACCGACAATGGTAGCCCTGCCCTCGCCGGCGTCGACTCGTGGTACCATTGGCGGAGCTTCCAGTGGACAGCAGAGAACTACCCGCATACGATGCCGTTCGAAATTTGGACGAGTTTTCCAACTGGGCAGTATGTGGGTCAGTTCGGGACGTTCTTCGACCAGATTGTTGTTACGGTCGCGATGATCGTCGGATTAGGGGACCCCTCAGCTGAAACATTGTACATAACGGCACTGTTTGTTGTCCCAATAATCGCCGCACTTGTTGCTGTCCCAGTGTTTTTCATCGGACGACGAATCGGTGGAACGATCGGGGGTCTCTTTTCTGTGTTCCTGCTTGCCCTTTTGCCGGATCGTTTTTCCGCCGAACCACAGTCGGGCAGTTCGACCACCACGCTGCAGAGGTGTTCTTCATGGCTCTTGCAGTTCTGGCGTTAATGGTTGCCCTCGGTGTCGCTGAACGGGAAAAACCAATCTGGGAACTGGTCGAAAATCGAGAATGGGCCGCTCTCAGACCGTCCGCAACCTATAGCGTACTCGCCGGTATCTCGCTTACACTCTATGTCTGGGTATGGCCGTCCGCTGTGATGCTGATAGGGATCTTTGGAGTGTTCTTCGTTATCCAGCTCTGTCTTGACTACCTGCAGGGACGATCCCCCGATCATGTCGCTTTTGTCGGTGCTGTCAGTTTCGGTATAACAGCCATCGGGACGTTATTGATTAATGAACAGTCAGGATTCGGTGTGACGAGTTTCGGCTTTCTCCAACCTACGATGGCCGCACTCGGAGCGGCTGGTTGTCTCTTTGTGGCATGGCTGGCCCGCCAGTGGGACAAGCAGAATATTGAGCGGGTGTACTTCCCGGTGGCTGTCGGCGGCCTGATTGTTGGTGCACTGGCCGTCATGGCGATCATTCTGCCAGACCTCTTCGATACAATCCTCAACAATACGACTCAACGGATTCTGCCATTCGGGGGTAATGATGGCGGATCGGCAACGATCGCAGAAGCCGCTGCACCTGACGACTTCTCTCAGTATGCCTACCGGCGAATTTGCTATCGCCTTCATCACCATGCTCGTCGGATTAGCGCTGATTGTCGCTCGGCCATTTCTCGATCGTGAGTATCGGAGTGAATCAACGCTGATCCTGGTTTGGTCGCTCTTTTTGATCAGTATGGGAATGACTCAGATCAGGTTCGGCTACTACCTCGCTCTTCCCGTGGTCGTTGTCAACGCGGTTGTTGTTGGCGAGACTGTTCGGTGGCTCGATCTCGATCGGCTCGTCAATTCGGTTCGGTCGATCGAGGCATACCAGGTGATTGCGGTGTTGCTGCTCGTCAGCATTTTGTTCCTGCCACTGATCCCACCCGTTCGGGAGAACAATGTCGTTGCAACCGGTGAGCAGGTTCGTCCCCACGGGGAAGCTATGATCTGGGAAGAGTCGAACCACTGGATGCGAGAAAACACACCTCAGCCTGGTGCCTGGGCCGGGGCGAACAACACCGATGACCTCAGGTACTTTGGCAGTTACGGCATCCCGGAAGGGAATGACTTCGCCTATCCGGAGGGGAGCTATGGAGTCATGTCCTGGTGGGACTATGGGCACCTGATAACCACGCAAGGCAAACGGATTCCCGTCGCGAACCCATTTCAGCGAAACGCGCCTACGGCCTCTACGTTCCTGACCGCCGAGAGTGAGGAGCGGGCTGAGCTAGTCCTTGATGCTCA
The DNA here is from genome assembly GCA_034521555.1 of Natrialbaceae archaeon. GTDB lineage: Archaea > Halobacteriota > Halobacteria > Halobacteriales > Natrialbaceae > JAXHMI01. Next base: position 188,071 of record JAXHMI010000005.1, read on the forward strand.
CGCAACCGGAGCCAATGTCGCAGAAAAATCAAACGAGGAACTCAGATCCATAGTAGAGGGGAATGAATCCCATGAGGACGTACGCTACGTCATGATTGATCACGCGATGGTGAGCGGAAAGTTCCCAGCAATTACCGTATGGTCGGGTCCCGACTATAGTCACTATCGGACACCACCGGATTTCCATCCAGGTGAGACGGTCATGGCCGAAGATATCCGTGATCGTTTGGACAACATGCCCTACCGCAATACGACGGTATACAGGCTGTATCTCGACGATGCGTTCGGGATGGAACACTATCGGCTTATCCACGAGACCGAAAATGTCCGGGTCCCGATCGTAAGCTACGCTGCACTCCAGAACGGGCAATTGGCCACACTCGGAGATGGTTCACCAGCAGTGGTGTTGAACGAGTTGGTTAGAAATCGAGGGATGCTCCAGCAAATCCAATCGAGCGATAACTACCTACTCCTTGATTTCAATCAGATAGCCGGGGTGAAGAGCTTTGAGCGTGTCCCCGGCGCCACCATCACGGGAAGTACTGACGATCAAGAGTTGATCAATTCCGAAGATGCAGTGGTTCTTGCCGACGTGGACATGCAGACGAATGCAGGTCGGAACTTTACCTATCGGCAGCGGACAAAGCTCAACGACGATGGATCATTCGAAATTACCGTCCCGTATGCGACGAACAACGAGCTTGGGGTCGAAGATGGCTATACAAACGAGTCAGTCCTCGCCGAGGGGTCCTATCGTGTCGCTATCACCACGCCAACGGAGAACGGCTTTACACCCCACAGCATGGCCCAGCCAGAGGTTCCCGAAACAGCGGTCGTAAACGGGGAGACGATCGAGGTGGAACTCCAGTCGCCGGATGAGTTCATGGAACCCCAGGTCGTCCCGAACGAGTCTGAATAGTCGTCCGGCAGCTACCCAACGAACGCTTTTTACCATCGCTCCAAATATCACATGAGCAATGCGTGACGGTGTCGATCGTCTACCTGAAGGGCTTCGCAATGGGATCGGCGGATGTGGTCCCGGGGGTCTCGGGTGGGACGATTGCGCTCATCGCGGGCATCTACGACCGGCTGATTACTGCACTGACCTCGCTTGATCCTCGCGTGCTCCGTGAACTTCCTGGCGTAACAGAAAGCACTGGTCGCCGGGAACTTAAACAGAACCTCGAGGACATGGACGTCTTCTTCCTGCTGGCGCTTGGTCTCGGTATCATGACAGCCGTCGTGCTGGTATCACGAGTCATGCACGGCGCGATCACAAGCTACCCCGTTCTCACCTACTCGTTTTTCGCCGGACTCATCCTGGCCTCCGCGATAATTCTCTACCGAGAGATTGATGGCTGGACCGTTCCGCGAGTTGTGGTGTCGATGGCTGGGGTCGGCCTCGCAACAACAGTAGCCGGCGTGACGGCGACGAGTGCAGCCCCGTCGACAGTCGTGATATTCTTCGCGGGCACCATCGCCATCAGTGCGATGGTCCTGCCGGGCATCTCGGGAGCGTTCTTTTTGCTCTTGCTTGGCCAGTATGAGTATCTCACGGGGGAGCTTCGGCTGTTTGTCGATAGCGTGCTCGGGCTGCTCACAGGGGGCGGGATGGACCCCGTCCTCGAGACTGGGTCGGTCATCGTGACATTCGGAACTGGGGCGATCGTGGGGCTCTTTACGATTTCTCACATCATCCGCCTGGCCCTGGATCGGTACCGAATGGCCACCCTGGTATTCCTGGTGAGTCTCATGGTCGGTGGCCTCCGATTGCCCATCGAGCAGATCGCGGCAAATATCGAGAGCGGGAGCCCCGCCCTCGGCGTGATCGGTGTCGGGAGTGGCATCCTCCTGGTCCTCCTGCTCGACGCCTATACGGACGACCTGTCCTACACGTAGTGGCGGCACCTCCCCGCAAACCCGGTATCTTCCCCTGAATTCGTTAGCCGTCCTGCTATTATCCGTCTCATCCAACTGGATTTTTCGGTGTTTATGTATTATATTATTAGATATGGTTATTACTATTCGCTATTATGGATAAGACGCAATGTCCCTGACAGACAGTGCCAAAGATCGTATCGCTTCACACCCACGACTGGTCGGTGCACTCGTCGCCAGTGCCGCACTACTCAGCCAGATCGGTGCCGCGGCAGCAATCGGCGGCGTGCGGCCCGGCCCCTGAATTCGGGACGGCCAGCATTTTTAGTCGGATTGGGAAAACTCCACAGCTGACAGTGGCTCGGTCCAGTGGATGGTATCGTCTCTGATTACTGGGTGATCCGTCCAGAGGAGGTACTCCTCGAGTACCTCGTCGTCGACGGTTGCGCGATCGAAGGTCGCCGGCAACAGTTTGCACGGCGCCGACGGTCTGATTGCATCCGAGACCGTCGAGCCGATCGACTGCGTCGGGGTCGTGAAAAACTCGAGTGAGAGATCGACGGTCTCGCCCGCATCGTCGACCGAGAGCAGACTCGGAACCCCACCGATTGGCTGGATGAGGGCCAGTGATGCATCGCCGACAACCAGATACTCCTCGGTATCATCAAGGACGCGCCGCGCAACCGAGAGGCCAGCACTCAGCGGGTAGCCGACACTGAGCAGGTTCGCGACGGTCTCACCCATGGCGATCGCAGTCTGGTTGACGACCTCGGCCATGGTACAGACACCACCGACAGCGCCCCGTTCGAGCATCGCCAGGCCCTGCCGCCGGGACCGACAGGCATTCAGGAAAAACGCCGTCGGCGTGACAGACTCGAGTGACCCGATGTCGAGGTGGCCGTCGTGACACTCGAGTCCAGCCGCGGTGGTGTGGCCGATGAAGTGAAACAGATCGGCGTCTCCGTCGGTCAGGAGCGTTGCCAGTTCGGACGTGCTCACGCCGAACCGGGAGGTGACCTCAACGTCAAAGGATCCCTGTGTCACGTACGACGAGGCGATCTGGTCGTGCTCTTGGAGCATGTCCACCTCGTTGCAGACGATCAGGATGTCGATCGTTCCGTCTCGTGGTTCGACCTCGAGCCCGTTCCGGTAGGCAGGCACCGTTGCCAGCGAGGCGCCCACCGGCACATCCCTGCCGAACCAGGCATGGACGAGGGCCCCCTGTGGCCGATTGAGACGATCGTACGTCGTCGGTTCGACTCTGGCTTCGACGTCACTCGATCGGACCAGCTCACCGTCGGCCACTTGCACCGGCGACCCTGCTGCAGTCTCGGCATCTCGCTGACTCCTGATGGTCCCCAGTTCGTCGAGGACGAATGGGACGGCCTCGATGGCAGATGGGTCTGCGGGCAGATATGCGGTCAGGGGCCAGCGCGGAATGGCCGAAGTGGTCACGTCGAACGGCACCTCGAGATATGCCTCGAGTCGGTCGGCAATCGGCCGCTCGTACATCGTGGATGGATCGAACGGCAGCGAGCCCTCGAGAGCGATTCGTTCCTCGAGTGGATCCGGATACAGCCCCTCCGTGCGAACGATACAGTCGAGGACGAGGGAGTGCTTCAACAGTCTCGCTGCATTCGCTTCGAGATCGTCCTCGAGTGACATCGATGCCGCATCCGTCTCGAGCCTGGTGTGGGAACCGGGCTCGAGTGTCGCCCCGAGATAGTACGCAAGCGGCGCCACGGTGAAGATCGCCTCACGCGATCGAGGGACCTGGAGGGTGATCCCAGTCTCGGGTGGCTCACAGTCCACTGGAATCTCCAGCGACTCGCCCAGTTCGAGGAGTGGTGGATGGTCCCGAAGCGTCGGCCAGGATCGCTCGGGACTCGTCGTCTTCAGAGCCGACGAGAGGGCTGACACGGCGGCCATCATCGACTCCGGGTCGGGGGGCGTGGTGATCGTCTCGGTCGGCCGGGTCTGCAGCGATCGCCCGCCGAGGACAACCCGGTGCTGCCCTTCGTAGGTAACAGAAACGGCATTCAGGCCAGCGCTGACGGTACACCCCGGCGAGACGGTGGCGAACAGTTTGATGGGGCCGTTGATCGCGATGATCGCGGCCGCCTCCTCCAGGACAGCCTCCTGCCCGGCCTCGATGGTCCGAATGGTGCGGCCCGATCCGTCGTGGACATCGATCATCGCATAGTCCTCCACCTGGATGGTCGTGGTCCTGAGCTGGACGGTTCGGTCGACCGGGAGCGGCAACGAGTCCGATGCCGGAGACAGGGCGGCTGTGCCGTCGAGTCGAAGGGTCATCCGGCGGTTGGCGTCCGGATCGAGGACGGCCACATCGCCGTCGGCCGTGGTAGAAAACTCGACGGTCATGCAGTTGATACGTTCACGATGAGAGACGTCCGAGCATAAAAAATGGCCCGTCTAGGTCAATGAGTGCCGCTTCCAGGACCTCGAGGGTGTGATTGACGGCGAGGTCACTCCCGTGTTCCATCTGCATGGCACAGGTAGGACACTCGGTCAGACCCGCATCGGCTGGGGCGTCGGCCATGTGCTCGAAAAGTTCGTCGCCGATGGCCATCGACGTCTCGTAGTGTTCGGCCTTCCAGCCGTAGGTGCCGGACATGCCCGAGCAGGAATCGCCCAGATCAGCGGTCTCGGCCCCTGAAAGTTCCGACAGAAGCTCCGGCGTCTGGGTGGCCAGGCCCTGGTTGCGGGCATGACAGGGGGCATGGTAGGCCAGGATTGACTGGTCGATCGAACTCGTCGAGAGGGCCCCCTGGAGATCCTCGTTGACCCGGAGATACTCGAGGGCATCCCAGGTGTTGGTCGCGACGGTCTCCGTCTCGTCGAAGGAGAACAGCTCGGGGTATTCCTTCCGGAGAGCCATTGAACAGGAAGTACAGGAACAGACAACGGCATAGCCGTCGTCGACGTACGATGAGAGTGTCTCGACATTGAACCGGGCCGCCCGGCGGGCATCCTCGAGCATGCCATTGGCGAACATCGGTGTGCCCGAGCAGCGCTGGTCGGGCACGGCGACCTGGTAGCCGAAGTGCTCGAATACCCGGACCAGGGCTTTGCCGACGTCGGGGGTGTTGTAGTTCGCGTAGTCTCCGTGGAAGTACGCCACTCGCCTGTCATCACTCTGGACGGCGGGACCGCCACGCTCGGCCCACCACGACCGAAACGACTGCGGGGCAAACTGGGGAAACTCCCGTGCATCCGTGATGCCCAGGAATCGTCGGGCGGCCCACTGGGCGAGTCGGTTCGAGAGGACGGCATTGGTGAGCCGCGGAATGCGACTGCCAAGCCGGCCCAGTCGCCCGTAATTGGCCAGCAACCGATCGCGGAGGTACCGTCGGGAAAGTCGCGAGACGCTCTCTTCGACGTACTCAGCGCGGGCCCGGTTGTGCATCTCCGAGAGGGGCACGTCGGCTGGACAGGCCCGATCACACCGCATGCAGTTCGAGCACTTGCTGATCGAGGGATCGATCGTCCGGTCCTCGGGGCGCTCGAGGCGCCACTGTTCGGGACCCTGGAACTTCGGCCCGGGGAAGTCCTCGTCGACGGCCGCCACCGGGCAGTCGGTATCGCAGGTGCCACACTTGTAGCAGCTGTCGGCCCCGGCCCGCTGGTCGGGAAAGACCTGGGTGGGCTCCTCGTCGGCCATCAGGGCACCTCCGCTGCCGCCAAATGCCCAGCGGCGTAGCCGGTCGCAATCGAGACGCCGCTGCCGGACTTCTCGGCCGCAAAGTCATAGCCCTCAAGGACGCTGCCGGCCGCCCGGAGGTTCCTGAACCTGGGGGTGCCGTCGCTGCCGATCGGGCGGCAGTCGCCATCGATCGCCACTCCGAACCGGGCGAATGGGTGGTCCCCGAAGGGGCCGTCCTCGTACCACTCGGTCCGGTCCTCGGGAACCGAGACGGGACAGTTGAAGACGGGCTCGGTGGCGCCGGTCCGGTCGGTCTCGAGACCCCTGCCGACCAGCCCGCCCGTCGCCAGGACGAACTGGTCGGCCTGGTACTGGACCGAGCGGCCCTCGTGGTCACCGACGACGTGGGCGATGCGATCGGCATCGGTGTCGTATGCCACGGCCGGGATTCCCTCGCTGATTCGGACCCCAGCCTCCCGAAGCTGTCGATCCAGCATCGACTGGAGTCGCATGCCCGGAATACTGGGTGGGCCGCCGGGGAGTTCGAAGACCGAAACCTCGAGCTTGCGCTCCAGGTCAGCCCGGACGGCGGAATGATCGGTGTGACCGAGCACAGCCGGGAGACCGACCCGCTCGGCTTCCTTGAGTGCAGGCTTGATGCGCTCGGCTAACGCGTGTCTCGTGTCGCTCGAGCGATCGAGTGCGGTGGCGACTCGAAGTTTCGACGGGTCGTTGCCCTCGATGCCCGGGGCCGAGAGGGTGGTGGCAGCGACATCGAACGGTACAGATTGTCGCTCGAGACGGGCGGCAGCGATCGAGGGATCGAAATCGGGCAGGCGCTCGAAGCCCACCAGGAGGGTCGACCGATCGTCACTCACCAGGCCGTCGGCCATCCCTGTCGGATACCTGGCTGTTGGCTTGATCGTCCCGGCGACAGTCGGGATGAGCGCATTGACCGTCGTGTGTGCGCCGCGATAGGTCGGGAGCCAGTCGTCGGCCCGGTTCATCGCCTCACGGACAGTCGGTTCGCCGACTTTTCGATAGGGATGACTGTCCGGAAGTGTCTCGATCGCCTCGTATGGCTCGACAATGGGATCCGCCCTCCCAGGCAGGGAGCCGAGAACGTCGATCAGGCCGCTCGCACTTCGGAGGGTGCTCTCCGAGCGGCTGAGAATCCGGACGCTCGCGCCCTGATCGGCGGCCGTGAGGGCGGCTATCCGACCCGCCAGGCCCCCACCGACCACGAGGACGTCCTCAGCGATCGCCACCGTCACCTCCGCCGGAATCGAACCGTTCGAACGCCAGTGTCTCAGCCTCGCTATCGTGGTTGAGCGTCGTCGCGTGATGGGCGTAGGTCAGCATTGCCTGGGCGAGCTGCTCGCCCCAGAGGGCGTGTCGTTGTCCCTTCCAACGCTCGGTGAGCAGGGTCTCGAGTTCTGCGGTCACCGTCGGCTCCGGATACTCCGCAGCGAGTTCGTTCGCCATCGGGTGGGCACACTGACCGCCCTGACAGTTGCCCATGGAGGCCCGCGTCCGAATGCGAACGCCGTTCAGGTCGGCCCCGGTCTGGTCGATCGCATCCTGAACTTCTGCCCGGGTGACCGCCTCGCAGGCACAGATGACGGGGTTCGGTCCCGCCTGGTCGAGAACCGCCTCCGTCCGGCTGCCCAGTCGCTCGCTCGAGCGCTTGGCGATCGGCGATCGGAGGCCGAATCGCTCCATACCCGCCTCGAGCGTCGTATAGTCCTCACTCCCCGGAAGGGGCACCGAGTCGGTCTCGACACGATGCCGTGACCCCGAGTTCCCCACAGACGTGATCGGCGATCTCCTCAGCCATCAGCCGGTAGGTCGTGAACTTCCCGCCGACAATTGTCACGAGCCCCTCGACCCCGTCCCGGTCGGCGTGGTCGAGCAGGAAGAAATCGCGTGTCACGTCGGCGGAATCAGCGGTATCGGTTCCCGGTGGTTCGTACAGCGGGCGGACACCCCAGAAGGATCGAATCGTTCGGGCATCGTGGATGGCAGGGACGAGCGCGGCCAGCGTGTCGATCAGCTGATCGACCTCCCAGCTGTCTTCCTCGTAGTCGTCGGGGTCCTCGACTGGAACATCGGTCGTCCCGAGAATGGCTGTCGTCTCGTGGGGACGATGATATCGGCATCGCCCTTGGGCCGGCAGTGATTGACCACGGTGTCGATCTCGCGAACGTTCATGATCGTCATTGCGCCCTTCGACGGCCGAACGGCAACCGGACAGTCGGCGAGGTCGGCAATCTGTCCGCTCCAAGAGCCTGCCGCGTTGACGACGTACTCCGCGGTGATCGTCTCGGTGGCTCCACCACGATCAACCCTTACGCCGGTGACCGTCGTCCCATCGGTGACCAGATCGGTGACGGGGGTGTGGGTCAGAATCTCGGCGCCGTGGCGCTCGGCGTCCATCGCATTCGCCACGCAGAGCCGGAAGGGATCGATCGCCGCATCCGGTACGCGAAGTGCTCGGTCGATCCTCGGGGAGAGACTCGGTTCACGGGTTCTCGCCTCATCTCCGGATACTTCCTCGACAGGAATCGAACACTCCCGACAGGCCGCCGCTTTCCGCTCAAAATAGGCATCCGAGTCATCCGGAAGCGAGACGAAGAGGCCGCCAGTCGGTTCGATGCAGTGGTCCGCAATCGACCGCAGAATGTCGTTTTCGGCCATGCAGTCCCGGGCGCTGGTCGGATCCGAGACCGCATATCGGGCCCCGCTGTGGAGCAGGCCGTGCATGCGGCCGGTCGTTCCGTGGGTCAGTGTCCCCCGCTCGACCAGGGTGACCTCGACTCCCCGACGGGCCAGGTCCCGGGCAACTCCACAGCCCGTCGAGCCCCCACCGATGACCAGGACCGTCGTGTCGCGTCCCATCGCTCGGATAGTACCCGGAACCGGGTGGCCTTGACTGTACCGCACCGGTTAGGTGTCACTCCCGGAGTAGGTTTGGGACACGGTAACATCACAAATCTTTTTCCACTTACGGCAGGACGTGTAACATGGCACGACGTATCAGGGGGTTTCTTCGCACGATTCGAGCCATGTTCGTGCTCGGCCCTCTCATCTTCACCTACATGCGCGATGCGCGGCGCTTCGTGCTCTTTGGTCGACCCAGGCAACTTTCCGAGGAGCAACATCGCAGCCGGGCGCACCGACTCACGTACTGCTTCGAGTCGATGGGTGTCACGTACATCAAACTCGCCCAGTTCCTGACCACCCGGCCAGACATGGTGCCCCCCATCTACGTCGAGGAGTTCGAGAAGCTTCAGGACGACGTCGCACCGGAATCGTTTGCGGCTGTCAAACGGGTCATCGAGGAGGACCTGGGTCCGATCGACGAGGTGTTCGATTACTTCGAGGAGGAGGCCATCTCCGGGGCCTCGATCGCCCAGGTGCATAAAGCGGGCGTCGATGGCGAGGAGGTCGCGGTCAAGGTCCGCCGGCCTGGCGTCGAAAAGCGCATGGAGGCGGACCTCTGGGTCCTCTCGCTAATCGTTCCGCTTTTCATTCGGTTCCTCAAAGCCCAGGGCCACAAGTCCCACGCCAACTCGATGGACGGAATCACGAAAGAACTCGAGCGCACACTCCACGAGGAGATGGATTTCAATCGCGAGCGGGGCGTCATGGAGGAGATCCGCGAGAAGTTCGCCGCCGACGGTATCGACGAGGACGTCATCGTCCCGCGGCCGTTCCCCGAGTACTGCACGGGCCGTGTCCTCACGATGAGCTACGAAGATGGCGTGAAGATCAAGCACGTCGACGAGGTCGCCGAACTCGGGGTCGACCTCGAGGAGATCGTCGACACCATCGCCGAGGCCTACCTCCGGATGGCCTTCCTGTATCAGGTCTATCAGGCCGATCCCCACCACGGCAATCTCGCGGTCAACGAGGACGGCAAGGCAATCATCTACGACTTCGGTATCTCCGAGCGACCAAAGGATCATCTGGTCGATGCCTTCGTTCGCTTTTTCACCGGACTCGGCATGCAGAATGCCGACATCGCCCTCGATGCGCTGATGGAGATGGGGGCGATCGACCGGTCGATGAATCGCCAGACGCTGAACTACGTCATCGAGATTCTCATCAAGGACATCTCGGGGGACAACGTCACGGACACGGACATCCAGGAACTCGAGCAGCGGGTCGACCAGACGCTCTATGACTACCCACTCACACTCCATCAGGACATCGTCCTCGCGATGCGAACCACGTTTGGCGTCGAGGGGCTAACGGCAAAGGTCGTTCCAGGGTATGACTTCAGCGAGAAGCTGGCCTCCTTTTTCATCGAGGAGGGGCTCTTTGAGGTCGACGTCGACACCGACGTGGACCGCGATCTCGAGGGCTTCCGGCTCGAGGGCATCAAACAGGAACTCGAGGACGAAATTCAGAAAAACGGGAAACGGACCGTGCGCTCCGTGGTCGGTGGCACGCTGGTCGTCAGCGGGGCCATTGGGCTCGCGGCCGGCTTGTACTGGCCCATCCCCGCCGGCGTCGATCGGCCTCGGGGGATTTCGCTCTGGCGAGTCCGTCGATCCCTCAAGTCGAAGGATTCGGTCGCGGGCCCACCGGCGATTGCGACGCGGTACAACATGGACCAGTGGGACGGCGAGGAGCCCGAGGACGGCGAGCCGGAGGGGGCCGTTCCCAGCCAGCTCACCGAACCACCGTCGCAGTGATCGGCCGTCATGAGGAACGACCGTTTCGTCGGGGCCATCGATCAAGGGACGACGGGGACGCGCTTTCTCCTGTTCGATCGTTCGGGTAGCGTGGTCTGTGGGGCCTATGCAACCCACGAGCAGCATTATCCCCGTCCCGGCTGGGTCGAACACGACCCGATGGAGATCTGGTCGACCACGAAGCAAGTGATTCGGGAGGCACTTGCGTCAGGCGGCATCGATGCCGAATCACTCGCGGCCATCGGGATCACGAACCAGCGCGAGACGGCGCTGATCTGGGACGCTGATACGGGCGAGCCGCTCCACAATGCGATCGTCTGGCAGGACCGCCGGACGACCGAGCGGATCGAATCACTGGAGGACATCGACTGGATTCGCGAGCGCACCGGCCTCGAGCCGGATGCGTACTTCTCGGCGACGAAACTCGAGTGGCTGCTCGACGAGATTCCTGATGGGCGGGCTCGGGCCCAGGCCGGGGAGCTCCGGGCCGGGACGATCGACACCTGGCTGATCGAGGGCCTGACCGGGGCCCACGTCACTGACGTGACCAACGCCTCGCGAACGATGCTGTTTGATATCCACGCCCTGGACTGGGACGAGGAGCTACTAGCGGAGTTCAACGTTCCGCGGGCAATCCTCCCCCAGGTACGGCCCTCGAGTGATCCGACCGGCTACGGGGTGACGGACGAGGAGGGCGTTCTCGAGTGTGAGGTGCCAGTCACCGCGGCCCTGGGTGACCAGCAGGCCGCCCTGTTCGGTCAAACCTGCTTCGAGGCGGGTGAGGCGAAGGTCACCCACGGGACCGGGTCCTTCCTCCTGCTCTCGACCGGATCGAAGCCAGTCAGCAGTGACCACGGCCTCCTGACGACCGTCGCCTTCCAGGTTGGGGGTGAGGCACCGACCTACGCCCTCGAGGGGTCGATCTTTTCGACCGGCGCCGCCATCGAGTGGCTCTGTGATGTCGGACTCCTGGAATCCGCCGAGGCCTCCGAAGCGCTGGCTGGCGGGGTCGAGACGACCGATGGCGTCTACGTCGTGCCCGCCTTCACCGGCCTCGGGGCCCCACACTGGGACGGGCGAGCCAGAGGCACCATCGTCGGCCTCACACGGGGGACGAGCAGGGAGCACCTGATCCGGGCGACCCTCGAGTCGGTCGCCTTCCAGACCCGAGACGTGCTCACGGCCATGGAGGCCGACGCCAACCTCACCCCGGAGGTGCTCCGGGTCGACGGTGGCGCCGCGGCGAACGACCTGCTCTGTCAGCGACAGGCCGACCTCGTGTCGGTGTCTGTCGAGCGGCCGGTCGTCGGTGAGACCACCGCCCTCGGGGCCGCCTACGCGGCCGGCCTCGCCGTCGACTACTGGGACGGCCTCGAGGCCCTGCGGCGGAATCGGGCCGTCGATCAAGCGTTCGAAGTACAGCTGGATGCTGCCACGGCGGCCGACCGGCACGAGCGGTGGCTCGAGGCTGTCGATCGATCTCGAGACTGGGCACAGTCATGATCCCACCCAACAGTCTGAGAATTATTCCACCTCTCCCCCGAACAGCGCTGTGACCCGGGGCAATCCATAAGGCTGTAACAGTATTCGAAGTGACGTGATGGTCTGTTTCGTTTAGTGTTACACTCGAGGAATTCGGTCGGGTCCGCCGGGATGGCGACACAGTCAGCCCAGTGGAGTCGGCACCGAGTCGGTATCGACCGATTTAGGGTGACCACCGACCGACCGGTACCCATGGTACCCCCGCTCGTCCTGGACATCGACGGGACGCTGACGCGCACGGACGACTGGGGACTCGATCCGCGCATCTTCGATCCGATCCACGAGTGGGACGCCCCTGTCGTGCTGGCAACCGGGAAGTCGTTTCCCTATCCAGTCGGCCTCGCGCAGTTCATCGGCATTCGGCCGCGGGTCGTCGCCGAAAATGGCGGGGTCGTCTACGCGAACGAGCGTGTCGACATCACGGCCGACCACGAGGCCGTCCAGGGCTTTCTGGCGGCCTACGAGGCCGACTACCAACTCGGCTGGGGGGCCGCCGACGTCGTCAATCGCTGGCGGGAGACGGACGTGGTGATCCACCGTGACGAGCCAGTTGAGCCGATTCGTGCACTGGCCGAGGAGTACGGTCTCGTGGTCGCCGACTCGGGCTATGCCTACCACGTGATGGATCCCGACCTGTCGAAGGGGGTCGGGGTTCGTACGCTCGGGGAGCGTGGGGAGATTGACCTCGAGCAGGCCGTCGCCATCGGGGACTCCGAGACCGACGTCCCGATGTTCGAGGCCGTCGGCCACGGGGTCGCCGTGGCGAATGCCGACGCGGCCGCGAAGGCCGCCGCCGACGAGGTCCTCGAGCGCGGCCACGCCGAGGGGACGGCGGATCTGCTCGAGCGGCTTTCGGGGTGAGTGGATGGCTGTCACCACACTCGGACTGGCGCTGACCGGGGCGGCGGTGAGCCTCGGTGTTGGATGGGGCATCTATCGAGACGCGAGCTCGCTGGAATTGCAGCGACCGATTGCGTGGGGGACTGGTGTCGGCGGAACCGTCGCGCTGGCCTGGTCGCTTGCGCTGGCTGTGCCGACGATTCCGATCCCAGGGTTACTGGTGATCGCAATCGCGGGGCCGGCTGTATACATGTTCGAGCGAGACGACGCGAAGCATGGAAATTCGCCGGCGGATCCTCGCGAGCTGCCCGGAGGGAGCAACGACAATGATGATCAGGGCAGCTGAGCTGTTGTTCGCGTGATCAGACATGATTCCCGGCCCCCAACCGAGCTCGAGCCGCTGAAACAACGTTCAAGATGGTGGGCCCACGATCTTCGGCCACACGGACACCGCGATGCCCAAGCAAGTCAGCGATCCCGACCACTACCACTCCCAGAATCACACGGCCGCCCAGACGTGTGGCTGGACCGCCAACGCCCTGCGCGGCGAGGGCAAGTGCTACAAGAACATCTTCTACGGCATCCAGTCCCACCGCTGCATCCAGATGACGCCGGTCGTCAGGTGCAACGAGCGCTGTGTCTTCTGCTGGCGGGACCACACCGGCCACGCCTACGAGCTGGACGACGTCGAGTGGGACGACCCCGAGGCCGTCGTCGACGCCTCGATCGAACTCCAGCAGAAGCTCCTCTCGGGCTTTGGCGGCAACGACGCAGTGCCCCGATCGGTCTTCGAGGAGGCGATGACCCCCCGCCACGTCGCGATCTCGCTAGATGGCGAACCGACGCTGTACCCGTACCTCCCGGAACTGATCGAGGCGTTCCACGACCGGGACATCACCACCTTCCTCGTCTCGAACGGCACCCGACCGAAAGTCCTCGAGCGCTGTGATCCGACCCAGCTCTACGTGAGCGTGGACGCCGCCGAGCGCGCCGACGTTCGACGACGTCGTCAGGGCCCGGCGAGGACGACGCCTGGGAGCGACTCGATCGACACGCTCGACGTCCTGGCGGCAAAGGACAAGACACGGACCGTTCTCAGGACCACGCTCGTCAACGGCGAGAACATGCACGATCCCGACTGGTATGCGGCCCTCTACCAGCGGGCCGAGCCGGACTTCGTCGAACTCAAGGCGTACATGCACGTCGGACACTCGCGGGACCGCCTGGACCGCGATCGATGCCCGACCACGACGATGTCCGCGCCTTCGCCGAGGCCGTCCAGGCCCATCTCCCCGAGCACTCCGAGATTCAAGGAGGTCCCGGCCTCCAACGTCGTTTTGCTCGCGAGAACCGCCGACACCTGGGTGCCAAGCTTCGCAAGGACAGCGACTTCTGGCGTGAACAGCCAACAACGGCATAACAGTTGTGTTACGCATACCACATCCGGTATGCTTATACCCGACTCTGCCCAACGCTGAGCCATGGCAACGACGGCGTCGGCAGTGGGGGCCGACGAGGTCGGCGTGCTCAAGCTCCTCGCCCTCGAGGGCGGGCGGGCAGGCGACGTCAAGATCTCGTGTGCCCATCTGGCCGAGCAGCTCGACGCCTCGAACCAGACGGCCTCGCGGCGGCTCCAGCGCCTCGAGCGCGAAGGACTCATCGAACGCGATACAGTCAGCGATGGCCAGTGGATCGCGATCACCACCGAGGGCGAAACCGTTCTCCGATCCGAGTACGAGGAGTACCGGCGCATCTTCGAGACGGGGACGGAAGTCGCCCTCGCCGGGACGATCACCAGCGGCATGGGCGAGGGGCGACACTACATCTCTTTGCCGGGGTATACCCGGCAGTTCGAAGAGCGACTCGAGTACGAGCCGTTCCCGGGTACCCTCAATGTCGACCTGACGAGTGACAGCGTCCGCCGGCGGTCAGCGGTTGCGTCGCTCGAGCCGATCCCGATCGACGGCTGGGAGGACGACGATCGGACCTACGGGCCGGCGGTCTGTCAGCCGGCGGTGATAGAGACGCACGACGGCGACCGCTACGAGCGGGTACATACCATCGCCCCCGAGCGAACCCACCATGATGACGACCAGCTCGAGGTCATTGCCCCCGTCAAGTTGCGGGACGAACTCGACCTCGAGGATGGCGATCACGTCACGATCACGGTGCGTGATCGCACATGACCGGCAATCACGTCGACACCGCCTCGGCAAGCCCGACGAATGCGTCGGCTATCGACGCGGCCATCGAGGCCCTCGCCGCCGGCGACCCGATCCTCGTCCACGATGCAGCCGACCGCGAGGGCGAGACCGATCTGATCTACCACGCCAGTGCAGTCACGCCCGATGCCGTCTCCCAGCTCCGGAATGACGCCGGCGGCCTGATCTGTGTCGCCCTCAGCGACGCCGTCGCCGAGACCTTCGGGCTCCCGTTCCTCGAAGAGGAGATCGACCACCCGGCGGCCGCGAGCCACGATCTGGGCTATGACGATCGCTCGTCCTTCTCGCTGACTGTCAACCACCGCGATACCTACACGGGAGTAACCGACATCGACCGGTCACGAACGATCCGGGGGCTTGCCGATGCGGCGGCAGCCCCCGACGACTACCCCTTCGCCGAGGAGTTCCGGACGCCCGGGCACGTCCACATTCTCCGAGGAGCCCCGGGCCTGCTGGAGCAGCGAGAGGGGCACACCGAACTCGGGCTCGCCCTGGCGGCCGCCGGGGACCTCACACCCGCAGTCGTCGTCTGCGAGATGCTCGATGGCGAGACGGGACAGGCTCTCACCCCGATCGACGCGGCGAACTACGCCGCCGATCACAAGCTCACCTACCTCGAGGGACGTGACATACTGACCACGCTGAGCTGAAGAAGGCACTATTTTGCCCGCGTCGGAACCGTGAACGTTCATTACGGATGGTTCCCATTCGTCTGCCATGGGCTTCGACGAGATGGATGTCGATACGATCTGGATGGACGGTGAGTTTCTCGACTGGGACGACGCCCAGATCCACGTCCTGACACACGGGCTCCACTACGGTAGTGGGGTCTTCGAGGGGGCCCGCTGCTACGATACGGTCAACGGCCCCGCCCTCTTTCGCTGGCCGGAGCACCTCGATCGACTCTACCTCTCGGCCCAGCCCTACGAGATGGACATTCCCTACGATGCCGACGAGCTCACCCACGCGACGACCGAGCTCATCCGCCGGCAGGGCCTCGAGTCCTGTTACATCCGCCCGATCGCATTCTACGGGTACAACTCACTGGGCGTGAGCCCGAAGGACTGCCCGACGAAGGTGGCCATTGCGGTCTGGCCCTGGGGTGCCTACCTGGGTGAGGAGGCCCTCGAGGAGGGGATCGAGGTCATGATCTCCTCGTGGCGCAAGCACGCCTCGAGCCAGATTCCGACGAACGCCAAGACCACCGGCCTCTATGTTAACAGCATGCTCGCTGGCGAGGAGGCCCGCCGACACGGCTACGCCGAGGCGATCGTGCTCAACAAGGAAGGGAACGTCGCAGAGGGACCAGGCGAGAATCTGTTTCTCGTCAGGGACGGCACAATCTACACCCCGGGGCTGTCCGAATCGATCCTCGATGGGATCACCCGAGACTCGGTCATCACGATCGCCCGCGATCTCGGCTACACCGTCGAGGACACCGTCTCAATCTCCCGCGGTGAGCTCTACACCGCCGACGAGCTGTTTTTCACCGGCTCGGCAGCGGAGGTGACCCCGATCCGTCGAGTGGACAACGTCGAGATCGGAGACGGGAGTCGCGGCCCGGTGACCGAGGAGATCCAGTCCCGGTTCTTCGCCACTGTCGAGGGCCGCGTCGGCGAGTACGACGAGTGGTTCACCTACGTCTAATCGTCTGCATCCTCGAGATCGGTCAGCTGTTCTTCGACCACGTCGATCGAGACACCGCGTCCCATCCCGCCAGACTGGTCTGTCTCGCCGAAGCCCGCACTCACGACGCGAGTCAGTGCCGTCTCGACGTCCTCGTCGAGTTCCATGATGTCCTCTGATTCGACTTCGAGGACGTAGCCTGTCGTGATGTTCGGGGAGGTTGGGAGAAAGAGCACCTCTCGCCCATCCTCGGTCATCTTACCGGTCTTGAACGCCGTCATCCGCATCCCGTTCCACGTCTCAACCTTTACCGGCTTCTGCAAGGTCTCCTGTTCGCCGAGGGCGGTCTCGGCGGCCATCTTCGAGGCGTTGTAGACCACCCGGACGATGGGCACCCGATTGGCCACGTTGTCGACGAGTCGCTCAACGACCGCTCCGAAGGTCGTCCGCATCAGGTATCCGACAGAGAGTGACAGTACCAGAAACATCGTCACCGTCATCAGCACCCGAAGGAACTGGGCGAGTTCCGCCCGGGTCTGGACTATCTGGGAACTGCTGCCCGGCAGCAGGGGTGTGAGCGTGTCCGGCTCGAGGATGATCCCCGGGGCCAGACTGGAGAGCATGCCGTAGAGCCAGAAGATCACGTAGAGCGTGACAAGGATGGGACCAAGGACGATGAGTCCACTCGCGAAGTCACGCTTCCACGAGGTCATGGTCGGTGCCACACACCACGTGATAGATCAGCCCTTCCTTTCACGGACGGGCCACGCGACAGGTTCACGGGGATTAAGAGCGGGGCCTGCGTCGCGCTCGATATGGCAGTAATCGAGACGGTCATCATCGCCTTCTGGGCAATGTTGCCCGCCTACGTCCCCAACAACGTCGCCGTCATCGCTGGCGGTGGCCCGCCGATCGATGGTGGACGGACGATTGGGGGAAGCGAGTTCTCGGTGACGGCAAAACCTGGCGGGGGACCGCAGCGGGCATCGCCGCTGGATTCGTCCTGGCCATGGTGCTTTCTGAACTGACTACGCCCGTCTCGGCTACCGTTGGCGTGGAGCAACTTCCCAACTTTCCCCCCGTTGCGGCGCTCTCGCTGCCCGCCGGAGCCATGCTCGGGGACATCCTGGCCTCATTCGGGAAGCGCCGCACCGGTCGAGAGCGGGGCGCCATGTTCCCCCTCGTCGACCAGCTCGATTTCGTGGCCGTCTCGCTGCCACTGACGGCACTGGTGGCCTTCGAGTGGTTCCGGTCGGTGTTCGCGCTTGAGGTCCTCCTCGTGGTCGTGATCATGACCCCGATGTTACATCTACTCACGAACGGTATTGGCTACGCGCTCGGGCTGAAAGACGAACCCTGGTGAGTCAGGAGAAGGTCGTCTCGAGATCGTCAGCGATTGCGGCATACCCCTCGAAGGCAGCGTCCAGCGCGGCCGGTTCCGTGGAAGCATCCCCATGAAGCCATGGATCATGTCCGGATAGTTGCGGTGGGTGACCGCGACACCGGCTTCCTCGAGCCGTTCGGCATACGCCACGCCGTCGTCACGGAGCGGATCGAAGCCGGCCGTCAGCACGGTGGCGGGCGGCACGTCACCGAGGTCGTGGGCAAGGCGTGGGGCCGCGAAGATGTTGCCCTCGTCGATCTCACGCTCGAAGTACTGATTTCGGAACCACTCCGACTCGTCTGTCGTCAGGAAATATCCCTCTGCGTTTTCCTCGAATGACGGCGTCGACATTACGTCGCCGGTCGCGGGATAGACCAGCACCTGGTAGGCCGGCTCGGGACCGCCCCGGTGGTCGGTGAGCAGCGTGAGACTGGCGGCCAGGTTCCCCCCGGCACTGTCGCCCGCCACGACGATTCGGTCCGAATCAGCACCGAGGGACTCGGCGTGTTCGTCGGCCCACTCGAGGGCGGCATAGCGGTCCTCGAGGGCAGCTGGAAACGGGTGCTCCGGCGCGAGGCGGTAATCGACACTCACGACTGGGTAGCCAGTCTCATCGGCCAGCACCCGACAGCTGGCGTCGTGGGTTTCGATGTTGCCGATGACCCAGCCACCACCGTGGAAGTACAGCACCATCGGACGGCCGTCCGGTCCGCCCGAATCGTACCGCCTGATTGGAATGTCGCCGGCGGGTCCCGGAATCGGTGTCGTCCTCGACGGTTTCGACGTCGACTGGTGGCTCTCCAGTCGCCGAGAAGTTCTCGAACAGCGAGCGGGCCTCTTCGGGTTCGAGCTCGCTGAGGTCGAAGCCGTCCATCTGCTCGAGCAACGCCAGTACCTGCTGTACGTCTGGGTGGGGTTCGTCGGCGGATCCTGCCTCCATGCGGCCCTGATTCACAGAGCAGCGGCAAAAACACGCTGGTGTCTGCGAACAGTACCGTTTATCTCACTCCGGGCCCCGCCTTCAGACCGTGAGCACGGAGGATCTCGTCGAGGCGTTACGTGCGGCTGATGCCGTTCAATTCGGTGAGTTCGAGCTCGCCCACGGTGGGACGAGTGAATATTACGTCGACAAGTATCGCTTCGAGACCGATCCCCACTGTCTCGGGGCGATTGCCGCCGCATTCAGTGAGCGCCTGGACCCGATCGCGAGACGAGCGCCTGGGTGCCGTGGCCCTCGGTGGGGTGCCGTTGGCGGCTGCCACCAGTGTGGAATCCGGCATTCCGTACGTGATCGTTCGAAAACGGCAAAAGGAGTACGGGACGGCGAACCTGATCGAGGGCGATCTTGATCCTGGTGCGCGGGTCGTCGTTCTCGAGGACGTCGTCACCACCGGAACCAGTCTCAAGAGCGCGATTGAGAGTCTCCGGGAGGCGGGCGCGACTGTCGAGCGTGCCCTAGTCGTGGTGGATCGAGAAGAAGGGGACTGCGAGACGATCGAGGACATCGGTGTGACGGTCGAGTCACTTCTCACGGCCTCGGATCTCCTTGCGGATCGATGACTCACTCGTCGCCGGTAGCCTCCCCCTGGGCCGTCAGAATGGGTGCCGTGACGTCGGGGAGCTCGAAGACGAATCGCGCACCGTCCTCGTAGTTATCGTCGATTGAGACGCGCCAGCCGTGTGACTCGGCCATCGACCGGACGATCGCGAGGCCAAAACCGGTCCCGTCAGATTCGGTCGTGTAACCGTAGTCGAACACGCTGTCGAGGTCGTCGGCCTCGATACCCGGACCCGTATCCTGCACGTAGAAGCCCATATCCGTTACGCCGACAGTCACAGTGAGATCTGTCCTTCCGTGAGTGACCGCGTTGCGAAACAGGTTCTCGAGAATCGAACTCAGGCGACTCCGGTCGGCCATTAACTCGACGTCGCCGTCGATCTCGAGGGTACTCTCGTAGGTCTCGACCTGCTCCCAGGCACGCCGGCTGATCGCCGCGAGCGACACGGGCTCGGTTTCCTCGACCGTCGAGCCGAGCCGAGCGAGTGTCAGGACGTCGTCGATGATGTTCTGCATCCGATCGAGTGAAGTCTCGACCTCCTCGAGGTGCTCGAGTGCCTCCGTGGCCACATCCGGATCATCGGCCATGGTCTCGATGTCCTCGGAGAGAAAGTCCGTATACCCGTCTGCAATCTGAATAGGGTTTCTGAGATCATGCGATATCGTCGAGGCGACCTGGTCGAGTCGCTCGTTCTGTTCGGCCAGTTCTTCACGTGACTGGATTATTTCGGTGATATCTCGGAGGACCACCGCGTACCATCTGACCTCGTCCGTTTTTTCACGTTCGACCGGTGATACCGTTGCGGAGAAGTGACGTTTTTCTCGATCGATAGTGAGCTCGAGCTGTAAGGTGGTCTCGTGGGTAACTTCCTCGTATTCAATTTTGGCGGCCAGCTGCGATGAGACGCGATCGAGTTGCTCGCCGGTCGTGCCAGCAAGAGCCGGCCAGAGCCGGCAGGCTGTCTCGTTGAAATCAGTGATCCGACCATCGCCGTCAAGGATGATGATCGGAATCACGGAGGTTCTCAACGATTGTGTTTCGGGCAACGGGCTGGATATCAAACATGCCCAGCCGGAATAGGGCGACTGTTGAAAACAACAAGAACGGCAGCGTTCCATAGACCGCGTGGTTCATCCCATATGCTGGCAGCATGCCTGTATTGCCCAGAATCTCGACGATAGCGATAGAGAAGCCGCCGGCCAGAATAAGCAGCATCTGTGTACTGGACTCCTGAGGCGCGTCGAGAAAATGCAGGACAAGTGCAATCCAGCTGTACCCAATCAACACAACGATCAGCAAAAGGATACCAACAAATCCCAGCCCCGGTTCGACGTAGAGATACTGGAATGGGTCAGTAACTGGTTGGATCGTTGCAAAAAGAAGATCGTGATACCGGTTTGTGGCAGCCAGAACTACAGAACCGGTCAACACTATCCCGTTTCCAGCTATGACGATTGGATGGCGGTGGAACCCGGACTCCGTGTACACGGAGACGAACACCACGAACATCACAAACGCGACCATCGCAACGACGGTCTGAATCTGCAGAAGCAATTGGCCTATCGAGATGGTCGGGACGAGAAGATAGAGAAACTGCGTCAGGGCCCAGACCATCCCAATGCCGATGAGCACGAAAAACAGCTTCGCCCCTCGTTTGTCCCACACTGACCGGTACATCCACCCCATAATCACGGCCGCCCCGGCAATACCCACGGCTGGAAAGAGCAGATAGGTGAGCCACACGAGATTCGTCGGATCCGCCATCAACGGTGATAATTGCTGACAGGTTCATTAATCCCGTCGGTTTACCAGAGTAAACACTATAGTCGTTTAAATGATACTTAGACGGGGCAGTGTTCGATGCTTCACAATTCTTTTGGTGAGTCCACGGGTAGGCGTCAGCACGATTGATACGGGTCCGGCCGATCTCTACCGGACCCAACCAGCCCAACCATGTCAGAACCAGAGTCAGCGGAACGAATTGCGGTCATCCTCCCCGACGGATCCGAACTCGAGGTCCCGGCGGGCTCCACCGTCGAGGAGTGTGCCTACGAGATCGGCCCCGGACTGGGTCGGGATACCGTCGCCGGCCGCCTCGACGGCGAGCTCGTCGCCGCCGAAGCGCCAGCCTACGATGACGCCGCCCTCGAGATCATCACGGACGATTCCGAGGACTACCGGCAGGTGATTCGTCACTCCGCTGCCCACTGTCTCGCCCAGGCCGTGGAGCGTCACTACGATGTCGATCTGGGTATCGGCCCACCGACCGACGAGGGATTTTACTACGACTTCGACGGACTCGAGATAGACGAGGACGATCTCGATCAGCTCCAAACGGAGATGGAGGCCATCATCGAGGCCGACTACGAGATCGTTCGCGAGGCAGTGTCGATCGAGGAAGCCCGTGAACGACTTGACGGCCAGCCGTACAAGCTGGAACTCCTCGAGGACCTGGCCGAGGAGACCGACACCGTGACATTCTACCGGCAGGACGACTGGGAGGATCTCTGCGCCGGGCCCCACGTCGAATCGACCGGCGAGATTCCCGCCGTCGAACTCCTCGAGATCGCCGCCGCATACTGGCGTGGGGAAGAGTCGAACCCGATGCACACCCGAATCTACGGGACGGCATCGAAGACGAGTCGACCCTCGAGACGTTCCTCGAGCGCCGTCGGGAGGCCGAACAGCGCGACCACCGCAAGATCGGCCAGGAGATGGACCTCTTTTCGATTCAAGGGATCACTGGCCCCGGGCTCCCACTGTACCATCCGGCCGGCAAGACCGTCCTCTCGGAACTCGAGAACTTCGTCGAGTCACTCAACCGCGAAACGGGGTACGGCTACGTCGAGACGCCCCACGTCTTCAAGACCGACCTGTGGCATCGCTCCGGCCACTACGAAAACTACGTCGACGACATGTTCATCTTCGACGTCGGCGACGACGAGTACGGCCTGAAGCCGATGAACTGCCCGGGGCACGCGGCCATCTTCCAGGATCACAGCTGGAGTTACCGGGACCTGCCGGTCCGCTATGCGGAAAACGGGAAGGTCTACCGGAAGGAACAACGTGGCGAGCTCTCCGGGCTCTCGCGGGTGTGGGCCTTCACCATCGACGACGGGCACCTCTTCGTGCGGCCGGACCAGATCAAGGCCGAGGTCGAGACGATCATGGACACCATCGAGACGGTCCTCGAGACGTTCGATCTCGAGTACACCGTTTCGCTCGCGACCCGCCCGGAGAAATCTGTCGGCAGCGACGAGATCTGGGAGAAAGCCGAAGAGCAGCTGACGGCGGTGCTGGAGAGTCGCGATATGGCCTACGACCTCGAGCCCGGCGACGGGGCGTTCTACGGGCCGAAGATCGACTTCGGCTTCGAGGACGCGATCGGTCGCCAGTGGGATGGGCCAACGGTCCAGCTCGATTTCAACATGCCCGAGCGCTTCGACCTCGAGTACGTCGGGGCCGATAACGAGTCACACCGGCCAGTCATGATCCACCGGGCCCTCTATGGGAGCTACGAACGGTTTTTCATGATGTTGATCGAGCACTTCGAGGGTGACTTCCCCGTCTGGCTCGCGCCGGAACAGGTGCGGATTCTCCCGATATCCTCGGACAATGTGGCGTATGCCGAAGAGGTCGCTGAATCACTTGATGGGTTTCGCGTTACCGTCGACGACAGGGATTCGACACTCGAGCGCAAAATCAGGGCCGCCCACGACGATCGGGTGCCCTACCAGCTGATCGTCGGAGACAACGAGGCAGCCGCCGGCACCGTGTCGGTCAGAGATCGCTTCGAGGACGAACGCCAGGACGTCGATCCGGCGACCTTCCGGGACGATCTCGCCGCCGAACGAGACGAGCGACGGCTCGAACCGGACTTCCTGGCGTAACGAGGAGAGGCTATCTGACAATCGTCACGGGCACCGGCGACCGGCGGGCAACCGTCTCGGCGACACTCCCGAGCAGAATGCGGGTGGCCCCGGTCCGGCCGTGGCTCCCGATCACGATGTGGTCGACATCGTTCTCTTCGGCAAACGAGACGATCGACCGTGAAACGCCGCCGATCAGCTGCTCCGTCTCGAGGTCGACATTTGCTTCCGCTGCAGTGGCGTTCGCTTGCTCGAGCACCTGCTTGCCACGATCTTCCTGGCTCTTGCGAAGTTGCTCGGTTCCGCCCATGCCACCGCCCTCGATTCCGGTCGCCGCATAGAAATCAGCGGGATCGAGCACGTTGATTGCCGAAAAGTGCGCGTCTGGATAGGTCTCGAAAGCGAACTCGAGTGCAGCCGTTGCTTGATCTGAACCGTCGACGGGGATGAGAACATGATCGACCATCGCCTGGGTGTTCGGGCGAGGTGACAATAAGTGTCGGTCCTACTGATCGCTCGATCGGACCTTCTCGGCACCCTTCCCGCGGTTGTTCAGGCCCCGGTTTGCCTTCCCGGCACCCGTGAGGCCCCGCAGTGCCCGATTCGTGTGTGCGTCGTCACAGATCCAGTTGAGGTCGTCGTCGTTCTGGATGGCCGGGTGCTCCGGGTCGACGAGGATGACCTCGAACCACTTCTGGCTGCCATCCTCGCCAACCCAGTAGCTGTTGAGGACGCGCAGATTCGGATACTTCCGGGTGACGCGCTCCTCGCCGATGCGCTGGATATTCTTTCGGCGGCCGATGCGATTGACGCCCTGGCGCTTGCTCCGACGCCCGGCAGTAAACCGTGACTTTCGGGCGTTGCCCTTCCGGACGGAGACCCGGGCAAGAACGATTCCCTGCTTGGCCTTGTAGCCGAGCTCCCGGGCCTTGTCCAGTCGCGTGGGGCGCTCGATGCGCTCGATCGCCCCCTGGTCTCGCCACTCCTGTTTCCGTTGCCACTGCAGCTCGCCCAGCTTGCCGTCGTTCGGCGACTGCCAGGCCTCCTTGATGTGTGAATAGGCGCTTCGTGCCATGGTGTGCGTGCGGGGCATTCACGGTTCAGACCGCAATGGTCCACATCCCATCCCCGTGACAGATGTCGGTCGGGGGCCCGCTGTCGCCCGCGAGTCAGCGAGTCGTTACAGGCTATCCAGCAACCGCGTATAAGGGTGTCGAACCGCTAGCGGCCCTTGAACTCGGGGTCGCGCCCTTCCATAAACGCGGTCATTCCCTCCATGACGTCGTCCGTGTTGAACATCCGTTCCTGTTCGCGGGCCTCGAGGTCGAGTTGTTCCTCGAGTGAGTTACTGGCCGACCGATGGAGCAGATGTCGAACCGACGCGATAACGCGGCTCGGTCCACTGGCGAGTTCCTGCGCTTCTCCTCGACAACCGACTCGAGCTCCTCCTCCGGAACCACGTCAGTGAACAGGTCGAGCTTCGTTTGCTGCCGATGCGTCGATCAACTCGGGTGTCGCGAGAAGCTCCATCGCCGTCCGCAGTCCGACGATTCGTGGGAGCAGATAGGTGGCTCCAGAGTCGGCTGTCAGCCCGATATTTGCAAAGATGAACCCGATCCGGGCACTCTCGGCTGCATAGACGAAGTCACACGCGGTTGCGATCGACGCACCGGCACCCACGGCCGGTCCCCGGACCTTTGCCACAACCGGTGTCGAACTCGTTAGAATTTGTTTGACGCCTGCGTGAAAGCCACGGTCGATCGACTCAGCTGTCGGCGTGTCGAGTGCAGAGGCGAGGTCGGCACCAGCACAGAACGCATCGCCATCCCCCGTGAGGACGAGACAGCGAATATCATCGTCTGCATCGAGATCGCCCATGATGTCCGCGAACTCTTCCATGTCGTCCTCGCCGACCGCGTTTCGGCGATCGGGATTGGAGATGGTGATGGTCGCGATGGACGCCTCGTCGTCTCGGTCGATCAGGAAGTCTGCCATAGGCGGATGACACTCGCGATAGGTCTATAACTCCTTGCACACGCACCGAGAGCGGAATAGCCAAGCCCCGGGGGTGCAAGTGACCGGACGAACGACTGAGGTTGCTAAATGATACCAGCAGTTCGCGTCGACTGGCGGGGCGCACTCAGTCTCGTTGGGACGATTCTGGCGATCCTCTCGGTAACGTTTCTTGTTCCCATCGTCGTCGCACTGCTTACTGACGGCCGGGATCTCGCGGTCTTCATGCTGTCACTGGTCATCACCCTCGTCAGCGGACTCGCCCTGACACGGCTCGATCCCGACCCCGAGCCAGGGGCTCGCGAGGCGTTTCTTGTCGTCGCCTTCGCCTGGCTTGGCGTCTCACTGGCCGGCGCCATTCCCTACATCCTGGCCGGTTCTGGGTCACTTGCCCATCCCGTCCATGCGCTCTTCGAGAGCATGAGTGGCTTTACGACCACCGGGGCGACGGTCATGGCCGACATCTCCATGGACACGCACTCACCCGCCATTCTGATGTGGCGACAGTTGACCCAGTGGCTCGGCGGTCTGGGTATTGTGGTCCTATCCGTTGCGATTCTCTCGCAGCTCTCGATCGGGGGTGCCCAGCTCATGGAGGCCGAAACACCAGGGCCCGGAATTACGAAATTGACCCCACACATCGCCCAGACCGCCCGGGTCCTTCTCATCGCCTACGTCGGCTTTACCGGCCTTTATATCGCCTTCCTCTACGCGCTCCATCTGCTGGGCTCCGCGCCAAACATGACGGCTTACAATGCGATCGCCCACGGCTTTACGACACTCTCGACCGGTGGTTTCTCACCCGAGGCTCGCAGTATCGAAGCGTTCACCCCGGCCGTCCAGTGGGTCGTCCTGCCGTTCATGTTCATCGCCGGTGTGAACTTCACGCTGTTCTGGCAGCTCATCACCGGCGACCGATCATCGTTACTCTCGGATGCAGAGTTTCGCCTCTACCTCGGTACACTGACAGCGGTGACCCTCATCGGAACGATCCTCCTCTATGTCGATACGGCGCTTCGCACTCCCGAAGCCGGCCAGATCGGCGGTCAGCTCCTCCCGTCGATCCGCCACGCTGCATTCCAGATGGTGTCACTCGGCAATTCGACGGGCTATGCGAGCATGGATTTCAATGCCTGGAGTGGGGCTGCAAAAGGGGTCTTGATCTTCGTGATGTTTCTCGGAGGGTCGACCGGGTCGACCGGTGGTGGCATCAGAGGTCCTGCGGTGGTTAGTGATCCTCAAATCAGTTCGTCGAGAGCTCTACACGACGGTTCATCCCGAGGCAGTGCGTCCCGTGTGGCTCAACGATCGACCACTCGATGAGGATGCCATCCGCGGCATCTACTCGTTTACACTCCTCTACATTGGCATCTTTTTCGTTGGAATCGTCCTGCTTGCCCTCGATACCGCCCGGGTCGGGTACGATCTCGAGGCCATCGAACTCGTGACCACGAGCATTGCCATGCTGGGCAACATTGGCCCGGGAATCGGTGTCGTCGGTCCGATGGGCGGCTACCTCGAGTTTCCGATTACCTCCAAGGGGCTGATGATCATCTACATGTGGCTCGGTCGCCTCGAGATTTTCCCGGTTCTTGTCCTTCTCACACAGGCCTACTGGCGGAGCTGAACCAGACAGTATAGCTCGGCGTTGGCTGATCGCCCTGGTTTGGTCTAGCCAACGTGACTAGAATTTTGTATCGCAGTAATTGATTTATTGCCCTGATACGGGGTATCCATCAAGGGGTGCAAGGGAGCCCTCCATGATGTCCGCAACGAGGGCTTCGGGCTGAATGTCGGGGACAGCACCAGGGTACTTGCGATTCACGTACGACACCAGGTTATCCACGTCCCGATGGAGGAATTTATCTGCATTCTCGTGGTCCGTTGGAACCGCCTGTGGCCAATCGAAGATCGTTACCCCCTCTTCTGCAAGGAACACGTTGTATTCGCTCATGTCCGCATGGATGTACCCGCGCGCGTAGGCCTGCTGGAGTTCTCTGAGCAGTTGTTCCAGAACAGCCTCGACATCCACGTTTTCGAGACGGACATTCGATAGCTCTTGGCCCGCCATCTTTTCCATCACAATGGCGTGACGGTTCTGATCGATCGGCTGGGGGACCGATACGTCCGGATACAGGGTCTCGAGGATCTCGTATTCCCGCTCGGCAGCCTTCCGAGCAGTGTATAGCCAGGAGACGTGATCCCGATCGGCCGTGTAATCCCGTTCCCGAGAGACCCGCCGGAAGTTCGTATACCCCTCCCGGTGGTACTTCAGGGCGAGTGGCTTGTAGGACCGCACCTCGTAGACGTCACTTTCCTTGCCGACTCCGAGGGGAGCCCCGAACTCGGAAATCGTATCGCGCTCGGTGAACGTCCGAAGCGCCAGTGCATCATAGCCCTCGAACTGCAGTGTGTAGCCCTCGTACTGCAGTGTCTTCTTCTCGATCAGACCCCGTTTGAGACAACGCTCGAGTCGATAATCGACCTCATCGGCAGTGAGCTGACTGAACGAGGGTAGCTTGTTTCGGGCGACCCACTCCGAGAACTGCATGCCCTGTTCGATCCCCGACAGCAAGTAGAAATCCGCAGACTCGAGTTCCGAGAAGATGTGGGCCACGTTCTGTACCATGCCATCTCCTATCCGGTGCCATCAAAAAAGGGTCCCGCCCGAGCCTGATCAATCTCATCATGCGATACGAAATCGGTTATGTCCCGGAATTGCTTTGATAGCCCACCCGCTGGATCACCCATGGACAACCTCCGCTGGCGCCTCATCCAGGATACGGCTCGAGAGGGAGCCATGCAGATGGCCCTGGAGGAGGCAGCGGCCGAGACTGCCAGAACGTCGAATCTGGCCACCGTCCGTGTCTATGACTGGTCGCCGAGTGCGGTCACGATGGGCTACAACCAGGACCAGGCCACCATCGACTGGACCTACTGCGAGACAGAAGGCATCGACGTGACCCGCCGCCAGACTGGGGGTGGTGGAATCTACCACGACGCGACGGGCGACATCGCCTACACGATCGTCGCCCCGATGGAGGCCGTCCCAGGTGATCTGATGGCGTGCTACGAACAGTTCTGCACCCCAATTCTCGAGGCCCTGACCAGCCTCGGCGTCGAAGCCACCTTTGCTGCGTCGCCCCAACCGTCCCTTTACCATCCGGCCTGTTACCTCCGGGATGTCCACCCCGCCCACGACATCGTCGTCGACGGAGCGAAGGTGAGCGGCAATGCCCAGTATCGCCAGCGTGACGTGGTCATCCAGCACGGATCGATTACCTACGAAAAGCAGCTTGCTGCCGGACTCGGGGTCTTCTCCACCAACGAAATCACAGCAAGTGAGTACCACGAACGGGTGACTTCGGTTCGGGAGCACGCCGATGTTTCGCGATCAGCAGTTCGAACTGCGCTGGCCGAGGCACTGGCCGAGTGGTCCGACGCAACCACTGGATCGTGGAAGGAAACGGAGCTAGATCGAGCGGCACGCCTCGTCGAATCGAAGTACGGTCGTGAGTCATGGATTCTCCGTCGCCAGTCCCAGCCTCCCTCGCCATGAACATTGGGGCCCACGTTTCGATAGCCGGCTCACGTGTCCAGACCGACGAGTCACCACCGCCGCACGACGATATGCGAAACGCGGTCCCACGGGAGGTCGCCTTCAATGGCAACTGTGGGCAGCTCTTTACGACATCCCCCCGCGTCTGGCAACACCCCGAGATTACATCAGAGACGGCCGAGGGGTTCCGTGAGGCAAGTTCGGAACACCTCGAGGGACCTTGGGTGATCCACGGCGCCTACCTGATCAACCTCGCGACGCCCGACGAGTCGCTCCGGGCGCAGTCGCTGGCCGCCCTCCAGGCCGATATCGATGCCGCCGACCAACTCGCCATCGACTATGTCGACGTTCACCTCGGGGCCCACACCGGGGCAGGCGAAGCGGCCGGGCTCACCAATGCGGCCAGTGCAATCGACGATCTCTCGATTCCCGATACCGTGACACTGCTCGTTGAAACAGACGCTGGCAGCGGATCGAAACTCGGTGGTGAGTTCGCCCATCTCGAGAAAGTCCTCGAGACCACCAGTGCCGACATCGGTGTCTGTCTCGATACGGCCCACACGTTCGTAGCTGGCACCGACTGCCGAACGCCAGCGGCCGTCGATGACCTGGTGGCCTCGCTCGAGGCCACCGTGGGCCTGGATGCACTCGAAGTGATCCATCTGAACGACTCCAAGCACCCCTCGGGAGCCACACTGACGAACATGCCCATCTCGGGGATGGACACATCGGCGAAGAGGGAATCGCCGCGATCATCAATCATCCCGATCTCCGGGATCGACCGTTCATCCTCGAGACCCCAACCGAAGATGGGCGAAGCTTCCCGTGGAATATCGAGCGAGCCCGTGGGCTCCGGGACTGATCGACCGACTTTTTCGACCGGAGCCCGTCGCAGGCAGTGTGCGAGCGTTCTCGCCAGGCTACCTGCGCTGGACCCGCGAGGGGATGTGGGCGGATTCCCGGACCGCCCTCGAGTCACTCGATCTCGCGAGTCGAACGCGAATCCTCGATGTCGGCAGCGGGACCGGAGCCCTCTCGCGTGTGCTGGCCGCCGACTCCGGGGGCTGTGTCGTTGGCTGTGACGTGGATCGAACGCTCCTGAACCACGCAAGGGAGATCGGTCCGGTGGTCCAGGGCGATGCCACAGCCCTGCCATTCCAGACCGACTCGATGGACCTCGTTACCTGCCAGGCGCTGCTCATCAACCTTCCCGATCCACAGGAGGCCATCGACGAGTTCGCCCGCGTCACCCGGGATACGGTCGCGGTCATCGAACCCGACAACGCGGCGGTCTCGGTGGACTCGAGTCTGACCGAGGAGCCAGCCCTCGAGCGTCGGGCCCGTCGTGCCTTCCTCGCCGGTGTCGAGACGGATGTCACGCTGGGGGCGGACGCGGCGGATTTGCTCGAGGCGGCCGGGCTGACGGTGGTCGACCGGCAGCGCTATGATCACGAGCGGACGATCGAACCCCCCTACTCCGATGGTGCCCTCGAGGACGCAAAACGGAAGGCAACCGGGGCCGGCCTGGCGAGCGATCGCGAGACCCTCCGGGCCGGGGGACTGGACCATGACGCCCTCGATCAGCTCCGCCACGACTGGCGGGCGATGGGCCGAAGGGTCGTCGAGCAGATGCAAGAGGAGACCTACCATCGTCGGGAGGTCGTCCCGTTCTACGTCACGGTCGCCACCGTCTAGCCCACATCGCTTCGAACTGTCCGACCCGCCTGGTCGGCCAGCCAGTCCCGGTACTCCGTGGCCGCCCGATCGGCGACTGCTGGCTCGAGTCCGAGCAGTTCGAGCGAGCGTGCCAGGGTCGGCATGGCCAGCGAGCCCTCCCGCAGGGCGGTCACCGCATCCTCGCTTCGGACGCCATCGATCCACAGGCAAACACCCCGCGGGTCGAGCAGCTGGGTGAAATTGCCGGTCGCCTCGGCACCAGCGAGGCGTTGCGTCACGTTGTCCTCGAAGAAGGCGTTGCAGATCTCGAGGTGGATCGGCTCGGCTGGCTTTACGAGGTGGGTGGCCAGACAGCGCTCGGGGGCGACGTGCCCGGATTCGTTCGCCCGGATGGCATCGGGGTGGGCCTCAGCCCACGAGGCCCGGACGGTTCGTCCGATGCCCGACACACCGTAGTGTGCATCGAGAGCTGGCGCTCGATCTGGCTCGTCGAGAATGTCCTTCGTGAGATAGACGTCGAGTCGATCGATCGGGTCCAGTCCCAGCGCCAGATCGCCGAACGTCCAGACTTCCCTGACCGGGACCGGCGGCTCCGTCGTCTCGATCCGCTCGAGCAGGGACTCCAGGCGATCGACAGCCTCCTCGCGGCTGAACCCGGCCATCGTCGGTGCGTAGGGCAAACGCGTGTTTACGCGTGGCGGTGCATCCGAAACGGGTTTTGGTCCGTGGTGGCTACGCCGGGGCGATGGAGTGCGATCGGTGCGAGCGCGAAGCAGTCATGTACGCCGCCTATTCGGGCGCCCACCTCTGTGACGAGCACCTGCGCCAGAGCGTGGACCGCCGGGTCAGACGCCGAATCCGCCAGGACGGGCTCGTGCCAGATGCGGCCACGCCAGAGGATCCCGTCACGTGGGTCATCGGACTCTCCGGGGGCAAGGACAGCGTCGTCCTGACCCACATCCTCGAGGGAACGTTCGCCGACGATCCCCGAATCGAACTCGTCGCCCTCACCGTCCACGAGGGGATCGAAGGGTACCGCGACGAGTCGCTCGACGCCTGTGAGGAGCTGGTCGCCGACCGGGCTATCGAGCACGAGATGGTCACCTACGCCGAAGAGTTCGACGTGGAGATGGACGATGTCGTCGAGGACGACCCCGAGGAGATGGCCGCCTGTGCCTACTGTGGGGTCTTCCGCCGGGACATCCTCGAGCGATACGCCGACGACCTCGGGGCTGACCTCCTGCTAACCGGCCACAACCTGGACGACGAGGCCCAGACGGCCCTGATGAACCTCCTCGAGGGCGACGTCGACCAGATGGCCAAGCACTTCGACGCGAGCCTCGGGCCGACTGGCTGATCGCAGCCCCCAGGACGCATTCATCCCACGTGCGAAGCCTCTACGAGATGTCCCGGAGTTCGAGGTCGGCCTGTACGCCCAACTCGAGTCACTGCCGATGCACATGGCCGAGTGTCCCCACGCGAGCGAGGCCTTCCGTGGGGAGGTGCAGTCGACCTGCTGCATGACCTCGAGGAGCGGCCACCCGGGCACGCAGACACTCGATTCATGGCGGGCTACGAGGAACTCGCCGCAGCTCGCGCCGCGATACCGATCGGCGACGCTCGTCGGACGATCTCGAGGCCGTGTCGGAGTGCTGCGGGCTCGCGACGACGGCCGAGCGATGTCGACGATGCGAGTTGCTCTCGGCGATCGAAGCGGCCTGAGAATGAGGGTAGGGCAGAATAGCGTCAGCGGATGACGTCGACGCCGTTGCGCGTCTCGCGTTCGTCCCGGCCGCCGTCACTCTGGGCACCGGCACTCGACGTTCGTTCGTCGATGTCGAAGTCCTCGTCGATGAGGCCCTCGATGCTGGCCCGCGAGCGGTCGGCCTGCTTCTGGGTGGACGGCCCGAGGACCTGGGCACTCTGGACGCCGGTCATGATCGCCATGACCCGCACCTTGCCCTTGTACTCCTCGGAGATGCGCGCGCCCCAGATGACGTTCGCCGAGGCCTCGAGGCGCTCGGTGATGTTGTCGGCGATGCCCTCGGCCTCCTTCAGGGTGAGGTCGGGACCGCCGGTGATGTGGACCAGGCCGCCGGAGGCACCGCGGTAGTCGACGTCGAGCAGCGGGTGGTTCATCGCGTCCTTCACGACCTCCTCGGTCTTGTTCTTGTCCTGGGTCTCGCCGACGAGCATCACCGCGACGCCGCCCTGGTTCATGATGGTGGACATGTCCGCGTAGTCCAGGTTGATCAGGCTCGGCTGGGTGATGGTCTCGGAGATGCCCTTGACCGTCTCGGCGATGATCTGGTCCATCACCGAGAACGCCTTCCCGATGGGCAGGTTGGGCACGTAATCGAGCAGGCGGTTGTTGTCGAGGACGATGATCGAGTCGGCCTGGTCGCGCAGCTTCTCGAGACCCTCCTCGGCCTTGACCGTGCGGGCGCGCTCGACGTTGAACGGCGTCGAAACCATCCCGACGACGATCGCGCCCTGCTTCCTTGGCGATCTTCGAGACGACCGGTGCGGCACCGGTACCGGTACCACCACCCATGCCAGCAGTGACGAAGACGAGATCGGCCTCACCGAGGACGTCCTTGATCGTCCCCTGGGCCATCTCGGTCGCCCGTTCGCCCACGGAGGGGTCGCCGCCGGCTCCGAGGCCGGCCGTGAGTGACTTGCCGACGAGGATTTTCGTGTCGGCCTCGATCATCTTCAGGTGCTGCTTGTCGGTGTTGACGGCGATCGTCTCGGCGCCGTCGACGCCGATGTTGTACAGCCGGTTGACGGTGTTGTTGCCGGCACCGCCGCAGCCGACGATGACGATCCGTGGCTCGCCGAACTCGTCGTCGTCGGAGCGTCGCGCATGTCGCGGGCCTCTTGTTCGGCGTTGTCGAGCGCCTCCTGGACGATGTCTTGCATCGTTCTACACCTTCGCCCAGCTGCGGCGCCGTCGCGGTCGCGCTCGCGGGCGCGCCCTGTTCGTTGATCATCTCACGAACGGCCGACCGAATCGCCTCGCTTCGGTTCGGAAACTCGCCACTGTCGACGAGGTGTTCTACTTCTTCGATCTGTTCTTTCGGAATTCGCAGTGTCACACGCTCCATTGTTGTAATCCCCGGTTAGGTAAGACGGTGCGCGCGCCCCGTGAGACGCTTTGTAATACAATCAGCCCGACACCGTGTGTCGATTTTTTGGTTTTGTGCTGATTGTCTTGCATCCGTCCTACGCGACTGTAGCCAATATAGTCGGGGATTATAAAGGTTACGCTGAGAAGGGTATCAATGTATTACGAATGGCCTGATTTTTGGATTGTAATCGTCTCACGTACAGCGGTTTTTGGCTACGGTGTGTCAATCAAAGTCTGTGATTGTCTGTATACGGAAGGTATCGGCATTCGTGAGGGAATTTATCTGGGTCTCATACCTGCTCGAGGATAGATTCGTCGGACTTGGTGTATTCACTATCTGGGGCTGATACATCTCTTCAACCCGCTGTACCACGCGTGCAAACGTTGTACAACGATCGAGTGGATGGCAATCCTTATGACGGGTTCGGCGTCTATCTCCGGTGACCGCCCTTAGCTCAGCCTGGTAGAGCAGCCGACTGTAGATCGGCTTGCCCCCCGTTCGAATCGGGGAGGGCGGATCTTCATCTTCTCAAGCGATTCAGAGCCGAGCGGAAGCGAACCGTCGTGCGGCCCATCTCGCCAGGTTTGTTGAACAGGTCACCATAATCCCTGACCGCGGTCCTGCGTTCGCGTATAGCCGCGTATCGAAATACTCCGAGTACTGCTGTCACCCTGGGTTTCAGTCGCCCATATGACTGTCAGCACGGATATTCACTTCGCCTGATTCAGTAACGCCAATATAGACGTTCCCACAATTAACCACGGTTTCTGTAGATACTCCGTCGCCGTTAGGGAGACTCGCCTCGAATGTATAGGATTGATCGTAGTATACCTCGGTGTCCAGCTCAATTCCAGAAAATTGGTCGATATCGGCCTCCAGTTCAACGGTATCTGAAAACACAACCTGATCTTCGGAATCGGTAATCGTGACCGTCATTGATCGCTCGCTTGCTGACTCGTTGTATAAAATAACAGCCCACGATTCTCTGGTACACGCATGTTCGTCATCTGATTCTGATTCTTGAGCAAGGCACCCAGTCACAGAGACGACAAGAGAGGGGCAACCATCGTGAGGAGCGTCCGGCGGTTCATCAGGAGCAGTATGAATTGTATCGGGTATTGCGTTCTTGAGGCTTGATTCGAGACTGAGTGCATACCTGCATGAAACAACCACACTATCTTGATACTCCCGATAGCTGAACCAACTGTCTCACCTTCGAATAACTCGTGCGAGGTACACCCTGAATGCGGTAGGACCTCCAGAACCCGCGAATGATGCTCGATTGGACTCGAGTGACCCCGTCGCGGGGATCAGCCTGCGTGATTGGTACCGGAAGATGACCAATATCGGCCCAGACAAAAGGGTATTATCCAGTTATATTACTAAGTTTTATTATCTGTGTAGACGAACGACTGACCGCTAACCTGGTCTACGCATGGTCCGACAACTGACAGTCACTGCGCTCATGATCGGCGTCCTCGCAACGATGACCAGCATCGGCCTGTGGTACTCCCGAGGGAAGATCAGCTCGGTCGAGGATCTGATTACGGCCCGAAATACCATGGGCTACCACCGAACTACAGCCACGCTCATCGCCTCGGTCATGGGGGTCTGGATACTTCTCTCGCCGGCTGAAGCCGGAGCAGCCTTCGGCGGGATTGCTGCAGTCGCTGGCTATGCAGTCGGAGAGGCCCTCCCCATGTTGGCCTTTGCCTGGATCGGTCCCCGGATACGGCTGCTGATACCCGACGGCCACTCGTTGACGGAGTATGCGCTGGTTCGGTATGGCCCGGTGATGTACGGGTACGTGTTGGTTGTCACACTCAGCTACATGTTCATCTTTCTGGCAGCGGAATTGACCGGGATCACGAGCGCACTGCAGTTGATCGCTGGCATCCCGCGCTGGCAGACGGCGGTGCTAGTCGGGGGATTCGTCCTTCTGTACACTGTCTACGGGGGCCTCCGGGCGAGTATCCTCACCGACACCATCCAGGCGGCCGTTATCGTGCCGCTATTGGGTCTAACTGCCATCGGTTCGCTCATTGTGCTGGGCGGTCCAACTGCGGTTCACCGCGAGATTGTCTCGACAGATCCGTCACTCCTGGATCCAACCTTCATAACTGGCCTGCGATTCGGGTTCTGGATCGCGATTGCGATCCTCGGCGCTGAACTACTGAACCAGACGTGGTGGCAGCGCGTCTATGCCGCCACTGACCGGGCGACACTGCGGCGGAGTTTCCTCACAGCCGCGATTGCAAACGCACTCATCGTGTTTGTCGCTGGTCTCTTCGGAATCCTTGCACGCGGGCACGTTGAGATCGTGACGGATTCAACGAGTGGCGCGTATAACGCCAGTATCGCGCTGTTCGTTCTGCTCAGAGAGGCCTTTCCCGCCTGGATTGTCATCGCGATGGGGTTGCTGGCACTGCTACTGGTGATGAGTTCAGCAGATTCGCTGTTCAACGCAATGGCGAGTACGATCACCGCCGACCTGCCACGGCTGCTGACCGACCCACAGGATGCGGTCCTCCAGTGGACTGCCAGAGCGGTGACCGCGATCGCAGCCATCGCCGCCATCGTAGTGAGTCTCGAGGCACGGAGTGTCCTCCGGTTATTCTTGCTGGCAGACCTGCTGGGAGCGGCGACGATGGTCCCGCTGTTTGTGGGACTGTACTCACGTCGGGCCACCGGACCTGGTGTGGTCCTCGCAAGTCTGGCAGGGCTGGCCGTTGGGTTGATCTACTTCCCCAACCCGATCGTCCGATCGGCTCTTTCTGGGGTGCCCCTTTCTCGGCCAGACCCTGCCCAGTCCCTCGTTTCTCGTAGCGTTCGTCGGGCGCCAGCGGGGTTTCGACAACCCTCACCGCAGTCACAATTTGGACGTCACCGGTCGCAGTTCTCGTACGACCGGCTCACGACCGAAATTACACGGCTGGATCGCCGGCCAGCCAAGGAATCAGAGAACGAGAGACGGCCACGCGAGTGAGTGGGGCGCGCACGCAATCCGTAATCCGATTGTATATTACAATCGAGTGGGCATCTTCCAGCCACAGCCCATGGAACATCCACTGGAACTGAATTCGTCGCGTCGCCACGTACTGGCGGGATCACTGCTCGGAGTCATGGGATTGACCGCAGGCTGTCTGGATACGGTGATCCCCAGTGGCGACAACGAGTCGGATGAGGCGGAAGAGCCAGAAGCCGACATGACCATCGGTGCTAGCGTCGACCGCACGCTCGAAGAGGGCGATGGAACCGACCCTCAGCGCGAGAATCTGGCCGACCCGGTCACGGTGCGGAATGCCGATAGTCGGACGCGAGTCGCCATTACCATGGAGGCCAGTGTCACTCGACCCGCTCGTGGTCCTCGAGGGACCAGAGGGCGAGGTCATTGCTGAGAACGACGATGGGACCATTGGCTCCCTGAATAGCCACCTGGTGACGACGCTCGAGCAAGACGGGACCTACACGGTCTGGGCTGGGTCGTGGCTTGGATCGTCAACGGGACAGTATACCCTTACCGTCGAGGAAGCGGCATCGGGGGGCGATCTCCGCTCGATCGCAATCGGTGAAACCAAACAGGGCTATCTTGATCGGTCAGATCCAGAGGAGCCGAGCCGAAATCAGCGGGCCGGACCTGTTCTCGCTGACTGCGTCGCAGGGAGATCGGCTCGCCATCACGATGGATTCTGGCGCGTTCGATACGTATCTTGCCCTCGAAGCACCCTCGGGATCAACCCTCGCGAGTAACGACGATGGCGGAACGGGAACAAACAGCAGGCTTTCCGTCAATATTGACGACACGGGTGAATATACAATCTGGGCGGGGAGCTGGATGAGCGGAGCGAGTGGCTCCTATCGACTTGGTGTCGAGCAGGTTGAGGATCTCGGCGGTGATAATCCGGACCTGCGCTCGATATCCTACGGGGAGACAAAAGAGGGCTATATCGATGCGAGCGATGGCGCCGATCCAATGTTCAACGATACCGCAGAGCCCGTTTCGTTCTCGGGCGAGGCTGGTGATGCGATCGTCATCGAGATGACCTCCGATTCGATCGATCCATGGCTAATCCTCGAGGGGCCAGACGGTTCTGTTGTCGACGACAACGACGATGCGAGTACATCGACGACAAACAGCCGCCTCGAACTGACCCTCTCGCAGGATGGTGATTACACGATCTGGGCGGGCAGTTTAGGTTTCGATGCGGCTGGGAGCTACGAGTTGAGTTTGCATCGACAGTAGAATTGGGCATCTATCCAGTCTATTCGGCAGGGAAACGGTCCTCGCGCTTCACGTTGGTCAATCGAATTGCCGCGAGAGTGGATCTGCTCACGGCCGCCGATAGAATGGCATTATACTGATCGTAATCGGACAAGGCGAGGCGATAATGGGCTTCCCGGAGCCCCATTTCGCCATAACAATCCTTTTGTCACCTCGCTTCGCTGTAAGAGTATGACGAGTCACTCCGGCTACCCGACGCCATATTTGCTCGGAAGGGGGGCGCTCATTACGGTGATCCTCGCCATCCTTATCCTCGGGCTCTTTGCAGGTGTGATGGCCCTCGAGCCAATGATCCAATAACATCTCTCCCAATCGAACCGGGTGACACAGGCGATGGATAAGGGTTCCTCAGCTAATCGTGGGCAGAACATCGCCGGTGAGTCACCGGAATCAAGCCAGATCGGGTCACCGACCAGGTAACGAGCAAGGAGCAAACGGAACTCGAGCGCACGATTGGACTCACCGGAGGCCTCGCCATCGGCGTCGGCACGATGATCGGAGCGGGAATCTTCATCTTTCCCGGCCTTGCCGCTGGTGAGGCAGGGCCCGGAGCGGCCCTGTCGTTCGTGATTGGCGGGGTTATCGCCCTCCTCGTCGCCATGCCGACCGCAGAACTCGCGACAGCGATGCCTCGAAGCGGTGGTGGTTACTTCTTTATCTCCAGAAGCCTGGGGACAGCTGCCGGATCCATCGTCGGGCTGGGACTCTGGCTGGGACTCGTGTTCGCGGCGGCATTCTACCTCGTGGGGCTCGGCCACTACCTCGTGGCGGTGGCCCTCGAGCTCGGCATCGAACTGGGCGGTGCCGGGATCGATCCGGTGGTGCCCATCGGGATCGTGATGGGGGCTGGATTGCTTGTACTGAGCTTCACCGGAACGGAGCGGACAGCCTCACTCCAGAACATCATCGTGGGGCTACTCCTGATAATACTCACCGCGTTTCTGACCTACGGGATTCTCGACGCAGCGGGCGTATTCGGCCGAGGAGCGGTCCCCGAAACGCTATTTCCGCGTGGGATGCTCCCGGTCCTGACGACGGCCGCACATGCATCTACGTCGTACCTCGGGTTCGCCCAGGTCGCGACCGTCGCTGGGGAGATGCGTGCCCCGAGTCGGACGCTTCCGCTGTCGATGATCGGGTCGGTCGTGATCGTGACTATCCTGTACGTCGTGACGATCGTCGTCGCTACGAGTGTGTACGGAGCACGCCGAGACTGGCCCGTCTGGGGGAACAGGCGGATCGTTGCCGTTCCCAGGGACCTGCTCGGGTTTCCCGGAGCGGTGGCCATCCTGCTTGCCGGCTTACTCGCGCTCTGTCTCGAGTGCGAATGCGTCGATTCTGAGTGCATCGCGGGCGATCTACGCTCTCGAGTCAGGTGATGCATTGTTGCCCCGGGAGGCAAGTGCAATCAATCTCCGATATGGAACCCCTCACATCGCGCTGCTGATGGCTGGTGGCCGGATACTCGTGCTGATCGGGATGGGCCGCGTGGAGATTCTGGCCGAAGTGGCTTCGTTTCTTCACCTGGTGATGTATGCCCTCATCTGTCTCGCGCTGCTGGTTCTCAAGCGACGAGACCCCGACTGGTACACTCCGACTTACACCACCCCCGGATCACCAGTGCTCCCTGCACTGGGTGCCTTCGCGAGTATCGGCCTCATCGCATTCATGAACCAGCGTTCTATAGTGATCGGGACCGTGATTATGGTGGCATCATACATGTGGTACCGCTACTATGCGGGTGCCGTTGAACTCCGGGGTGAATTCAGTCGATGACAGACCGACCGACCGTCCTCGTTCCAATCAAGGTCCTCAAGGGTGAGGGTATTCCAGAAGGAACGGCCGACATGCTGGCGCACGCCCACGTGATCTTGCTCGGATACAGCGTTCTGCCCGAGCAGACCCCGCCAGGCCAGGCGAAGATGCAGTTCGAAGAACGGGGTGAGCGAAAGCTTCGTGAGATCCAATCGGGTTTGGAGGGGGCCGGTGCGACCGTCGAACGTCGACTCGTGTTTACCCATGACGTCCCAGGCGGACGATCGACCGGAACCATCTACGAGCACGGGTGCATCGGCCTCGTTACCGAACCAGTCGGGTCGGTCGATCGCGTGCTCGTTGCCGTTCGGGGACGGCGACTCTCGATCGGATCGGTCCAGACGGTTTCTGGCCTGTTCGGGGTCGACCAAGCCACGGATTACGGTCTGTCATCTGTTGGAGGGGGAGCAGCCGACTGAAACGACCGACGAACTCGTCGAGAATCTGACTCAATCGCTCGTGGATGCGGGCATCGACCGCAATCGAATCGAGCACCAGATCGAGCCCTCGTCCGACGCGTTCGAGGACATCGCGAAGATTGCCGAGGGCCACGATGTCGTGGTCATGGGCGAGACCGATCCGAGCATCGCGACGTACATTTTCGGCATGCCGGCCGATTCGGTTGCCGATCGGTTCCTCGGACCGGTACTCGTGGTCCAGCGGCCTCGGCAAGCTGACTGATTACCACCGCCAGGTCAGCGGTACCGAGTCGAGCGCTCGCCGCGTTCGGCGTTTGCCGTCGATGACGAACCGGATGGCATCCAGTGCGGTCTCGTTGTGGAGGGTGAACGAGCTTCCCGGTTCGAAGTGGAGGTGATCGTCACCCGGGCGGCAGCGCCCCCGAATCAGCCGCTGGCCGAGATTTTCGAGTTCCCGGCTATGCCAGTGACAGAGCAGGCAGGCGGGCTGGCCAGAATCGATCGATGGTCGACCGGGGGCCACAAGCCTCGCACCTCCATCCGTGATCGAACACTGCGAAACAGTCCAGCTCGTCGGGTTCCCATCCTCGTCCACGACCCCGAGAACCAGTCGATCGTAGCGTTCGGCTTCGGCGGAATCCATCCCGACGGCCGGCCAGGCCGGGACATCTGACGGCAGCACGGGTGGCTCCTCGAGCGAAAAGGCCGTGGGTTCGATCTCGACGACCACCCGAAGGGCATCCAGTCCAGCAGCAGGCGGCCGAGGCCAGAATCGAGTTTGGCAGAGAGGACTCGTAGGCCTGCTTTTGGGGTATCGGGGCCATCCCGAACGAGGGCGCGC
The DNA here is from genome assembly GCA_034521555.1 of Natrialbaceae archaeon. Lineage (GTDB taxonomy): Archaea > Halobacteriota > Halobacteria > Halobacteriales > Natrialbaceae > JAXHMI01. The sequence continues at coordinate 229,092 of JAXHMI010000005.1, forward strand.
AGGAACTGAGATCCCTCCCACGGATCATCGTCTCGAATCCGACCCCGTCCCTGGAGCAGTCCTGTTCGGTCCCCGTGGTAAAAGCGAAGTGAGAGGGCAGGCTGGGCCTCGAGCGGATCGAACTTGTTCGCAAAGGCCGGTGGCGAAGAGATGATGACCAGCTCACGGTCGTGGTCGAAAAACGGGGTCACAGGATGCGGTCGCTGGCTTCGCCCCGGTAGCGACAGTGACCTCCGCTGCGGCCGAGGACACGACCGCCTCGTGGGCCAGCTCCGTGGGGCTGAGATCGGGCATCTGTCACCCATCTCGGAGCGAAGGGCAAAACTCCTCGCCCACGTGACGACGGCTTTAGGGTGGTTCGGCATCCGCTCTGGATATGCACGACACCTACGAGAATACGGTCAGATTCGCAGAGGTCGACGTCCAGGGGGTCGTCTTTTACGGCAACTACGTCACCTTCCAAGATGAGGCATTCACCGAGTACCTCGGCGCCCTCGATACCGAGTTCGGCCAGCTTCACTATGCCGACTGGGATGTCCGAGTCGTTCACGTCGAACTTGACTATCGTTCATCCGCACAGTTCCGCGATGACCTCGTCAATGCCGTCCGCATCGACTCGTTCGGTCGCTCGAGCATCGAGGTTGCCTACGAGTGTCGCCGCGCAGCCGACGATACGGTTCTCGTCGAGGGATCGGTCGTCTACGTGGCCATCGACGAGGAGGGCGAGCCGATGCCGGTGCCGAAGGACTTCCGCGAGGCGGTGAGAACGTTCACGGATGAGCCGCCGGCGACCGCCTAACGCCGCACATGCCGGGGTAATGAACATGTTGCCACGGTACCACCGACCAGGATGAGCGAATAGAGGGTGACCGCGCAATCAGTCGAGAGTTCACCAGCGAGCGCGCTGGATCGCAGCAAGCCAGCGAACACGCTCCGACCACGGTGGCGAATCGCTTCCAGTCCGAACGGCCACCGGCTTGCGAACTGTGGTCGGAGAGAATAACAGGTGGTTCCGACGGTGGTGGAGTATTTAGATGAGTCTAATTTTGTGTTTTGATCGGAACTACTATTGGTTTTGGCCCATTGAGGTGTAGATACGTATGAGCAAGCAAAACGAGGGATCTCCCGCAACCGGTGAAGCGGACGCTGCCTCACTTTTTGCGGACCTCGAGATGCGGCTGGTTGATTCAGTCAAAGACCATAAGGGGGTCTCCCGGAGAGGGTTCCTCGGTGGTGTCGGGCTTGCCGGAGGTGCTGCGATTGCTGGGATGAGTTCCGGCCAATCGAACACCGCTGGAGCCGGGAATCGTGAAACACTTGGATTCGGCGCCCGGGTGAATTCACCAAGCAACAATTCGACCCACATGGATTCCTCCGTGAATTCAACACTGGCGATTCGACCAATGAACGGCCCTCGAGATTCGGGAAGAACGACTACAATCTCAATGCCGGCGTCTACGAGGAAAACGGCCAGACTGTCCGCGAATTCAACTTCGTGGCCGTCCCAGTAAGTCAGGAAATTCTCCCCGGGATCGAGTTTCCCATGTGGACGTTCAATGGCCAGGTTCCGGGACCAACCATTCGCGTCGAAGAGGGCGATCTTGTTCGAATCAACTTCTCGAATGCCTTCCCTGACATGGCCCACACGATCCCATCCACACCTGCGTAATCTTAACCCAAGGATGGACGGGGTCCCCCAGAACGGTCCTGGGTTGATCGATGGCGGCGAATCCTTCACATACGAGTGGCAGGCCCAGCCGGTCGGGACGCACCTATATCACTGTCACATGCTCCCGTTGAAGGCACACATCCACAGAGGGATGTACGGGAGTATGATTGTCGATCCGAAGCCCGAAACCGTTCGCAACAACCCTCGGGCATATCTCGACTACCATGGGCCCATTACCGATGAGGTCCGTGCGCTGGCCGTCCGACGGGCGAAAGAGCGCAACATGATTTCCTATCCAGATGTCGCCCCAGAGGGTTTCGACGGTGTCGACGAGATGGTGATGGTGATGAACGGCTTCGATACCAACTTCAACGGCGACAATGAGGTCTACGGAGTCAATACCAGAGGGTTCTGTTATGCTCCATCGAGGACCGACGCATACGAGGGGGAGTGGGAATCGAGCGAGACGAAATCACCTATCGAGATTGATCAAGAGGAGCTGCAGCGGGTCCATCTGCTTAATATGATAGAATTTGACTTCGTTAACTCATTCCATTGCCACTCGCAATTTTTCGATTATTACGACGCAGGGACCTCCCTATTCCCCAACCGAAGTACCATCGACACGGTATTGCTCGGCCAGGCCCAGCGAGGAATCTTGGAGTTCGATTACAGTGCTCACGATCCCGGATTGTACATGTTCCACGCTCACCAGTCCGAGTTCGCCGAATTGGGCTGGATGAGCTTCTTCGAGGTGACGTAGATGGCTGATGGATCGGAAATTGAAGGCGGTTCCGAACGCATGCTGGGGGACAGGATCGATATCCCGAGGTGGGTATTAGCGATTGCACCCCTGCTCGTTCTGGGGCTGATTATCGGTGCTTTCCTGATGACGGCGCCATTCGCGGACCTGGGTCGTGGCAATGCCCTTCCCTCGGTATCGGTCGACTACACGACTCTCCCTGACAGTGATACGATGGTCCTCCACATCACGAATAATGGGCCCCCGGTCGAGATTACACAGGTGCATGTCGATGAGGCCAACTGGCAGTTCGATATCTCAAGCCCTGGTGCGGACGCCCGGCTGGGGACCGGTGAAGGGGCAACTGTCACGATTCCCTACGAGTGGATGCCTGGCTACGACTACGAGGTATCGGTCTTGACAGCGGAAGGCGTCACCTTTGGAACGACGATCGTAGCGGCCCAGCAGACACCGGCCCTTACGGGAGCGTTGCTGTGGGACCTCGCAGTCATCGGGTTCCTCGTTGGAATCATTCCAGTCACCCTCGGGATGTTCTGGTTCCCGTTCTTGCAAACGATGCGTCGATCGTGGCTTCACGCCGTTCTCGCGTTTTCCGCTGGTATCCTCGGATTCCTCATCTTCGATGCTGGATTCGAGGCCTTCGATGTCGCCGACCGGGTGGCCTCCTACTACGCCGGGCCTCTACTCGTGGTCTTGGGCATCGCCGGAGCGCTCCTCTTCGTCAGGCGATCATGGACTGGCGAAGCGGCGGTGGGAGGAATCGCGGCTTGCGCTGGCGTACTCTGCAGCGCTGGGTATTGGCCTGCACAACTTCGCTGAAGGGTTAGCAATTGGTGGCGCGTTCGCGCTCGGTCATGCCTCGCTCGGCGTCTTCCTGATTGTGGGATTCATGGCCCACAGATTACCGAGGGTCCCGTGTTCGTCGCCCCACTCGCCGAGGGGGCTCGTCCGTCCTTGTGGCACTTCGGTGCACTTGGTCTGCTGCGCCGGAGCTCCTACGATCTGCGGCGGCTGGATCGGCATCATGACGCAGTGCACCACTCCTGATCGCACTATTTCTAGCCATCGGTGTTGGCGCACTACTGCAGGTCGTCTTCGATATTGGCGAAATTATTCACCGGGCCGGCTCGATCAGGTCGGCACCGAACCTCGCCGCATTTGGCATGGGTCTCGTGGTGATGTATGCAACCGACCTCCTGATCACGCTGTAGGTGTCGTAAGACCCTCGCCAGTGCCTGACCAGAAATTGCGTTTTGAGGGTCGATAGCAGAACGGCTATACGTCACGGTCGGCTTCATTCGGTCATGGATTACGAATCGAGTCTCGAGCGCGCCATGGAGAACGTGCCCGATATCGGCGGTGAGGAAAGCCGACTCGACATCCCGGAGTCGACGGCGGAATCTGACGGGGCCTTCACGCGATTTACCAATCTCGGTGCGGTTGCCGACATCCTGTCGCGCGAACCGGAACATCTCCACCGATTCGTCCAGCGAGAACTCGGCACGTCTGGCAAGCTCACCGATGGCCGAGGTCGCTACAACGGATCATTCGACGGGAAGGATTTCGATGCCGCCGTGGATGCATATGTCGAGGAATTCGTCCTGTGTTCGGAGTGTGGCCTGCCCGACACCCGCCTGGTCCGGGAGGATCGCACTCCCATGCTTCGCTGTGATGCCTGTGGTGCCTTCAGACCAGTCACCAAGAAGACGACGGCCCAGCAATCGGGCCGGCAGGAGGACGATGTTGAGGAGGGCAAGACCTACACGGTCGAGATTACCGGAACGGGACGCAAGGGCGATGGAGTCGCCGAGAAGGGAGCCTACACGATTTTCGTCCCGGGCGCAAACGAGGGTGACGTCGTCGAGGTCTACATCGAGAACATCTCGGGCAATCTGGCGTTCGCCCGCGTGGCCTGACGAGAGAGTGAACGGACCGCGGGAGTAAAGACGGTGGCCGTTCCTCGTGGGGCCACCGTGGCAGTCTCGTTTGGCCTCTTCGACACGCTCGTCACCGTCGAGGAGCCTGCCAGCCCATCGACAGCCATCGAGATGCCCTCGAGGCCCGCGGTGTCGGACCCCCCGATGACTGGTCACAGGCATTCGAGGAGGATCACTTCGATCTGCCCGAAACCGCGGCAATTCCGCTCCTTGCACAGGTCTGTGCAGTGCTCCGCAGTCGCGACATTTCGTTCCGTATCGAGGCTGTTCGGCAGGCTGTCATCGCTGCTCTCGATCCAGCTGTCGAGCGAAACGAAGGTGCCCGAGAGGCCCTCAAGCATGCACAGGACCATGGACCCGTGGCGATCTGTTCCAACTGTCCGATGCCGGAACTGGTCGGCCGCACCATCAGTCGTGCGGGGCTCGACACCGAGGCCCTCGATGTCTGTGTCACGAGCTGCGGCTGCGGCTCGGCGCCAGAGTCCGAGATCCGGAGATTCTTCACGTAACGGCGGACCGCCTCGGGGTCGAGACACACGAGCTGGTCCACGTCGACAGTGATTCAGAATGCGACGTTGGTATCGAGTCGGTTGGAGGGCGACCGATTTTGCTCGATGAGACGCCACTCCGGGATATCGGTGAAGTACTCGGCTGAGTTCCACTTTCACTCCGGCTGGATCGCCTTGACGGTTCCACCCGCTGTCTGAGCAGCCATGAGCATCGCGGTCAACGGCATCATTGACGGCCCGACCGGTACTGGCACCCGCCGACGGCGGATTGATATCACCGAACTGACGAGGTCAGAGCTGCGTTCCCGCGTCACTGGCCTCATCGATACCGAGGAGATCGCCCTGGAACACCGGGGGGACCGAACCTACGTCGTGATCGATCGCAGCGGCTAGTCGTTCGACCTCTTTATCGGTTCCGAGACTGGACTCCCCGGCGGAAAGACCATGTGCAGTGCCGGCCAATCAGGAGCCGTGAGCGACCCACAGGCTCGGCGGGTCGAGGTTCATCCAGGCCGAGAGGTGATCGTCGAATTCGATCCCGACCTGACATTCGAGTGTGTCGATCGCTGTACTTGGTGCTGTCATCACGGTGTGTTACTCTATGGCCAGGATCTCGAGGAACTGGCGAACTATGCTCCGCTGGCCGATGTCACGACTCGCGTTGGCGGTGAACCGTTCGTCAAAAAGCAGAGGCGGGATCGACCGGAGCACGTCGGCGACGATGGCTGTGCCTGCAGCTTTCTCGATGATGACGGGCCTCTGCTCGCTTCACCGCGATCACGACTGGAAGCCAACCCGCTGTTCGGTCTTTCCCTCGAGGTCTTCCGTGACGATGACGGCCTCCACGTCGATGTCCGAGCGTCGGCCCGCGAGCACTGTGAAGGGCTGGGCGTCAGTGAGCGTCGGGTGATCGACACTCTGGAGGCCTTTCTCCCCCCAGCGCTCTGGGAGCTCGAGGATCCCGATACAGAGCGAATCGTGGGTTACTAGACCGACACGGTTTCGGTGCGGTACACCTGCAGCGTGCCATCACCCGCGAGTGTGAGCTCGAGATCGTCAACAGAGAGTGTTAGTGCCAGGGAGGCAGTGCCGGAATTGCTCATCAATCGGTTGAGAGCATCGGTATTAATCACGTGACCAAGAGAGGGGACATCGAATGGCGAGGTTCCCTGGATCAGTCGCGATCGCTTCGACGATACCCAGTGTCGGCTCGCCCGGTCGATCGAGATCAAGGGTCGAGCGATACGCACAGTCGAGTTCATTCGGCCTATCGTGCATAACCAATACGTCCTAGGCATGGACCCCGGGTGAATCAACAGGGTGGCCATGTCGACGTTTAAGTGGGCCGTCGGGCGATCGTATTCTCGACGAGCGTCTCCATCGACCGACGGAGTCGGGTGCTGGTGGCCGACGGCGATATGTCGAGTGCCGTCGCCAGATCGGCGACAGTCACCGACCGAGGATCCTCGAAATACCCATGGTCATATGCGACCAGCAGCGTCTCTCGCTGGGTGTCCGTCAGCCCATAGCCGGACCCGGACTCGGAGACACCGGGTATCAGTTGTCGGATGCGAAAGTGAACATCGTTACACTCGCAGTGGCGACGGAACTCTTGTAATGCCTCCATATCGGGGACCTCGAGGGTCGTGATCCAGCCGGCATCACCGCTAATCGCGCGAAGAATGTGCAGCCCAAGGCCAGCCGCCTGCGGAAACACGAGCCAGTCGGACGTTACTTCCATCCGGTACACCCGCACCGAGTCGCCACCGATAATTTCAGTCGAGTTCTGGACGGTCGGGTCCGAGGATACAGCCCGATCGAACGCGTCGAAGTCACCGGGGCCCACCTCGAAAAACAGGTAAAACGCCTCCCGATCCACGACGATCTGGTACTCGAGTTTGACCTCGATGTCCGGAACGGCCTCGATCGGTCGGGGTCAACACGAGCTTCGGGTGCTGTAACGAGATTTCCGCAAGCGTGATGGCGTTGGTCATACACCCCCCTTGCTACCACGGCTGACCGAAAGAAACCCCCATGAAACGTTCAAGAGGACTGACGTCGACATTTTCCATATGGCTAGCACCACAGTAGCTCACTGCCTTCGGTGTGGGTTCGAGGCCGAAAGCGGCGATGCGGCCTGGTTGACCGTCGAGGTCCCGGGCCTCGGGCGGATGAGCCAATGTCCGGAGTGTGCCGAGCGCCGATATCATCACGCGGTAGGGACAGATCCTTACGCTCTACAGCACTGGATCAGTACCATGCCAGAAAAGACCGATCTCCCCGACTCACCAGAGGAGTGGCGCGAGATTCTCTCCGAAGATGAATACAAAGTGTTGCGTGAGGCAGGGACCGAGCCGGCGTTCTCCGGTGAGTACGTCGAGACCGATGATGAGGGTACCTTCCGCTGTGCTGGCTGTGGGGCGAACCTGTTCGACTCAGAGACCAAGTTCAAGTCGGGATCGGGCTGGCCGAGTTTTTCTGATGTGCCGGATGGCCGGATCGAGACCCAACCGGACAACACGCATGGAATGCAACGAACCGAAGTCGTCTGTGCCCGCTGTGGGGGCCACCTCGGCCACGTCTTCGAGGACGGCCCGGAACCGACCGGGCTGCGCTACTGCATCAACTCCGTCGCCCTCGAGTTCGATGCCGAGCAATGACTACTGATCGAGAAGAGCGATGGCCTCCTCGTCGCTCACCTGGCCAAAGTCCCGATAGAATTGGCCAACAGCGCTGAACGAGGCGGGCGTCTCGAGGGCGATCACCCGATCGGCCTCGGCCTGGAGCTGTTCGATCAATGGAACGCCGGGTGGCCCCACGGGGACGAGCGAGTTCCTCGGCGGCCCCGGCGGCCCGTACCTGGCGGAGACAGGCAATCGCCGTCGAGCCGGTTGCCACGCCGTCATCGACCACCACGACGCGACGGCCCTCGAGCGATCGGAGGGCGGTCCCACCGCGATAGCGGTTTGCCTTCGTCCGGGCATTGTCGGCTTCCTCCTCCCTGGCTCGATCGAGATACGCCTCGTCGACGCCCAGCTGGGCAATTGCGCGATCGTTGTACCAGACACTCCCGTCGCTGGCGACGGCCCCGAGGGCGTACTCCGGATTGTTCGGGGCCCCGATCTTGCGCGCGACAACCACATCGAGGTCGGCGTCGAGCGCGTCCGCGACCGGTCGCGCGACCGGCAGCGCACCTCGAGGAATCGCCAAGGACGATATCCGCCTCGATCCCCTCCTCGAGGAGCCTGGTGGCGAGGCGGTCACCGGCCTCGGTTCGATCGGCGAACATGTTGGACCGATACGAGCGAGTCCCACTACAAGGTACGGGTCAGCGACGGAGTTAGGAGCCCGTCGTTCGAACACTGGCCATATGGCCGATCACGACATCGCCCACCCACTCGTCGCGTCCGTCTACGATTACGCGGTTCCCGATCGCGTCTTCGGGCCCCACCGCGCCTGGCTCCTCGAGGGACTGTCCGGCCGGGTCCTCGAGATTGGGGCAGGAACGGGAGCGAACTTCCCCTACGTAGACGGGGAGGACATCGAGTACCACGCCATCGAGCCCGATCCACACATGCGATCCCGGGCGGTTGAGACAGCCACCGAGACAGGCCTTGCCGTCGATTTGCACGACAGCCGGGCCGAGTCGTTACCGTTCGATGACGGGTCGTTCGACGCCGTCGTCGCGGGACTGGTCTTCTGTACCATCGAGGACCCGGACACGGCCTTAGATGAGGTGGTCAGAGTCCTCCGAAGCGGCGGGGAGTTTCGCTTTCTCGAGCACGTCCACGGCTCGGGGATAACCGGCGTAGGACAGGATTTCATCGAGCCACTCTGGTCTCGTCTGGCCGGCGGCTGTCGGCTGACTCGAGATTCCGTCGAGCACTTCGTCGCCCACGAGTCACTCGAGGTTCTCGAGATCGAGCGGGTCGGGGCAGGCATCTTTCCCGCCTCACCGGTCGTGCGCGGTCGGCTCCGGAAGCGCTAGGGTCGGCTGTAGTCCGGATCGAACATCACGGCCGAGAGTGGCGAGGGATCGCCCGGGGTCAGGTTGTACTCCGAGAAGTCCTCGACGCCAGCCTCTCGCAGAATTTCCTCGTCGTAGAATGCATTCCCGGTGCAGGTTGCCGGATCGCGGCGGACGATCTCACAGACCGTATCGGCGAGGATGGCCGCGGTGGCGCCAGTCGTCTTCCGTTCCCATGCCGAAGTATCGGGTCGCTCTGGTGTCGACTGCCGTCACCGGCCAGAAGGCGTTGACTCCGATGTCGTACTGGTCGACTTCCTGCGCCAGTGACTTCGCGACGAAAGTCATGCCCTGCTTCGACCACGAGTACGCCGCCTTCCCAGGTGCTGCCTGGAGAACATTCGGTGGTGAGGCGAAGAGAATGTGCCCGCCGTCTTCTTTCAGGTACGGCAGAGCAGCGCGTGAGGTAATGTACGCACCGCGGACGTTGACATCCATCATCAGGTCGAACCGATTCGCCGGCATCTCCTCGACGCTGGCCATCTGGATGGCACCTGCGTTGTTGATGCAGATGTCGATGCCACCGAAGGTGTCGACCGTCTCTTCGATGGCGGCGTGGACCTCCTCGGGCTCCCGAACGTTGAGTTTGATCGAGAGGGCCTCGGCACCGCGGTCTCGGACCTCTCGAGCGGTCGCCTCGATGGACCCCTCGAATATCGGTCCTCGTAATCAGGGTCGTCCTCGCTGGTCTTGCCCGTCGAGACGATGTCACAGCCCTGTTCGGCGAGCACGAGTGCAATCTCGCGGCCGATTCCGCGGGTCGTGCCCGTGATAAACGCCGTCTGTCCGGAGAGGTCGGGTCGCTCGTACGGCATACCCCTCACTTCGCCACCCAGGGGATAAAACCCAACAAGTTGCCGCTGTCGGCTTAGCTATCAAGGGCCTGTTCACGGAGGCTCTGGCGTCGGATCTTGCCGGTCGTCGTCGTTGGAAGTGACTCGACGACAGTAACGTGCTTGGGGTATTCGTACTCCGCCAGCCGGGTCCGGACGAGAGACTGTATCTCCTCGGTCAGGGTGTCTTCGTCGTAGTCGTCTGTAACCGGAGTGACGTATGCAGCAATTGCCTCGCCTCGGGTCTCGTCGGGGACGCCGATTACGCCGGCCTGCTCGACAGCCTCGTGCTCGAGGATGATCTCCTCGATTTCCATCGGGCCGACCCGGTAGCCACTGGTCAGAATGATGTCGTCTGTCCGCGAGACGAACCAGCAGAAGCCATCCTCGTCGCGTTCCACCAGGTCACCGGTCAGGAACCAGCCGTCGTCGGTCTGCTTGGCGGCCGTCTGCTCGGGCCGGTTCCAGTACTCGTCGAAGAAGACGCGACGATCTGCCGGTTTGACGGCCAGCTCACCGACGCCCCCAGTTGGGACAGGCTCTCTTGCAGTCCTCGGTCGAGAACCGCGAGCTCGTAGCCCGGCAGCGGCCGGCCCATGCTGCCTGGCCGAGTCTCGTACCACTGCGAGCAGTTCCCCACGACGAGGTTGAGCTCAGTTTGGCCGTAGAATTCGTTGATTGCAACGTCCTCGAAGGCTGCATCGACCCACTCGACCACCTCTGGTGTGAGTGGCTCACCCGCCGAGGCAATCGCCTCGAGGGAGAGATCGTATCGATCGGCCGGATTAGCCACCGACATGCACATCCGAAGCGCCGTCGGGGGCATGAACGTGTGCGTGACGTCGTGGCGCTCGAGCAGGTCGAAGACGGCTGCTGGCTCGAACTCCTCGCGGGGCCAGCCGACGATGGAGGCTCCGTGGTGCCAGGCGGCAAAGAGGGTACCCCCGAGGGCCGCCCCCCAGGCCCAGTCAGCGGGCGTCCACAGCGTGGCCTCGGGCCCGAGTCCCTGGTCGAAGTAGTTGTAGGCCGCAGCCGCCCGGCCGAGCCACAGCGCATGGCTGTGCAACACGCCCTTGGGTGGGCCCGTGCTGCCGCTCGTGTACATGATGGCCGTCGGGGTCTCGGGTGTCGAGTCGTAGGTGTCAGCCACCGGATCATGGCTAGTGAGGAGGTCATCGAAGTCGGTGATGGGGCCCGCGGCCGCCCCGTCGAGTTCGACGACATGCTCCAGGTCAGGGCACTCCTCGCTTGCTTCCACGACAGCATCGCTGACCGAATGATGGGCCACGACGGCTGCCGCTCCGCTGTCGGCAAGGCGATACGAAAGGGCCTCGGGGCCGAACAGAACAGTCAGTGGCACCGAGACTGCGCCAAGCTTCCAGTTCGCGAGGTGCGTAATCGGGTTCGCCGGATGCTGGGGAATCACCACTCCGACCCGATCTCCCGCCTCGATACCGAGGGACGACAGCCCCGATGCGAGTCGACCAGATCGCTCGTCGATATCTCCAAACGTGTACCGGGACGGCTCATCACCTGGCGTCTCGTGGGTGAGCGCGACAGTGGACGGTTCGTGCTTCTGGAGAAAATCCACTGCCGGATTGAACTGTTCAGGGAGATCCCAGGTGAACTCGCGCCGGGCCGTTTGGTAATCCGCGTACGACGGCATCACCGTCCAGCTCATGGCACGACGTTACGGGTCGACTGACTCACCAGTTTCGATGCACACGAATCGGCACCATGACGTATCACGAGAGAGTCGATTCGCCTGACGCTAATGGCCACCAGCTCGCCCACGGTCGAGGCAGACGGCTCGATTCCCTGGGGCTCGAGTGTCCTCTATGTCATCCTGGCGATTTCGCTCACCGGCATCATGGGGGTCTCGCTCATCAGCCCGGTGCTTCCCGAACTCCGCGGTGCCCTCAATATCTCTGACGCCCAGGCCGGGCTGGTGCTCACCGCCTATACCCTTCCCGGTGTACTATTAACTCCCTTTGTCGGGCTCGTTGCCGATCGAATCGGGCGCCGACGTGTCATTATCCCACTGCTGTTCACGTTCGGTATTGCAGGGGCTGCAATCGGCTTTGCCGAGTCGTTCGAGCAGGTGCTCGCACTCCGATTCGTCCAGGGAATGGGTGCCAGTGCCCTCATCACGCTGTCCGTCACACTGATCGGCGACCTCTACGAGGGGCAAACCCAGAACGCGGTAATGGGGTTCAACGGCAGTACGATCGGTACCGGTGCGGCGTTCTATCCACTACTCGGGGGCCTCCTGGGGTCGATTCGCTGGAATGTCCCCTTTTTCTTCTTCGGAATCGCCATCCTCGTGGGCGTATTTGCGACGGTTATTCTGACCGAGCCCGACGGACTCGAGCCTGACCCAGTCGCTATCTACATCGGCCGGCTGCGCGATGTCCTCTTGCTCCCACAGGCACTCGCGATCCTTGCGGCCATTCTGGTCGTATTTGCCGTATTCTATGGCTCCGTTCTCACTGTCTTACCGCTCTTGCTCAGTGACGAGTTCGGACTCACATCCGGTGAGATAGGGCCGGTTCTCGCGGGAGTTGCCCTCGCCAGTGCCATCGTCTCATCACAGTTCGGCCGCATCTCACAGTGGCGGCGATCCCAGGAACTCGTCGCCCTGGGGTATGTGGCATTCGGCTCAAGTCTCCTCGGAATCTGGCTTGCCCCGAGTCCGGTGTTCATCTTCATCTCGCTGCTAGCGTTCGGGGTCGGGTTCGGGATCACGATGCCCTCCATCGACACCACGATCATCGGCCTCGTCTCGAGCGAGTTGCGTGCGGGCATGATGGGAATCCGAACGAGCGTCCTGCGATTGGGCCAGACCATCGGGCCGTTCGCGTTCACTTACGCGGCCGAGACCTACTTCGAAACGACGGTCATTGGCTATCGACGACTCCTCCTCGGGTCCGGGCTGGCGGTCGTCTCGATCGGCGCAATCGGCTATCTCGTCCTTCGAGAGTAGCCCCACCATATAAGAGCATCTGCCAGCAATCGCTGTTCGATGGACCGACCCTGGTGGCAGGAGGCGGTGGTGTATCAGATCTATCCGCGTAGTTTCAACGACTCCAACGGGGACGGGATTGGTGATCTGCCGGGAATCCGCGAGCGAGTGCCATACCTGAACGATTTGGGAGTCGATGCAGTCTGGCTCAGTCCAATTTATGAGTCACCCATGGCCGACCACGGCTATGACGTCGCAAACTACCGCTCGATCCACCCCGATTACGGCACGATGGACGACTTCGAGGCCCTTCGGGACACCCTCGGGGACCATGATATCAGACTTATCCTCGATATGGTGGTCAACCACACCTCCGACGAACACGACTGGTTCGAGCGATCGCGAAACCGTGAGGATCCCTATACCGACTTCTATCACTGGCAGGACAGTGACGATGGGCCGCCGAACAACTGGGAGTCCGTGTTCGGCGGATCGGCCTGGAGCTACGACGAGACGCGTGGCGAGTACTACCTCCATCTCTTCGACGAGAAACAGCCCGATCTGAACTGGCGCAACCCGCAGGTCCGTGATGCCGTCGTCGAGACGATGAACTGGTGGCTCGATCGGGGCGTCGACGGCTATCGGCTCGACGTCATCAACCTGCTCTCGAAGACCGAGGGGCTGCCGGATGGGGTCGACAATACCCTCCAGATCGGCGTCGAGCACTTCTGGGATGGCCCAGAGCTGGACGAGTATCTCGCAGAACTGTACGAGCGGGTCTTCGCCGAGCGCGATGTCGTTGCCATCGGCGAGATGCCCGGAATCGGCTCGGCCCGCGGCCTCGAGTTCACGGAAAACGGTGACCCGTTGTCGATGCTCATCGCGTTCGACCACGTCGTCCTCGACTGGGGCCCCGGCGGCCGCTGGGATCCGACATCCGTCAATCCCGGCTCCTTCCAGCGGGCACTGATGGCCTGGCAGGATGCGATCGACGACCGGGCCTGGACCGCCCTCTATCTCGAGAACCACGATCAGCCCCGGGCTGTCTCTCGGTTCGGCGACGACAGCCGGTACCACTACGAGTCCGCAACCGCGCTGGCGACGGTGATCACGACGCTTCGGGGCAGCCCCTTCATCTACCAGGGCCAGGAGATCGGGATGACGAACAGCTCCTTTCCGGACCCGGCAGTCCTCGAGGACGTGGAGTCCCGCAACTATGTCGCGGAGTCCCTCGAGGAGGGGGCAAGCTACGAGGATATCCGGCCGGCCATCGAGGCCCAGAGCCGGGACAACGCCCGGACACCGATGCAGTGGGACGACAGTGAGCAGGCTGGATTTACGACTGGCGAGCCGTGGTTGCCCGTGACGCCGAACTATACCGACATCAACGTGGAGGCCGCTCGAGCCAACGAGGACTCCATCTGGCACTACTATCGATCGCTCATCGAACTCCGAAGCGAGCGGGCGGCACTGGTCACCGGCTCTGTCGAGCCAGTGGAGCCACGGCCCGACGCGGTGTTCGCGTACCGGCGAGTGAGTGCAACTGACGAACTCCTCATCGCCACCAATCTCACCGACGAAGCGCCGGTACTCGAGCTCGAGGACGATGGCTGGCAGCCACTTACCGGAAACTATTCAGATCCACCATCGACGCTATCCGGTCGTTCACTTCGCCCCTACGAGGCCGTCATCGCCGAGCGTGAACACCGGTAACACGGCTCCCGCGTGCTTATCCGTCGGCCCCCGCAAATAACAGTAATGAGTGAGGAAGAAGGAGAACGAAAGGCCCTCCGCATGCCCAACGAGAACGAACTGTTTGCCGTCGTGACCCAGCACAACGGTGGAAATCACGTCCGCGTCCAGTGCGAGGACGGCAAGAACAGAATGGGCCGAATCCCCGGTCGAATGAAGTACCGCACCTGGATCAGATGAGGACGACGTCGTCCTCGTCGAACCCTGGGACTTCCAGGACGAGAAGGCCACCATCGAGTGGCGCTACTCGGGCCAGGACGCCGCCCAGCTCCGACGCGAAGGGCACATCGACTAAGTTCTAGCGTCGCTCGATACCATTCCCTGCGAGTGTCTCCCGCCAGAGACACGGCCGCAACATGACATCATAGCCGGTCCCGTCGCGAACGTTGGCGAGATTATCCCTGAGCTGGGCCCACTCGTCGGGCATCAGATCGATTCTGTCCCCACTGCCCATAACGCCGACATTGGCCGGGTCATCGTCGTGACAGAGCGCCAGGTGGCCGAGCTCGTGGAGGATGAGCCGGGTGGCGTTCGCCGGGTTCTCCCGATCGGCTACCACGAGGCGGTTGCCGACGCTGAAGCCGTTGACGTGACCATCCTTCCCTGGCCAGTCGCATCGCTCATCGGACTGTAGAGCAGGCCCTCGACGTGCGGGTCGGTCAGCCCCGGGACGACGATGACCTGAACCGCGATGTCCCGGAGGGCTGGCTCCACTGCGGTTCGATAGAAACTCTCGCGAGACCAGAGTATCTTCCTGACGTCGTAGCCAAACCTCGACTCGAACCAGGCCCGGTCGTAGCGGTCTGGATACTCGAGCCACTGGGCGTAGATGCCATTCGAGCGAAACAGCGAGAGCAGGCGGTCCACGACGGACTGGGCAATCCGAGTCTGACCGACATAGCGGACATCAAGGAGGAGGTCCCGACGATCCGGCTCGATGCCATCGAAGGCCGATCCGTCAGCGGATCGGCTAGCTCCCGATGGAGCGACTCGGACGTTGCAATCGATCGGGGGATTCCATCAGGTGTTTCGGACCGCTGGCTGCGATAGAGATTGAGGGCCCCGACACCGCCTGGAAGGGCGACAGCCATTCCGGCTGTCCGCAGAAAGCCACGACGCGTTGGCTGGTCAGGGCTCGTTCCATCAGAGGGCATCCCGTCGGCCAACGAAAGGACGGGGGTATTGTGACCTTGTTGGCCAACAGATGCAGGCTTTTTACTTAATCACGCAGCTACACAAACTCGAGAGTACGGACCGGCCAGCACGAGCCCAGTGTCGTGGCTGGCTTGCCGGTCGACAAACGCTTTTCATCGTCCCTCCATACATATTTGGTATGAGTCAGTTGGGTGGGGAGGACATGCTCGTGGTCGGTGCTGGGGTCGGGGACTCTCCACTGCATGCTATCTTGCAGCCAAGGGGGCCGAGGTGACTGTTCTCGAGCAGAACGAGCAACTCGGCGGCCGGGCCTCGACACTCGAGCAGGATGGCTTTCGATTCGACATGGGGCCCTCGTGGTATCTCATGCCCGACGTCTTCGAACGGTTCTTCGGGCACTTCGATCGAACGCCTGAGGACTACTATTCCCTGACACAGCTCGACCCCCACTACCGGATCTTCTTCAAGGACGGCGATCAGGTCGACATTCCACCAGATCGAATCGAGGCGAGAGAGCTCTTCGAGAGCTACGAGAAGGGGGCCGGTGACACGCTGGCTCGCTATCTCGAGCGGGCAAAGGAAAACTACGAGATCGCGATGGAGCACTTCGTCTACGAGGACCGACAGCGACTCCGGGATTTCATCGACCTCGACGTGGCCCGCAACGCTCGGGGGCTCGCATTGCTCGGATCGCATGGAGGGGCACGCTGAGTTCGTACTTCGACCACCCCAAGCTCCGCCAGATCGTTCAGTACTCACTCGTCTTCTTGGGTGGGTCGCCGAAGAACACCCCTGCAATGTACAACCTGATGAGTCACGTTGACTTCGGACTTGGCGTCTGGTATCCCGAGGGGGGCATGGCCGGTGTCATCGACGCCCTCGTCGAACTTGGGGGCGAGCTCGGCGTAACCTACGAGACCGGGCGGCAGGTGAGGAATATTCGAGGGTCCCCCGGGGCGATGCAGGTCTCGACCGAGCGGGGCGTCGAATCGGCCAGCAAAGTCGTCAGCAACGCGGGCTACCCCCACACCGAACTAGACCTGCTCGAGGAGCGTGATCGGGGTCTCGAAGCGGACTACTGGGAGAGTCGGACCTATGCGCCATCGGCGTTCATCATGTATCTCGGCATCGAGGGTGACCTCCCCGAGTTACGCCACCACACCCTGGTGTTACCGACCGACTGGGACCCCCACTTTGCGACGATTTTCGATCGGCCGGACTGGCCATCAAACCCTGCCTACTACTGCTGTGTCCCCTCCCGAACGGACGACACGGTGGCACCAGCTGGCCACGAGGCCCTGTTCGTGCTCGTGCCAATCGCGGCGGGGCTCACCGACTCGGAGGATCGCCGCCAGCAGTTTCGCGACCTCGTCATCGGAGACATCGAGTCCAACACCGGTGCCGACCTCGAGGACAAGATCGTCCTCGAAGAGCGGTTCACGGTCAGTGAATTTGCTGACCGATATAACGCCTACCGGGGAACGGCCCTTGGCCTGGCTCATACCGTCCGACAGACAGCCCTCTTCCGCCCGCCGCATCGAGCCAAAGGGTTGGACGGCCTCTACTATACGGGCGCAGATACTACGCCGGGCATCGGCGTCCCGATGTGTCTGATCAGCGGGGAGCACACCGCCGCGGCCGTGATCGAGGACGAAACCGCTGAGTCGTCGTGGCGGGGTCAGATCGGGTGGTGACGTGAGGGGTGGTGCATCCGAGTCAGGGACACCTGGCCTTCGAGCGGACCTCGAGTATCTCGTGACGATGTCACGGCCGCGGTTCTGGCTGTATCTCGCGGGACCGGTCATCGTCGGCGTGACCTTCGGGGCAAACAGTCTCGGTGACCTCGGTCTCACCGGTGGCCCTCGGCCTGTTCGGCTACTTCCTCGTCCCCGCGAATGTCTACCTCTACGGAGTCAATGACATCTTCGACCGGGAAATCGATGCCGCAAATCCGAAAAAGGAATCGCGCGAGCGACGATACGGCGGTCAGCGATGGGTACCCATGGCCGTCATTGCGAGTGGGGTCCTGGCTTTGCCGTTCATACTCACGCTTCCTTCGAGGTCGGGGCTCTGGATCGGAATCTTTCTCGTCTGCGGGCTGATATACAGTGCCCCACCCCTCCGGCTAAAAACGAGTCCGCCACTCGACTCGGTGGTAAACGGACTTTACATCACCCCGGGTGTGGCGGCGTATGCGGCCCTTGGAGGTGACCAGCTCCCGTGGCTCGTCCTCCTCGGTGGCTGGCTGTGGGCCATGGCCATGCACACCTTTTCGGCGGTCCCGGACATCGAACCGGATCGACAGGCGGGGATTGCCACGACGGCGACTGTCCTGGGCGAGGAACGAACCTACCTCTACTGTGCGGGCTGCTGGCTGCTGGCCGCGATCGGTTTTGCCTTGGTCGATATCCGGCTGGCACCAATCTTCCTCGCTCTATCCGGTACTCACGATGGGCGTCGCGCTCTCAAACGTGTCCGTCCGCCGGGCCTACTGGTGGTTCCCGTTCGTCAATACCGGGCTCGGCGCCGTGCTCACGATGGGCGGCCTCTGGGTGCTTGTCTATGGGCTGATCGAGCCGAGTGGCAGGCTCGGCTCGAGGGACTCATTCGAGAGCATCGAATCACAATCGCGGTCGTCTTCCCGCTCGTCGGGCAATCCTGCTGATTGCGAGCGAACAGGGACTCCTCCCGGAGCCGCTGGCCTACAACGCGATCCTGCTCATCCTCGGGGTTGCAGTCATGCGGTCCCCCTCATTGTGGGACTGTTGCCGCTGGTCGATCGACGTGTCGGTGGGATCATCGGAATTCTCGCTGGCTATGCCTATGCCATCGAGTTCGTTGGCATCAGGACGGGCTGGCCGTATGGCGAATTTACCTACGAGATCGGGCTCGGGCCGCTTCTCTTCGATGCGATTCCCCTCGCCCTGCCGCTGCTTTTCATTCCGCTGGTCCTCGACGTCTACCTCCTGTCACTGCTCGTCCTGGGCGAGCGGGGACGGCGGCGACTCATCAGGCTCCCGATTGCCATCGTGGGGGTCCTGGCCATGGATCTGATTCTCGATCCCGCGGCCGTCGCCATCGGGTTCTGGTCATACGAGGCAGCGGGTCTGTACTGACGGCGTTCCCATCAGCAACTTTCAGGGTGGGTGCTGTCGGGGACTGTCGCGGTCGTTCTCATCGACCAGGCGTTCGACCGACCAGCACTCCTCGATCGACTCGATTCGTGTGAGTTTATTCTCGACGACCTGGTCAGCTTCGTCCTGCTCTGGGGCTCGCTGAATATGCTCTATGGCAACCTCATTCCGGTAGGAGTCGCCGCTGGATTCATCGGCGCGCTCTGGTCGACGGATAAGTACGATCGACAGACAGTAGTGGATTCGACACCCCGGTGGCTCAAAAACGCGCTATCGTTCTGACCTCGTCGGCCGGCCTGGGAGCGGGTCGGGCCGGCGCTGCTCGAGACGGGATCGCCGAGAGGCGACGAAAGACCTTGACTGGATCGTCGTTCCACTGCCACTGCCAGCGACTCCGGGCGAGACACCATGCCTTTCGCGGCAGGGAGATCGACGGTCGCTGCGGAGATGACGTCGTAGTCTTGTCCCCGGATCGATCGGTGATGTTCCGAATAGAGCAACGATGCCAGCAGGACCGGGTACTGACAGTCACTCGAGAGCAGATCGATCCCCCGAACGCCCTCCCGGTACCGATCCTCTGCCTCGAGGAGCATCGAATGTACGGCCCGGTCGATCGCCGGTGAAGGCTCGAGCGAGCGGACGGTCTCGGTGTCGATGCCCTGATCCTCGAGGAGTGTCTCCGGATGTACACCCGGTCGTGCTCCTCGACGTCCTCCCGAACGTCTCGGACAAAATTCGTCAGCTGGAAGGCCTCACCCAGCGCCCGTGCATGGGGTCGGGCCGCGGCCGGTTCCGTCGTGCCAATTATGGCTGTCATCATCTCCCCAACGGCGGCCGCCGACCCGCCCATGTACCGGTCGAGATCGGCCATCGTCTCGTAGCGATCGATCTCGATGTCCATGCACATGGCGTCGATGAACTCGTCGATGGCTGTATCCGGTATCCCCTGCTGGACACGGAGGTCCTGGAATGCCGCAAGGACCGGATCCGCTGCTGAATCCTCCCCAAGTGCAACCCCCCGGATGTGCTCGAGTCGCTCTCGCTGTGCCGCCGGTGGGAGATCCGACCCATCCACCACCTCATCAGCGGTTCGCAAGAATGCGTACAGCACGTAGGTGGACCGCCGAATTCGACGGGGAAACAGCCGCGTCGCAAGGTAGAAGGTCGGCCCTGTCTGGCGGTGGATCGACTGACTTGCATCGACGTGTTCGGGGTCCATTGCGATTCAGATCCCGCTGAAGGATCAGGTGGTTGTATGAATCGGGTATTTAAAGGTCACATACCTAACGAGGACCGATCGCCCGACAGAATGCCGCCGATCAGCTTACGCTCGCCGGCCCGGAGATGTTGATGGAACGTCTGGCGAGTGATGTCCATCGTCGCTGCCAGCTCCTCGGCGGAGGCGTCCCGGGGCCACTCGTAGTATCCTGCATGGAAGGCCCGACGGAGCGCATCGGCCTGCTGGTCGGTTAAGCCCCCAAGGAGGTCGCCTGCCAGCTCCTGAATGGACTGGACGGGACGCTCTCGAGTCTGGTAGCTGGTGAGCTGAACGCCGGAGAACCGCTCGGAGAGGCCATCAAACAGGGTCCTGGCTGCTGACTCCGTGGGGACGTCAAGTTCGACCGAGAGGGTCGAGTCTGTGGCATCGAGCTGCCGTACCGCCGCTCCATGTTCGCTTAGCATGGGAACGAGGTCATCCGCTACTACGAGTTCCAGCACCATGAAACGCTCCCCCTCTGCGAGGACGGTGACGCTCTCGAGGCCGGCCACAGACCGGATATCGGCTGATGTCTCCGATTCGAGCCGAACGAAGACCCGAGCTTCGCCTGCCTCGTGGCGCAGCCCCCGATAGCGGACCGGCTCGCCGACCTGCTCCGCCAGGGCCACGAGCCCGAGACTATCGTCATCGATCGTCAGAGCGAGTTCGATGACGCTGTCGGTCACGAGGAGACGGCGGGCCTCGAGCCCGTTGATCGCCGTCGCGACCGTCGATGCGAGTGACTCGAGGACGATCACCTCCGGGGATCGAAGGCATCCGGTTCGGAGGCATGGATCACCAGGATCCCATAGGAAACCGTGCCGTACTCGATCGGAAGAGCGACGGTTGCCGAGAAATCGTCCACATCGCTTACCACACGGGGTTCCCCAGTGTCGAGGACCTGCTGGAGCGCCTGATCAGGTCGACCGAGACTGATCCGGCTGGAGCCCGCGGTTGCTGTCGCTCCCCGCTCGAAGCCATCACCGCCGAGCGCTGCGCGCCCGAACCAGGCCACCTCGTATGGGTCTGCCTCGACGAGTGCCGTACACACGCGATCTTCGAGCTCCTCCCTGGACGGCGATCCGACAGCCGCCTCCGTCACGCGTGGAATGAGATCTTCGATCCGGCCGAGCAGGTGGGCGAGGGCATCCCGCTCGTCCTCGAGCTCGTCCCGGGCTCTGGTAACGTCTCGTTCGGCCAGGCGCCGTTCCGTGATGTCGAGATGGACGATCGAGACGCGGAGCTCGTCATCGACGAAAAACCGCCGGACACGCATCAAAAACCACTGCTCGGATTCCGGCGTATGACAGGGATATTCGTGTGAGAACGTCTCCTGCTCGCCCGCTATGACGGCCTCGAGCCCCCGGGCCGCCGTGGCTGCAAACTCGTCGTCGACACCCTGAGTCGTCGAGAGGTAGTTGACCCCGAGGTCCGACCCAGAGGACGCATCGGGCCCGAACTGCCGCCAGGACCGATTCGTCAGGAGTATCTCGCCAGTCTCGTCGATGACCGCAACCGAGGGGGCGAGCGTATCGAGTGTCGATCGCGCTAGGGAGTGTTCATCGCCCATCGATCAACGCCGGGTTGGAGCGCCGTCGCCAAGAACTATTGGTTACGGGGCCGGCCGCACAGTTGTTCGGCCCGAGTTCGAGTTCAAAAGCGGTGTCCTCATCGACCATCTCGATCCCCAGGTTGGTTGCGATCGATCCGCTCGAATGCACTCGGTCGCGGTGGAAGATTCTCCACGGAGTGAGTGACGAACGTGTCCTTATCCATGTCGACAACCTGGTTCTCAGCTTGTAGCGTGCGAATTGTCGCGGTGTAGCCACCGCCCGGGCCCGGCTGTTCGGCGGGGCCGGCGTGTCCGGGTGCAAGCCGATCGTCCGGTGACCGCTCGGCTATCTTCTGGACAGTCTCGTAGAGCGTTGCGGCAGCCTCGCGGGCCCGCTCGGCGTCTTCGAGGTCCGGTCTGGCAACACTCTCGAGGAACAGCGAATCCCCGCCGACGAGGAGGTCCTCAATGACGTACCCGGTCATCTCGGTGGTATGACCCGGCAGCGCGGCCACCTCGATGGTTGTCTTACCGACGGACAGCGCCTCTCCATCCGACACGAGGGTCGCATCGTAATCTAGTCCACGCTCGACCGCCCCTCGCGGCAGGACGACCTCTGCCCCTGTGCGATCACGAAGTGCCCGAACACCACTGACGTGGTCGGCGTGCACGTGGGTGTCCATGGCGTACTCGAGCCGTGCCCCCAAAGCCTCGACGTCCGCGACATACCTGTCGGTGAACGCCCGGAGCGGGTCGATCACGACAGCCGCGTCTCCGGAGGCGACCAGATATGAGAGGCAGCCGCTCGAGGGTCGGTAATACTGTCGCACGAGGGGGGCCTCCCGAAGGTCAACAGCTTCGTAGAGGCGTGCCCACCCACGCATGCCATCTTCCAGCGCCTCGACGGTCTGGCCCTCATGGGTCAGAAACTCCGCAACGTACGCACTCGAGATGCCCTTCGCACAGCAGGTGACGAGATGGCCCTCCGGGACCCCAGCGGGGACCTCGCTCGCCGGATCCTCGCCGTCGAGGAATTCGGTGAACGGGACGTTGACGGGTTCGATATTGGGGTGCTCGATGTGCCAGGCTTCGAAATCGGCCGGCCGCCGGGTATCGAGGAGGGTGATCTCCTCACCATCGTCCAGGCGTGCCTTCAGCGTCTCGGCGGTGACGAACTGGACATGCTGGTCGAGCTCTGGAAATTGACCTGACATACTCGAGAGTAGGCTCTCGATGCCGAAATAGTTGCCCGTCGGGCGGCTTCATCGGGGATGATGTCCAGGTCACCGGCGGGTGCCGAGCAGAACCTTTGGAAGGGAAATTGCCTCGACACCCTCGGCCGATCGCTCGATGCCCAGTGTCTCGGTCTCGAGTGGTGTCGCTGACTGCAGCGCGCTCTCGATGGTTTCACGCCGATCCGTGGGAACAGACTGGGCCGCCATCCACGCCTCGAAGGGGATCCGTTTGGCAAAGCGCTGGCACTGCTCGACCCGCAATCCGGCGGCATCGATCCACTCGCGCCACTGGTCCACCGGCTGTGACGCCACGTGCGTTGGATCGCGAACCGTTTCGATGTGCTCGAGGAATTCACGGACCTCGGCATCGTCAGGGCCCACCGTGTCTTCGAACACGAACAGCCCGTTGGCTTCGAGCACGCGGGCGACCTCAGCAATGAACTGCTCGGGGGCAGGGAAGTGGTGGGCGGCCAGTCGGCAGGTCACGACATCCACCGAGCCGCTTGCAAGCGGGAGCCGCTCGGCATCACCGACGATTCCCTGGATTCGGCCGTCGGCCGAACAGGTCGTCTCGATCATTTGGGGCGACGCATCGAGCGCAAGAACGGAGTCGACCCCGCCCTCGAGCAGGGCGAGAGCTGTGTGACCAGCCCCGTCCCGATGTCGATTGCCCGATCAGCACCACCACACCAGCTCGCAATGGTCTCGAGATCGGCCCCCTCCCGATGCACCGCACTCTCCCGATAGGCCTCGGCGGCCTGGCCGAACGATTGGGCCGTTCGCTGCTTCTCTGCCCCATTGCGGGTCATGGTTTCGATTCAGGCGGTCCCGCAAAAGGGGTTCCGGGTGCGTACTCGGTGATGCGGTCGATACTATCTGCAGCTTACAGGCTGATGCATGACATTCAGGGACATCAACGATAGTCTAGATGTCTGGGAGATCTCAGTCACCGGCGGGGAGATTAATGACAGGTGCATTCGTGAGAATAAAAAGGTTGAAAGGTGATTCGGCCGTTACCTGTACTCATGAGGTCCGCCCACGGAGCCATCGAGGCCGTTGGGACCCTCGCCCTCACCTCGTTGCTCGTTGGCGTCGGTCTCCTGTCCGGGGTGAATCGTGGTGAACGCTACCCTCACGGTGGGGCGTTTCACCCTACTGGTCACGAATCTGGATGGCATTATCGCCCTGTCCGCCTTCACCGGGTTCACGCTGGTGAGCGGCGGCCTCCTGCTCCGAACGGTCTGGCACTCCCCGTCGATCGGGGTCGGACCGAGGGACCCGCGATCCGGGCAATTATCCCTGCCTACCGGGACCCGGAGGCCCTCGAGATCGGTGTTCGAGTCTCCTCGAGAGCACGTACGATCCACTTCGGGTTACGATCGTTGTCGAGCCAGGAGATGGGCCAACGATCCAGCGAGCGCGACAACTCGCGGACAGCCACGATACCGTCGAATGTTTCGTCAACGGTGTGCCCGGCTCGAAGGCCAGTGCGATCAACTACACCGTTTCACGCTCGGATGAGCAGTTCTTCGCAGTCTTCGATGCCGACGAGTGGGTCGCCCCCGAGTTTATCGCACAGGCAATGACAGCCGTTGCCGATGGGGTCGATGTGTATCAGGGTCGCCGAATTCCCCGACCAACTGGGACGATCGAGACGCTTGCCTACTGCGAGCGGACCATCGTCCAGGCTGCCTACACCCTGTTCGATCCGCTCGGGTTCGCGAATCCACGCAGTGGTTCGACCGTGTTCAGTCGCGAGGCCTTCGAGGCAGTCGGCGGCTACCGCGAGATGCTCACCGAGGATCTGGCATTCGCCCATGCCTGTCACGATGCCGGTCTGACCGTCCAGCAGGACCGCGGACGGGCGAATACGATGGAGGCGCCCCACACCTTTCTCGACCTCTGGGGCCAGCGCAAACGATGGCGAATCGGGCAGATCCAGGTGTTCGACCGCCGGCTTCGTTCCCTACTCAGTGACCGACCAGGCATCGCCGAACTTGTCCCCCTCACGAGAGCTGCCGGCAGCATTATCGGGGGTCTGCTGACACTGGTAATCGCATCGAACCTCCTGTTGCTGGCCCTCAGCGGGTCGGCACTATCCCTGGTGCCGTTCATCATCGTCATGCTGACGATCGCCGGGGTCTGGATTCGTGACGTTCAGACCGGACGGATCGGGCCGCCCTCCTGGACGATCGCCCTTGTTCCGTTCGTCTACCCGGGTCTTGGATTGCTCACGGTCAAGTCGTTCTTCGAGTACTACCTCACCTGGGAGGGCGAGTGGTATCAGGTCACGAAAACCGGTCTGAGCCCCCGCCACTGAAGCCAACGGGGGTGGTCAATCCAGACCATGCCCGATATCGTCTCGATTCCGGTCGATGGCGTCGAACTCGAGGGCGCACTGGCCCAGCCCACCGCCCGGAACGGGATTGTCGTCTTCGCCCATGGCAGTGGCTCGAGTCGACACAGTCCACGAAATCAGTTCGTCGCCGAGGAAATCCGGGACAGGGGGCTCGGGACCCTCCTCTTCGACCTACTGACGGAGGAGGAAGACACGGATCGATCGAACCGCTTCGACATTGCCCTGCTCACCAGTCGACTCGTGGGAGTGACCGAGTGGCTACAGCAGAAGAACGACGGTGTGCCGATCGGGTACTTCGGCTCGAGTACGGGGCTGCCGCCGCGCTCAGGGCGGCCGCCCAGCGGCCGAGCGACATCGGCGCGGTGGTCTCGCGGGGTGGTCGGGTTGACCTCGCCGGGGGGCACTCCCCGAGGTGCAAGCACCCACTCTCTTCATCGTGGGTGGGGCGGATACCCAGGTTCTCGAAGGCAACGAGGAGGCGCTGAGGGAGCTTACGGTGGATGGTGACCTGCACGTGGTCGAAGGCGCTGGCCATCTCTTCGAGGGGCCTGGTGAACTCGAGGAGGTTGCCGATATAGCGGCGACCTGGTTCGCCGACCAGTTGGACTAGGTAACTCTCGCACAGGCTGGCAGCTGCCCTGTGGCTTGACAACCGATGTCGGTGAAGCGCAGTCCATGGATTTCGACGAATTCACCGGAACGATACAGCATCGCCTCGAACTGCCCGACACAGGGCGAACACTCCGGGCGATCCGGGCAACCTTGGTGCCCCTGGGTGAGCGCATTCCGGAAGGGAACGCGGAGGATCTCGCTGCCTCGCTTCCCATCGAGATCAAGTGGTACCTATCCGGTGCCGTCCACGACCACGGCCAACGCTTCGACTGGAAGGACTACATCGAGCGCATCAGCGAGATTGAAGGTCCAGGAGTGGAGACGGCCGAGGCTGCCTTCCACGCCCGCATCGTAATCGATCTGGTTTCCGAGGTTGTTCCCGACTCGGATTTCCACCAGCTTCGCGAGGAACTCCCCGAGAGCCAGAGTAGCGAGAACTGGGGCAAGCTCTTCGAGATCGTCGACAGCGGCGGCTGGAACGAATCCCTCGAGGACCAGACTGGCGGCGGCCCGCAGGAGGCAGGCCCGCCAGGCGAGTCTAGCTAGATGCAGGTCGGAGCACTGTACCACGTCAAGCGCACCGACCAGCTCGTTGTCGATACCAGTGCAGGGTTGGTCAGCCGAATGGTGTGATAGCCGTCGGCTTCAGCAGTCGTCTCATAGCGATGATCGATCGCATGTTCGGTCTTGAGCAGGGGTTCGTCGGCCGGGTCGACGCACTTCGAGGCCCGGCCACTGCAAGATCAGTGTCCTCGCCGTTCTCCGAGGCGATTCGGAGGGCAATGGCTTCACCAGGTTCCATCTCGACGCGCCAGGCGGCATTA
The DNA here is from genome assembly GCA_034521555.1 of Natrialbaceae archaeon. Classification (GTDB taxonomy): domain Archaea; phylum Halobacteriota; class Halobacteria; order Halobacteriales; family Natrialbaceae; genus JAXHMI01. The sequence goes on from JAXHMI010000005.1 coordinate 255,673, forward strand.
CTCTCGGCCGGGGAAGCCCGCCGCCGAGTTGAATCGTCTCCGCGACGAGTTTGGCATGGCGACAGCCGCCCTTCTTGCGCTCGATCTGGAACTCGTCGCGTTCCTCGGCGCCCAGACACCCAGCGAGCCCGAGGCTACACAAGCCGGCGAGTCCGGTGAGATAGCCCCGGCGACGCATGCGAGGTACCCAGTACCGGGACGTTATGGCTTTTGTGCAACACCCACCATCCACCGCAAATCACCATCTACCGGGTGCCAGTACAGTCACGGGAACGAACGGGTCGCGGTGCCCGGCTGCAGCATCCGGTTCCCTCCTCGGATCTCGAGTGATCTTCACCACCTCCCTCGTCCCCGTCACCGTCACGTGGGGTGTCCGGATGCTCGAGCGGGCCGACGAGCTGGTGTATCTCGATGGCCACCCGAGCGGCCAGTCCGGACCCTCCCGGCCCTATACCTTTGTAGGACTGGTCACGCCAACGTAAGCGCGTGTGACCGACCCAGGTCATCCACTGGCATCGACGCGACCTCAGGGCCAGCGACAATCACTCGCTGGCACTGGCAGCCGATGAGGCGACGGTGGTGCCCGTCTTCATCTTCGATCCCACTGTCCTGGCGTATGGTTCACCACCCCGCGTGGCGTTCATGCTCGAGTGTCTCGCGGCGCTTCGCGAGTGGTATCGCAACCACGGGAGTGATCTGCTGGTCACGACCGGTGATCCTGCGGAGGAGCTGCAGCGGCTTGCCGACGACCAGGAAGCGGGGGCGGTCAGCTGGAATCGCGACTACTCGGGGCTCGCCAGAACGCGAGACGAGAGTGTCCGGAACGCCCTCACCGGCGATGGGGTCGAGGTGAAAACCCACACGGATGCCCTCCTCCACGAGCCCGGGTCGATCGCGACCAACGAGGGAACGCCATATTCGGTCTACTCGTACTTCTGGCGGAAGTGGCGCGATCGCCCGAAGGACGATCCACTGCGCGGCTCCGGCGAGTGAGCAGCTCGCGGAGCGCGACGGGGACCCACTGCCATCGCTCGCGGACCTCGGGTTCGACGAGCCATCAGCTTCCCTTCCCGAGGCTGGACCGGCTGCAGCGCAGGATCGCCTCGAGGAGTTCTGCGAGGGACCGATCTATCGGTATGCAGCCACCCGGGAGGTGCCTGCCGCCGATGGGACCTCGCGGCTATCCGCACACCTGCGGTGGGGAACGATCGGCATCAGGACAGTGTACGAGGCCGTCGAGCAGGCGATTCAGACCGCTGCTGATGAGGATGCTGCGGAGTCCTGTGAGCGGTTCGCCCAGCAACTGGCCTGGCGGGAGTTCTACGCGCACGTCCTCGCCGAAACCCCCTCGCTCGTCTCCAGGCCCTACCGTAGCTACGAGTATCCAATCCAGTGGCGCGATGACCCGGACGCGCTGCAGGCCTGGAAGGACGGCCTGACGGGATTCCCGATCGTGGATGCGGGAATGCGCCAGCTCCGCGAAGAGGGGTTCATGCACAATCGCGTTCGAATGATCGTGGCCTCGTTCCTGACGAAGGATCTGCTCATCGACTGGCGAGAGGGGTATGCCTGGTTCCGCCAGCGGCTGGTCGATCACGATCCCGCGAACGATGCCGGTGGCTGGCAGTGGGCCTCCAGTACAGGCACCGATGCGCAACCGTACTTCCGGATCTTCAATCCGACGACCCAGGCCGAGCGACACGATCCTGACGGCGAGTTCATCAGGCGATACGTCCCGGAACTCCAGGGGATCGCCACCGAGACGATCCACGAGTGGCCGACGCTCGAGGCCGAGGAGCGTGCAGAGGTGGAGACCGACTATCCCGACCCCATCGTGGAGCACTCACAGCGACGGGAGGCGGCCCTCGAGATGTTCGAGCGAGCTCGGGGGGAGTAAGCTCCGGGAACGACCACAAGTTGGCCGGTAATCGGCGCCTATGCCCACAAATGTATATCCGGTCACTCGTGGTAGGGGCCATCCCCAATGAGCGTCACCCAGGTGGCCCGGCTGGAGGACTTCGGGAACCGGTCGATCCTGCTCCACGGGATCATGGTCATCACGTTCGGCAGTGGCGTGGTGATCGGGTTCGTTGCATCAGGTGACCTCGCGATTGTCGGGTTCGTCGGCTTGCTGGGTGTGACGGCCGGCCTGTGGATCTCGCACTCGGTGCACTCACTCGGAGAGGCTGCCGGCGACAGCGAGTACAGCGGCATCCTGAACGAACTGTTCGAGACCTCGGAGCAGAGCAACAGCTTCGATTCAGGTCGGTTCGGTCGTCTCCTCGGACTGATCGCAGCGGTATCTGCGGTCTCACTGCTCACCTCCGCCCAGCTGCTGGCGGGTACCCTCTTGTCGATCGTCGGCATTGCTGTCGGGACCGTCGCGCTCGTCTCGGCACTGGTCGGCTTTCTCATCGCTCTGGGTGCATCCTACGATGAGGCCCAGCCCTGAGTGGCATAGACTGTAATCCGCATTAGATCGAGCCATCTCTCGTCCGCGTCCGGACCGTTTCCGCGCGGTCTCGAATCCGATCCAGTTCGGCTGTGGATTTGTCGTCGAGGTGACTGTAGACGAGCCCCATTCGGGGCACCTCCCGGAGTGTCGACTCGTTGCGGTCGAGAAACGCCCAGTAGAGCGTGTTGAACGGACAGGCCTGCTCACCAGTCACATCATCGGGATCGTACTCGCAGTCTTCACAGTAATCGCTCATCCGGTCGATGTAATTCGCCGAAGCCGCGTACGGTTTCGTCGAGAGCGCGTCGGAGCCGAAGACCCCCATCCCGACGACATTTGGGGTGGTCACCCAATCGAACGCATCGACATAGGCTGCCCGGAACCACCGGTCGAGCTGGGCCGGCTCGACACCGTAGAGGAGCGCGAAGTTCGAGAGAATCATCAGCCGCTCGATGTGGTCGAGAATAGCCACGGGCCCGCACCCCCTCGATGACATCGGCCAGACACGCCATGTCGGTCTCGCCATGCCAGTACAGCTCCGGAAGGTCGCGGTCGGCCTCGAGGGCGTTTGCGCTCGCGAGTTCGGGCATGCGCCGCCGGTAGACGTGGCGGACGAATTCCCGCCAGCCGAGGACCTGGCGGAGAAAGCCCTCGACACTGGGAAGGGGTGCATCTCCGGCCTCGAACGCATCGAGGGCTCGCTCGATGACGTCCCGCGGATGGAGCAGGCCGAGGTTCAGTGCCGGCGAGAGCAGCGAGTGGTTCATCGCGAACTCCTCGGCGAGCATCGCGTCCTGATACGGCCCGAACGTTGGGAGGCGATCAGTGATGAACGACTCGAGGGCGGTTCTGGACTGGGATCGGGTGACCGGCCACCTGAACGGCTCGGGATCGGCCCACTCGGTGCCGTACGGTGGCTCGTGGTAACTGCCCTCGAAGGTGTCTGTCACCCAGTCTTCGACGGCTCGAGTAAGCGCATCAGGCTCGAAGCGAGGTGGGTCGGGCGGGGCGTACTCGGCCGGCGGTGCCTGTTGGTTCCGGTCATCGTAGTTCCACTCGCCCCCCATCGGCTCGCCCTCGTCCATCAGGTAGCCGGTTTCGCGACGCATGAATCGGTAGAATGACTCGTGTCGAAATCGGCGCTGGTCCGTGTCTGCCCAGGCCTCGAACTGGTCGATGGAGCAGAGAAACCGGTTATTGTCAAGGACCTCGAGGCTGCCGCCATGGTCGGCCACCAGTGACTCGAGACGGGTCTCACTGCCATGGGTGGCCGGACGCATGGAGAACGAGGTCGTCTCCGGGGTGGGCCGCGAAGTGGGCCTCGAGGCCTGCTTCGAACGAGTCGGCCTGTCGGTACGCCACGTCTCTGCCAGCCGCCCGGAGTTCGTCCCGGAAGTGTCGCATCGCACTGTAGACCAGCACGAGTTTGTGAGGATGGTAGGGGAGACGCCGGCCGCTCGCCCGAGACTCGATCATGAGTACTCCATCGTTGGGTCGGTCCGCAAGTGCTCCCGCTCGACGGGTCAACTGATCCCCGAGGACGAGGATGGTCATACCGCTCGTTCGGTAGGACATTCGGGCGGATATAGCTTGACGGAAAAACGGCTTCTACAGGTCGGGCTGACTCGGTGACTCCTCACCGATCGACAGCCACCCGATATCCTCGAGCCGAACGAAGTAGGTCACACTGAAAATCGCATAGAGGACCGCCCCGACCATCTCGGGAATCGCCGCGCCGTCGAATGTCTGTGACGCCAGGTAGGTCAGGATCAGCCCGACAATGACGCCAATGATCCAGGCGTAGCCGAGTCGGTCGCCATCGAGGACCTCGCCGATACCAATGACCAACACGCCGAGGAAACTCAGCGTGTAGAACAGCATCGTCACGAGGTTGTGATAATCCATCCCGCCGTGGAAGACGCCCACGAGGGTGAGGTTGAAGATACCGACCATGAAGCTCAGTGAACCAAGCCGGGAGACGAGGTGTTCGAAGTACCCGAACAGGCGGATCGCGAAGATCACGCCGAGGACGCCGGCCAAAGCCAGCCCGAGGTTGTAGATCCAGTTGGGGTCGTGCTGATGGGAGCCAAGGGCACTCAATGCATGCCCAGGCCAGGTGAACCAGCTGCTGTGGACGAACGTTGCGGCGAAGATGAACGAGAACGCCACGATTGGTGCCAGCAGGCCGGCGAGGTTCATGAGTCGAAGCATCTGTTCTTCTTCGGACGTTGACATGGCTGCGTATTGAGAGACCGGAGGTATAGTGGTTGTGTCGCAACAGGAGAGTACGGTATCCTCGAGGTGGGGTGCAGAATCAAAGGACGTTTCGGATGGAAAGGCTCGCCATGGATCCGATTGGAGGCTGTGGCGTTCAGTTCCAAGAATGAGGGGGTATGTCGATCGGAGGGCTGACCTCGCTTGACCCCACCCTGAAGGGCGAGGCGTGCGGGGCTATTCATGTCAATAACTACTTTGGAGGAGGCGTCCAATGCCGGTCAGAGGTCGACTACGACGGCATCTGCGTATCGGCCGAAACTGATGAAGACCGATGGCACCGGACCTAACCGTCGTAACGACTATCGTCGTGCTGCCGTTCGTCGCGGCAGTCCTCACACCGCTTCTGTATCGGGTTCTCGGTGAGCGGACTGGGTACGCAGGAGCACTCATTGCGACGGTCTGCTTCGGACTGTTGGCGATGCAGGTTGACAGCTACGGGACCGTCAGAGCGACGTGGGTCCCTGCGCTGGACGTGGGCTTCCAGTTCACCGTCGATGGCTGGGGCCTCCTTTTTGCGCTTCTTGCCAGCGGCATTGGCGTCCTCGTGTTCATCTACTCGGCACAATACATGCACGGCGAGGACGGCCTGGCACGCTACTATGCAGCATTGCTTGCGTTCATGGGATCGATACTCGGCGTTGCACTCGCCTCCGACCTCGTGTTGATCTTCCTGTTCTGGGAACTGACCAGCCTCTGTTCGTTCGTACTCATCGGTCACCATACCGAGGACGCCGAGTCACGCTACTCGGCACGAATGGCCATGATCGTGACCGTCGCCGGTGGCCTCTGCTTGCTCGCCGCACTGCTCATGCTCTCGGTCGCGGCGCAGGGCGCCCTCGACGGTGTGACCTTCGACCTGACAGCGATGATCGCGAACCACGACACGATGCGGGTTTCCCTGCGAGAGTCAGGGCTATTCCTGCCGGTACTCCTCCTCACCGTCATTGCAGCGGCCGCCAAATCCGCGCAGGTTCCACTGCACTTCTGGCTGCCCAGGGCGATGGTCGCGCCGACGCCCGTCTCCGCCTTCCTCCACTCAGCGACGATGGTCAAGGTCGGCGTCTACTTCCTCGGCCGATTGCGTCCCCTGCTGATGAGTCCAGAATGGGTGCTGGTCGTCGCGACAGTGGGACTCCTGACGATGACTGTCGGAGCGCTGCTGGCGGTAGCCTCGACCGACATTAAGGAGTTACTCGCCTATTCGACGGCGAGTCACCTGGGGCTAATGGTTGCAGGCTTTGGCCTTGACATCGTCTATGGCGGCGAGGCGGGGGCGTTCCACCTGCTCAACCACGCACTGTTCAAGGCGCCGCTATTCCTCGTCGCGGGAATCGTTGCCCACCAGGTCGGTACCCGGAATCTCGAAAATCTCGGGGGTCTCTGGCGAGAGCTTCCACTAGCGGCCGCCATCACGGTGATCGCCGCACTGAGCATGGCTGGTCTCCCCCCATTCAACGGGTTTTACTCCAAGGAGCTCTTGTTCGAGGCGACCTACGAGGTTGCCCACGAGGCGGGCGGTTTCGCCTGGCTGTACCCCATCGTGGCGACAGTCGCGAGCGTGTTTACCGTCGTCTACTCGCTGAAGTTTCTCTCTCTGTTCTTCGGCGAGCGGCGGGCGCCGATCGCAGCCATCAACCGGCCCCCGGTCGCGCTGGTCGCACCGCCCGCCGTGTTGGTCGCCGTAGCGGCCGTGATCAGCGTCGCGCCTCAACTGGCGGTCGACACCATCGTCCAGGGGGCCGTCGACGCCACCGCCACCAGCGACGCACTGCTCGAGGTTGGACTGCCGACAGACCTCTCACCTCCGGTGGCAATGTCCGCCATTGCCGATCACTCGGCGGGCTCATCGGGTACCGGTTTCCGGGGGCGTCTCGAGCTGGCCATCACACGCGGTGTCGACGCTCCGATGGCCCGTTCGTCCCGACGGGTGGTACGACTGGATCAGTCTCGACGGTAGAAGCGGGCAGCGCCCAGTTCGCCCCCTTCGTTCACAACGGCGTCCTTCGGACGTACGTAACGATGGGTGGCAGTAGCCGGGAGCCTCCTCGCGCTCGCCGGCTTTGCCGCGACTGTGGGAACGCCTGTGGTCGATGGGATCGGTGTCCCGCTGGCGATCGCCGGCGTGTTACTGATCGCTGTTCTCGCGAGTGCGGCGGTACCAACCGCATCGTCGCACGTCGTCGGTGTGCTCACGTTGTCGATTCTCGGATTCATGATCGCGATCTTTTTCATCTTCGCGAGTGCGCCGGACCTCGCACTCACCCAACTCGTCGTCGAGACGCTCGTCCTCCTCTTCTTCCTCCTGGTCCTCCAGCGCTTGCCATCCTTTTACGCGGACATCCGACCGCTAGTGCTCGTCCGCGATGCGAGTGTGTCGATTCTGGTCGGTGCGATGGCGTTCGTAGCCGTCCTCATGACGATACCCAGTCCCGGGGCAGACCCGACGAGCGTCGCCACGTACTACACTGAGCAGTCGGTCCCGGGCGGTGGCGGCTCGAATGTCGTCAACGTCATCCTCGTTGACTTCCGGGCGTTCGACACGCTGGGCGAGTTGCTGGTCGTCACTGTCGCGGCGATCGCTATCCTCGTCCTCGTGACGATGCGGACCCGGAGTGAGGAAGCACCCAGCGGGGGTGAGTCGGAGTGACGACAACGATCATGCGGACGACAGTCAGGGTGACTGTGCCAATTGTCCTGGTCATCTCGATCTGGCTATTTCTGAAGGGGCACAACCTCCCCGGCGGTGGGTTCATCGGTGGAGTTCTCACCACGACGGCGTTCGTCCTGATTTATGTGGCCCACGACCTCGATTACCTGGAATCGGGCGTCCTCGGACGGGAGGTCGATCCGGGCACCAGTATCTTCGAGAATCGCACGGTTACCGCCTACCGCCGGATGTTACTATTGGGGCTGACGGTCGTCATTGGCAGTGCTGTCGCCGGACTACTCGTTGGCGACCCGCTACTGGCCCAGACGTACATCCACCTAGAGGGCGTCCCGATATACCACGAGGTTGAACTCGCGAGCGCGCTCGTGTTCGATCTGGGCGTCTACCTCATCGTGGTCGGCAGCCTCCTGACACTGATCTCGGTGGTGAGTGCTGAATGAGCCGGTCCATAGCGCCACCGTCTCGCAAGCGGTGGAGAGGTGACCGATGAGCCTCGCACTGGCGGTTGCAGTCGGCGGGCTGTTCACTGTGGGTACGTTCCTGCTCTTGCAACGGGACCTGGTGCAGATCGTCATCGGGCTTGCCGTCATCTCACAGGCAACGTTCGTCTACCTCATCGCAATGGGCGGTGTCGACGAGGGAACCTACGACCTCGTGCCCGTTCTCGAGATCCACGGCAGCGGAGTCCCCGAAGTGGCCGACCCAGTCGTCCAGGCCCTCGTCCTGACCGCGATCGTGATAAGTTTCGGAACGACTGCACTGGCACTGGTCCTGTCCTATCGGGCTTACGAGGAAAACGGGACAATTGACGTCACGGAGTGGATAGGATGAGCGAGGTCGTCATCGTAGCGCTGCTCGTCCCACTCGTGACGGCCGTTCTCACGCTTGGACTCGGCCAATGGCCACGGGTGCAGCGCGTGACGAGCGTTGGGGGTGTGATCGGGTATGTTGTCGCTACGGCCGGTATTATCTGGACGGTCGTCCTCGCGCCCACTGCGCCGGGTGCGGTGGCCTACGATCGGTGCCTGGCCTGCGCCCTTCGGAATTACACTCGTCCTCGACGGACTGGCAGCGTTCATGCTGACGATTGCTGCAGGTATCGGGCTTGTATCGATTCTCTTCGCGGTCCGGTATGAAAGCGCCGAGAACCAGCGTGTGTACTACCATCCACTCTTCCATCTGCTCCTAGTGGGCGTGACCGGCGCGTTCCTCACCGGCGACCTGTTCAACCTGTTCGTCTGGTTCGAACTGATGCTGATCGTGAGCTACGTATTCGTCGCCTTCTACGGTACTGATTTCGGCACCGCGGCCGCATTCCGCTATCTCGTGTTGAATGTCTTCGGCAGCGCCCTCATGCTCGTCGGAATTGGCGGGCTGTACGCCACGACTGGTACCCTCAACATGGCTGACATGGCCCGACGGTTGGGCGATCCCGCGGCCTACGGTATCGATCCTGCACCCACGGTCGGCCTGGGGGCCCTGCTTCTCGCAGTGTTTGCCCTGAAGGCGGGTCTCGTCCCCTTCCAGTTCTGGGTGCCGGACGCCTACATCGCTGCCCCGCCACCGATCACCGCGATGTTCGCCGGTGTCACAAAGAAGGTCGGCATGTATGCCATCGTCCGCCTCTTCTTCACGGTCTTCGCTGCGGAGTCACTCGTCGTCGACGTGCCCGGAATCGAGGGCGTATCGGCACTCGCCTTCCTCGCACCCGCACTGGCACTCCTCGGAGCGGCGAGCATCCTCGTGGGCGGATTCGGCGCCGTCGGTCAGGACCGACTGGAAGGGGTTTTCGCGTACTCGAGTATTGGCCAGGTTGGCTTCATTGCTATCGCAATCGCCATCGCCGCCGCAGCTGACCCCACGGGGGCCCTGCGTCGCTTCGCCATTGCGGCGGCACTGGTGTTCGCCCTTCATCACGCGCTGGCGAAGACCCTGCTCTTCCTCTCGACGGCTGCCCTCGAGGATGCCACCGGAACGGACAGGCTGGCGGATCTCGGTGGCGTCGCCGGGCAGTCCTCGGTGCTCTCGGGGGGCGTCTTCGTCGGCCTGCTCGCGCTCATCGGACTCCCGCCGCTGACGGGATTCTTCGGAAAATTCCTCACGTTCGACGCAGCAATTCGAGGCCTCGCGGCAGACCCCGGCATGGGGCCAGCGCTGGCCCTGGTCGCCTTACTCCTCGGGGCTGTACTGACGATTCTCTACTCCACGCGGGTGTGGGTTGGCAGCTTCTGGGGGCCGAGACCCCGGCGGTCAAGGGCGCCAGCGTCGAGTCAGGGCAGGTCGTGGTCCTCGTCGTGCTCGCGGTAGCCGTCGTCGTGATCGGCGTGGGATTCGACCCGATCTACCGGTTCGCCGAGCTGGCGGCGAGTGCGGCCATTGACACCGAGGGCTATGTCGATGTTGTGCTGCACGGGGGTGGCAACACGTGACCCGAAGTTGGCCGGCCGCTGGTGCGATGTTCGGTGTCATCTGGGTGTTCATCGACGGGCCCCCGCTCGAGCCCGAACCGATCGTCGGATCGCTGCTAATCGGTATCGCAGTTGGGCTCCCCATGGCCTACGTCTTCCGGCGTCTCTATGCGGACACCGTCGATCTTCTTCGGTTGGTTCGTGTCGTCCCGTATGCGGTACTGTATGTGCTCGCCTTCATCAGAGAGGCGATCATCTCCAGTCTCGATGTTACGTACCGGGTACTCGCGCTATCCGACCCACCAATCGAACCCGAGGTGATACTCATCCCCCTCCGCGTACAGACTGACCTCGGCGTGACCACAATCGCCAACAGCATCACGATGACACCCGGCTCGCTGACACTCGATTACGACCCGGCTGAGAATGCCGTGTACGTCCATGTCATCGATGGACGAGATCCTGCCGACATCGTGAGCCCGATCCGCGACTGGGAGGACTACGCGCTGACCATCTTCGACGAGGACCTATCGCCAGGTCACCCTGCACCGGATTTTGCGGTCTATCCGCCCGACCAGACACACCCTGTTCTCGAGGAGGCCCTCCCCGAAACCGATAGCGACGCCGAATCGACGGCCGAAGGTGGTGACGACGATGGCCGTTGAGGGGGCCATGCTGGTGGTAGTAGACGCCGCGATTGTCCTCGTGGTGTTTTTGAATCTACTCTGTGGCTACCGCGTGGTTCGCGGTCCGAGCATTCCCGACCGCGTGGTCGCGCTGGACGCCATCGCGACGAACATTGTCGCCATCGCTGTCCTGTTCGCTATCAAGACCGACCGGGGGCTCTTCGTGACAGTCAGTCTCGTTCTCGCGATTATCGCGTTCCTCTCGACCGTCGCGGTTGCCAAGTTCATCACCGAAGGCGACATCATCGTTTCCCAGGAGTGACTATCGCATGACTATCTCCAAACACCGATCCCCACTGGCCATTCCACGACGGCAACCGATTGCTGGGGGTGAGCCCTGATGGTTGAACTGGCAGCGATACAGACGTTGATACTCATCGGCCTGGTCGTCATCGGGTCGTTCTTCCTCACAGTCGGAACGATCGGCCTGATCCGGCTTCCGAACGTGTACAACCGGATGCATGCAACGAGCAAGCCGGCGACAATCGGAACGGTCGCAATCTTTCTGGCCGGGTTCGTGTACTTTGGGCCGGGGGGTGCCGGTCTCTCGTCGCTCATCGGTATCGTCTTCCTGTTCCTGACGGTTCCAACCGGCGCTCATATGATCTCGAGGTCGGCAGAACAGATCGGCGTCCCGTTCATGGGATCCGTAACGTGGCCCGGGAAATCAGACGAGGAATAAGAAGTGCTTCGCCGTATGGATAGAAAGCTGGCCTCGGCACTCGTAGGGCTCCTCATCACCGGGGCCGAATCCGGTTCGGACCAAAGTGGTTCGTCATCGGCCACATGGTAGTATGCAGGCATCCACAAAAGGTCGTTTGCCTCTCGCTGACCGATTAGAGTCGATCCAGTCGTGGCCCCACACCAAGGGTTACCCGGTCCGACTCAGGCTCTGGTTCGACCTCTCGGCCGTCCTCGAATCGAACGAAGTTCAGATAGAACGGCTCGCCACAGCCCGTGGTGTCAGTTTCCCCTTCGCCACAGACGAGACGAACTCCATCTGCATCGTCGTAGTCACCATCGAGCTCGGTGTAGGACCAGCCCTCGAGCGGAAACGGGGTCACCGACTTGTCGGCGAGTCGCTCGGCCCGCTCGAGCGTGACGATCGTCTCACAGCGCGGACAGTAGTATCTGACTGGGACGGGCATGCAGTTGCTAGGCGCTCACTCCACAAAGCCCGCTCGCCTCACTCTTCCTGATCGAGCCACGGTGAACTTGCACTCGCGCCACTGAGCTTGTAGGTCCCACGGGCGGTCGCCAGCAACTCATCATCCTCGCTGGTGACGTCCACGTCCACCGTCGCCACGTTCGAACCGGCGCTGACGACCTCGGCTTCGGCCCAGAGGACATCAGCCACGGGCGGGGCCACGTAGTCGATCCGCATGTTGATGGTCGGCGTCACCGACTCGGCGACCGAGGAGGCCGCGGCCCCACCAATGGTGTCTGCGAGGGCATATGGAACAGCCCCGTGGGCGATCCCTGTTCGGGGATTCGAGGTGAACTCCTCGCGCATAGGGAGCGAGCCAACGGCCGCCCCGTCACCGATTTCCTCGAAGGTGATCCCGAGGAGCTGGACGAACGGGAGGTGATCGAGGTTTCGGGACATAGCACTGCTGGGTCTCCCGTGGCAGTAAGGCATTCCGAATCCACTCCAACAGGTAATTGTCCATCGCCGTCGTTCGGCTGGACATGGCAGGCCCCCGCGAGTTCCCGACCATCACGAAACCCGCAGGGGCCGTCTTCGTCTCGGGGGTCACGAGCATGGGCCTCGAGATTCTCGCGGGCCGAATGATCGCCCCACAGTTCGGCTCGAGCATCTACACCTGGGGCAGCATCATCGGGGTCTTCCTTGCGGCGCTCAGTCTGGGCTACTGGCGCGGTGGCAAGCAGGCAGAACGGGCAACGAACGACCGGATGGCCCAGATATTCCTTCTGACGACGGCCTACGTTGCCATTCTCATCTTCGCCGGCGACCTATTGATGGTCTCGACGACAGCGATCCCGCTCCCGAGTCGGTACGCGTCGCTGCCGGCGATCACGCTCCTGTTCGGACCCCCGACCTACCTCCTCGGGTACATTAGCCCGTATGCTGCTGAGCTGTCCCTGAAGGAGGGTATCGGCGAGGCCTCGGGACACGTCTATGCCCTCGGAACCATTGGCAGCATCCTCGGGGCCTTCGGAACCACCTTTTTTCTCATCCCGTGGTTCTCGATTACCCAGATTGCGACGGTCTTCGGAGTCCTTGCGCTTGCGACCGCCGTCGGGCTCATCGGCCGCGAATCCGATCGCGACCAGCTGCTCGCGAGTGGCTTCGTTCTCGTGTTGTTGCTCGCGGCCCTCGCCAGTGGGGCGGTCGGCATTACGGCTCACGGCCGCGTCGTCTATGAGACCCAGACACCGTACCAGCAACTGCAGGTGGTCGACAGTGGGGACACGCGCACCCTTCTGCTCGACGGCCAGCGCCACAGCGCAATGGATTTGAACGACCCATACCGCCACGTCTTCGGGTACACCCGATACTTCCACCTGCCGCTGCTCATGACCGACGAGGTCGACCGGGTGCTGTTCATCGGCGGTGGCGGGTTCACTGGCCCGAAACGATTCGCCCAGGACTACAACGTGACCGTCGACGTCGCCGAAATCGATCCGGTCGTGGTCGAGACGGCCAAGGAGTACTTCCGCGTCGAGGAATCCGATAATCTCCGGATTCACACCCAAGGAGGCCGGCAGTTCCTTCAGGAGACGGACACAGAGTATGACCTGATCGTCCTGGATGCCTACCGGCAGGACAAGGTCCCCTTCGAACTCACCACCCAGGAGTTCATGCAACTCACAAGCGACCGGTTAAGTGCGGACGGCGTCCTCATCGCGAACATCATATCGGCTCCCGAGGGGCCAGCCTCAGAGTTCTTCCGGGCCGAGTACAAGACTATGAAGACGGTCTTTCCCCAGGTCTACAGCTTTCCGACCCGCGGGGGACCCGTCGTTCAGAATGTCGAGGTCGTGGCGACGAAAAACGAGACGCGGGTGAGCGAGGCGACGCTGCTCGAGCGCAACGCCGAGCGAGAGATCGGCATCGACCTCGAGCAGGAAATTCGGACCTACGCAACGTCACCGCCGACAGACGATGTGCCTGTCCTGCGAGACGATTACGCACCGGTCGACCGGCTGCTCGATCCGATGGTCGGCCAGCGGTACCTGATCGAGGAGACAGACGGGACCTCGAGGCCAGCCTCGCCGACAGTGGCCGACTAGCTGGATACCTATACCCACGGACGAACTATCATGCAGTCAAAATATTCAAGTAATTGATGTCCGTGGCATTGCCCATGTGGCAAGGCCCGGTCCGGCGACGGGCGCTCCTCGGGAGCCTGGCACTCGCAACCGCAAGCGGCTGTAGCGCTTACCTGGGTGACGGGGAGACCCAGGAACAGAACGGGGAAACCGAACCGCCGGTGACCAGCGACGTTATCAACACCCCCTCGAGCTACGTGAGTCGCTACGAGATGACCGTCGATATGCCGGACGAATCAGACCACTCGGACGAGTTTACCGAGTCTCGACTTGTCGTCGATGAATCAGCCGTCGACGGGTGGGTCAACGATAACGGAGCAGAAACGGACGTGACCCGAATCAACAACACGACGTACATTATTGAGGAGGATGGGACCTGCACAGACAGCAGTGAACGGTCGATCCAACCCGACCTGGTCGACGAGATGATAGTCGAGTTACCTGGGTCTTCGAATACCGGGGAGGAGGCACCGTTCGAGTACGTTGGGACCCAGACGCTCGACGGCACATCGGTGTATCACTGGCGCCGAGATTTCGACGAGGTCGCTGAGGTCGCATACGTCACAGGAGAGAGTTCGGTCTATGCCAGCGTCGACACAGGGTATGTCGTGAAGGTGACCGCGCGGTACCAACAGCACGGGCCCCGCGGCCAAGTGATTTCGTATTCGTTCGAATTGACGCGCAGCCAGTTCGATCAGTCGTTCGACATCCAGGTGCCACCGGAGTGTTGATGCGATTTCGTATCGCACTCGAGAGTATATTGACGGGGACGAGGAGTGCTGGCTGTTCTGGACCCCGGAAACCCAATCCGGCGCAGAAGGGCTCTCGAGCTTTAGAACACCATTCACACTCATATCGGCCCTGAACCGTTCACCGAACGAAATGATCTTACGGGACTCGGTCTTCGCAAGGCGCATGCAGTCAGATCGAACGTCCAATTATCGCCGCCTCGGTCGCCGGCATATCCTCGCGAGTGCGCCACTCCTGGCACTGGCAGGCTGCTTAGGCGGCGGTGGGGAGGACGGTAGTGACGGCAGGGGGTCCGATGGAAATCCCACGCCTGCCAGGGTGATCGGTCGAGCCCTCGAGTTACGCGAGTACCATCGAGATTACGATGGAACACCCAGACCAGCCGAACATGGAGTTCGTCCAGACCGTCGAAACCAACGGGCGAGACACCTACATTCAAACCGTCACGGATGGTGTCGAACAGGAGACGATCCACGTCGATGGTGTGACGTATCAGGTCATGCCGCAAGCAAATTATTGTGGACGGGTGGGAGAGTTCGATGTCAGGCCTCAGGAGGTAGAGGGCATCAGAGTTCCCCAGCCGACGAACGACGCCTATGCGTCGGCGTTTTCATACGAGGGTACAACGCCGATTGATGGCATCGAGTGTCACCACTGGCAGATCAACTTCGATGAC
This sequence comes from Natrialbaceae archaeon, assembly GCA_034521555.1. Lineage (GTDB taxonomy): Archaea > Halobacteriota > Halobacteria > Halobacteriales > Natrialbaceae > JAXHMI01. Next base: position 270,887 of record JAXHMI010000005.1, read on the forward strand.
ACTGCGGCGGCAAACAGCGGTGAGCTATCGGTCTATGCGGGCGTCGACTCTGGCTATCTCGTCAAGATCGATGGCTGGTTCAGTGAATTTCCGACGCGAGAAGGTAATCTCTCCTACGACTATACGGAGACGCGAAGTCAGTTCGATGAGTCGTTTTCCATCCAGCCACCTGATTGTTGAGGATTGCAGTTCTCAGCAACAGTCAAACACGCGTGACTGAACTCGTTTACTACTTAGACACCCTCACTCGATCTGGCCATCGCAGTCATTGTCGAGTCCATCAGCTAACTCCGGAGCACCCGGGTAGATGGTCGAGTCGGAGTCATCACAGTCCCCTGCAAGAATTGAGAAGCCATCGCCGTCTGCATCCAACCCGTCATCCTCCCTGATGCCAAGTTGAATGTCGAGGGCCTGGCGGTGCGGGAAACTCTCGGCCGACTGCGAGATTGTCGTCGAAGATTCCGCATAGACAAAGTACGCACCAAAGGGGTTGACCTCGGGAGCGGATGCCCCCCAGGCGGTGCTGCCAACGACGTATGACTCGAAGGGGTTTACCGTATCGAAGAGCGTCCCGTTGGGTTCACCGAACTCATCGAGAACGAGCAACGTTTGTGGGGTTCCAAAGGCAGTTTCGGCATCGGTGAACACCGGAGCGGGAACGAGTGACCAGCCGGACTCGAGCGTCCTGTCTGTCTGGTTGGTGTCGGTCCTGAAGGGGAGCGTGACGTTGATCTCTGCAGGACCGTCCCCGCTCGTCGTCACGACGAAAGCCCCGAGAGCCTCGAACTGGTGGCTGGGCTGCCAGACCTGCTCCCAACCATCTTCTGAGTGAACGTAGAAGGCGTTCAGTCCAGCAGTGTCATTGAAGAGTTCCCCGAGGGTAGCATTCACAGGGGCCGGGAATCCAACCGCCGTCACGCCGCCATCGTTCTCAATGGTCGTCTCGTATGTGGGGGACAGCGGGGTTTCGAGCGTGGCCGTGAGATTCAGCTCTGTCTGATTGTCAGGTGAGAAGGTCGCATTCTGAGCCGCAAAGCCGGGAATGAGGTCACCGGCAGGATCGACGTGGAACTCGATGGACTCGCCCACATCACTTGCCGATCCAGCGACGGAGAGTTTCTCCTGGAACGGGCCAGCACCGCCGTACTGCCCCATCGTATTGGTGGTGAGCGATCCGACAACCGTGCCGTCGATACGCGCCGTGACCGTCGTTCCAGCCGGGGCGTCTGTGCCGTTGATGTCGAGGGTCCCGTAGTAGGATTCGGGCACCGGATCGGGCCCTTCGATCACCTCAACCTGACCCGTGCCGTTCCACTCATCCAATGAGTGAGGGTCCGTGTAGTAGGCAGTGATGGTAGTCGTGCCGGGTGACTCGCCAGTCACGGCTGTCCCATCGATGGACGCGATGGACGGATCTGCCGAGAAGAGGGTCGAGTTGGTGCTTACATGCAGAACGGTCCCGTCGATGTAGCGAGCCTCGACGGTCAAGGGCTCCTCGTCTCCTACGGCCACGGTATCGTTGACCACCGTGACGTTCGCCACCTCTGAGGTTGCGAGGGCTTCGTAGATTCCATTCTTCGGGAGAGTTGCGGAGAGGTTTACAACGGTCGAACCAGGCGTCCAATCGGAGAGGTGTGGAATTTGCTCCCAGGAAGAACCGTTCTGCTGGTACACGGCGAGTGTCGCCGGATGAGTTCCAGAATACGTTTGCGATTCAAACTCCATGTCCACTGACTGTCCAGAGTAGAGCCCTTGCAGCTCCAATCCACCAATGTGATCATTATAGTCAGCCGGGATAGACGGTCCAACATTCTCCCGGATGCTCGTGTTGCTGTTTGCATGATCGAACGACAGGTCCAATGAACCATCGATACGGAACCCGGAGACACTCAGGTTTGTCACATCCGTCGATTGGTACTCTTTCTGGGGTATGCCTGACGTCGCCGTGTCATTGATTCTGACATCAGTGACGGACTCGAGGTCCAACCCCACGTTCTTGTTGGCGATACTGACGCCCGATACGTGGATACCAGTCGAGTCTCTAATCTTCACGCCCGGCCCCGGTACCCGGGAACCGTAAATATACCCGTGAAGGGGTCATAGACTCCCGTCTGGTGAATAGTCGTGTTTTCGATATGAATATTTGAACTTTGCGCGATATCGACAGCTGAATCCGTACCATCTGTATCTGCATTCCATTGTAGCGAACTATTGACGATCGTTGTAGAGGAACTATTCCGGATGAATATACCACCCATCTCATTTTCTTCAATAGAAACCGAGTCTAGCGTTAAATCGTTCGGATGCCAGGAGTGAAAGCCATAACTGTTACCCCCCAGATGCACCGATTCGACACGCAGGCCGGTGTGGTATCCACTCGGGTCAATTCCGTAAGTGGTGAAGTTCAGCAACGTACCGTTTCGAACCGTTACATTGTCACTGTCAACGTATACCCCGCTTGTGTATGACTCATTGGCGTCGATTTCAGCACCGTTCAGATCGAGCTCAACGTCGTCGGCGGTTATCGAAACGCAACCATAGCCAGTGCCGTTTACCGTGAAGTTCTGAACCGTATGAACTCCAGACTGGTTGATTTCACCACAGGAAGTGACTGGTGCCGCTGCCGTTGTTCCGCCGAGAAAACCGATTGCCACTATCGCCAGGAATGCCAGCATGAACGTAGTGCTAGCAAGACGGATCTTGGTGCTTGTACCCTTCATTACTTTCCCATAATTCTTACTTATCAAATAGCTTGGGAAGTGACCGGGAGAGCAGTGGCCAACGAGTGATCGGATCAGGTCGCGGCATGCGAGCAGTGATCCACCGCTCTATCTTCAAACAGCGAGAGAATCCCGTCCTGACGCCGACCGAAGGGTGCCTGAAGGGCGGGCGTGAATCGCATCCGCTCCGTGCCGCAACCGCCGTCGATGGCCCGTCCGGAACCCCCACCGAAATCGCTAAGTCGCCCGCGAACGTGGGTCTCAGTAGGGTTACGCCACATCCCAGTGCTGACGAGCGTGGGATGTGGACCGCACTCCACCCATGTTTGCGGTGCGCGGGAAGCCCGGTCAATGGCCTTCGGCCGATAAGGTGTGAACCGCGCCGAGACAGAACCGCGAGGTTCGACCGCTCGAGAGAGAGCCGTATTGAGAAACCGCGCGGCGATGACTCGCTTGCGGGTGGGAGCGCCCGTGACAGCGCCACAAGACGCTCTCGGCCGAGGGGAGAAACCCGCCCCGTCGACGCCGGGAGAGGCGGTCTTGAAACCGAACCGGACGACCGGGTTCCCCGCTGTGGAAGGGAAGCCCCGCCGGTTACGGCGGGCGAGGATGTCACTTCATCTTCTGGCCGACAGTGTCCATCAAAAATTCAGCCACGCTGCCTTATCCAGAAATGCCAAGCAGGTCGTCGAGTACCTGGCGATACGGGAAGTCCTGTGCCATAACGGGTAGCTCCGTCGGGGAGTCGGCGTAGACGAAGTACGCCCCGAAGGGACTGACACTCGGTGACGTGGCTCCCCAGTCGGTGCTGCCAACGACGTAACTGTCGAAGGCATCAGCGGTTCCGAATCGATCTCCTGTTGGCCGGTCAAACGGATCGAGAACTAGTAGCGTCTCATCGGTCCCAAATGCGGCTTCTGCATCCGTGAACCGTGGCGCTGAAACGAGCGACCATCCAGAATCCAGCGTCCGGTTACTTGCGGTGGTGTTGGCCTCGAGCGCGATGCTGACGTTGATCGTGGCTGGCCCCTCACCGCTGGTCGTCAGCACGAAGGCCTCGAGGGCCTCGAACTGGTGGTTGGGATCCCAGACCTGTTGCCAGTTCCCGTTCTTGTGGATGTAGAACGTATTGACCGGGCTGATGTTCTCGAACATGTCGTCGATGGTCCCGTTGACGGGCCCCGGAAGCCCAACCGCCGCCATACCGCCATCGTTCGGGACCGTCGTCTCGTACACTGGTGGGAGTGGGGCCTCCAGTGAGGCCGTGAGATTGAGTTCGGTGTAGTTGTTCGGCTGGAACGGTGAGGTCTGGTTGGCCGCACCGGGAATGAGCGATGAGGTATTCGGAATGACGTGGAACGACACCGGTGATCCAACGTCATCCGCGGTGCCATTGACGAGCAGTTGCTTGTCAAATGCCGTGGTACCGGCATAGACACCTGGGCTATCGACGGTGATGGACCCGACCGTCGTTCCATCGATCCGGGCCTCGACGACCGTGCCGACTTCGGCCGGACTGCCATTGATCTCGAGGGTGCCGTAGTAGGATTCGGGCACTGGATCAGGGGCTGCCGAGACAGTGACAGTCCCAGTGCCGTTGTACGTCGTGCCCGTGTTTGGTTCCTTGTAGTATGCCGCCACGGTCGCGGTACCGACCGTTTCTCCAGTCACGGTCGTGCCGTTGATCGAGATAATGTCTGTATCGGAGGTGAAAAAGGACGAGAAATTGGTCACCGTGACGTTCGTCCCGTCGACATAGCGGGCTTCGGCGGTCAGTGACTGGGTGCCGCCCACGGCCACGCTGACGTTGGTGACCGAGACTGAATCAACTACGTTGGTACCGTAGATATCGTAGACGCCGTCGCCATCGAACGTCGTCGAGATATTGACGATCTCATCGCCAATCGTCCCATCGTTGGTCGTTGGGAGTTTTCCATTCCTGGGCTGGTATTCCGATAGACTGCAACCGTCTCTCACGTTGAACCAGGGGTTCTGGAACGTGGCATTCATCCCGATGATTTGGCCCGGATAGAGCCCGTCGATGGCCAGTCTTCCCCGGTGATAGTACCCTGCCGGCGTGTTCGACATATAGGGGGTGTGATTGACCGTGACCTCGCTTTGGTCGTGTGTGAACGTGAGCGTCGAATGTTGACCAATTTGCAGCGACTCTGTGGATATATTGGTGATCTCAGTTGACTGGTAGGAATCAAGATCTGCGTTCCTCGATTTCACATTCTCGAGGGTGAAATCAGAGACATTTTCGAACAACAGATTATCACTATGGCCGCGCACGATGGCATCGGAGAGTGATACATCCACCAGGTCGAGGAATCGAATTCCTGGCCCGGGATTGAGACTTGACGGTGACTGGTAGGCAGTAAAGTTCTCGACAATCACATTCGAACTTCGTCTGATGGAGAGGTCGGCGAAGATGCCGTCATCAGGGTCATTATTGAGAAAGGTGTTGTTCGTGAGGGTCACAGAGTCGCTAAATGTGATACGGGCACCAGCATCTGCATTGTCCGAGACAGAAATTGAGTCAATCGTTACGCCCTGACGTTGGGATATTGAAAAGCCATTTTCGTTTCCAGTGACGTCAAGCGATGAAAGCGTCAGATTGGAATGTGTTGATGTGCCATCATAAATTCCGTACCAGAAGCTGGTGATGGTTCCGTTCATTATGGTCTGGTTATTCCCTTCCGGGCTGATGGCAGCATAGATTGATTCGCTGCCATTGATAGTGTGGCCGTTGAGATCGAGCGTGACATCGTCCGCCTGTAGCTGAAAACACTTGGAACTGCTATTCGTTATGTCGTTCTGAACGGTGTGAACACCGGACTGGTTGATCGTTCCACAGGTGGTAATTGGGTCTGCGGCTGCGGTCCCGCCGATAAGCCCAGTCCCGACGATTGCGAGGAGGACGACGGCCAGCCCAACGACAACGAGATGTCGGTGGAGTTCGTCCACTTTTATATCAGAATCCATGACATTCGATTGGGAGTATCTCACAAAAGGATTGGAAATCGCTCTGCCAGCCAATGTGTTTTTAATTTGAACTGGCACTGCAGAGTGGCGCCGATCGCTTACCACAGTTGGTCTGGCTCTCCAGGCCTGCCAAATCAGTTCAGAAACGCCCCCGCCACGAGCAGCGGAACCACGAGTGTCGCCTCGGCCTGGACCTGCGTGTAGTTTCGGTCGCCCTCCTTGATCTTGCCCCAGGACACGGCCTCGTTCGGTGGTGCACTCGAGAGCGAGCCGTCGCCCTCCATGCCCGTCGAGATGTAGACGACGTAGTCGGCCCCGCCGCGGAACAGGTTCGTCATGATCGCATGGTGCTTCGGGACGCCGCCACCGATGGCGATGAGTCCCGTCGTGTCCGCGAGCATGCCCTGCTCGATGAGCCGATCGTAGTCGGCCTGAATCTCGATGCCGACGTCGTCCTCCTCGATCCCCTGCCGGTAGAAGTAGAGGAAGTTCCCGATCTCGGCGTCGGTCAGGGCGGGACAGTACACCGGCACGTCGTTGTCTGCAGCCTGCTTGAGCACCGAGTCCTCGTCCTCGAGAGTCTCGCCCAGTTCACGGGCGAATGCCGTCGGCGTCCGAATTCGCTCGTCGGCGAAGAAATCATCGAAGAAGGCATAGAGGTACTCCTCGAGCCAGACGTAGCGATCGGAGGGGACGAACAGGTTCCCGAGACGGTTGATGCCGGCCTCGCGCAATGCAGCCTCGTCGGCCTCCCAGGTGCCCATCTTGAACGGCTTGGCCGTCTTGATGACGTCCTCGGCGATCGCCCCCGAGGTGGTGATGAGGATGTCGACGTGGCCCTCGCGGACGAGGGCGGCGACGGTCTCGCGCAGGCCCGAGGAGATGATGTTCGAGGTGCAGGTGAGATAGACGGTGGCGTCGTCGGCCTGCATCCGCTCGGTGATGTCGATGGCCTCGGCGAGCTGGGTGGCCTGAAAGCCCGTCGTCGCGTAGGTCTCGAGCAGTGACTCGAGGGTGATGTCGCCGCGAAAGTCACAGCCGCGAACATCCGGGGTCTCGGGTTCGGTGTCACTCCCGGGCACGACGTGGTCGTGGGAGTCGTCCTGGTCCATGCCGCGACGTAGCGTGACGGTGGATTTGAAGACCGCGGAATCGCTCGCCGAGAATACTCAGCTGGCGTCGACTACCATTGCCCGGTTACCGGTCGATGGGTCGATTGAGAATGACTGGACCAGTTCGACGCCGTAGTCGACTGGCGACTGCTGCGTGCGCTCAAGGGCAGCATCAATCCGATCGCGAACCGTCTGTTGCACCGAAGCGCTCGGCACCGTCCCGGAGATATACACCGATCGGTGAATGAACGCCTGTGGCATGGTTCAGGACAGACGGTTCTGGAAATCGATAGCATTTGCTCAGTAACGTACTGCCGATAGAAACGAATCACAGTCGGGGCGCCACATGGCGACGCGGGTATCCGTGTCGTTAGGCGCGGACGACGTTCGTCGCGCGGGGGCCCGTGGGGGCCTGTTCGATGTCGAATTCGATCTCGGTACCTTCCGTCAGGTCCTCACCACCAACGTCCTCCATGTGGAAGAACACGTCGTCGTCTGCGTCGTCAGTCGCGATGAAACCGTAGCCGCCCGTGTCGTTGAAGAAATCAACCTTACCGTTTACCATTGCAATCAAATGTAATTTGTGTACACGGATAAGTATGCCGTATCTGTATTTATGCGTTGAAAATTGCATATTTTTGAAGCGCTGCCTGCTCCAGGAGCGTCACGTCACGAGTCTTCCGAGCGGCGGTCCACAGGCATCACGGTGAAAGAGAAGGACACCCCTCGAGTCCTACGAGGCCCACCGACGCCCGACAGTGGGTCGTCACTGGGGACTGACCGGGTGACGAGGGTCTGAATTGACGTGAACCATACCGGCGTCAGTGGGGTGACCAACAACCGCCCGGAACGATGGATATTTTCCCCCCGAGTTCGACGGGCAGACGACATGATCGACTCGGAGCGTCGCCCCTCCCGACGCGAGTTCCTGAAGTACGCCGGCGTCGGTGGGACCGGCGTCGCGGTGACGACCGGCATCGCCACGTATCACCACTGGCACCAGTCCGGGATCGTCGACACCGATGGCACGACCGGCCTGATCGCGACCTGGCAGCGCGATCCCACGACCACGATGACCATCGACTGGCACGCGATGGCCCACCACGAGGCCGAACCGGTCCTCGAGTACGCCCCCACCGATACCGACGACTGGCGCGAGGTCAGCGGCGAAGGTTGGCCGTTTCCCAACACGACCCGGACGGTCCAGCGGGTGGAGCTGACGGGCCTCTCACCCGACACGCGATACGACGTTCGCCTGCCGGAATTCGACGAGGAGTTTTCGATTCGGACGATGCCGACAGCCATCTCGCCGGACGACCCGCTGCTGTTTGCGACCGGTGGGGACACGATGCACGCCTGGCAGATGCTCCGCCAGACGAACGAGGTCGTCCGGGCGTACGACCTCGATTTTATCCAGTGGGGCGGCGACCTGGCCTACGCCGACGCGAGCCCGTATGGCACCGTCGAGTGGTTCGACTGGTTCGCCGTCAACAAGCACACGCTGATCAGAGACGACGACCGGCTCATCCCGATCGTCGTCGGAATCGGGAACCACGAGACCGCCGAGGGGTACGTCCACGACTATCCCGACTACGAGCAGACGGCCGACTTTCGCTCCCAGATGGCGCCGTACTTCTACGACCTGTTTGCGTTTCCCGGCCAGCCCGGCTATGGCGTACTGGATTTCGGCGACTACCTCAGTCTCGTGGTCCTCGATTCGGGCCACACCAATCCCCTCGAGGGGACCCAGACCGACTGGCTGGCAGACCGGCTGGCCGAGCGCACCGACGTCGACCACCTGATCCCCTCCTATCACGTACCTGCCTACCCCTCCCACCGGAACTTCGACGGACGGGTCTCCACCCAGGTTCGTGACCTGTGGGTGCCGCTGCTCGAGGCCCACGGCGTCTCGCTGGCACTCGAGCACCACGAGCACCTCTACCACCGAACGGTACCGATTCGAAACGGCGAGCCAGCAGCGGACGGCATCGTCTTCATGGGTGACGGCGCCTGGGGAACCCGGCTCCGGGCGGGCGACCAGACCGATCGGTGGTACGTCGACGAGCATCGACGCAAACGGCACGCAATGGTCTGCCAGCTCGACGGCTCCACCGTAACTGTGGAGGCGATCGACGGCGACCGCACCACGTTCGACCGCTTCGAGGTGTGACCCCGTGGACTGGCTCACCATCGACCGGAAAGCCCGCCTGGCTGGCTGTCTCACGGCTGCGGCGGCCCTGACACTGGGGATGGCCGTCCCGCTGTTCGTCGGCCCCGACGTGCTCACGGCCCTGCTCGTCTTTGCCGTCCTCACCGTTGTGCCGTTTCTCGCCATCGAGGGAGTGCATACTCTCCGCCGGACGCTCGGGGGGACAGGATGACGGGCTCGAGTCTCGCCTTCTCCGTCCTGTTCCTGGTCGGACTGGCCGGCTCGGTCGCCGTAATGGGGCATGCAGCAACCCACTGGCGCGGTCGCGGGCAAATGGCACTCGTCGCCGGTCGTCGCATCCACCTCGCGTGGCTGTATCTGCTCGTTCCGCTCGCGCTGTTCGCCGGGCTGGTTGCCATCCGGCCGGGATCGGCCATCGCGGAGCTCGTGGAGCTGTACGCCCGCGGCATTGCCGTCGACCAGGGACGGGGCCTCGGGCCCGGCCTCTGGATGGTGGTGTGGCTCGGGGTCGTACTGGGGCCGGTCACGGCTGGTGTCGTCCACGTCACGATGGAGTACCCCGAGCGGACGGACCTCTACTACGGCACCGCACTCGTGTATCTCGCCACCCTTGCCGTGCTGTTCCTGTGGGGACTGTCCTACCGGACCGTGGGCGTGCCGCTCGCTTTCGGGGACGCCGACCGGGCGCTCGTCTTCCGGTACGGCGCTCCCGCGGTCTTCATGCTGCCGTACGGGGTGTGTGCCTACACTGTCGGTCGGGCGCTGTACTATCGCGACGGGCGCCTGCTCACCTGGACACTCCTGGCGTGGGCGGTCGTGATCCTGCAGGCACTGTTTTACATGTGGTATGCCCTCGAGCGGTTTCTTGGCGGGGGGCCGTGGGGATGAAGGAGAAGAGCCCGATCGAAGACGACAGTGTCAGCCACGATCTCGTAGAAACCGTTTCTACGGTGCAAGCGGTACTGATCATATGACCACGGTAATACAGCTCGAGTCGTCGGCGAAAGACCGACTCGAGGAACTCCAGGCAGAGATTCGGCTTCGGACGGGTCAATCAGTCACCCAGCAGGAACTCCTGAGCCGGTTGATCGAGGGGGCCGACCGTGCGTCGGTCATCGAATCGTTTCGCGAGTCGACCGTCCCACTATCGGAGGACGAAAAAGCGATCTTTCTGGAGCGAACGATTCGCTCCGGGGTCGAGACCGACGAGGCGGATATCGACGACAGTCTCTACGAATGACGATACTGAGCGACACCGGTGTTCTCTATGCCAAGTACTGAAGAGGGATTCACGAGATTGTTTCTCGAAAATTGCCGTCACAGCGAGGAACTATGGAGTATCGAGAGCAGAATTTCCTATGCGCCAAAGAGTTCGTCCAGCGTCCGATCGCCATCGCCGTCGTTCAACACAGCCGGATCGGGCGGCGCTGCCTCCGCATAGAGCGTCTGGTTTCGCCGCTCCGTGAGATCCATGGCCTCAGCCTCCGGTTCCTCGTACACCAGGGCCTCCCTGACGGGGACCGGGAGCTCGGGTCGTGGTGCCGCCTCGTGGCGGCGGATCGTCTCGGTCTTGTGTGTCGCGTCGTGGGCGGCCCGCATGATCGGCAGGCCACGCAGGTAGTTGAATTCTGCGAGGAGGTCGACACCGAACGGTGTCAGTCCCCAGAAGGCCTCCGGGAGATCCCGCTGGTCGGCGTTCGGTTCGTGCTCGGAGCGCTCGAGAATCTCGTGGGCCTCGAGGTCCGCGAGGTGCTCGCTGATCGTCGAGCGGCTCTTCGGCATATAGTAGGCAAACTCGGTGAGCGAGGGGAGGTGCGCCGGATGTCCGAGGATGACCTGGAGGATATCGTGTCGGGTCTCCTGAGAGAGGTAGCGTTGGACCGTCCGCTGGGTCTCGTATGGTCCAGGGTCATCGATTCCGAAGACACGGGCGACGGGGTCCCCGGTCAACCCACCATCGTCCGTCGGAACATCCGGATGACTCATCGTATTCCCAATTTCGTGGCCAGCGTAGAAAATGTTTTGTCTAAACCATGACGGTTATTTCTGATATTTCCGAAATGATCGAAACGTTCATACAATATCGTTGATTACGCCTTATTGCCAATGAAAGGAAGTGACCAAAGTCGGGTCCACGCCGCCCTGCAGCGTTCCCTGTCTGGACTGTCACTGCCACCCGACGACTACAGTGTGATCCGGAGTTGGATTAATGAGGAGGTGCCACACCTGCTGGCGGCAGGACAGACGTGCTCGTTACTCTTCGGAAGTTACCGTCGCGGCTATCATCGGTCGGTCAGGGTCGTCCAGTACGAACTGGGGAAGGAGACCACAGCGACCGCAATCGTGCTCGGTGATACCCCCACACTCGAACTGTCACTCGGGAGCCATCGAACAGATCCGCTCGAGTTCGAACTGCGATTCCACCTCCTCAGCGAGTTTGCCGACCGGAACGTCGCAATCTACGAGAAAGACTCCGGTGGCGAGACCGTCGAGCTCGGCCTGCTCCGCCAGGAGCCCTGCTTCTCGCAGACGGTTGTCTTGCCGCGAGATTACTATGGCGTCGGTCCTGGCTCATTCGAATCCCGCGAGGAACTCCTCACGATCGCCAGCCACATCGCAATGGCGGCTGATCTCGAGGAGTCACAGAAGCGTCGGGAATTGCGGGGGCTGCTGGCGACGGCACGTGAGGAGGGGATAGATCTCACCGAACACGAGTTGACGGAGTTTCTCGAGGCGGAATTGACCGACCGGGCGGAGGATGCCCCCGCATATAGCTGGGTCCATCTCGCACTCTTTCGCCACTTCGAAGAAGCAGGGCGATGTCTGGCGTGGCACTCCGAAGCAGACCTTCGATCCATTGCTCGAGAATTGCGAGCCTCGTCACTCTTCTGATGGATAGGATGGGCTACTCCAGTTCGAAGTCCTCGAGCTTCACTCGATAAATCCGTAACGACCTGACCCGTTCTCGAGGAACGATCTCAACTGTCATCGTCAGCACCTCCTCCTCGATATCGGGGGTTCCGATTCCACTGAAATCCTTTGCCAGTAGATCATCATATCGAATTAATTCTATGTCATTCTCGCTGTATCCGTTAAGAAATCCCTGAATCACAGCCGTGCCAGACTCATCGGCAACGTCTACCTCCAAATAATATTCTTTAGTGATGTTATTTAACCCCTCTTCGACGTATTTTTTGACCGTCTTTTGCCACCGAGAGACATTTCCTACATCAACCCGCCCGAACACACCGACGCTCTCTACGATGTTATTCTGGTACGAGCGAGCGAGTACCGTTACAAACAGTCGATGACCGAGATCGGCTAAGGCCCCGACAACGACTGGAAAAAAGAAAAAGAATACCCCCTGGTATAGGGCGAAGTCCATTAGGAACCCAGACAGGTCTCGAAGAATCTGAAAGAAGAGAATAAAAAATAATATGAGGAGAACATGGCTCCGTTTTATCTCCTCGAACTCTGTAGTTCGCAGACCGACATAGGTGAAATACGCGAGGAAACCAGGAAAGAGAATGGTCAACGACGTCGCTATTTCGTCAATATTCGATAGAAAATCCGCCGTAAAATCAATCAAGTATCAGTCGTCCTTTTTCTTCGGTTTCTCGCCTTTGGGCATCGTGGCAGGGGCTTTTGTTGAATCATTCCCCCCGCTCTTCGAGTGCTTTCTCAATTTCCGCTTTTTCTTCTCCGTGGCCATACGAGTATGTTACCCCGGTTTCTGTAATAAACCCTGGGCCAACCACAATAGCAGAGCAGATCAAACTCGGTGAGTGACCACGGGCAAGACGGCAGCGTCCCGCCAAGCCGGACCACGAAGCGAGGTATCGAAGAATGATCCATGGCTGCCCCCAATTCAGGCGAAATCCTTAATCGTCTCAATCGAATCGTACAGCTGGATTGCCTGCTCGATGAGCGTCACCCGGCGATCGAAGTACTCCCAGTCCTCGGCGACCTCGCGTCGCTGTCGGCGTTCGGCTGCTGGTAGTTCGTCACCCACAGTGGTCCGGAGCTCGTCAGCACTCTCGACGTTGTAGGTCGCTTTCCACTCCTCGATTTCCGCTCGGATGGCGTCCAACTCAGCCGTGAGCTCCGCGTTCTCGTGGTTGGTGATGAGGTCCCGGATCGATCGAAGTACTGGGTCACGGGGTCCGGATAGTAACAGGTCTTCCGGCCTCGCTCGAGCGTCGCGAGCGTGTCTACCTCGACCAGCTGGGTGAGATAGGTCTCGACCGTCGCTTCGGCAAGCCCGGTAGCCTCCGCAATCTGGCCGGCACTCCGTGGCTCGCGGACCGTCATCGCCACTTCGAGGATAGAGGCGAGGTTGTCGGCGTTCGGTGATCCGGAAGTGTCCATAGTCACACTCGTGTCTCGGTCGACGGTAGCATTCAATTCACAATGTAGTGTACGGTATTATATTCGTTCCACCCCTCAGCCAGCTCGATCGCCCTGTAGGCGATCTCCGGATTGCACGCCAGCAATCGAATCAGCCGTTCGGTGTCTGGATCGTGTGGCTCGACCGAATGAGACTCCCCCACCGGTACGCAGCCTCTATGGGGACGATTCGGCAGACAACTTCGTCCAGCGTTGCTCGACCGCCCCATTCGCCAGGACAACTAACTCACCATCAGGCGTCTCGAGCCGGGTTTTCCGGAGCCCGATCGCCGTGATCGTGCCGGTTTCGTCGGCCGTCTGGACCCGGTCGCCAACGTTGAAGTCCGGGTCCTGGAGCAGGTAGACCCCCGCGACCGTGTCGGCGATCATCTCCTTGAGGGCAAAGGCAATACCGAGGGCGATGAACCCGACGGCGGTGCCCAAACTCGCGGCGATTTCCCCAAACCCGAGAATATCGAGTATCGTCAATCCGGCTCCGAACCACAGGACAATGGCGATGAGCGTGACGAACAGATCGACGACGAGTTGCTCGTCGGCTGGATACAGTTTGCCGATGACCCGGCTGCTCACGGCCATCACGAGTTTGATCGTGAGAAACGCCAGCGCCAACACCACTATGGCCGAAATTACCCGGGGAATTGCGGCGGCGAAATCTCGAACAAACGCCCGTAATACAGACTCGATACCAGGCGTCCCACTGACTGTCAGAGTCATGGGTGGTGTTGTGAGTAGAGACCGAAGAACTGTGCGGTAGTGTAGGACAGTGTCTCCGAGGGACTCTCACACCACTGTGTCGAGGTATCGGCCTCGCTCGATCCTCGCGAGTGTGCACTCGAGGTCACTGATCAGGGTGGATCAACCCGGTAGGACAGCACGCCGAGGAATATTCCAAAGACGTGCCCGGCATTGTGAGTGAGCACGAGATCGTAGAGGAACACACCTGGCACCGCGAGTACGAGAACGGTCGCGAAATACGCCTCGAGGCCAGCCCGCGACCTGAGCGGTTCGTCCAGCCCCACGTGCCCGTCGGCCCACAGCACACACCCGCTGTAGGCCATGAGCGCGAAGACACCGCCACTGACACCGACGGTCGCCCACGACTGAAACAGCGGGGCGGTGAGATGGGCAAGGGCCGTCGAGGCATACGACATTCCAACCACGAGGGTGACGAGCCGGGTTCGTCCGATGGTCGGCTCGATGGCGGCGCCGAGAATCGCAAGCAGGGCAACGTTGCCGATAACGTGCGTGACCGTCTCGAGGGAGTGTGAGATCGGCCCGAGGAGCAGCCCTGGCCAGATCTGCCGAAAGGGCCACGTGTCGGGCTTCGTGGCGACGAAGAGGTAGGTGGCCGTCGACTCGCCGTAGTGGCTGGCGACCGCGAGCTGGAGGCAATACCACAGCAGGAAGAACAGCGAGAGGGCCACCGTCGCTGGCCGCCGGCGGATGCCGCAGCTCACGGTATGGACATCGATTGCCATCGGGGCGTTATGGCTCGGTCTCCGTGCGCAGCCGGTCTTCGCCAGCCCGGTCGGTCGGGGCCGCATCCGTGTCCGAACAGCGGTCGGTGCTCATGATTTAGTGTTTGTTCTTCTGGTCAATAGTCCTACTGGTTATTCGGTGGAGCTCGGGGAATCACCGGCGACATAAAACTCAGTAATTCCTGGCTTGAAAAGTACTAAGTTACTCGCACCGCATCGCTAGACGCATGGCAACCGACCGTCCCGACGATCCCGCAGCCCTCCTCCCTGAGGACAGTGTTCTGGGCCTCGAGGACTACCTCGCCATGCTTGCGGCCCTCGGCAATCAGACGCGCTTCGAGATCGTCTATCGACTCGTCCACGGCGCACCGCTCAGTCCCACGGAACTCGAGGAGTGCCTGGCCATCGACGACAGCACCCTGCACTACCACCTGAACGAGTTGCTGGACGTGGGGCTGCTCGAGAAACGAACGCGGACAGAGCGTGGTGAGGAGGGGCTCTACACCTACTATCAACCGACGGTGTTCGGCGAGGTCGTCCTGAAAGAGGGCATCGAAGAGCTGCTTCGGGGCGAAGGGGCATTCGAGGACATGTACAGCTCGTCCTGAGATATCCAGTCGATGGCTTCCGTCGCTCTGACACCGTTAGGGCATCAGGAGCGATCGACGCAGATCTCAGAATCTATCACTCGGTCGGGAGGGAGAGTACATCCTCGACTGCTGCCGGCAGCGTCGGGCGAGGGGCGTCGCGATGTCGCTTCGCCTGCGGTGAGAGGCGCGTATTGTCATACAGTGTCCGGACGACGGGGAGTCCGCTCAGGTAGTTGTACTGCTCGAGAACGTCGACGCCATACTCGGTGAGGCCGTAGAACACCGTCGGGAGATCACGACGGTCCGCATTCGGCGGATGCTCGTAGCGGGCCACGATGCCCTCGGCGATCAACCGCTCGAGTTGCTCGTTGATCGATGCCTTGTTCTTGGGGATCAGGTAGGCGAGTTCATCGAGAGATGGCAAGTGGGCCGGGTGGGCCAGGATGAACTGGCAGATGAGATGGCGGGTCTCCTGTGAGAGGAGTTCGTACATCTGCCGTTGCTCCTCGAACGGAGATGGACCCGAAATCCCGGGTGAATTGCTCATGAGACCCAATTGGATGGGGCGGTGTATAATGATATGGGTAAACCAAATTGATTGAAACTCGATATGGCCAAATTAATCGAAACAACCATATCGGGTCAATTTGGAGTGTGGATATGACCATCCCCGAAGACGCTGTAATTAAGATTCAAACGGCCCTCAACGAGGCGATTCGGGACATCGAACTCGAACCGCATGAGACAGCGGCTATTCTGGCGTTTGCCAACCGTGAAATTCCGTCGCTTTTCACCCCAGAACCGACGTACCTCGTTCTCGGCAGTTATCGGCATCCGTTGCTTCGTCGTGTTCGAATCGTCGAGCATGAACTGAACCGGCGGATCGGCTCCCGAGCATTTCTCCTCGGGGACCTCCCCGAGATCGAAGCTGATCGACTCCCAACATTCCGAATCCGATTTTATCTGATCGCGACACTCGCCACGAGCATTGTTGCTGTCTTCGAGCAGGATGGCGGTGGAGAGGTTACGGAACTCGGGAAACTGAGTGAGACACCGTTTTTCGATTTAAGTTACGTGCTTCCCCGGGATTATCACTGGATGACAGCCAGAAAGCTCGATTCGAAAGAATCCGTCATAACGGCGGCAATAGCAATTCATGGATCGGACCTCACCGACGACGAAATTCGAGAGGAATTGCAAACCATCTGTACGGAGGCCGATGAAAATGGTATTGCCGTTTCGATGGATGAATTACGGGATGCAATTGACGAACGACAGGACGATGGTCCAGACCCAATCCAATATAGTTGGGTTCAATTGAACGAATTTCGCCTATTCGAACTTCACGATCGATGCTACCCTTGGTCGACCGTCGAGGATCTCCGTATTGCCGTCGAGCGAATTCCCTGATTGGCATCTGAATATTCAACGGGCTGTTTGAGCCCTCCTTGAGATCACATACCCAACGATTCGTCGAGAGTCCCGACACTGCGCCTGTGGATCACCTGTTTAGGCTGACAGCCACAAACCAGGGTAATCCCACGCTCGAGATTGGCAAAACCGATAACTGCGGGCCAACTGATTTATAATAACTCATTCACTTTTATCCTGACAGGATGGATCGACGCGAGAATCTCGAGCGCTTTTACTCGCTCCTCGAGCAATGTGCAACTACCGTCAACGGCCCCAGACGCCTCAAGAACGCAACGGGCTACATGGACTGGCCGACCCGTGGCGTCTACTTCTTCCTCGCTGCAGGTGAGTACCGCATGGAGACCAGCCAGCGTCGCTGTGTCCGTGTCGGCACTCACGGCGTCTCCAGGGGCAGCAACACCACGCTCTGGTCTCGCCTGAAGCAACACTACGGGACGGGCGACGGCAGCAGCGCTCATCCCCACGGCGGCAACCACCGGGGCTCGGTCTTCCGCAAGCGTGTCGGCGGGGCACTCATCGAGCGACACGATCTCCACGACGAGTACCCGACGTGGGACAGCCGATGGGCGACCATCGAGCGAGACCGCGACGCGGTTCGCGACGAGGAGTATCTCCTCGAGCGATGGGTCAGCGCGTACATCCGTGAGCTCCCGTTCCTCTGGGTGAAAATCGACGATGAGCCAGGGCCCGAGAGCGATCGGGCCTACGTCGAGCGCAACGCAATTGCCCTGCTGAGCAACTACCAGACCGATCCGATCGATCCCCGCGATGAATGCTGGCTCGGGAGGGCCAGTCCATCCCCGGACATTCGGGAGTCCGGGCTGTGGAATGTCAATCACGTCGAGGAGTCCTACGATCCAGCGTTCCTCGATCGACTCGAGCAAGCCGTCGACGACACCGAATCACTGTGATCGCTCGCTATGCGCCGTCCTGATCGCCGGTGAATGCTGGATCACCCTCGAGGCGGCCGATCACCCCGTTCATGGCATAGACGAGGGTGATCCCCACGTCGAGGGCCAGCCCACGCTCGACCGGGTCCCTCAGGGGTTTCGTGAGGACCTCCTCGCCGTGTTCGTTCACACCGGCAATCGGCTCGACGGCATAGCCGTCCTCGTGCGTGCCGTCGACCCGGACGGTGATCGTGGGATCGTCGTCATAAACCCACTCGATCAGCGTCTCGTCGTGGCAGTGTTCGGTCCAGCCGGGCGGGTAGTACTCGACGGTCTCGAGGGAACTGTCGGGCATCGATCTGCCCGGTCTGGCCGCTCGTTCCTATATAAACGATTGCGTGGTCAGTACTGCGGCTCGAACGCCAGCTCCTCGTGCTCGTACGTGTAGGTCTTCACACCCGCCTCCTCGCACGCCTCGAGATACCCACTCGGCATTCCATCGGGCAAACCACCGAATTCCTCCTCGAGGTGCTTCACAAACGTCAGCTCGACCTCGCCATCCTCCACCCCAAGCACCACTGCCAGATCGGGATCGTCGTAGTCGGGTTTGATCACGAAATCCCCGGGCACGAACGGGCAGTCCACGAAGTCCAGGCTCGTGTGCTTGTACGTGTACAGCGTGATGTCCTGATCGACACAGTACGAGGCGAGCTTCGCCGGATGGATCGTTCGCCAGTCACCCGGGCCCGCATCGAGCGTCGAGGGATAGGCCACCCGCACGGCCTCACCCTCGATCGTCTGCCCATACAGGGCCACGTCCTGTTCGGGTGGCATCACCTCGGCCACCACGCCAACACCGGCGTCCTCGTCCTCGCGTTTCGTGACCCGATCGCCCGGCGAAAACGGGTTCTCCGGCTTCTGGTTCATGTAGGCGGTGTTCGGCCCCAGGTCCTGCAGGGCATTCATGGGCCGCGCCGCCAGGTGGGCCAGCTTCTCGGGTTCCTCGCCGGAGTACTGCGCTTGTGTCTCGACCTTCGAAACCAGCGTGTCGGTGTGCTCCCAGCCGAGTAAGATGAGTCCGTCCTCGTTGTCCCGGTGCCAGACCATGACGATGATGTCGTCTGCATCGTCCTGCTCGACGAGTCGGTCCGGTCGAAAGGCAGAGACGTCTCGTGAGGTCTTCACGTCGACCGTGTAGTCGAAGACCTCGAAGTCGTGGCCGCTGAAACTCTCGGGATTGCAGCGTCGAATCGACGCCTCGTTCAGCCAGTCCCAGAGCTCGACGGGGAGGTACTCGCGACAGAACTGCTCGAAGGCGAGTTCACCGAGATTGCCGATCCGCTTGACGTCGATGTCGTCGGCATCCTGGATGACGGCCTGGTGGTTGGCCCGCTCGCGGTCGATCTCGTCGGGGTGTAGAGGTACACGTTCTCACATTAATGGATTTATTTTTTATACGTTCTCCTCCACATCGGCCCGAAAACACTTCCCACATTAAGACGTGTCCGTTGACATGTCTTCGGCCAGTTCGAGTAACATAAGCCGACGAAGACTCTTCGCCCCCTCGTATTCTCGATCATGCTCGCTGGCTGTGGGTCTCCGGTTCGAACTGATTCGACGAGTAAAAACGTCACGCCGACGATCGATCCAGGATTTCGGATGGCCAAGGGACCGCCTGAATCTGCGGAAGCGTCAATCGAGCGCGAGTACGAGTACGATGAGACATCAGAGACAGTTGTGGCCACCTCAACCGGGACAGAGTTTTCGTGGGAGGAGGGCCCGCAGACGGGCTCAGGTCGCAGCAAATGGCTATCTCGCTGATGTTATTAGTCCTGATTTGACCGAACAAGGAATCTATCCGAGTATCCCATCGAATTTGGCCGAGTACGTCGACGGGGAAGTAGACAGTGACTTTTCTGAGTTCGAGAACGCGAATGGACACGGATTGCTCGTCCGTCATCTGACGACATACTCGAGGAGCGGTCGAAAAGTCGCCGAACCTGGAGTCGATTTTGAAACTGTAGTGGAACAGGTTCCGTCGTATATCGCCATGACATTCTCCCTCCACGAAGGACCATATTACGCAGAATTCCCTGTCGTGTGTCACCGAGGATCCGCACATGAAGACTGAACAAGTTGGACTCGATTATGACAGCCGACTGGGTTTAGTCCCACGACAGTCGGACGGTGACATGAGCGATCCGTTCGGCGCAGTATCGCCTCCTCCTCCAGCCACTCCCAGAGTTCGACGGCGACAGAACTGCTCGAAGGCGAGTTCGCCGAGATTGCCGATCCGCTTGACGTCGATGTCGTCGGCATCCTGGATGACGGCCTGGTGGTTGGCCCGCTCGCGATCGATCTCGTCGGGGGTGTAGAGATACACGGCAACTGATTGATGTGATGGGGTACTGATTGTTGCTATTCAACAGTTGCTCACGATACCTGACCAGTTCCCATCTCATCGAGTACAGCAACACTCGTGGCGCTGACCAGCGAGCTGTGTGACATGGTCGTGCAATTGTCTGGCGAGGGCGACCATCCGTTCGGCGGATTGCTGTGAGCCAATCCCCTCTCTGTAGTACGTGCGAGAGCGGTTGTTTCGCCAGAGTCCAAGTAGTTTGTCACGCATTTCAACGCTGTAGAGCCCTGCCTCCGCTGCCCGTCTGTAGACATCCTCGTGGGAGACAAACTCGTCCTCGTGCAATAAATCGCGCTCGAGCAGATAAAATTGCAGCGTCCGTTCAATCACCCCGAAGGATGCCTCGACGACGAGCGTGTAGAACCCGTCCTCTGCCGCGAGAAACACGGCTGCCTCCAGGAGCCGGCATGCCTTCCTGAGCTGCAGCAGTGCGGGATCATCGACCGCGAGGCCATCTTCGGGGGTGCCCGGCGTCCCCCGGAATGCCTCAATTGCCCCGTCCAGAGCGGTTTCGATCTGACTACCGTCCATGGAGCACCTGCCCCCTGACGGTCTCGAGCTGGTCGGTCTCGTAGAGCGTGATTCCCGTCGCGAAAATCTCCTGCAGTTTCTCACCGTGTTGGGCGGCACTCGTCACGGACTCGACCAAGACCTGGAACTCGTAGCGATCACCGTCGAACGATCGGGTACTCACGTCCTGTCGGATGTCGTGAATCGATCGCCGGGCGGCCATCAGCTCATCTTCGACGACGATGAACAGGTCGATGTCGCTGGCCCTGTCGGCGTCACCACTCGCGACACTGCCGAACAGGACGATGCCGACGAGATTCTCCTGGCGATTCGTCACGGCATCGAGGAACGCCGTGACCGGTGTGCGAAACGATTCCTGCGGGATTGCAAGGATCGGATCGTCTGGCTTGTGGACCCGCTCTCGATCGATGCTGATCTCCTTTCGATTCCCTCGCCGGCGCGTCTCGACGAGTCCGAGTTGCGTCAACAGGTCGATCGCCGTATCGACCGACTGACCGCCGTGGCCGGTGACAGCCCGCAGTTCACGAACCCCAAAGGCGTCGTGGGGATTCCGGTAGAGGAGCGACAGATGTCGTCCATGGCCTGATTCCGGAACACGCGGGTTTCCGGCAATGGCATCGGCACCAGAACGCCCGGGACAGTCTGGTCAATCATTTTGACCACGGTCTATAATATAGACCACTATATAAAAATGATTCGTTTAATACGGCATAGTACTATACGGAAGGAACATGCCCCGCCTGACCGCCGACGGCCGGATCACCGTTCCGGCGCACGTCCGAGAGCAACTCGGTATCGAGCCTGGAGACGAGATCGCCGTCGAGTCACTCGAGTCGGGCTACAGCATCCAGCCAGTGGAACCCCGAACCGCGACCGGGGAGACCCCCTTCGAGCGGTATCGAAACAGCGCCTCGAGCGGGGAGCCGATGCCGGAGCGGATGCGCCGGCTCCGGGGAGAGTATCCACGAGGTTCGGACAGGTCCACGGCGGACGACCGAGAGCTCGTGTCGCTCGAGGACACCGACCTCGTCGTCACCGACGAGACTGGCAATACACGATTGAAAATGTCCCACATCGACATGACCGGCGGGCGGCTCCCCGAGGACGTGTACTGACTGAATCGCCCGGACACAGTTCTCCAATTTCAGCATTCCTCGAGGTGGTCACCGCAGCTCCTCCGCGTCCATCAAATCATCCACAGGGTCGACACATTCCTCGACCGTTTCAGTACCGATGATGTCGTCCAGTTCCTAGTCAATATACAATCACCGCTTGCGGTATTCGGATGGGCTTGTCAGAGCGTTCAGCTGAGGAGCGGCTCCAGCAGTCCTGTTGGCAGTTCGCTAATCGGTCACCCGCCGAATATACCTCCCAGATCAGAAATATAAGAACACTTATGATAGTGTCCCGCTTCCATTGTTCGATTATGTATGGACGAGGAAGGGATGGAGCCCGCACGCGCGATCGCTACCTGGTACCACTACCCGCCGAAAACTACTCGCGGCAAGTGGGGTCGTTGCGGTTGGTGCGCTGAGTGGGTGTCTGAGTCGAGTAGCGTCGTCCGTGACAAACACGAGGGCATCGCCAGCAGCACCATTTGCAGGAATCGGAGCGTACACAGGTCCCTCACCGACTGGCGAACCCACCGTGTACAAACTGACCCCGACAGTGTCGTCGGATGCAAGGCTCCTCTCCGGCGACGTCGAACTCGAAGCGTGGGTAACAGCACAATCTATCGCCGCAACCTGTTGTTTCGACTACAACAGTGACACGAGTCAAACCACCCGAGGCGGGTACAACAATAGTCGGAGCAACCGGTCAACCATCCGTGGACCGGGCGATTCCGACGCGGATGCCGACGGCATTGACGATCTCACGAATGAACGCCTCCAGGACCTGACCGGAGCGAGTGACGAAGACATCGAAGTGCTGTACGAGCACCTCGCTGGCGCGCCTGTCATCAGCGAGCAGTTCACCATCACGGTGCCTGATGCCCGTCTCCCGGGTAGCGACGTTGCCCTCGTTGACGAGCTCACTCCGCGCCGCCTCATCGAGTACGTGACTGGTCGAGCCGAGGCTGACGGTCAGGTCTATGCGTGGGGAACCACCAAGGTCGCGAGAGACGACAATACCAGCCCGATTTACGAGGGAGACGCAGTCGGTGGCGAGAGTGCGATTCACCGTGGCTCGATCATGTCTGGTGGTGACGACGAAGAAAGCCCACTCCACAGGCCGGACACATTCGCGTCTTTCGTTTCTGGACCCGTCGATACGGGCATCCACCTCGAATCGCACGTCGTCGACGGAAGAGTCACAGTACGTCCAGTGAACGACCCGCCCCAAACCACAGAGGCGACGCCTGCACTTGCGGTCAGCGCAGACGGATCGTCTTCCGAGCCCGCTGACTTCGACGAGTGGGGGCCTGAACTCGGTGAGAGTTCGACCACGTCGATGCTGGTGTGCCCGATACTGGTCGCACCGCCGGAGTGTCCATTGCCGTTCCCTGCGCTGTTGTACGTGCGTCGCTTGAAGCACGCTGAGCAGTACATCTACACGGGTGGCTGGGTCATCGACGATGGCAGTCTCTACGAGAATTCGGTTACACTCGTGGCTGTGGGAGAACCGACAGAAGTCATCGGTGTTGGCGCTGGTGATTTCGATGGAGATGGGTACGGTGACGTGATGGCTCGACATCTGTCGGATGAGGAAGCCCGACGAGGCGCGCGACTGTTCGATGGGACGGTGTCGGATGCTGTTGCCGAGGGGGTGCTTTCAGAAGCGGAACGTCTTGATGATAGTCTGGTCCGAAAAAAGCCGGGAAGCACGACGCGGCAAGAAGAGGGCACTGCTGATGTGCCGGTGGTAATCGCTCAGCAAGGCCGCATTCAGGTCATTCATTTCACAGACACAACCGCGGCTGATGACGTGAAATTCAAAGCTGGTGCAGAACTCTCGAAGAGCGTGAACTAACCCCCTCTGCTCAGTGGCTCTCCCGCAGATTTGATGACCCATCTCGTCGGTCCAAGCTGCCCGGCGGCTCTCGAGGCAGTCTGCCCTGACTACGGCTCGAGACCCGTCGGCAGGCCCGTGTGTTTCACGCCCGATCGATCGGCGACGGCGAGCCGGTACCGGGTCACCCTGCCGGCCGCAACGGCCTCCTCGAGCATCGAGGGCCTCCAGGCCGTCTCGAGGACGGCATCGGCGTCCTCGTGGTGAGCCTCGGGGACGGCCTCGAGGGTACCCTCGAGCATGACGCTCTGCCAGCGAACGGGTGAGTCGACCCGGAGGACGAGCATCGTCGCCTCGGGGTCACTGGCGGCCAGTTCGCCCTTTCGGCTCTCGGGGCCCGAGAGAAAGGACAGGTAGAGGTCCTGCTCGGCGTCGACACCGTAGGAGATTGGCAGCAGGTACGGCGCGCCATCGGTGGCCAGCCCGAGGATGCCGTAGCGCTGGGCGCGGACGAACGTGTCGATCTCGGGGTCGGTCATGTGCTCGAGGCCGAAGTCGGTGAGGAGCTCTACCGTCATGGCTTGTCCCTTCGACGACCGTCTCAATAAGTCGCGGTGGCAGTTGTCACGCGGCAGGAACCGGCGAATCCGCAACCATTTTGTTGCTCTACTGAAAGGTACTCCCCGAACGAATGCGGTGTCTCCATACAGCCGACGTCCACCTCCATCCCGACCATCCGGAGCGACGCGAGGCTCCCGACATCTTCGAGACGATCGAGGCCGAGGAGGAGCAGAACTCGCGGACCTGTTCGGGGCAGACAACCGGGCGACTAACCAGGGAACTGCCCTTACTCGGAACCGGACAGTTTCCTCAATCGGACAGTGCTCAGTCGACATCTCGTCCAATTTGGTGTCTGAAGAGATAATCAGATTCTTCCGCGGAATGGGCCGGATGATAGTTCGAACGCCGGGATGTCATACTGGTAGTCAGCAGTCTGGACCAAGTCGCGTTTCGTCCGCCTCAATTGTTGTGGCAATTTCGAGCGTGAAACTGTGGGGCCTTATCCGGTCGGATGGATACCGATCCGAGACCAACAGTTGCTCGGAAAGCGTTGTCCGGGATAGATATGCCCCCGTGATCGGGCAACTGTTGTCTGGCTCGCTCTTGCACCCAGGTATCATCTTTGACAAGCGCCACCTCGAGCCACAGTTTAAAGATGGATGCGTGGACAAGGCCAAATCAGATCAGAGACATGAGGGGTTGTTCGGCCGACATGGGAGCTGTTGGGGGTGGGACCCGGCAGTCCAAGGCGGAAAACGACCGAGTGAACAGCCATCCAACCGAGCGAGGGTGTTTGGGGCTGATTTAATGTCTCAGGCAAACCGAGTTGGACTGGTTATAGGCGGTGTCATCGTTCTCAGTTTCCTCTGTGTGGCCGTTACGTAGCCCTGCGGTTGCGGGCGCTAGCAACAGTACCGACTGGTCAATGTTTGCGGCCGACGAAACCAACACCGGTCATGCGAATGGCTCGGGACCCACAGACATGATTTTTGATTGGCAGTATCAAATGGGAGATACTGTTGAATTGGGTCCGGCTGTCGCCAACAACACGGTGTATGCAAGCAGTCGAGCTGGCTACTTGGTCGCATTCGACGCCAAAACGGGGGCGGTTAGATGGAACATATCAACCCAAGGCCACTATGTCTCCACGCCAGCAGTCGTGAATGGGACAGTCTATGCAACCACGGCCGAATTTGGTGAAAACAACACCTATGCGATAGATGCGGAGACAGGCACAATCCTCTGGAATATATCATATGGGAGTAACTTTCGGGGAGCGCCTGTTGTCAAGGACGGAAAATGTACTTTGGGGACCGATGGGATGCCCGAAACCCCGCTTTCTATGCCATCAATACGTCCACCGGCAACGTCGTCTGGAATCATTCCGTGGGGGTTGACAATATCGATTGTTGCAGTTCCTTTACAACGCCAGCAATCTGGAACGGCATCATCTACATCGAAAAGCGAAATATATTGACCGCTCTCGATGCCGAAACTGGCGCTAAGCTCTGGAACTTTACGAAACCGGATATAACGGAGGTGGCCACCGTTACCGACGGCACCCTGTACTTCAGTGCCCGCCATAATTTTGATGATAAGCTTTGGGCAGTCGACGCAACAACGGGTGCGGAACGCTGGAATAAGACGCTGCAAGGAGAGGCGATGAAGCCCACCGTTACGACTGACCGCATCTATCTCGGGCTGGATAATGGCGAGGCCGTCGCTCTCAATCGCTCTACCGGTATGAAAGAATGGAATTTTACAATTGACGAGTACGGCTTCGAGACCGCTCCGGCCCTCGCCAATGGCACACTCTATGTCGGCGACACGGGCGGGACAATGCATGCGATCAATGCCCAGAACGGCGAACTGGGCCTTGTTTAGACGCCTGAATTCATACGGTTTGAGCGGCTCAAGCGCGAGTTCGACGTTTCTGACGGCACACTTCAGGACGAGTTCACGGAACTGTCCGAACCACGTTCTCGATCGGACAATCTCACCATATTTTCGCCGAAGGGCGAAAAATGTCGATTCGACGTTCGATCGCTGATGATACGTTCGTTCGTTGATCAGCGCGTTGTTCGCAACGCCATCCCAGCCAAATTCACGATGCTTAATCACGGGTTTGACGCCCTCTGCCCGGAGTTTCTGCCGAAGCAGCCACCAGTCGTAGCCCTTGTCAGCCGTTACGATTGAGAGCCGATCGAGATTTCGTTTGAGTATCTGCCAGCCAATCTGGGAATCGTGCGGTTGTTTCATCGAGCAGTGTATATCAAGAATCACACCAGTCGAACAATCGATCAGAACGGTCGTCTTGACCGCCTGGAACGTGTAATTCGTTCGATTCGCGTAGTGCTGGCTGGCCGAGATCCGATCCATGCCGGTTGCGTCGACGGCCTGGATCTCGCCGAGTTCGTGCAGCTCCGCCGACAGCCGCAGCAGGACGCGCCAGATCGACATTTTGAGGTGTTGGTATCGCGCACAGACGGTGGTAAAATCGGGCAGTTGAGACACCCTTAGGTCGAGTATCTCGACAATCCGCGGCATCTCGGACAGGACGTCCATGAGTCGTCGATACGGGTGATCGAGATACTCGCGGAGGCCGTGCAGTGCAACGATCACCCAGTCGGCGTAGCCGCCGTCACCCGGTTGAAAGGCCGGTTCTGGCTGTCCGGCGACGGCTTTTTGAGCGAGCGAGACAACCTGTGTCGTGAAGCGGGCGAGTTTGCTGGACACAAACTTGCCTTCCCGCTTCATTTCCTAGTACATTCGACAAGAAGCAGTTTTTACTAGAATGCTAGAACTTACTAGGCAGCGGCTCTCGGAGCAGTTCTCGAACGTCTAAACAAGGCCGCGAACTGCAAAGTCAGTATTCTGTCGACGATTCGATCGTGCCTCACCGGCCGTCGCCAGCGGAAGGGTCTTTTTCGGGAGTGATGATGGCAACCTGCATGCACTCAGAGAGCGACGCGTTCGTGGCTCCCCCAGTGATCCCCTCCCAATCGACCAGTGCCGTCGAATCAACGAACCAGGCTGGTATGCATTGAACGGTTCGATCAACGCCGCTTTCGCAGGTGCCTGTCTCAATATCACCTATCAAAACGTCCATCTCGACGGCCAGGGTCACACGATCGACGGCGTCGCCTCGAACGGGACCGGGATCGCCGTGAGTGGGGGCGCCAACGTGACGATCACCAACGTCACGCTCGAGCGCTGGGGCGATGGCATCGCGGTCGAAGAAGCCGCCGACGTCACGCTCAAGAACGTCACCGTCCCGACCACAGCCAGCACGGCCCTCAACCTCACGAGCAACACCACCGCAAGCGCTACGGATCTCAACGTTGGTGCCGCCCAGGGCCAATCAGGAGTGGTCTCGTTTGATGCATCGGTACCGGGCGATGGCCGCGTCGCCGTCCGGCCACCGACCCAGATGGTCGCCCCACCGCCGAATAATCGATCGGTGTTCTCGT
The DNA here is from genome assembly GCA_034521555.1 of Natrialbaceae archaeon. Taxonomy (GTDB): domain Archaea; phylum Halobacteriota; class Halobacteria; order Halobacteriales; family Natrialbaceae; genus JAXHMI01. The sequence continues at coordinate 298,603 of JAXHMI010000005.1, forward strand.
TTGTCGATGTCCGTGTCTCGAACAGCTCAATCACGAACCTCACGCTCCCCTATACGGACACTGCAGCGAGCAACCTCGAGGAGTCGACACTGCGTGGCTGGACCCACAATGGCAGCGACTGGACCAGCCGCCCGGGCAGTGTGAACACCACGACAAATCATGTCATTGTCTCAGCCCCGGCTACCACCCCTGGGTGGGAGACGCTCGCCCCGCTCGGGACAGCGACAGACGCCGAGCCAACGTATTCGATCAGTGTCAGTCCAACCGATGTCGGGATTCTCGACCCCTACACGACCTCAGTGAACATCACGAACACCGGGGCCCCGAAACTCGATCGCATCGACCTGACACGCAATGAAATGGTCACGAGCTCGGCGGTCGTCAATCTCCCGGCCAACGGCACGACCACCCACACGCTGAACGAGTCGTTCCACCACGCGTCCCCGAGGACCGCCTACTTCGAGGTCTCTATCCTGGGTACCAATGAGAGTGCGATGGTGTCACTGACCGACCCAACCACCGACCAGCCCGAGTGGCAATCCTGGCATCTCCAGCCTGACAACGACAACTACGATCCCGGCCTGCAGCCCCCGCGACCGCCCCTCGAGATGGGTGGAATTCGTCTGTGCCATCCGGGTGTCGTGTCCCGATGAAACCCGTCGTCGTCGAGGATACGCTCTATGCCTACACGTACGAGACGACGTTCGCGATGGACCGCCATACGGGCGAGGTGCTGTGGCACAATGATGCGATCAACGGCACCTACCTGGGCGGGATCGTCCACGCAAACGAGACGCTCTACGTCTCAACCTCGATGGGGTCGACGGTCGCACTCGATGCCGACAACGGTCAGCTGGTGTGGTCTCGGGACGATGTCGATTCGATCGACACAGCCGCGGCCGTCGCCAACGACACCGTCTTCATGGCCGACGACGACGGGACAACGTGGGCGCTGAACGCCACCACTGGCGAGACAGTCTGGAACCACACCTACAGTGACAGCTTCCCGAACCCAGCAGATTATGCATCCTTAACCGTGTCGGACGGACGTCTCTTCGTCCCCGGGGTGGAGGAGGACCTCTACGTCCACAATGTCGCAAACGGGTCCGTACTGTGGAACTATACAATCGGCAGTAGCGAGGCAACTGTCAGCGTTGTCAACGGCACGGTCTACGCTCCGAACGACGACTTCGATACGCCGAACCTGTTTGCACTGGATGCCGCGTCCGGGACCGAACGCTGGAACGTCTCGACCGAAGACATCTACACGGCGCCGGCGGTCACGGAGGAGATGGTATACGTCTCGACCTGTGGGAGTGGTCTCTTCGCCTACAACAGGACCACTGGTGAGGAGCGCTGGAACCGAACCGGAATCGGGTGCGCCTATGATATCAGTGAGCCCGTCGCCGCCGACGGCGTCGTGTATCACACTGCCTACGGCAACGAAACACGGGTATTCGATCAGGACACGGGCGAATTGCTCCACTCCATCACTGTTCCGGGACTCGCGAAGGGGACAGCCCCGGTCCCGTACGAGGGCACACTCTACATCGCAGACCGGTTCGAAACCAGCTCGATCTACGCCTACGAGGGGCCGAACTGGGCCCGGGTGACGCCGAACCGCGTGATCGCCAATCACACGTCGGTACTGACGATCCTCGAGGAGTACGACGACGATCCGGTTCCAAACGCGACGGTCACCGTCGACGGAACGACCCTCGAGACGGATGCCAACGGGACAGTTACCCACACGTTCACCGAGCCGGGGAACGACACGGTCACGATCACCGCACCGGATACGAACCGCTCCGTGCCGGGAACCGTCACCCGACAACTGAGCGTCATGGACGGTGGCTACGCAGTCGACATCACCGACAGCACGACGCCGATTCTCGCGGGCGAGGAGCTCACGATTACAGCAACCGTCACCAACGTCGGTGACACGCTGCTGAACGATACCATCGCGCTGACCGTCGGTGGCCAGGAGCGAGATACGCGGACCCTCTCGCTCGCCCCAAACGAGAGTACGACGGTCACGATGACCTGGGCCACGAGCGTCGATGACGCCGGGGAATACCGGCCGACGATCTCGAGTACGGCCACCTCCGACCAGACAGCTATCTTCGTCGAGGAGCCGGCAACCGTTTCGATTTCAATCGATAACACGACCAGTCCAGTCTGGCCCGGGGAGCCCTTACACGTCACAGCGAGGCTCCTCAACAGCGGTGACCGCACCGCAAATGAGACAGTACGTCTCGATATTGGCGGCGAGACCCAGGCGTCGACCAATGTGTCACTGGCGCCTGGTGCCAGTGCGACCCGGGCGCTCGTCTGGAATACCACTGCGGGTGATGCCGGCGATCATTCCGCAAGCGTGGTGACCCAGAATGCATCCACCTCTACGCCAGTCACCGTTCTGACGTCTTCGACGAACTGGCGGACATTCGGTTCCGACGCGAGAAATACCGGCTCGACCACCACTCGCGCTCCAACGCAGAACGTCACCACTCGCTGGAAGGTCTCGACGGAGCAGCGGATCCAGTATTCGGCGGCAGCGGTCGTCAACGGGACGGCCTACGTGGGCAACCACAATGGTACATCGATGCCATCAACACGGCCAACGGCAGTATCGAGTGGCGTCTCAACACTGACTGGGAGATCGATGCCACACCAGCCGTGCATAACGGCACCGTCTACGTTGTCAAGCAGGGGCTCCAGGATAATGGTCTGCTGGCACTGGATGCGGACACCGGCACCGAACTGTGGAACGCCTCCGCCGGTGGGACGGCCGCTCACCCGACGGTCGTCAACGGCACCGTTTATGTCGGCGCAGGTGGCGACCTGCACGCGATCGACACGGCGACCGGCGCACTGGTATGGAACGTGTCCACCAGGTCGTCAGTCGAGACGGCGCCGGCAGTGGTCGACAACACGGTCTACTTCGGCAGCTACAACGACGACGTGTATGCAGTGAATGCCTCGACGGGCACCGAAGAATGGCGGTACACCACGGGCAGCGCCATCAAGTCGGATCCGGCGGTGGTCGGTGGGACCGTGTATATTGGCAGCGACGACGACACCCTGTATGCCCTCGATGCCGATACAGGAACCCTCGACTGGGACTTCCAGGCGCCCTCGAGTATCGCGGCCTCACCGGCGGTGGCTGACGGACAGGTCTACGTTCCGACGGTCAGTTCGGGGACACTCTTTGCACTCGACGCCTGGACTGGACTCGAACAGTGGAGCCACGAAATGGGAGACACCGCAGTCAGTTCACCAACCGTCGCGAACAACACGGTCTACGTTGGCAGTCACACCAGCAACATAACTGCACTGGCGGCGTCAAGTGGGGCAGTCCGCTGGCAGTACCCCCTCGACGACTGGGTGTTTGCCTCACCAACCCCCGTCGACGGAACGATCTACGTCGGCACCTCGAACGGCACGTTCTATGCCCTCTCCGGGCGGATGTTGGCCCTCGAGAATCTCTCGACGAACAGTCCGGTCACCGAAGGTGATCCGCTCGTTGCGAACGTCTCGATCACAAATACAGGCGATGAAAACACCACTGAGACGATCTCACTCATCGTGAATGGGACTGAACGTGACTCGGCCACCGTATCACTGGGAAGCGGTGAGCAGACGAGTGTCCCGCTAAGCTGGGCCACTGGTTCTGGTGACGCGGGGACCTACACAGCGACGGTTCGCACGACCGAGGGAGCGACAATATCCGACTCGATCGACGTCGAGACCGAGGCTCCACCGCCACCACCGCCACCGTCACCGAGTGGCGGCAGTGGGGGCGGCCCGGCAGGACCAAGTGACCAGCCGCTGGAACTGACCGCGACGGAAATCGCCGACGGTGAGGCAGTTCTCACCCACACCGGAATCGCCGCCGATCGAACTGTCGAGATCCTTCTCGACATCGACGGACTCGGGACCGGCGCCCCAGCCGTGCTCCGCTTTACGGTCACCGAAGCGACCGATCTGAACATGACATTCCAGCTCGACGAGCAGCCACCGACGGCGGAGACGCCGACCTTCGAGCGTGCCGACGGTACCGAGGCCCATCGCTATCTGGTGATCGACCACGCGGTGCCCAACAGCGCGGTCGAGGACGTCTCCCTCGAGTTCCAGCTCGACCGGTCGGTACTCGATCCGGATGAGGATCCCGGCGACGTGGCCATCTACCGCCACGAGCCGAACGCTGCTGGTGAAGCCTGGGCGGAGCAGCCGACTACGGTTGCCGATCAAGCTGGGGGTCAGATCACCTACTCAACCGAGCTGGACGGGCTCTCAGCCTTTGTCACGGGCATCAAGCAAGCGCAGTTCGATATCACCGACGCGAGCGTCTCGGTGTCGGAACTACAGGTCGGTGAGACGACCGAGATCATCGTCCAGATTACCAACACGGGGGCTGCGGATGGGACCTTCACGGCTGAATTGCTCATCGACGGCGAGGTCGAAGAACAGCGTGACCTGACGATCGCCCAGAACGGCACGCGCCAGACGACCTTCGAGCGGACATTCGAGAGCGCCGGCAGCTACGAGGTCCTGGTCAACGACGTCTCCACCGGCGAGGTCAGCGTGGCCGGACCCGACGATGGTGGTGGGGGTATCGGGCTGACCGGAATCGCCCTCGGGGTTGTGGTCCTCCTCGCGATCGGCGCCGGTGCCTATCTGGCCAGAGAGCGGGGACTGCTCGAGGATATCGGCGGCGACTGACTGAAGACAATCGCACCAAACAGGACATTTTCCATCCTTGACCCTGTGGAAAGGGACAGGTGCCGAAACCGATGACACGCGCCGACGATCCGAATCCAACGCCTCGCTGGTGGCAACGGCCCGCCCAGTGGCTGGCTGCATCGAGACCGGGGGCGTGGCTCTTCTCTCGGACGGTTCACCATATCGATCCACTCCTCCTACGCCTGTCCAACGGGCGTGTCGCCCTGCCGGCACTCCTGGCAGGCCTCCCGACGATCGTACTGACAACCACGGGTGCAAAAAGCGGCAAGGAGCGAACGACCCCGGTCCTCGGGCTCCGGGACGATGGGAACTGGATCGTCTTCGCCTCGAACTACGGGAGTGATCGCCACCCGGCGTGGTATTACAATCTCAAAGCGAACCCGACAGTCGAGGTTGCCTACCGGGGCGATCGACGGGACCTACCGGGCCCGCGATGCAACCACAGTCGAGCGGGAGACCTACTGGCCCCGTGCCAAGCAGCTCTACATCGGCTTTTCGGCCTACGAGCAGTGGGCAGACCGCGAGATTCCGATTGTGGTCCTCGAGGCATCGGGTCAGGAGTGAGCCGACCGACGCCGCAGTGCTACGAGGCGAGCAGCACATAGAGCAGCCCGATGAGCCGAATGCCTCGCTCGGTCCCATCGAACCATCAATAGGGGCGGGACCTTTGATGGACAGACAATGGACAAGCAGGCGATTCGCAAGCGCGTCTGGGACGATCTCGAGGAGCGTGGAATCGCTCGCTTTCCCTATCCACCCCACGGACGCATCCCGAACTTCGAGGGCGCCGGGGAGGCAGCCGACCGGCTCAGCGACCTCGAGGCCTGGCAGGACGCCGATGTCATCAAGGCCAACCCGGATGCCCCGCAACTGCCGGTTCGACGGGCGGCACTGCGGGCCGGAAAGCTGCTCGACACGGCCGTCCCGCGGCTACGAGACGAAGACCGTCTTCCGCGCCTCGATCCAGCCGTGATCGACGATATCGACCACGCGACGACCATCGCTGGCTCGAGCGAGGTCGGCGAGCCGGTGGCCCCGGCCGAGATGGAGTCGATCGATTGCATCGTCGCTGGCAGCGTGGCGGTCACCCGCGAGGGCAATCGCATCGGGAAAGGGGAGGGATACAGTGACCTCGAGTTCGCCATCCTGCGAGCCTACAACTTGGTGACTGATGACACCACAACGGTCACGACGGTCCACGAACGCCAGATCGTGGATGGTCACGTGCCGGCAGCGAGCCACGACGTCCCGATCGACTGGATCAGCACTCCCAATGAGACGATTGCCACAGGAGCGACAGCAAAACCCGACGGAATCGACTGGTCGGCCTTGAACGAGGAGACGATCGCTGCCATTCCCGTTCTCGAACAGCTCCGGTGAGGGCCTACTCGGCGGCCGTGTCGATCCAGCCGGTGCCGGCCTCGCCTCCGACTGCCCGTCCGGTGGTATCCACGATAAACCGGGCGCCATCAGTGTACTCGGAGTCGAGCGCCACCGTCCACCCGTGCGATTCAACCATCGTCTGGACGATCGAGAGCCCAAAGCCGGTTCCGTCAGGATTGGTTGTATAACCGTATTCGAACACTGCCTCCTGTTCGTCGGCCGCAATCCCCGGGCCGTCGTCCTGGACGAAGAACCCGCGCTCGGTCCGGCCGACCGTCACGGTGACATCGTCTCGACCGTGCTCGACCGCATTGCGGTAGAGGTTTTCGAGCATCGAGCGCAGACGACCCGGGTCGGCCTCGAGGGTTCGAGACTCCTCGAGTTCGAGCGTGGCCGCTTTCGTGTCGACCATTCCCCAGGCTTCCCGAGTGATATCGGCCAGTTCGACCGATTCAGTCTCCTCGACGGTTTGGCCCTCCCGGGCGAGGGTGAGAACGTCCTGGATGATCTCCTCCATGCGCGTGAGTGAGGTCGTGACAGCATCCACGTGCTCCTGGGCCTCCTCTCGTACTATCGGATCGTCGGTAAGGTAGCCAGTCGCGGGATCGGCCAAGATCTCCACGTAGCCGTCGGCGACCTGGATCGGGTTGCGCAGATCGTGAGAGATCGTCGAAGCAACCTGGTCGAGCCGCTCGTTCTGAATCTCGAGCTGGCGTCGCGAGCGCTCAATAGCGGTCACGTCTCTCAGGCTCACGACAGTCCATGGTTCATCGTCTGGCGTGTCTCCGACCGGGGTGACGGTCGCAGTGTAGTATCGCCGTTCACCGGCCAGCTCGAGCGAGAGGTCCTGAGTGGCCGACCCATCCAGATCGAGCTGATCGGCGAGAGCAGTGTCCAGCTCCTCGAGGTCGACGGCACGCGACTCCGTCGAGTGCGGGCCAGAGCGCGGCCGCAGTGCGGTTCGAATCGACGATCCGGTCCAGCCCGTCCAGGACGATGACCGGATCGCGCATCGTCTCGAGGACGGTATGGCGGGCCACCTGCTCGATGTCAAATAGACTGAGCCGAAAGAGCGCCAACGTCACGAGCAAGACGAACGGGAGTGAACCATAGACGGCATGATTGAACCGCACGAGGGGGAAGAGCCCGAGCTGACCGGCGAGTTCGGCGACGGCGATGCACATGCCAGCGACCACCAGCAGCGTGGCCTGGAGGCCGGTCTCGTGTGGGGCACTCAGAATGTCCTGGATGAGAACAATCCAGCTGTAGCCGACGAGGAAGATCACTACGGTGATGACCGCAGCAAAGCCTGGTCCGGGATCGGCTGCGTAGTACGGAAACGGCGAGGTGACAAAGCCACCATCGACGTAGAGGAGTTCGTGCCAGGGGCTCGTAATCGCGAGAACGAACGACCCGCCAATCGACAAGGCGATGCCACCGAGGACCGACCGGATGCCGGTGATAGGTCCGGCCGGTGTAAGCCGAGACGAAGACAACGAAGCTCACGAACGTAATCGGACCCAGAACGGAACCGATCAGATTGAACGTCCGGGCGAGCAACTCGGTCGTCGCCAGCACGTGACCGAGTGCAGCGATTCCCCAGACGGTGCCAATCCCGATCATAATGGTGAACCACCGAACGCCCCGTCTGTCCCACGATGTCCGATAGAGCCAGCCCATGATCGCGAGCGCTATTGGGATGGCAATGACCGGAAGGCCCGCGTAGACGAGCCAGATCGGATTATCGAGGAACGCCATCAATAATCGGCTAATGTTATTCAACGAATATAATAACGCCGGCTTGTTGGCTAGGATCGGTGAACGGGATTACAACGGGGGCCTGCGATATGTGATTTTTTATGTGTAGTTTGGATCGAATTGGTGCCTGCTGTAGCTGGTGCCGGTTCGGGTCCACCCAATCATTCAAGGTGTCACCCTGCTTGTGCGTCCATAGAACGGGGGAATGAAGCGCCATATCAACCCGAGTGGACTCGTCATCGCCGGGCTCGGGTTCTTCCTGACTCGATTTACGGTCACTTTGACGGTGTATTCCGACCCTCGCCAGTTCTACCCAGCTGGCGTCGTGCCCCTGGCACTCGGGCTTGGACTGTCCGCCTTTGGCATTGCCCTGACTATCGCCGACATCGATCCCGCAGTGGTGCGACGCACCGCAATCTGGAGTTGCATCGGGGCGGGGACGATGGCGGTGCTCGTAATCCTGACACTCGCCGGAGCCAATCCGGACGCCCTCTTCATTCATCGGTCGTCCGATCGCGGACCTACCTCTCAAACGTCCTCATCGGCGGTAGTATCGGCGGAACCCTCACCGGGCTCTACGCGTCACGGAATCATCACCAGCGGCTCAAACTTCGCCAGCAGACCAACCGGCTCAGTGTCCTGAACCGCCTTCTGCGCCACGAGGTGCTTAATGCCGTAACCATCATCCAGGGCTACAACGATATCCAGACGGCCGATGCCAGAGAGGCAATCGAGGAGGAGGCCGAAACAATCGTTCGCTCGATCGAGCAGGTGAAGTATCTCTCGGGGGCCGGCGCTGATACTGATCCAGGATCGATCGAGCTCTCGGCCCCGCTCGAGGAGGCCATCGAGGCAGTCGAGTCTGCCCATCCGGAGACGACGATTTCTAGAACACCCACCACGAAGACGGTCTCGGTTCGGGGCGACTACCGGTTGCAAGAAATCTTCATCAACTTACTGGAGAATGCCGTAACCCACACCGGGGAGGAACCGACCGTTTCCGTGGATGTCGAAGCAACCGACCACGAGGTCCGTGTCGGGATCAGCGATGATGGACCTGGTCTTCCCGAGAGTCAACAGTCGCTGCTCGAACGGGGAGATATCCACGAGTTCGACGACCCGACGACCGGCTTCGGGCTCAATTTCGTCCGGATACTGATCGAGGAGTTTGATGGGCACATCGAGACCAGTGTAACAGAAGATGGGACGACCGTCACCGTCGTCCTTCGCCGAACCGATGGAAACGGGAGCGCCGTTCGGGGAGCGATCTCGTCGGCGTACGCCCGTCGGCCCCTCATCTCATCGTCACCCTGGTCTCTGCGCTCCTGGCCGGCGTGGCGTTTGGGCTGGTCGCCATGGCCGCCGGAGGGTCCGTCGGTATCATCGGAGTCTATTATGGTGTGGTAAACCCGACCGTCGGCTGGATCGCTCACCAGTTCCACAGCGTTGTCTTCGGCTTCGTGTTCGCCGGCCTTCTGTCCCTGGCACCTGCAGCGTACCGCGACCAGCTAGTGGGATTTCTGGCCATCGGCATTGGGTGGGCGCTCATCCTCTGGCTATTCGCTGCCGGCCTTGTATCCCCGGTGTGGCTCCGGCTTGTTGGCGTCGAGGTGCCGATTCCCACGATTGATTTCATCCGCCTGGCCACCCACACCGCCTGGGCCATCGTCCTGAGTATCACCACCTGGGCCGGCTACCGGTACGCCGTTCCCCGGATCCGTGATATGCTCGGTCGGTAGCCCCGCTCGAGACAGAGGCGTTCGTAGGTCCCATGAACGACCACAAACAGTTATTTCTCCGACCTGTGGAGGGTGTCCTATGACAAGCTTTGACACGACCGACGATCCGCTCCGGAGCCTCCTGACGGCCTGTGGCATACTCGCACCGCTAGCGGCCTTCATCGCAATCGCCGCCTCGACCTGGATCCATCGTGCCTGGTTCACCTGGGCCAACCACGCCCTGTCGGACCTTGGCGCCCTCGGGACCGATCACTTCTGGATCTACAACGTCGGGCTGCTGGCGACGGGCACGTTCGGAATCCTGTTTGCCGCTCGATTGCTCGATTATTTCCGGAGTCGCATCTCGCAGGCCGGGACCATCGTGTTCAGTCTCGGCATGTTCAGTCTCGCGATGGTTGGGGCCTTCCCCGGCGGCGTGCAGTATCACATGCGGGCGACGAATCTGTTCTTCGGGCTCTGTACGATCGGCGTGTTGATCGTCGGCATCGGTGAGAGCCTCGAGCGGGACGTGCTCGGCTATGCCTTGCTGGTGGTAGTGGCGATGACAGGAATCTTCGCCTACCTTACCACCCAGTGGTTCAGCGGTGCGGCCATTCCGGAGCTGGTGGGTGCTATCGCCTACACGATTTTCAGCCTGCTCTACGTGGCGCGATTGACCGGTCGTCTCCCCGACCCGGACGGTCGGGGTGAGCCCTCGATTACTGAAGCGGCAACACCTGAACAGCCGGCGGAGTGAGAGGCCCTAGTGGTCTGGCTCGAAGACAACCAGATTCTCGGGACCGATGACATTCGGAAGGCGTGCGGTCTCTTGCTCGCAGAACAGCTTCTGGGCACACCCGCTCGGCGATCGCTCTGCAAGAAGAGGCGCTGCTGGCCCCGCGGGCGGTCGACGGTGGTCCTGACGGGAGTCCTGCACGGCAGTAGTGTCAGTCCGGTTTCCCGGACGACTATTAAGCGTTCCCGAGCGTCGCGCTCGATGACAGGATGTCTCTAGAGTCCGGTTGGGACGTCGATTGTGGTAGTCTCGAGGCCCCAGCCTTCACAGCGTTCGGCGAGGGCACGGACCCCAAACGTCTCGGTGGCGTAGTGGCCAGCCAGGAAGACGTGGATGCCGGCCTCCCGGGCTTCGTGGTAGACCTTCCCCTTGCCCTCGCCGGTCACGAAAGCGTCCACCCCGGCATCGCGTGCCTCATCCAGCCAGTCGGCCCCGCTGCCGGTGACGATGGCGACCGTTTCGACCTCGGTCGGCCCAAACGGCAGGTGCTGGACCGGCTGGCCGCCCGTATCGAGCCCCTCGAGCTGCTCGCGGATCGTCTCGGCCTCGACGCTCTCGGCGTACCGGCCGCGCTGGCCGATCCACTGGTCGCCGAGCCGACCAAATGGGGCCCGGTCCTCGAGCCCGAGAACATCCGCCACCCGGCTGCATTCCGCCAGTTCCTGGTGGCCATCGAGGGGGAGATGCGACACGTACAGGGGTAGCTCGTTGGTCAGCAGGGGCGCAAGTCGGTGATAGGCCCGGTCGGTCACGCGCTCGAGTCCGCCCCAGATGAGTCCATGATGTGTAACAAGCAGGTCCGCATCGGCTTCGACAGCGCGATCGATCGGCTCGCGAGCCGCATCGACGGCGACGGCGACGTGCTCGACGGTGCCAGTCTCAGGGCCCACCTGTAACCCATTGGGACTGGCATCGAGATCGGCGTAGTCGGCGGTTCGCAGTGCCTCGTCGAACCGGGATACGAGGTCGGCGAGTTCCATAGCGGTTTCTTGTGCGGCGTGGGTTTAGTACCCCATTACTGCCCGGCCGCGGCACAGACCACGTGTCGGAGGAGTCCCGCCGCAAGGGTAGCGGCCTGGCCACCGTCACGATCGTTGACCTCGACCACGTCGAATCCGACCACCTGACCGGCAAGTGGGCGCACGGCATCACGGACGGTGCTCGGGGTCGGTCCGAACGGGGCCATCGTTCCCGTGCCAGGGGCAAAGCCAGGGTCGACCACGTCGATGTCGATGCTGAGATACACTGATTGATCAGCGAGGGCAGCTGGTGGCTGCCAGCTGGGAAGGTCCTCGGGGGCGACAACAGTCACGTCCGACTGGTCGGCTCGCTCCCACTCCTCCTCGGCGCCGGAGCGGGCCCCCAGGATAATCACCTCGTCAACGGTCTCCAGACAGCGTCGGGTCACGCAGGCGTGGCTCAGAGGATTATCGTCATAGCGATCCGGAGATCGAGATGGGCATCACAGACTACCAGGACATCGGGCTCGACCGCCCGGACGCCAGCGAGCGTAACAGTGTGTTCACCACCGAGGAGCACCGGCATGGCAGCATCGGCGACGATATCGGAGAGTTCGCCGGTCAAGAACGCGATGTACTCCGACGCATCATCCCACGCATGCAGATCGCCGGCATCGTGAACTGCGAGATCGCCAAAGTGCTGGTCGGTTCTCGCATCGTAGCCCTCGAGTGCGTGGGCGTACTGCCTGATGCGGTCGGGCCCGAACCGGGTGCCAGGTTCGAACGTCGTCGAGACATCAAGTGGCGCGCCGACGATCACGAACGAGGCATCGGGTCGATCGGCGGTCGCACCAGGAAACATTGGACCCTCAGACGATCTTTCGCAGGTCGTCCATCTCGAGGAACTCGATCTCGTCCTCTGGTGAGGCGTCCACATCGTCCGGAATCCGCATGGTAAACGTCTCGTAGGTATCGAGGTCCATGACCTGCATATCGTCCCCGGAGATCGAGACCACCTGGCCCTGCTTGCGTTCGATGATCGGGACCCAGATCTTCGCGTCGACCGGCTGGGACAGCGATCGCTTCTTGTCATCGAAGACACCGCGGGCATCGATGCGAGCCTTCGCACTGCCGTGTTTGCCCGGCTTTGCCGTCGAGTAGGCGGTGATTTTGCAGGCGGCGTCGTCGACAATGACGTAGCCGCCTTCCTGGAGTTCCCGAACTTCCGTCTGCTGTTTGGCCATGCGGCCGGATAATCAACAGAGGGGCATAAACCGTTTGGAACGGACCTTTTCGGCCAGATTAGGAAGCAATTGGCCTCACGCCTCCGGGGTATCGCTCGAGGTAGCCTTCGGCAGGCGCAACTCGAGTACCCCGCGGTCAAAGCGGGTCTCGAGATCCTCGTTCGAGGCACTCGTCGGGACCGGAATGTCGGCGGTCACCGTCTCCGGTCGGGACTGGGAAACGTACTCCAGATTCTCGGCAGGTGCGGACCGCTCGCCGATAATCGTCAGTTCACCGCCCGCCCGGTCGATCGAGATCGATGCCGGGTCGACACCGGGGAAATCAAGCAGCAGGACATACTGCTCGTCACTCTCGAGGACATCAAAGTAGACTCCATCTGAGAGGTTGCGGAGGGCCTCCCGTATCGCTGACATCACGCACCGGTTGGAGCGCCTAGACGAAAAGTACGGCGGCTTCCCAGACACTCCCCACGACACACTGACTAGTACTGACAGGCGAGTCGAACGGCATCAGAGAGTGTGTTTATCCGGGCGATGTGCTCGTAGCTCAGCTCGCGAACGCCGTTCGTCACGTAGGCAAAGGCGATATCGTCGCGGGGGTCGGCCCAGCCGACACTGCTGCCGAGACCGGAATGGCCGAACGTTCCGATGGGGGCCAGTGAGCCGAATCGATCGACCTTCGGCCCCGTCAGCCAGACCCCCAGGCCGTACCGGGACGGGATCGACATGGTCGCCGTCCTCGTCGGTTTCTGCCTCCAGTGTCGAGAGGGCATCAACGGCGTCCGGTGAAGAATACGCGTGCCGTCCAGAGCCCCGTCGTTGACCAGACACGCGTAGAACCGGGCGAGGTCGGCGGCCGTCCCGATCCCGTTCGCCGCTGGGATGACGGCCCGGTGTATGCCCTCCTCGTTGAACGGGGGCACCATCTGGGTGTGATCGCCCACCAGCCCCGCGTTCGGGTTCCGACACCGATCGAACGCTTCGAAGGCCGTCAACGTAGCGACCTCATCCGGCTCATCATCGTCGAGCCCGATTCCGGTATGCGCCAGCTCGAGAGGGTCGAAGATCCGCTCGGCCGCGACCTCGTCGATCGGCTTGCCCGCGATGCGGCGGACGAGTTCCCCACGAGCCAGCCGAAATTCAACACGTGATAGGCGGGCTGTTCGCCCGGCGTATAGAGCGGGTCGATCTCCTCCATGGCGGCGATCACCTGCGTCCCAATCCTGCCATCGTCCCCGGCTGGGCATCGAACGAGCCGAACGGGATGCCGGCCGTGTGCGAGAGAACCTGCCGGACGGTGATATCGGCCTTCTGGGAGTTGGCCTCAGCAAAGCTCGGCCAGTGCTCGACAACGCGGTCGTCGTAGTCGACCAGGCCGTCGTCGACGAGTGCATGCAGACAGACCGCCGTGTAGGGCTTGGTGGCAGAGAACAGCACGTGACGGGTCGTAGGCGTCTTCTCGATGCCATCGGGGCCGGTCACCCCACCCGCCAGTGAGAGTTCGCGCTCTCCGTCGATATAGACGGCGAGCTGGGCCCCGTGATGGAGGCCGACCTCGAGGTGCCGGTCGAAGATATTCTCGATGCGGTTCCGGTGTTCAGCTGAGAGGCGAGCCATGGGACGTAATGCCCGACTGCTGTGTTAACCGTTCCCCATGCGCACGACGAAGCGACAGAGGCGACTAGGCGCCGATGAGTTCATCGAAGCCTGTCACCCGATAGTCACCGAGCACGCACTGGCCCCGGTGCTCGGGGCCGAATCGCTCGATGTGGGCCGCATCGAGGCCGGCATTCCAGGCAGCCCCCACATCGCTGGGACCATCACCGACGAGCAGGCCCTGCTGGCCCTCCACGCCGAGCTCGGCGACGACGTGTTCGACCGGCGCCGGATCCGGTTTCCAGCCGATCTCTGGCGTACAACAGAGGATCGAATCGAACCAGTCACGGATCCCGACGTGGTCGAGGACTGGGTCGGTCAGGTGGGCCTGACAGTGAGTTACGAGCCCCATCGGACCCTCGAGATCGGCCACAGCTTCGGCGTCGTCGTGGAGATACGTCGCCTCGGCCCGTGCGCGGGGGTCTTCCTCCTCGTGAAAAATCTGCCAGAATCGCTCCGGATCGATACCCCACTCCATGAGCTGTGCATTCCGCTGGCCGCTAAGCCCATTCCAGAGGATGTCGATCTCGGTATCAGTGAACCGGTAGTCGAGTCGTTCGCCGACACGGTCGAAAACCGACCGACTGTAGGCGAACTCGACATCAACGAGTGTCCCATCGAGGTCGAGCAGCCAGAAGTCATACTCCGACATCGATGGTTCCATCGGCGCCACGACAGTCGCTCAGCCCCCGTGTTCCGCCTCGAGGACGTCCGCCATCTGGATGTCACGGTCCGTGACCCCGCCCTCGTCGTGAGTCGTCAGGCGAATCTCGACTTCGCCGTACCGGATGATCATCTCGGGATGGTGCGACTGGGCCTCCGCAATCTCGCCGACCATCTGGGCGAAATTGACCCCGCGAAGATAGTTGTCGAACTCGAAGACGCGAACGATCTCTTCCCCCTCGATCTCCCATGAATCCGGGATCAGCTCGAGAATTTCGTCATCGGATAACAGGTCGGCCATGGTGACTCGCACGCAAGCCAGATAAAAAACGATTGCCCTACTCCTGCTCGGTTGCTTCCATCGTCGATTCGCCCTGCGCCTCGCCGAGAATCTGTTCGATCGGCATAGACGGACCAAACTCCGGGTCAAACAGCTGGAGTGCCGTGTTGATCGTCGACCAGTCGTCCTCCGCAGCGGCCTCCCGGAGACTCTCCGTCGGTGGGGCGAGCAGCTGGCCAACAAGGGAGTCTGCCATGGCCCTGACGATGTCGGCCACCTCGTCCTGGGTTTCGGCCGTCGCCAGCCGATCGAGGGCGACCTCGAGTTCCCGTTCTTTGATCCGATCGGCTGACTCGTACATGGCGGCGATCACCTCATCCGCCCGTGCTCGTTTGTAGTGGTGGCGCAACCGGTCAAGTTCCTGTTCGACCATGGTCTCGACCTCCGCCGCCGCTGCCGAACGCTCGGCCCGGTTGGTCGCTGTCGTAGCCTCAATATCGTCGAGATCGCTGATCGTCACCTCCGGGAGAGAACGGGCAGCTGGATGGACGTCTCTTGGTTGGCCGAGATCGATGACGATCGTCTCCGTTCCATCGAGGTCCGATCGGGTCAGCAGTGGGTCGGGACTGGCCGTCGCCGTGATCACGACATCGACATCGGTAATGATTCTGGCAAGATCCTCCAGCGGGATGCCAGTGGCATCGGCCTCGAGTTCGCTGGCGATCACCTCAGCCGTCGGCACCGTCCGATTGGCCACCGCGAATCGAGCCGACACCCCCTGCATCGAGGACCGGGCGACCACCTGGCCCATCTCTCCAGCCCCGACAACGAGTGTCTCTGCCCCCTCGAGAAGCGTTCTTCTTCGGCCATGGAGACAGCGGCCGAGCCCAGAGAGACGACGCCCTCGTTGATAGCCGTCTCCGTCCGGGCCCGCTCCCCGACGTGGATGGCCTTGGTCACGGCTGATTCGAGCAACGGCCCGATCCCACCTGCCGTTCGGGCGTCAGCGTAGGCCGTTCGGACCTGTCCGAGGATCTGGTCCTCCCCCAAGACCATCGACTCGAGGCCCGCCGCAATTCTGAGTAACACTTCGAGACTGCGCTCGTGACCGGTGATCTCGACCTCGGCACCGGCTGGCTCGAAGTACGACTCGATGATCGATCGGCCGGCTTGGGCGGTCGGGGTAACCAGATAGACCTCCACCCGGTTGCAGGTGGAGAGTACGAACGCCTCACGGACCGCATCCTCTTCGAGCAGCCGGGACACGGACGATCGCTGCGAGTCCGGCGCCGCAGCCGAGAGGTCATCGACGGTGGCTCGATCGTGGGTAAGCCGTCCCGCCGTCACCACACCGTCGTGTCTCACACTCGATCACCGGTTCCCACTAGTCTCACTATCCGGATGTTGGAAGTGACCATACGTAAACTTGTCCAACGACCTGCCTACGTGCCACGGACACCCGTCACTCCGAAGTCCAGTGATCGAATTCCCTCGAGAATCGCCTCTTGATCCGCCGAAGCCTCGTAATAGAAGACGATGTCGAACGTGCCATCTCTGAGCAGTTGCTGGCACTCCCAGACGAATCCATCGTCATCCAGCCGGCGTCCCTGATGCTGGTTCGATGCGAACTCGGGATCGTCGTTGCCCGAGTGAACATAGCAGTCGGTGGGTTCGACGCCGCTCGCCTCCGCGATGACGTCACCTACATCGATCGTCGCCTGGAGCATCTGGACCTCCTCATCGGAGCCGAAGGGAGTGTGGACGATGGCCCCGTTGAGCGAGATTTCACCGGGCTCGAGAAGCTGTTCCGTCCGGCGACGGAGGTCCGCATCAATCGTATCACCCATTGTCCAGCCATCGGGCCGGCACCGGATTAGGTTGCTCGGTTTGTCGGGTGGGGAAGTTTGACACACAAGATACATATTGATCGGTAGTCTCCTCAACGATGATGAGACGGTGGTTGGCCTCGGGGATTCGACTGGTCTACGAATGGTTCCTCATGCGGCGACTCACCGGCGCCCCAACACACGTGGCGGTGATCCAGGACGGGAACCGCCGATATGCCCGCACCCAAGGCAAATCACCAACCGATGGCCACCACGAGGGGGCCGAAACCACCGAACAGATTCTCGAAGTGGTGCCGCGATGTCGGCATCGAAGAACTGACTCTCTATGCCTTCTCCACGGAAAACTTCGAGCGACCACCGGAGGAGCGCGAAGCCCTCTTCGACCTCCTCTGTGAGAAACTTAGGGAGTTTGCCGATGCCGAGGAAATCCATGAAAATGAGGTCGGTATCAGGGTCATCGGTGATCGGGAACGACTTCCCGAACGGGTCCGGGAGGCCATCACGTATGCGGAATCGAAGACGGACAGCTACGACGAGTACGTGTTGAACGTGGCGGCAGCCTACGGGGGACGGGCTGCCCTGCTCGAGGCAGCCCGGACTGTCTGCGAGGATGTCGAAGCCGGCAACATGGATGCTGCCGAGGTGGACGTCGAAACCATCGAGCACCGAATCTACGGCCAGCAGGTCCGGGATGTTGATCTGATCATCCGCACGGGCGGTGACGAACGGACCTCGAACTTTCTGCCCTGGCACGCAAACGGGAACGAGGCAGCGGTGTACTTCTGTACCCCCTACTGGCCAGCGTTCACCAAGGCGGACTTTCTGCGGGGCATTCGGACCTTCGAGCATCGCGAGGAGTCCTGGCGGCGAACCCGGGCCCGCCGGGCCCTGGCCCTGCTCGGGGCCGTAAGTGACCCGGAGCTCCCGGAGGCCCGGGCCATCTTCGCGAAGTTCAAGGACTCGCTGCCAACGAGCGAGCACCCAGAGGAGGGATTCGAGGCGGGCGAGCCGACAACGGCCGACTGATCACCGGCCGTATCGGCGAGACCGATTGCAATATTCCAGGACAGCCCGAAGGAAATCCCGCTTGCGGAAGTCACGCCAGTTCACGTCGGTGAAGTAGAGTTCAGAGTAGACCGACTGCCAGATCATGAAATCCGAGAGTCGCTCGGCTCCGGTCTTGATTACCAGATCCGGCTCCGAGGGAAAGATGAGGTGGTCCTCAACGTCCTCGTCATCAATTTCGGCTGGGTCGAGGGCTCCTTCATCGACTCGCTCGGCGAGTGTCCGAACGGCACTGGTAAACTCGTGCTTGCCGCCCAGACCGATACCGATCTGTATCGCGGTATCTGCCCGGTCGAGGTCGTCCGGTCCACGGACTGCGACATCATAGGGGACCGACAGCGCCTCGAGCTCGCGCTGGAGGGTCGAGACAGCACCGGCGTCGAGGACGCTGACATATACAGTGACACGTCTCGCATAGTCCATTGCCCACTCGAAAAAGGCCGTTAGCGTCTCGAAGGCGCCCTCCTCGAGGAGGTCGCGCTCGGTGATTACGAGGGCGATGTGCTCCGGTGGCTCCCCCTGGTTTCGGGAAATTCTGAGGCCAAGATACCGTTCGTACAGTCCCACTATCCGGCGATTTCGACGGGCGTGCTTTACAGGGTTCTGCTTTCGTTCGGTTGACCTCGAAAGGACGGAATTCGGGGTGTAGAGGCCGCACAGCGGGAAAGCAGTCAAGAAGGTTGAAGTGAGTACCGATAATTTGGTGGCATATCGTGTCGGCCCCAGTCCAGCGCGCAGCCGCCTATGCGTCGCTCTGTCTGCTGGCACCAGTTGTGCCACTTGGTGGGGCGACCGCCGCAGCGACAGTCGGGGGGGTCGTACTACCGCCAGCGGTGGCCGTCACGGACGGGCCACTCTTCGATCTGCTCGCGTTCCCTGGTGATCAAGAATCGGGTCGGCTGGTCGGCCTGGCCACGCTTGTCATCTCGGCTGGTCTCCTCGGCCTGCTCACTGTGCTGGGAGAAATGCCTTCCTCCATCTTCGTCGGCACCCTCTTTCTCGTCGGTGGTGCCGGGTTCGCGTCCGTCCTCTCGCGGCGGTGGGTTGACAGTGAGTTTCTGGTGGCCATGGCGTACTGTCTCGGCGGCAGTGCCGGGTGCGTTCGTTGGCCAGGTATCGGCCACCGGGATCGAGGGTCTCCCAGTGGTCCCCGCACTGCCGTCAATGGCCTTTCTCGCCATTGCGGGGGCCCTCTTCGCCGCAATCCTCGTTGCCCACCGGCTTCCCTACGATGAAGCGATCGCGATCGTGGCGGTCGGGCCGCTGCTGTGGTTGCTCTGGAGTCTCGAACCATCACTTGCGCCAACCGAACTCGGCATCGCCCTCGTCGTGACTGGGGCCCTCGGCGGGGCTGCCTGACGTGCTCGAGACCGCTTCCCCGACCGGGATGTTGACGGGCATCCTCCTCGGCCTCCTGACGATCGTTCTGGGCGGCTATGGCTGGTTCGGCAATCCTCATCTCGATTTTTCGCCATTGGGGGCCTTGCGACGAAGTTCGGCTACGAGACGAAGGAAGCTCGAGGGGTGGCAGAGGACAACGCCGGGGCTCGGGGCAGCGGCAACGTCCTCGGAAACTCCGCAGCTGCGACGGCAGCAGTGCTCGCGTACGCGGCGAGTGCCGTCCACTCAGTCCCCATTGACCCGAGCCTGTTCCTGCTTGCGTTCCTTGGGGCCGTCTCCACGGCCATGAGCGATACACTCTCGAGTGAGATCGGGAGTGTCTTCGACAATCCCAGGCTCGTGACGACGATCGAACCCGTGCCGCCCGGAACCGACGGCGGTGTGACCTGGCAGGGGACACTGGCCGGGCTGTTCGGGGGCGCGATCGTCGGCGGTGGCGCCTACGTTCTCTTCGACGTGGTGACGCCAGTCGGCGCCGGCATCGTCATCGCGGCGGGCTTCCTGGGGATGACCGTCGACAGTATTCTCGGTGCGACACTCGAGGGGCCGGTCCTCCGGAATCAGGGCGTGAACTTCGTCGCGACGCTGGCGGGGGCCATCGTCGCCGCCGGATTCAGCCTGTCACTCTGAGGGAGCCGTATCCGCGACGTTCTCGGCAGCGTGAATGGCGACGGCCGTCGGCTGCTTCGTGAACTGGCCGAGCGCTGTCGCGACGATGCGCTCGACACCGCGCTGGGCGGCAACATCGAGGAGGCGCTGCTCGAGAATCCCGTCCATAACGATGGTGTGAGGCCCGTCATCAGCTGGCTCGAGTCGATCGAACAGGCCGTCGACCGGAACATCTTCGATCGGGTCGCCTGCGCTATCAAGGAGACGGGCGTCCTCGGTAGCCCCATCGATAACAATTGAAATGTGATCGTAGATGGTCTCTGGCTCGGGCCGGGTGACTTGTCCGTCTCGGGAATAGTCGCCTCCTCGGTCGGTGTTGGGGCTGGTGTGGCGCTGCCGTCCGTTGCCGCAACGGCATCGCGCGGCTCTGTGGAATCCGAAGCCTCCTCGGCGTGAACCTTCTTCTCCAGGGCAGCAAACACCTCTGGATGGTCGAGGTCCTCGACCGACTTCCCCGCCGGGGCGAAGGCCACGTAATCGAGATCGCCGACCTGGCTGAGTTCGCGGAAGATGAGATCGCCACCGCGATCGCCATCTAGGAAGGCTGTCACGGTTCGATGCCGGGTGAGCTCTGCCACGGCGTCCGGGACATCTGTGCCTTCGACTGCGATGCCGTTCTTGATGCCGTACTTCAGGAGAGTCTTGACGTCGGAGCGGCCCTCGACGACGATGATCGCGTCACCCTCGGTGACGTTTGGGCCGGCTGGAAGCCCCTCGTACTCCGTGATGCGCTCGACCTTGACCTGCTCCTCTGACCTCGGCGAGAATCTCGTCCGACGACATGACCGAGTCATCGAAGCCAGTCCGGAGAAGCTCCTTAGCCCGGTCGACGACCGTTTTGCGCTTTGCCGCTCGAACGTCCTCGATGCTGGTGACGGTGAGTGTCGCTCGGCACGGCCCAACCTGATCCATCGTCTCGAGCGATGCCGCAAGCGTCGCTGTCTCGACTTTGTCGAGGCTCGTCGCAATGGTGAGGTGGCCACGCGAAACACCGCTCGAACTCGAAATCTGCACATCGATCCGGCCGACTCGCTGGGACTCCCGGAGATCCCGAAGATCGAGTTCGTCCCCGAGAAGTCCCTCGGTCTGGCCGAAAATAGCGCCGACGACGTCACTGCGCTCGACGACACCGTCGGCTTCGACGTCAGCGTGAATCAGATACTTCGAGGTGTCGTCCATGGTTCGAACCCTCCTGGCGTCCGTTCGCCTCTGTCGGTTCCTAGGGCACTCTCTGGGAAATAGTTGTTGACACGTATGAAAATTGACAGGGGAACTAGTAGGATCGGCGCCAGTACCAGTAACCACTCACGAGGATGAGGACAGTGGCGCCGCCCAGAAAGAACAGCACACCGGGTGGGAGGAGCGAGAAGATCGCCTCTGCTGTCTCGGCGGCCCCATCGGGGGCATCGGCTGCAGTGCTGCCACCCCCTCCTGTGGTCTCCTCGGGGGCCGATTGGATACTCACTCCATCGCCAGCATCCGTCATTTCCCGGCTGGTCTCCTCGGGGGCCGGAGCAGCCGTGGACTCGGGTTCAAGCCAGCGTACCAGGGCGTACTGCAGTGCCAGACTCATCCCGATGAGGATGGCCACGGCTCCGACGAGTCGGCCGATTGCCCCTTTGATCCGCTGGGCAGTCGACCGATCGCCAGTGACGATGAGTGGCCCGTCGGCGGCCGCATAGACACTCATCTCGTTGCCACGCGAGGAGTACCAGGTATCGACGATATCGACCAGGCCGGCCGATTCCATCTTCTCGAGGTGATATCTGACGTTCTGGATCGACGAATCGACCACTGCGGCGAGGTCACTCGGAGTCGATGGCTCTTCTTGCAGGTGAGCGAAAAGCTGCCGCGCCGTCTCTGATGATAGCGCACTGAAGACGGCGTCCGCGTCCTCGTCCTCGAGTTCGATGACCCGGGGATCACGTGCGCCAATTGTCGGCTCCGATCGCAGTGGAAACAACTTGGCCATGTCGCAACACCTTGACGTCTATTTGCAACTCATATACACATTTTCGTTGGTGAAATGGGGATTTTACCTTGTGGGAACTGTCGCTAAGTGCCCGAATTCGACATCGGTCAATCGAACATTGGGGGATATAATACGATCCCCGAAAATGATCGTGTATGCAGACCCACATCGTTCCGGTCGGCTTCGATTACGACCGGCTCATCGCGCCACTGGTTCGCGATCAGATCGATGTGGATCGAGTCGTGCTGCTCGAGGGGGCCGTGGGCAGCGAAGCCAACGTCGAGTACTCGCGCGATCTCTCGCGAAAGCTTGAAACTGACTTCCAGAGCCTGCTCGGGGCAACAACGGATCGCTTCGTCATCGACAACGTCTATGATTACGACGAGGCGTTCGAACAGGCCTACGAGCTCATTACCGGCGAACTCGATTCGGGCAACGAAGTCTGGGTCAACATTGCCGCGATGCCCCGTACCGTGAGTTTCGCCTTCGCGACGGCAGCCCACTCCCTGATGGTCGAACGCCAGGACAAACGCGACCAGATTCACACCTACTACACTGCCCCCGAGAAGTATCTCGAGACCGAACTCGCCGAGGAACTGCAGGAACAGGTCGGCATGCTCTCCGACCTGCTGCAGGCAGAGGACACCCCCATCGAGCGCAGCCGACTCATCGATCGGATCGAGAGTGCTGAATCGCTTCTCGAGGAATTCGACGAGCGGGGGACGACGATCGGTGCGAAAGAAATCGACGGCAGTCACATCGTCGAGTTGCCCATCGCATCGTTTTCGAACGTCAAACCCTTCGAGGAGCTGATCCTGTACAAGCTCGGTGAAGACGGCGAGTTCGAGTCGGTCTCGGAACTCGCCGAAGCCCTCGCCCGGGAACTCGATGAGGAATACACCGACAGCTTCCGTTCGAAGGTGATCTGCACCGTCGACCGCCTGGGACCGGGTGGCAAGGGCTATGTCGAGCGGGAGGAACAGGGCAAGTCCTATCGCACGCGACTCTCCCGGATCGGGGAGCTGTGGGTCCGGGCCCACAGCGATGCATCCGCCCCGGAAACACGGAAAGGGCTAACACCATTCGGGGTCCACCCACGGCGTATGTCGGGCCATCGTCGCCGCACGGATGCCCCACCAGGATTGGTCGTGGGCTACGCCCTCCAACGCTGATGCGACGATCGGACCGAGCGACAGACCGACGGCGAGTATACCGGAACACAATGGACGACTCTGGCACCCAGGCGACAGTCGATTGGCACCAGCGACGCCCAATCCGGGCGGTGAGAGCATGACACACGAGGGACTCGAGGGATCGTACGATCCGGATGCCGTCGAACCACACTGGCAGGAGCGGTGGGTCGAGTCAGCGGTCTATGCCTACAATGGTGACGCCTCGACCGATCCTTCGACTGTCTACGGGATCCGACACGCCCCCACCAACCGTGTCGGTGATCTCCACATGGGGCACCTCTACGGACACACGCTCCAGGACTTCGCCGCCCGCTTCCAGCGGATGTATGACGGCGATGTCTGCTTTCCATTCGGGTACGACGACAACGGCATCGCCTCCGAGCGTCTGACCGAGAAGGAACTGGACATTCGCCATCAGCACTACGACCGCGCGAGAGTTCCAGGAGCTCTGTCGGGAGGTCTGTGAGGACTACGAGGCCGCCTTCACCGAGAAGATGCAGGCCCTCGGTTGTTCGATCGACTGGGATCGCACCTACAAGACGATCGAGCCGCGGGTCCAGCGGATCTCTCAGCTCTCGTTCGTCGATCTCTATGAGAAGGGTCGCGAGTACCGAAAGAACGCTCCCGCGATCTGGTGCCCGGAGTGTGAGACGGCCATCTCCCAGGTCGAGACGGAGGACGATGACCGGCACTCACACTACAACGATCTGGCCTTCGAGCTCGTCGGTGAAGACGCGGAGTTCGTCATCTCGACGACCAGGCCCGAGCTGTTGCCGGCCTGTGTTTCCGTGTTCGTTCATCCGGACGATGACGAGAGACGCGCATCTCGTGGGCAAGACAGCCCGCGTACCACTGTTCGGCCAGGAAGTGCCCGATCATCGAGGACGATCGGGTGGATCTCGAGAAGGGGACTGGCGTGGTGATGTGCTGTACGTTCGGTGACCAGACCGACATCGAGTGGTACCAGGCCCACGACCTGCCGCTTCGGGTGGCGATCGACGAGTCCGCCACCATGACCGACCTCGCCGGGACGTACGAGGGGCTCTCGACAGAGGAGGCGAGGGAGGCCATCGTCGAGGATCTCGAGGCAGAGGGCCACCTCCGTGACAGGCGCGCGATCACGCACACGGTCGGGGTCCACGAACGCTGTGACACTCCCGTCGAGTTCCGGGTCTCGAAGCAGTGGTACATCGAGATCCTCGATCACGCCGACGAGTATCTGGCCGCCGGAGAGGCAATGGAGTGGTATCCCGAGAAGATGTTCACCCGGTACCGCCACTGGATCGAGGGCCTCGAGTGGGACTGGCTGATCTCCCGGCAGCGCGACTCGGGCATCCCGTTTCCCGTCTGGTACTGCAGCGAGTGCGAAGGCGAGATCATCGCCGACCGAGCAGACTTGCCCGTCGATCCACTGCTTGACGAGCCCCCGGTTGACGCCTGCCCGGACTGCGGCGCGAATGCGTTCGAACCGGAGGACGACGTCCTCGACACCTGGGCGACCTCGTCGCTCACCCCGCTCATCAACGCAGGCTGGGACTGGGATTCGGACGACGAGACGTTCGGCTTCGAGCACCCGGAGCTCTATCCGATGGACCTCCGCCCTCAGGGTCACGATATCATCTCATTCTGGCTGTTTCACACCATCGTGAAGTGCTACGAACACACTGGCGAGGTGCCCTTCGATGCCGTTCTCATCAACGGCCACGTGCTCGATGAGAACCGCGAGAAGATGTCGAAATCGCGGGGCAACGTCGTCGAGCCAGACGAGGTGCTGTCGGCCTATCCGGTCGATGCAGCGCGGTACTGGGCGGCCGGGCACGGCGGTTGGCGACGACTTCCCGTACAGCGAGCAGGACCTCACGGCCGGTGAGAAACTGCTCCGGAAGCTCTGGAACGCCTCAAAGCTGATCGATTCGCTGTCCCCCACGTCGCCAGCCGAGCCAGAGTCCCTCGAGCCAATCGACCGGTGGCTGCTGGCTGAACTGGACACGACCATCGACCAGCTGACCGACCACTTCACGAACTACGAGTTCGCGAAGGCCCGCAACCGGCTCCGGACCTTCTTCTGGCACACCGTCTGTGACGACTACCTCGAAATCGCGAAACAGCGGGACGAATCCGCCTCCACAGCCTATACGCTCCGGGAGGTCCACCGGAGTATCCTCAAACTCTGGGCGCCGTTTCTGCCCCACATCACTGAGGAACTCTGGCAGACAGTCTATGCGGATGCCGACTCCTTCGAAAGCATCCACACCGAGGCCTGGCCGGAACCACAGGGATACGAGGCCGATCACGAAGCCGGTGCCACAGCGATGACCGTCATCTCCGCACTCCGGCGCTACAAGAGCGAGAACCAGTTGCCCCTCACCGAACCCATCGAGTCCGTCACCGTTCACGGGCAACTGGACGGCTTCGAGACCGTCGTCAGGGACGTCATGCACGTGGAGTCACTGGTCGTCCAGGACGAGGCACCGGATATCACCACGGCCATCGAGTCGATCGACCTCGACTACGCGACGATTGGCCCAAAGTTCGGTCGACAAGGTCGGGACCATCGACGCTGCGATCGAGGCCGGCGACTTCGAGCTCGAGGGAGATGGCGAGGCCCTGCACGTGGCCGGGGAGACCCTCGAGGGGGATGTCTTCGACGTCTCCGTCGAGCGAACCTACGCAGGAGAGGGTGAGTTACTCGAGGCCGGGGATGCGGTCGTGATCGTCTCGCTCGAGTAAGGCCACCCTGATTGTGAGAGCGAGGGCAATCGCCCCGATGACCAGCGTCACCTCGGCGGCAGCGATCGCCGAGAGGGCATCGGCCCCGAGGCCGACAGGTGCGCTCCGGGGGACCGGTATCGTCGTGTGGTGGGGCTGTCCCACGATCGGCACGAAGTAATCGACGACGAGATTCGACCAGTACCAGACGGCGGCCACCCAGACCGCCCACGTCGGAAAGTCGGTGATCCGATGCAGGACGAGTGCCTGGACGACCATCGCCAGATGCGACCAGAAGAGAAACTGGTACATGAGCGGATGGAGCGCAGCAAACCCCTCCCGGAATACGAGCAGCGTAAATGGCGTCCAGAGGCCGAGCACGATGTTGCCGACAAAGGCAAGCGCGGTCAGCCACGGCTGTTCGTGACCCAGCTTCCAGCTGGCGATCGCAAGGGCGATGAACAGCGTGGCCAGCGGGCTGTCCGGCACCCAGGGCCAGAGGGCAGGGGTGGTCTGGCCGAACTGGTGGAAGTAGTACCAGAACCCGAATGCGGTCCCCGCCAGATTGATGGCGACAACAAGCCAGGCAAGCCGGAGCCCGAGATTCTCGAGGGGCTCCGGAACCGGGGCGAAGTACCACGGCAGGGGATCACGCGCTGTACCAGTCACGAGCGGTGAGTCTACAGGGGATGGGAAAACGATGGCGGTCGGCAAAGGACTCCTTAAGTGGTGGCCTCCCCTAGTGCCGGCCATGTCAGCCGAGACCGATCTCGAGGATCTGCGGCGGGGCACGGAGCTGGTCAAGCGCGGGTTCGCACGGATGCAAAAGGGCGGAGTCATCATGGACGTCGTCGACGCCGAGCAGGCCCGAATCGCCGAGGAGGCCGGCGCCGTCGCCGTGATGGCCCTCGAGGCCGTGCCGGCGGACATCCGCAAGCGCGGCGGCGTCGCCCGGATGGCCGACCCCGCCGACGTCGAGGAGATCATCGACGCGGTTTCGATCCCGGTGATGGGCAAGGCCCGGATCGGCCACACGAAGGAGGCCCAGATCCTCGAGGCCGTCGGCGTCGACATGATCGACGAGAGCGAGGTGCTGACGCCCGGCCGACGACGCCTACCACATCGACAAGCGGGACTTCACGGCGCCGTTCGTCTGCGGCGCCCGCGACCTCGGCGAGGCACTCCGACGGATCGACGAGGGCGCGGCGATGATCCGGACGAAGGGCGAGGCCGGGACCGGCGACGTCAACCAGGCCGTCCACCACCAGCGGACGATCAAGGGCGCCATCCGCAAGCTCGAGGGCATGACCCACGAGGAGCGCGAGGCCTGGGCCCGCGAGCACGAGGCGCCGGCCGAGCTGGTCCACGAGACCGCCGAGATGGGCCGCCTCCCGGTCGTCAACTTCGCCGCCGGCGGCATCGCGACGCCCGCCGACGCCGCGCTGATGATGCACCACGAGTGCGACGGTATCTTCGTGGGCAGCGGCATCTTCGGCGCCGAGGATCCCGAGGCCATGGGCGAGGCCATCGTCGACGGCAACTGCACGGTGGGACGACCCCGAGACGCTCGCCGACATCGCCGCGGGCATCGGCTCAGGGATGCGCGGCGAGGCGAACGTCGACCTCCCCGACGGAGGAACAGCTCCAGCACCGCGGCGTCGAGCGGAATATCCAGGGAGTGTCGCCGGATCGTCGGTGATGTATCCCATCGTACCGAGAGATCGATCAGCCGCTCGAACTCGGTATGCGGTCGGGTCGCCGTCCAGGGCCAGACGGCCAGCTCGAGCATCGCGGGCCGTCTGGACGACCGACTCCGAGACGAAGATCGACCGGCGGGAACAGCGCCCGAGGCCCGGGTGGATCGGTCATGGCACCACTGGCGACCTGCTGGGACTCGACCATGCCGAGACCGGTGAGGAGAGGTGGGGGCCCGAGATCGAAGTGTCGCGAGGGTCTCGTCGTCGAATCCACCGACAAGGACCGACGACAGCCGGTCGTGATCCTCGAGACAGGCGAGGGCACCGGATCGAGCGGCGTCGGGTTTCATCTCGAGCAAGAGCCGGGTGCTCGGGGGTACCGCGTGAGGACACGGTCCCAGCGTCGGAATCCGTAGATCTGCATCCGAGCAGGGGATGGCTGTCCTCCCCCGGCGGGCGAGAAACCGTATCCGGCATCGAGTGCACCGCAGTTCGTCGGCCGAGTACGACGCGACGGGTCCCGATCCATCCAGTCGTTCGATCAACGGTCTCGTCGGCGGATGACCACCAGGGTCCCATCGGCCGTCCGCTGGATGTCCAGCTCGAGCGCATCCACCCCGAGGTCGACCGCATGGTCGAAGGCAGCGATCGTGTTTTCTGGCCGGAGGTGAGCCCCACCGCGATGGGCAACCGTCAGAACCTCGTCGGCTCGCTGCAGCGCAACACCACGATCCATGGTGGAGGCGTGGTGGCTGTCGGGTTATAGATTCTCGCCGGAGCAATTATGGCCCTCGCCTGGATTGGGCCACCTGTGTCGGCCGATTCAATGACCGGTGAGAACGAGGACGGGAATGGCGGAGTGACGTCCGCTATGCCCTGGCTCGAGGGTGTCACCCGTGACCTCCGTCGGTCCCGGCGAGCGGAACCGCCACTGGCTCGTTCTCGCCATCCTCCCGGGCGTCCTGGGCCTCGACGGGATTCGACTTGCCGCCATCTCCTGGGCCTTCTACACGACGGCGTGACTTTGCGGGCTATGTGGAGCTCCTGACCGTCAACTCGGCCTGGTTCTACACCTCGATATTCGCCCTCGTCGGCCTGTTCGTCGGCTATGCGGGAATGCAGACCGGCGAGCGCTTCGAGGACTGGTCGGCGATGTGGACACTGCTGGTCGGCCGCTGGCTCCTCGTTGCCGGGGCAGTCGCGGTGGCCTTTCTCGTCCTCTTCCCGATCGTCGCCATCCTGTCCTACGACCCGTTTTCGATGGCCGGGTTCGCGGCCGTGGGGATCCTGACGGCGGCGGTGGTGATGGCGTTCGTCGAGCGTCGGTGTGGGCATTCGACTCGCGGCCAGAAGCAGCGATGGGGCTATCTTGGGGTCGCTCGTCGTCTATTTCGTCCTCGTCTATCTCTGGGATACGACCATCGTCCCGATGCTCGTGGTGCTCCCGTTCGCCGGTGATCCAGCAGCAGCGATCGGTACCCCGCCAGGCTGGGCCGCGTACCTGTTCGCGCTCAGTCCCGGTCGGGCCCTGCGCCGTCCTGGCCGACTGGTCGCTGTCTGGGGGTCTCGGTGGGCTCGAGCTCCTCGCGACGCTCGTCCTGCTCGGCTGGCTGCTTGCACCGGTCGTCGGCGGTGGCATTCTGGCCCACCGGCGCAACGATCGGCGAACATCGCGACTCTAGGTCCGAAGCGTGCGCCAGGGTCGCCGGACTCGTCTGTGATGATCCCGATCGACTTCCAGTGCCAGCATCCGCTCCCATGGCAGCTCGGTCGTCGACTGTCCAGGGTACGACGGCCAGCCCGGCGCGGTGGGCGCGACTGACGATGGATTCGGAGAGAAGCTGATCAGGGTGGAAGAAGACGATCTGGCCCGAGCGGCTGACGTAGCCAGGCTCGCTCGCCCGGCGGGTGAGCAACAGCTGTCGGCCCTCCCTCGGCCCTGATGGCCAGTGGGGATCGACGGTTCGAGCTCCCGGTACGGTCTCCATAGACGCTGTCCTCGAATGCGCCGAGCATGACGTCCCCTATCCGGTCGTATGATCGGAGAATCTCGAGCAGTTCCGTCGGAGGGACCGTCTCTCGCTTTGGCTCGATCAACAGAGGTGTTTCCGGAAACGCCTCGAGGATCTCCTCGAGTCGCGGAATGACGACCCCCGTGTCCCGATAGGGGTAGGACTCACCGTCAGGGGAGAAAGTATAGCCGGCATCCAGGTCCCGCAGCTCCGCGAAGTCCATCTCCACGACCTCGACCTGTCCCGTCGGTGGTTCAATCCATCGACGTCGCATCGTGGATGGCCACGAGGACCCCATCACGGCTGCGTTTCAAGTCGATCTCGATGACGTCGGCGCCCACCTCAAGGGCCTGCTCGTAGGCGACGAGCGTGTTGCCAGGGGCCAGCATGGCCCCACCCTGATGGGCGATATTCGCGACGCCACCCCGTAGTGGCGCGATACTTCGATCTGGTTCTGTCTGAGACAGCCCGAGAGCGCGATCCCGCCGCCCGCAATGGCGAGGGCTCGGCGACGCGAGCAGTGGGTCAGGCCCGAAGCTGTGCGTGACATTGTCCGTGCCCTACTCGAATTGGGTGACACCCGCACCCACTGTCGTCTGGTACGCCCGGCTCTCGACGCCCTCAGCATCGAAGGTCTCGAGCATCGCGGCCGCGACAGCCTGTCGCGGCGTCGCTCGCGGCAGACTGCAAGGATTGCCGGACCCGACCCGCTTACGGTGACTCCGGTGGCACCAGCGGCCAGTGCTGCATCCCGAACGGCATCGTAGCCGTCGATCAGGGCAGCCCGCTCTGGCGTGACGATCGCGTCGACCATGCCTCGCCCCACGAGATCGGGGTCGTCCCGGGTCATCCCGACGGTCAGAGTGGCGGCATTGCCAACCGTCCGAACGAGATCCTCGATCGGGGCCTCATCAGGGACCACTCCACGGGCATCTCGCGTCGAGACGGCACTATCTGGCAGACAGGCGACGACCGGGACGGATGCATCGAGCCTTGGGCGACGCCCGACTCGGTCACGATGGTGAAGCCGCCCAGGAGTGCAGGGGCGACGTTGTCGGAGGCGAGCAGTCCCGGAGACGAGCGCCCTCGCCTTCGGCCGCGACCGGGACGAGCTCTTCGCGGGAGTAGCCCCGATCGTAGAGGGCATTGAGGGCGACGGCTGCGCGGCGGCACTCGCGGCAGATGAGCCAAGACCCGAAGCGGGCCGGACCCCCTCTCGATCCGAATCGTCGCCGGCGCCTCGAGTTCTTCGGCAACGGCACCCACGGTGTTCTTCTTTGGATCCTCCGGGATGTAGCGACTGCCAGCGCCCGTCACAGTGATCGTCGTTTCCTCGGCTTTCTCGACGCGGATGACGTCGGCGGGCATCCCGAGGGCAACCCCGAAGACGTCGAACCCACTGCCGAGGTTGGCGCTCGTGGCTGGCGCCCGCACCGTAATCATGGGGAAATCGTTGCCAGAGTGCAGGCAAAAAGGTAGCGGGTCCGGGTGCTACGGATCGGATCTGAGTCCCAGGCCAACCGCGAGGGCCCGCCGAGCGTGCCGAATCCGGCCAGCAGCAGGAACAACGCCGTCGAGGAGAACAACTCGAGCACGTATCCCCCGATCGCCACGCTCGCCGCGCCGAGGCCGAACACCCCGAAGTAGGTCAGCCCATAGGAAATTCCGCGTGAGTCGGATGGCGTGTACACCGCGACGGCATTCTGATAGAACGGCTGGATGGCAAAGAGGGTGAATCCGAAGACCGCGGTCAACGCCATGAGTGGGACGAGCCCGCGCTCGAGCACGGGCACGAAGGCCAGGGCACAGAGTGCCAGCAACGTGAAAATGGCCGCCAGGCCACGCGATGGACTGACCCGAGCGGTGAGTTTCCCGCCGGCGTACTGGCCACCGATGCCGACGACGAGGAGCCCGACATAGAGGAAGTCGGGTGGCTCGAATCCGGGAAGCTGGCTGCCGAGTTCGAGTGCCTCGAGGGATACGGCCTCGTGGAATATCGTCGGCAGGTACGTCAGGGCCCCGCGGTAGAACAGCCCCTCGACGACGACGATGAGGAACACGAGGGCGAACGCGCTGGCAAACAGCGCTCGCGTGGTCGAGAGCACGGAGGCGTCCCCGATCTGTCGACCACCAGCCCCATCCTCGGCTGCGGCCCTCGGATCGAATTCGAACGTCCTCGATATCGCGGCCAGGACAAGCCCGGGAACCGCAAGCAGGGCCGCAACGATCCGCCAATCGAGGCCGACAACGAGCAAGACCGCAGCGACGAATGGACCAAGGGCAATCCCCAGATTCCCGGCGATGCCGTGCCAGGCAAAGACCGTTCCGCGCTGGTCGCTTCCGGTACTGATCAACGAGAGTCCGGCCGGATGATAGACACTCGCCGCCACCCCCCAGATAAACAGGCCGACACCCACGAGCCAGACGGATGGTGCGATGGCCAGGAACAGAAAACCGCCGCTCGATCCCGAGCAGACACGCGATCACCATGGGCCTGGCACCGACCCTGTCAGTGAGAATCCCACCCGGGACGGCGCCGAGGCCGAAGGGGGCGTACCCAACCGCCACGATGATGCCGAGAACCAAGCGAGACGTCGAAGGCATCGGTCCAGGCGACGAGGAAAATGGGGATTGCCGTCTCGAACCAGTGCACTGTCGCGTGTACCCCCATCGCTGAATCCGGCGATCGATCGATCCGGTCCCTCGAGGTCCCACGGGTATTGGCTCTACGGCCTGACCCGGTCCACTTAGCCGCTTGGAAACGGGTCAATGCTCCTGGACAGGAATGACCCGACGCCCATCGAAAAAGATAGACCGACAGAGGAACCCCACATTACCCCTCATTACGAACTCCGAATCATGAGTGAGTACGTCATCATCGGTGACGGGGTCTCCGGGAGTTCTGCTGCGGAGACCCTCCGGGAGGAAGCCCCGGACTCAACCATACGGGTCCTCACCGATGAGGGGGAGCCACTCTACAATCGAATTCTCATCAAGGAACACGCCAAGGGAAAACTTCCCGAGGCACCGGATTGCCATCCACGACGAAGACCGGTACGAGGAGCGGTAGAGATCGACCTGCCGACTGGAACACACGCACGCGACCGAGGTCGACACCGATGGAAAAGGTCGTCCACAAACGGACGGAGAAGCGGGAGTTCCTGATGACGAATTGGTTGACTCGCAGCCGGCGGGTAGACGCGAGCGCACGTCCCGGCCCAGCATGCGGACGCGGATGGCATCCATCACTTCTGGACGTTCCAGGATGCCCGCTCGATCGAAGGCACACGTCGAAGAGGCCGAGGCCGGGGTCGTGGTCCTTGGCGCCGGCCTCCTGGGAATCGACTTCGCTGGCAATCTGCGGGGCACAGGGGGTGGCAGGGGGAAGTACCTCATGCGCGGCGATCGGTGGTGGCGCTATGCCCTTTCGGCTGAGGGGGCCGAGATAATCCACCGTGGGCTCCGTGAAGTGGAGTCGAACCGGTCTTCGAGAGTGGTGTTGACAAGTTTCTGGTTGAGGACGGTCACGTGACAGGAGCCGTGGATACGAACGGCGAACGATTCGACTGCGATTTCGTTGGGGTGGCCATCGGCCTGCAGTTCAACACGGAATTTATCCAGGGCACCGATATCGAGTGTGACGACGGGATCGTTGTCGACGAGTATCTCCGCACCAGTGTCGAGGACGTTATGCAGCGGGCGACCTAACCCGGTTTCATGACGTGCTCATCGGGGATTCACGCCCAGAACGGCTCGTGGGGCTCTGCGAAGGAGCAGGGCCGAGTCGCCGCGGTCAATATGGCAGGCGATGGAACCGACGAGGTGTTCACCTGGGTCTCCTCGTACTCCATTACGCACTTTGACTTCCCCTTCCTCTCCTTCGGCCATCCGACAATCGGGGAGGACTACGTCGAGCAGAGCTACAGCGACACGGAGTGGCGCCGCATCGCGTTTCGAGATGGCCGAATCGTCGGTGGCGTGCTGATCGGAGATCTCTCCCCCCAACGGACGCTCAAGCAACTCATGCGGGAAGGACGTGATGTCTGGGAACAGCGGGACCTGCTGTTGCAGCAACGAATTGATATCGACGACCTGCCCCAGCCTCAAACTGGGTAACCCCCAAAGGTTTATTTCCTTCATGATAGATGGTAACGTTTGGCATGGGAGTGCAGGAACCCGACCATCTCCGACTTCGGTCTGTCTCGAGCTACGAGGGGGCCCCGCGGGTCCGTCATGCGGATCAGCTCTCTGTCGCCGAGTACGATCCAGCTCCTGGAGTTGCTCTCTAATGACTCCGCTCCCACCCAAGCGCTAGATACTGCGTTTCTGGACGGCGAGATCATCATCTACACTGACTACTACGAAGTTCGTCGTACCCATCCGAAGCCGTTTTCCCCGCACCGGCCAGAATCCCGGTTATGAACGGCGACTCGGACATGACCCTCGCTTTCGAACTCGAGGCCTCGAGGCAACTCGCCAACCCATCGGAGGTCTTCGAGGACGCTCGAGGGTGGAGCAAGTACGTCGGTGTCATCTCCGGGGAGCCGACGTATGTTGTGACGAATTACACGCGAAAAAACCGCATCCGGCAGGACTTCTTTTCGGGACCGCGGGGCAGAGAAGAGAGTCTCCAGAGTGTGAAGCTGCAGTTCGAGTCCGAGCGATACGTCTTCATTGGAACCACGGACGCGACGAGGCCCTCGCCGAGAGATGTCGAGTGGGAGTACCTGCCGCATCGAGGAGGCTGCAGAGGCCGCCGAGTGGACCATCGCCGAGGAACAGGAGGTGGAGGTCGAGGACAAGGAGCCCGAGCGCGACGACTGGCCGTGAGTACCCCACACGTTCCGGGCTCCGGGGAGGATCAAATCGAACTCCCGTGCGGCCGGTTCATCGACCCGACCGAGATCGACCTGGGAATGCGTGCCCTCGACTGTACATGCGGGGAGACCCATGCCGTCGTCGTCGACGTGCATCCACCCTCGAGGTTCGTCCCGGAGACGACGGTCGAGGTCCTCGAGGAGGCCATCGCAACCGATGATGACTTCGAGACCTTTGGCACGCCACATCTGCTGGGGCTGGTCCTCGAGGAGTTCCCGGAGGCGCGTGTCGGTCCACGATGCCACGGAGGATGGCCGGGTGGGCGATGCCTCTTCGCCGGGTGACGGACTTTGACGCCCGGCGACTCCATGTGATCGTCGTCGAGTTGCTGGTCGAGCTGATGGACCACGCGGTCAGCCACGCCGAGGATGAGGCCGAGATTCAGGCGTTCGAGGACCAGCTGGCCCAGTTCGACGTGGAGGCGTTCGTCGACGAGTATCGCGAGCACCGGAGCCTGGAGGACGAGTTCGACCAGGTACCGTAAAATACGACATTCGAAAATCGATTTCGGTAATCGTAATTTTTCGAGGGGCTTATTACGATTCACGAACTCCCACCGCACAGCCACAATGAACGGGGATCAGGAGCCAGCCGGCGAGGGGCGCACCATTCTACTCATCGGCAGCGGGCCGATCCAGATCGGGCAGGCAGCGGAGTTCGACTACTCGGGGGCCCAGGCCTGTCGGGCGCTGCAGGAGGAGGGCGCCGAGGTCGTTCTCGTGAACTCGAATCCGGCGACGATCATGACCGACCCGGAGATGGCCGACCGGGTCTACATCGAGCCCATCACCGTCGAGGCGATCGCCGAGATCATCCGCAAGGAACACCCCGACGGTGTCATCGCGGGCCTGGGCGGCCAGACCGGGCTCAACGTGACCGCCGAGCTCGCCGAGGCCGGCGTCCTCGAGGAACACGATGTCGAGATCATGGGCACGCCACTCGATACGATCTACGCGACCGAGGATCGCGATCTCTTCCGCAAGCGGATGCACGAGATCGACGAGGCGGTCCCACGGTCGGTCACGATCGAATCAGTCGATCAGATCGAGGACGCCGTCGAGACCGTGGGTGGACTGCCTGTCATCATGCGGACGACCTACACGCTGGGTGGGTCAGGCTCGGGCGTGGTGGATACGATGGACGAGCTTCGCGAGTCCGTCCGGACGGGTCTCAGACTCTCGCGCAACAACGAGGTGCTCATCACGGAGTCGATCGCCGGCTGGATCGAACTCGAGTACGAGGTCATGCGCGACGCCGACAACTCCTGTATCATCATCTGCAATATGGAGAACATCGACCCGATGGGCATCCACACCGGCGAGTCGACGGTCGTGACACCCTCGCAGGTGATTCCCGACGATGGCCATCAGGAAATGCGATCGACGGCCCTCAAGGTCATCCGGGATCTGGGCATCCAGGGTGGCTGTAACATCCAGTTCGCCTGGCGCGATGATGGCACGCCGGCCGGCGAGTACCGTGTCGTCGAGGTCAACCCACGCGTCTCGCGCTCCTCCGCGCTGGCCTCGAAGGCGACCGGCTATCCGATCGCTCGCGTGACCGCGAAGGTCGCCCTCGGCAAGCGCCTTCACGAGATCAAAAACGAGATCACCGGCCAGACGACCGCCGCGTTCGAACCGGCGATCGACTACGTCGTCACGAAGATACCTCGATGGCCCAAGGACAAGTTCGAGGACGTCTCCTTCGAGCTTGGCACGGCCATGAAATCGACCGGCGAGGCCATGGCCATCGGCCGGACCTTCGAGGAGATCTCCTGAAGGCCCTGCGAAGTACGGAGTACGAGCCGGCCGTCTCGTGGGACGGAGGTCGACGACGAACATGCTCCGGCGTGAATACTGCGAGACGCCGACACCCGATCGAGCCTTTGCCATCTTCGAGGCCGTCGACCGCGGATTCGACCTGGACGAGATTGAGGCGGCCACTGGCATCCACCCATGGTATCTCGAGCGCTACGAGCGTGTGGCCGACTCAGTGCGTGCAGCCCAGTCAGGCGACTTTACCCAGGCCGCAATCGTCGGGCACACGAACGCCTCGATTGCCGACGCAACCGACACCGCCGTCGGGACAGTCGAGGAGTCAGTCCCCGGCCGGACCTACAAGCAGGTCGATACCTGTGCGGGTGAGTTCGCGGCTGAGACACCGTATTACTACTCGGCCCGCCAGACCGAGTTCGAGACCGGCCCCCTCCTGGGAGAGGCAGCCGCTGGCGAACTCGAGGTCAACCGGGACGTCGAGAGCGTCATCGTTGTCGGCGGGGGGCCAATCAGGATCGGCCAGGGGGTCGAGTTCGACTACTGCTCGGTCGCATGCCGTCCAGGCACTCCGGCGACCTGGGGATCGAAACCCACGTCGTCAACAACAACCCGGAGACCGTCTCGACTGACTACGACACGTCCGATGGGCTGTTCTTCGAGCCAGTCACCGCCGAGGAGGTGGCCGATGTCGCCGAGGCAACCGGTGCCGACGGCGTCCTCGTGCAGTTCGGGGGCCAGACCTCCGTGGACATCGGTGAGCCCCTCGAGGCCGAACTCGACCGACGCGGTCTCGACTGCGCAATTATGGGGACGAGCGTCGAGGCAATGGACCTCGCGGAAGATCGTGACCGGTTCAACGCACTGATGGACGACCTCGGGATCGCCCAGCCGGAGGGGGGCACGGCCCACAGTAAGGAAGGGGCCCTTGAACTCGCCCACGAGATTGGCTATCCCGTCCTGGTCAGGCCCAGCTACGTCCTCGGGGGTCGGGCGATGCAGGTCGTCTACGATGACGCCGACCTCGAGCGCTACATCGAAGAGGCGGTCAGGGTCAGCCCGGACAAGCCGATCCTCGTTGACGAGTTCCTCGACGACGCCGTCGAACTCGACGTCGATGCCGTCTCCGACGGGGAGTCCGTCCTGATCGGCGGTATCATGGAACACGTCGAGGCGGCCGGGGTCCACTCGGGCGATTCGGCCTGTATGATTCCGCCGCGCTCGCTTGGTCGGTCGGTCAATCGACGCGTCAGGGCCGTCGCCGAAGAGATCGCCACCGCCCTCGACACGGTCGGCCTGTTGAACGTCCAGCTAGCCGTCCAGGACGAGGAGGTCTACGTGCTCGAGGCGAATCCACGCTCCTCCCGAACGGTCCCGTTTGTCTCG
Organism: Natrialbaceae archaeon; assembly: GCA_034521555.1. Taxonomy (GTDB): domain Archaea; phylum Halobacteriota; class Halobacteria; order Halobacteriales; family Natrialbaceae; genus JAXHMI01. The sequence goes on from JAXHMI010000005.1 coordinate 336,401, forward strand.
AAGGCAACCGGCGTGCCGATCGCAAAGATCGCGGCGACGGTCATGACCGGCGTCTCCCTCGAGGACCTCGACGTGACCGAGCAGGTCCCGGTCCAGACCAGCATCAAGGAGGTCGTCCTCCCGTTCGACCGGCTGAAAGGGTCTGACCCGCGGCTGGGCCCGGAGATGAAATCGACCGGTGAGGTCATGGGGACGGCCGATACGTTCGGCAAGGCCTACCAGAAGGCCCAGATGGCCGTCGGGAAGCCGATTCCGCTCGAGGGGACCGCCATCGTCGACCCCACAGAGGGGGAGTTCCCACACCCGAGTACGGCCGACGGCCAAGCCCTCCGATCGGCGTTTGCCGAGCACTTCGACCTCGTCGACTTCGAGGACGACGCGGCAGCGATCGAGGCAATCCGCGATGGGGAGATCGATCTCGTGATCTCCAGGAATCGCGCCCTGCTCGAGACCGTCGTCGAGGAGAACGTGACCTACTTCTCGACGCTGCCGAGTGCCCGGGCGGTCATCGAGGCCATCGAGGCCGCCTCGGAGCCACTCGACGTCCAGGCGATCCAGGACCGCCCCCAGCGCCAGGAGTACTGGGGCCAGCCGAAGGCCCAGTAGCGAACAGCCTGCGCACTCGACTCCGACACCTGGAAGCGCGGAGACCCAGTGCCTCGGGGTATGGAGATCACGAGGCTGCGTCCTTCCTCTTCGACTCCGGCGGGTTCCGGCCACGCCCCGGAACCGACACCGACGGCGGCCTTCCTCGAAACCCTGGGTGACCCGCACGACGGGTTTGATGCCGTCCAGATCGCCGGCTCGAACGGGAAGGGGAGCACGGCCCGAATGGTCGAGCGGATCCTCCGGGAGGCGGGCTACTCCGTCGGTCTCTACACCTCTCCGCATCTACAGGATGTCCGCGAGCGGATCCGCGTCGATGGCCGCAAGATCTCCCGGCGGGCCATCTGCGAGTTTGTCGAACAGACCCGGGAGTACGTGACCGACGAAGCCGCTGGCGGGACGGCACCCACGTTCTTCGAGACCATGACCACGATGGCCCTCTGGCACTTCGGTCGTGAGGCCGTCGACATCGCCGTCCTCGAGGTCGGCATCGGTGGCAAGTACGATGCCACAAGCGTGGTAGATCCGGTCGCCAGTGCGGTCACGAGCGTGAGTCTCGAGCACACCGGCATCATCGGGGAAACCGAAACGGAGATCGCCCGGGACAAAGCCCACGTCGCCCCGGTCAATGGGCCACTGGTCACGGCCGTCACCGGCGAGGCACTGGCGACAATCGAAGAGGTGGCCGGCTCCATCGTTCGGGTAGGCACCGACGAGGACGCTGCCGTACGAGTCCAGTACAATGGGCCGCGAAGCCCAGTCGAGGCGGAGATTGCCATTCATCAGGATGACGAACACATCGAGACTGCCATCCCGCTGCTCGGTCGCCACCAGGCCGAGAACGCGGGAATCGCCGCCACACTGGCCCGGGCCGCTGGCGACGTTGAAGATCGTGCCGTCGAGCGGGGTCTGCGAAACGCCCACTGGCCCGGGCGGTTCGAGGTCCTCGAGACCGATCCCCTGATCGTCCTCGACGGTGCCCACAATCCGGGCGCCTGTCAGCAGGTGGCCGATACGCTCTCGCAGTGTTCCTACGATCGACTGCACCTCGTGATCGGGGCCCTCCACGACAAGGACCACGCTGGCATGGCCAGCGCGCTCCCGACACCAGAGCGGGTCATCACCTGTGAGCCGGATCTGGATCGTGCAGAGGACCGAACCGTGCTCGGCCGGGTCTTCGAATCCGCGGGGATCGATGCCGTCGACAGTGTATCCGGCGTGCGAGATGCACTGGAGCAGGCCCTCGACAACGCCGACCCCAATGACTGTGTCCTCGTCACGGGGTCACTCTACACGGTCGCCGAGGCCCGGACGAGATGGAGTCGCTCCCGCATCCCGAAACAGATCCGGAACCGGTCGGAGGCAGAATCCGTCCTGGAGGGGGCCTCGGTGACCAACGCAGGAATTCGTCACATGCGGGCAAAGGCCGTCCACCGCGTGTTCTCGACTCGCGTCCAGTATCGCCAGGCGGCCTATCTCAAACAGGAACTGCTCAGCCTCGGCGGGGAGTGTGCCATCTCCGGGCTCCAGCGCTCCGACGAGGCCGTCGACATCGTCCTGATGGGGACCGTCTCCCAGCTGAGCCGGCTCGCGCGCTCCCTGCAAGATCAGCCCTACGGGCTGGCCGAAATCGGACGGGAGCTCCACGAGGACCTCCTCGGCCAGGACCGGTCTGCAGTGTATCCATGGCAGGAACGGCCGGCGATTATGGGCATCTGCAACGTCACGCCGGACAGTTTCCACGACGGCGGGGAGTACAACGAGACCGAGGCAGCCGTCGAGCGGGCCCGCTCGCTCCTCGCCGAGGGAGCCACGGTGATCGACATCGGCGGTGAGTCGACGCGACCCGGAGCCGAACCGGTCGACGCAGAGACCGAGATTCAGCGGGTCGTCCCGGTCATCGAGGCACTCGAGGGGAGCGAGGGTATCATCTCGGTCGATACCCGAAAGGCAGCGGTCGCCGAGGCCGCCCTCGAGGCCGGGGCCGACATGATCAACGACGTCTCGGGGCTGGCCGACCCCGGCATGCGCTTCGTGGCCGCCGAGTACGACGTGCCGATCGCCATCATGCACAGCATCGAGACGCCAGTCGATCCGGCTGGAACCATCACGTACGACGATGTCGTCGAGGACGTCATCGAGGAGCTTGGCGAACGCGTCCTGCTGGCTCGGAAGGCCGGTCTCGATCCCGATCAGATCCTGGTCGATCCGGGGCTCGGCTTCGGCAAGACTGCCGCGGAAAACTTCACCCTTCTCGATCGACTCGATGAGTTACGCGCCCTCGGCTGCCCGATTCTCGTGGGCCACTCACACAAGTCGATGTTCGAGCTGATCGATCGGGCCCCGCCGGATCGACTTCACTCCACAGTCGCGGCAACGGCTCTCGCCGTCGACCGGGGAGCCGACCTGATCCGCGTCCACGACGTGGCCGAAAACGTCGCGGCCCTCGAGACCGCCATGGCGACCCGTGATCGCTGAGACAGCAGGGTATTTACCGTATCCGGCCCTCCTGGCCGGTATGTCATCAGGAGACTTCGAGGGGTATGGCGGTCGACACGTCCCGGAACCGTTACTCGAACCACTCGAGCAGCTGGCTGCAGCCTACGATGAGGTCAGCGAGTCAGCGGAGTTCCGCGCCGAACTCGATCGGCTGCTCGACGAGTACGCGGGCCGACCGACGCCGCTGTACCGCGCAGCCGGGCTGAGTGAGCGCTACGGGGCCGACATCTACCTCAAGCGAGAGGATCTGCTCCACGGCGGTGCCCACAAGATCAACAACTGCCTCGGGCAGGGCCTGCTCGCCAAGCATGCAGGCAGGAATCGATTGATCGCGGAAACCGGTGCCGGTCAGCACGGGACGGCAACGGCGATGGTCGGGGCACTGCTCGGCCTCGAGACGGAGATATACATGGGCGAAAAGGACGTCGAGCGTCAGGAGATGAACGTCTTCCGCATGCGCCTGCTCGGTGCGACGGTCAACGAGGTCAGCCGGGGTGGCGCCGGCCTGGCCGACGCCGTCGACGCCGCCCTCGAGGACTTCGCCCAGAACGTCGATCACACTCACTACCTGGTCGGCAGTGTCGTCGGACCGGATCCGTTCCCCCGGATGGTCCGGGATTTCCAGAGTGTCCTGGGGAAGGAGGCCCGCGAGCAGATTCTCGAGCGAACCGGATCACTGCCAGATGCGGCGGTCGCCTGTGTCGGTGGGGGCTCGAACGCCATGGGACTCTTTCACGCGTTTCGTGACGACGACGTGGCATTCTACGGGGCAGAGGGTGGCGGCGAGGGCGCCGACTCGACGCGCCATGCGGCCCCGCTCAGTGCCGGCCAGGACGACGTGATCCACGGGATGCAGACCCGGGTGATCGAGGAGGATGTCTCGGTCCACTCGGTCTCGGCCGGTCTCGACTATCCCGGCGTCGGTCCCGAACACGCAATGTTCCGGGCCGTCGGCCGCTGCTGAGTACCGATGCCATTACCGACGAGGAGGCCCTCGCCGCATTCCGCGAGCTGAGCGAAACGGAAGGCATCATCCCGGCCCTGGAATCGAGTCACGCGATCGCGAAGGCGATCCAGCTCGCCGAGGCGGGCGAGCACGAGACAATCCTGGTCAACCTCTCGGGGCGGGGAGACAAGGACATGGAGACGGCCGCCGAGAAGTTCAATCTCGGGGCGTGAGCGGCGGCCACTGGTGGTTGGCATCAAGGGCGCCCTCGAGATACTGCTTGCCCCACCCGGTGATCTCGTAACTCGAGCCGTGAATCTGGGCAAGGAATCCCACCGAGGCCAGGACCCGGCACCGCTCTGCAATCCGGGCCTCCGAGGCCCGAAAGGCCGACAGTGAGTGCATGACCTTGGGGGAGGACCAGGACTCCTCGGCGAGGTGTTCGAGAATACGATCGTCGAGCTGTTGCATCCACTCCGCTGATTTTCGTGGGGGCATGGGCTAACCTGGCTGGTCGGAGCGCCCCGTCTCGCCGGCTGCCTCGTCACTGCGCTCGAGAGACTCACCGGCGTCGTGGTCGCCCGTGAGGTAGGATGAGCCGGCATCCGTGATAATGTAGACGCCGTTCCCGAGATGCTGGAGCAGGCCATGATCCGCGAGTTTCTGCATTCGCCGAGAGACGTGCTGCCTGGAGACTCGGACGTACCCGCTCTCGGCCAGTTCGGTCGGGGCCCCCGACCCCTCCTGCTCGATGTACTCGAGAATTCGGTCGTCCCAGATCGTCATCCATCTCCCCGACTTCCGCATGCGTCCGGTAATGCGCCTGCGGTTCCTCTTTCCACCGTATTGTACATAACAGCACTATTGACAAGTATGAGTAAGCTCATAATCTATATTTGGCTAAATCACAGATATGTTCACGCGGCGCCCGTCGTCGGGGGTCGCCGTGATGGGTCGGCGATGCCATCCAGGGCACCGCATTCCTCCTCCCTTTGTGCACGATACCTCGTGAGAGCCATCACGCGGTCAGATTGAACGGGAACTCGAACTCATCGTCTCCCGAATCACCAGGATTCGACCCGTTGGATTCATTAGGGCTTCGGCCCCGCCGCCGGAGACGTTTGTCTCGGATGGGTCACTGTCATCCTGCGTTGTGTTCTCACTTCCATCGTCTGGACCGGAGTCACCTCCCTCCGCTTCCTCGTTGTCGTCTCCGATTCCCTCGTCATCCGTCTCGTCATTGTCGCCGAATTCATCGTCGTCCCCAAAGCCGGGTCCCTCATCGGCCGCGTCCTCCTCGCCTCCTTCGAATTCGTCTTCTTCGTCGAATCCAGGGCCCTCGTCCACAGCAGTCTCGTTCTCTTCGAATGCGGGTTCCTCATCAGCCCCTTCGTCGAACGGATTGTCGCTCTCCCCATCGTCGTCTGTCTCGACTTGATCAAAAATATCCTCCAGCGATCGCTCGTCGTCGACCGATTCGGTATCGTTGCCTGTTGGTTCCTCGGATCCCGGGTGACATCCCACTCCTCACGGGGGAGTTCGTCGTCCGCCCGATCTGGCGTCTTCGGAGCGGCATCACTCGAGAACACAGCAGGTGCGACCATCACGCCAGTGACGGCAAGCGCACCAAGCACCAGAAAGATGACACCGCCCACAGCAACGGATGAACGCTCCATCTCGCGAACCGGACTCATCGTCCAGTCTCAAGGCCGATCAATCGCTTTGTTAGGTGGGAGGAACGGTCACGCGATCCAGGATAATCGAGCGCAGTTCCGAGGTAAGCACGTGCTACGGGGACCCGACGACGCCGGTTCGCATGGCCACGTCGCGAGCCGCGCGTTCGGTCATGCCGTCACCGAGAATGGTGTAGCGATCCCGGATCTCGTGACAGGTCGTCAAGGCCTCGATGACCGTCTCGTCATCGATGCCTAACTCGCCAGCGGTCGTCGGGGCATCGATACTCGCCAGCGCGTCTCTGATGTCGCGCCAGACCTGGTCGCCCCCATGGAGGTAGGCGGTGATCGATCGAACCGACCCCAACCTGGTGGCCGTGAAGGGCTGCCCCCGGGGCCAGTCGGTCGAGCTGATGTGAAAGAGGTGTTCGGCCCCACTGGCGGGTCGGGAGGAGCCCGCGATGGACATCGCAACACCGGAGGACACGAGTGCTTTCGTCACCAGCCAGGCCGATTCCTCGAGGCCGGGCCGGATCAGTCCCGCATTATCGACCAGGATCTCGGCTGTCATCTCGGAGAGGGCAGCGGCATACTCGGAATACTCTACGTTTTTCAGGCGATTGGCAAGCCGCCAGTCCATGACCGCGGTGTAGTTGGAGATGATATCCGCACAGCCCGCCGTCGTCAGCTCCCACGGGGCGTCGGCCAGCACCCCCGTATCGGCAACGACCGCCAGCGGGGGCTGGGCCTCGACGCTATGGCGGGTGTCACCCTCGGGAACCGACCCGCGGTTGCTCACGATGCCATCGTGGCTGGCAGCGGTGGGGACGGAGAGAAATCGGAGATCCAGCCGATTGGCGGCCATCTTCGCGATGTCGATTGCCTTCCCCCCGCCGATCCCGACGAGGTAGCTGGCGTCCGCCTCGCGAGCCGAGGAAACGATCGACTCGACGGCCTCGATACCCGCCGTATCCACGGCCTCGATAACCGGATCCACGCCCCAGTCTCGGAACTGCTCTGCGAGCGGATCGGCTGCAACGGAGCGAGGCGTGGGGCTGGTGACGAAAAGGGGCCGTCCCTGCAATCCGAGGTCATCGACGACGTCGACCGTCTGGTCGAGAACGTCGTGCCCGACGACCACGTTACGGGGGAGTCGAATCCACGTCGACTTCTCGAACATATCCGCCCCTTCGGAGGGGACCATTAAAAGGTAGGCCCCAGCCAGGTTTGACATCCTCCCCGCCCTGAAGGGCGAGGCGTGCGCTAGCTATTTGTGTCAGTCGTCGAGCTGGGCCTGAGTGACCACGCTGCCAGCCCCACTCACCCGGTCGGGCGCGGCGGGCAGCTCCAATCGGACGTCAGCGCGACCCTCGTCGTGGATGGCCTGGTGGTACGCATCCGGCATCACCTTGACCATCGCCTCGAGGGTGGCCTCCCAGTTGTCGAGCAGGTCCTGAGCCCGGTCTGATCCGGTGTACGCGACGTGGTTCTCGAGCATCCGCCGCAGGAGCTTTTGGTCCTGCTCGTCGAGGTCGTGGTTCAGCGTCACCATTCCGGTATTGAGCTGGCTCTCGAAGTCCCCGGAATCGTAGACGTAGGCGACACCGCCGGACATGCCAGCTGCGAAGTTTCGCCCGGTCTCGCCGATGACGGCGACAACCCCACCGGTCATGTACTCACAGCCGTGATCGCCGACCCCTTCCACGACCGCCTTGGCACCGGAGTTTCGCACAGCAAATCGCTCACCGGCGATGCCGTTGACGTAGCACTCGCCGCCAGTCGACCCGTAGAGGGCGACGTTCCCGATGGCAATGTTCTCCGTTGGTTCGTAATCGGCCGTCGGGGGGGTTCGGACGGCAATTCGGCCACCGGAGAGGCCTTTCCCGACATAGTCGTTGGCCGTCCCCGTCAGGTGCAGGGTCACGCCCCGAGACAGGAATGCCCCGAAACTCTGGCCGGCGGTCCCCTCGAGATCGATCGTGAGCGTCTCTGGAGGCAGTCCATCCTCGCCGTACTGTTTGGCGATCTCCGAGGAGAGCATCGTGCCGACGGCCCGATCAACGTTCGTGACCTCGGTCCGGATTGCGGTGGGCTCGTGATTGTCGATTGCCGGTTCGGCCTCGGACAGCAGCTCCTGATCGAGATGGTCCTCGAGCTCGTGGTTCTGTGGCCGAATCTTCGTCCGAACCGACCCACCCGGTGGAGCGATCACCCCCGAGAGATCGACATTCCGAGCCTTCACGTGCTCGACGTCGGTTCGCTGGTTGAGTATCTCTGGCCGGCCAATCATCTCGTCGACGGTAGCAAAGCCGAGCTCTGCCATGATCTCGCGCAGCTCCTGAGCGATGAACGTCATGTAGTTGATGACGTGGTCGGGCTCGCCGGGGAACCGCTCGCGGAGTTCGCCTCGCTGTGTTGCAACACCCACTGGGCACGTGTTTGTGTGGCACTGTCGGGCCATCACGCAGCCACTGGTGACGAGCGAGGCCGTTCCAAAGATGTACTCCTCGGCCCCCAGCAGGGCGGCAACGGCGACATCTCGACCGGTCTTCATCCCACCATCGACGGTGACCCGAATGCGGTCTCGCAGTCCGGTCGCCCGAAGCATCTGGTTCGCCTCCGAGAGGCCGAGCTCCCAGGGGAGCCCTGCGTGCTTGATCGACGTTCTTGGCGAGGCCCCGGTTCCACCCGAGTGGCCCGAGATGTGGACCACGTCGGCGTTCGCCTTCGCGACCCCGGCTGCGATCGTCCCGATGCCGGCCTCGCTGACGAGCTTGACGTTGATGTCGGCGTCGCTGTTCGAAACCTTGAGGTCGTAGATGAGCTGCTTGAGGTCCTCGATGGAGTAAATGTCGTGCAGCGGGGGTGGCGATATCAGTCCGACACCGGGGGTCGATTTTCGCACGTGGGCTATCATCTCATTGACCTTCGCCCCCGGAAGGTGGCCGCCCTCGCCAGGCTTCGAGCCCTGGGCCATCTTGATCTGGATCTCGTCTGCATTGGCCAGGTACGTCGAGGTGACCCCGAAGCGGGCCGAGGCCACCTGTTTGACCGCACACTCCCGCTCCGTATCGAATCGCTCCGGTGGCTCGCCGCCCTCACCGGTATTCGACTTTCCGCCGATGCGATTCATCGCGATGGCGTTGTTCTCGTGGGCCTCAGGCGAAAGTGAGCCCAGCGACATGGCAGCCGTCGAGAACCGGGTGACGATGTCCTCGACTGGCTCGACCTCCTCGATCGGGATCGGGTCGCGGTCGCTCTCGAACTCGAGCAAGCCCCGAAGGGTCTGTAGCTCCTCCTGCTGGTTGTTGATCATCTCGGCGAACTCCTGGTACTCCTCGTATTCGCCGGATCGGACGGCCTGGTGAAGTGTCCGGACAGTCTTGCGGTTCCACTGGTGGATGATGCCGTCAGGACTGTGCATGAACTCGCCGTGGGTTTCGAGCTCGGGCTGATCGCCACCGAAGGCCACCTGGTGTCGCTCGAGGACATCGGCCTCGATCTCGTCAAGGCCGATCCCCTCCGTCCGGTTCTCGGTCCCGGTGAAGTACGTCTCGATGAGGGTGGAGTCGAGCCCGACTGCCTCGAAGATCTGGGCGCCCTGGTAGCTCTCTGCGGTCGAGATGCCCATCTTGGCCATGATCTTGAGGAGGCCGTCCTCGAGTGCGTGGACGTAGGCGTCGATCGCAACCTCTGGGTCGGCGCCATCCTCGCCTGCCGTCAGGTCCTCGATGGTCTGGAAGGCGAGATAGGGATTGACCGCGCCAGCACCGTAGCCAACAAGGGTGGCCATGTGATGGACGGTACGTGGATCGGCTGACTCGACGACGAGCCCGGCGTGGTTGCGCAGGCCGTTTCTGACCAGGTGGTGGTGAACGCTTGCCGTCGCGAGGAGACTCGGAATCGCAATACGGTCCGGCCCGAGTTGTCGGTCCGACAGGATGATGATGTCCGCGCCGTTTTCGATCGACTCGACGGTTGCCCGCCGAACGTACTCGATCGCTGACTCGAGGTCCGTCGTGTCGACCTCGTACGTGATGTCGATCGTCGCCGCGGTGATACCGTTCGTCTCACAGTCCCGGACGGCAGCCAGCTCGGCATCCGTCAGAATGGGCGAGTCACAGACGAGCTGTCTGGCGTGTTCGGCCGTCTCGTCGAGGAGGTTCCGCTGGAAGCCGAGCCGACTCTCGAGGCTGGTGACGAGTTCTTCCCGGATGTAATCGAGTGGTGGATTCGTCACCTGGGCGAACAGCTGTTTGAAATACGAGAACAGTGGGCGATTGAAGGGCGTCAATACGGACAGGGGAGTGTCATCACCCATCGACCCGACCGGGTCCTTGCCCTCTTCGAGCATCGGTTCCAGGAGGTTCTCGAGTTCGTCGTTCGTGTAGCCGTAGGCCGCCTGGTGAGTTCTGAGATTCTCGACCGGGTCCTGCGTCGTCCGTTCGGTGGTCCGCGTGATGTCCTCCAGGTGGACCTGCTCCTCGGCGACCCACTCCCCGTATTGCTCGTCGGCAAGATCAGCAAAGACCTCCTCGTCGGGTATGATCCGGCCGCGGTCGGGATCCAGCAAGGAAGATCTCCCCCGGTTGGAGGCGATTCTGTTCGGCGACCTCCTCCGGTGGAACCTCGAGGGCACCTGCCTCGCTGGCCATGATGAGCCGGTCGTCCTTCGTTCGCGTGTACCGACAGGGCCGAAGGCCATTCCGATCGAGCAGTGCGGCCACCCGGTCGCCATCAGTTGCGGCCACCAGTGCTGGACCGTCCCACGGCTCGACGAGTGAGGCGTGGTAGTCGTAGAACGCCCGGCGCTCAGGAGACATCGAATCGTCGTTTCGCCAGGCCTCCGGAACGAGCATCCGCATGGCGTGGGTGAGGTCGCGGCCGTCGCGCAACAGCAGTTCGAGCGCGTTGTCTACAGAGGCGGTGTCTGATTGATCAGGGTCAGCGATGATCGGTTTCAGGGTATCGACGTCCTCGATTCGCTGGCCGGCGATGTCCGTCTGCCGGGCCCGCATCCAGTTGATGTTGCCCTGAATCGTGTTGAACTCGCCGTTGTGGACCATCGTTCGGTACGGATGGGCCAGGTGCCAGGCACCGAGCGTGTTCGTCGAGAATCGGGCGTGGACGAGGGCGAACTGTGAGTCCAGGCGCTCGTCGCGCAGATCCGGGAAGTACCCGGCGAGCTGGGTCCCCCTGAGTAGTCCCTTGTAGACGATCGTCTTTCGGTCGAGCGAGCAGACGTAGAATCGTCGAGGTCGGCCGACTCCACGGCATTCTCGAGAATCCGGCGGCCGAGATAGAGATCCACATCGAAGTCGTCTGGATCCTGATCAGCTGCCGGCGCGACCAGTGCCTGCCGGATCGTTGGTTCCGAATCAAGCGCCGTCTCGCCGAGGTCCGAGTTGTCCGTCGGGACGGTCCGCCACTCCAGTACCTCGAGCGATCGGTCGCCGAGTGACTCGGCAACCAGCTCGGTAAGTCGCTCGGCGCGATCTGCCTCCTGCGGGAAGAAAAACGATCCCACCGCGTACAGCTCCGGAAGTGACGTCTCGAACGCCGCCTCCATGAACCGATCCGGTGTCTGGAGCATGATGCCCGCTCCGTCGCCGGTGTTTTCTTCTGCGCCAGTCGTGCCGCGGTGGTCGAGATTCTCGAGCAACTCGAGCGAGTCTGCCACCACGTCGTGGCCCCCATCGCCCCCAAGATCCATGACAACGCCGACACCACAGCTGGAGCGTGCGTCCGCTGGGTCGGCAAGTCCCTGCCTCCGAGTCATGGGAACAAGGAAGGTCATCGTGCATTAAGACATTATCCCCTTATAGCTAAGTGTTCCTTATACACATAATAACCATATTAATATCTGAGAGAAATGTAAGGGCTGCTCAGTACGATTTGGCGAAGAGGGCGACCTCTGCGGCTTCCTCCCCGCAGATTCCGCAGGTGTCACGGCTTGGCGCCGCGGCACCGGCCCGCTCATCCTCGGCGAATGGCTGGACAACGATCTCGGCTGCGATCTCGTCCTTGATTGCGGTCTCGCAGGCCTCGTCCCCACACCACGGTGTCTCGACGTAGCCGCCGTGGCGCCCGATAGTGGCGAGGATATCCTCCCGTGAGTGGGCCTCCCTGACGTTCTCCTCGAGTCGGTCTTCGGCTGCCGAGAAGAGCGTCTCGTAGACCTCCCCGAGATGGTCGTCGACGGTCTCGGCGAGGCCGGCTCGATCGACCGAACTCGACGCGCCGTCCGGTCGGTGTACCAGCGTCGCCGACTCCTCGTCGACCTCGTTCGGGCCAATCTCGATCCGGAGGGGCACCCCGTTGAGCTCGTGCTCGTTGAACTTGAAGCCCGGATTGCGCTCATCCCGGTCGTCCAGCTCGACCCTGATCCCTGCTTCGGCGAGGCTCGCCTCGATGGAATTGGCGTACTCGAGGACCGCCTCCCGGGTGTCGTCCTGCCAGATGGGGACGATCACCACCTGCGTGGGCGCAATGGTCGGGGGCAAGACGAGCCCCTGATCGTCCGAGTGGGTCATGATGGTCGCGCCGATCGCCCGCCAGGAGACCCCCCAGGAGGTCGTGTAGGCCGTCTGCTCGCGTTCGTCCTCATCAACGAATGTGATCTCGAAAGCTTCGGCGAACGACTGGCCGAGGTGATGGCTCGTTCCCCCCTGGACGGACTTGCCGTCGGGCATCAGCGCCTCGACGGTCGTCGTGGTCCGCGCCCCGGGGAACTTGTCGTGCTCGGGTTTCTTCCCGCGGATCACCGGGATCGCAAGCACATCCTCGTAGAGCCGCTCGTACTGCTCGAGCCGTAGAAAGACCTCCTCCCAGGCCTCGTCGTCCGATGCGTGGGCCGTATGTCCCTCCTGCCAGAGGAACTCCTTCGTCCGGAAGAACGGCTTCGTCTCCGTGGCCTCCCAGCGGACGACCGAGCACCACTGGTTGAGCCGCAGGGGCAGGTCCCGGTAGCTGCGGGTCCAGTCTGCCATGAACGGCGCGATGATCGACTCGCTGGTCGGTCGCACGGCCAGGCGCTCCTCGAGTTCGTCGTGTCCGCCCTGGGTCACCCAGGCGACTTCGGGATCGAAGCCCTCGACGATGTCCTTCTCGCGCTCGAGGAAGCTCTCGGGGATGAACAGGGGGAAGTATGCGTTGGTGACGCCGGTCTCCTTGAACCAGCCGTCGAGGGCATCCTGGATGCGCTCCCAGAGGGCATAGCCGCGTGGTTTCGTGACGATGAAGCCGCCCATCGGGGCGTAATCGGCCAGTCCGGCCTTCCGGACGACCTCCGCGTACCAGTCGCCTGGCCGGTGGGACTTGGATTCGGTGATCCCGAGATCCTGGGTCTCCTCACTCATGGCTCGACAGTCGAGTACGGCGGTGTTAAACGATGCGAAGCAATCGGTCGGATTTTCTCCCCACCCTGCCAATCTGGGGCATGGACGTCATCACTGTCGGGTCCCACGGCGGTCCCGATGTCCTTACCGTCACCGATCAACCCGCTCCCGAACCCGGAGAGGGTCAGGTCCGCGTCGCTGTCGAAGCAGCAGGGATCAACTACGCCGACATCATGCAGCGGCGTGGTCTCTACCCGGGCGGGCCGGAGCCGCCATACATTCCAGGGATGGAAGTCGCCGGCCGGGTCAACGCGACCGGGCCAGACGTCTCGATCAGCGAGGGCGATCGGGTCATTGCCATGGTGGACACGGGGGGCTATGCCGAGTACGCCCTCGCAGATGCCATGACGCTGTTTCCGATCCCCGAGGAGACGTCGATGGTCGAGGCGGCGGCCTTTCCCGTTCAGTTCCTGACCGCCCACGCCTGTCTGTTCGCCTGGGGCGGTCTCGAGGAAAACGAGCGCGTGCTAATCCAGGCCGCCGCCGGTGGAGTCGGAACGGCTGCAGTTCAGCTCGCCGATCGGGCCGGTGCGGAGGTGTTCGGCACCGCGAGTAAACCAGAGAAACTCGAACTGGCGGCCGAGCTGGGCTGTGACCATCCGATCAACTACACGGAGGAGGACTTCGTGGACATCATCGAGACCGAAACCGATGGCGAGGGTGTCGATCTGGTCCTCGAGAGCGTCGGCGACGACGTCTTCGAGCGCAGCTTCGATGCACTCTCACACTTCGGCCGGCTCGTCACCTACGGCGTGGCAAGTGGGGTGCCGGCGACAGTAACGAACCAGCGTCTGCTGTTCGAGAACAAGTCCGTCCACGGGTTCCACCTCGGCCAGGCCGCCGCCCACGACCCGAGCCGGGTCATGCAGTCCCTGACCGATCTGACCGGTGCACTGGCAAGCGGAGAGATCGAACCGATTATCGGCGAGACGTTCCCCCTCGAGGCCGCAAGTGAGGCCCACCAGTTCATCGAGGATCGCGAGAGCGTCGGCAAGGTCATCCTCGAGCCCTGAGAGAGCTATCGCTACAGGCCCCCGGCATCGACCCCTGTCTCGAGGGTATGGGAGATCAGCTCCGCCTCGTCGAGTGGCGTCCCACCCTCGAATGCGAACGATCCGGACACCGTCACTCCCGAAAGCACCGGTGGGAGCCAGAGCCGGTCATCCGGCCACATTCTGTCGTAGGGGACGGCCTCGATGGGAGTCCAGATCGGCCGGGCTTCGGGAGACTCTCTGACCGTCCCATCGAAGGAGTCACCGCGAAATACGTGACACTCGCTGTGGACCTCCCCATCGAGTTCGAACTCGAGCAGTCCTGCCTTCTCGAGTGACTGTGGAGGGACCTCCAGGCCGACCTCCTCGCGAACCTCGCGGGCCGCACACTCCCGGGGAGACTCCCCGGCTTCGACCTTGCCGCCGGGCCCGTTGACGAGGCCGGCCCCCAGCCCACGCTGTTTCTCGATCAGGAGGACCTCCTCGGCACGACGGAGAAAGCAGAGCGTGACCGCCTGCATGGGTGAGAGCAGAGCCAGGACCGGCAAAGAGTCACCGGTCCTCGACAATCGAGTCGGGCGCACAACCCAGCGACGTGTGCGGGCAGGTGGCACAGTGGGGGCCGGACTGGTAGGCATCGAATCGCGGTGACTCGAGCGTGGCGAGACTCTCCCGGAGGTGGCGCCAGTCCGGCACCGACGAGGGATCGAACAGGTCGACTCCTGGCCCGGCCGCCCCCACGTAGACGTAGCCGACGAGGTCGACAGACAGGTCATACCGCCGGCGGCAGGCCTCGGCATAGAGAGTGAGCTGGCCCGCTTCACTCGGGTCGATACGATCAGCCGTCGCCTTGTAGTCGAGGACCGCACAGCGACCGTCCGGGAGCCGCCGGATTGAGTCGACGTACCCAACCACCGGGCCCTCGACCGACTCCACGGCCTCGAGGGTGAACCGA
The DNA here is from genome assembly GCA_034521555.1 of Natrialbaceae archaeon. Taxonomy (GTDB): domain Archaea; phylum Halobacteriota; class Halobacteria; order Halobacteriales; family Natrialbaceae; genus JAXHMI01. Next base: position 351,469 of record JAXHMI010000005.1, read on the forward strand.
AGCTCTGCTGCGAGGGCCTCCCAGGCGTGAACCGGCTCATCCAGTGCCGGCCACTCGGCCTGGAAGTACCGATCCACGCAGGCGAGGACGGCGTCTGTGTGAGCCTCGAGATCCCGGGCTGTGAGGTGGCGCTGGGCGACTGCCTGCCACTCGCCAGGGGCAGTGAACCCCCGGTAGAAGCACTCCTCGGCGATGTCGTGAAACAGAGACCCCACGACACGACCGTCGGCCGCACCACCCTCGGTGGGATCGGCTGTGGCGAAGACGACGTGATCGAGGTAGTGTCGGCGTGGGCACCGCTCGTGGGTGGCGAGCGCACTGTGGCTGTGCCGGACCGTCGCCTGACTCTGCTCGGCGGCGACGATCGAGTCGACCGGGAACCGAACGGTATCATCGGTCAGTGCCTCGAGGTGGCGCTGGCCCGGGACAGCACCCACCTCGTGGCCCGCCGATGCGGCATCGGCCGCCGGCAACAGGAGGTCGTTCCGGAGCAGCCAGCCGAGTCGGTGGACGGCCCCGATCGCCTCGTCGACGGTCATCGCGGTCCCGGTCGGGCCAGCTATCGTCGGCTCGCGATCGGCCCCCGGAGCGGCCAGGTCGTCGGTCACATCGGCGACAGCCTGTGGATGGCTGTCGGCCACTCGCTCGAGGCCCGTCCCGAGGGTCGACCAGAGATCCATCCGCGCGCCGGCAGCCCCCCACTCAATTGCATCGGGCAGGCAGTCCTCGACTGCGGTGACGCCGAGGGCTTCGGGCGGGTCGTACGCGTACTCGGCTCCGAAGAGCAACAGGTGATTCGCCGCTCGCGTGATCGCGACGTGGAATACGCGCCACTCCTCTCTGACCGACTCCGTGGCGAGATCGGTACACAGGGGTGAGTCAACGGTCGGGTCGAGGGTCGCCGAGAGCAGCTCGTGTCGCGAGCGCGCTGGGTGGTCGTGGTCGACACACCAGTGTCGGTCCGAAAGGAACGGGGCGAGGACCGTATCGAACTCGAGCCCCTTGGCCTGGTGGACGGTCATGACGTCGATCCGGTCCGCTGATCGAGAGCCCCGGTCGAGGGAGCGACCGCCAGCCAGGGCCCGCTCCAGCGCGTCGACGAGTGGCTCATCGAGACCGGTCAGAACGGTCTCACTCTGTCTGGCCTCAACGAACTGCCGCGATGCGATCGAGGGTCTCGCGTTCCCGGGTCTCGAGAAACCAGCCGATCGAGGTTGTCTCGAAGAGTTCCTCGACAAACCGGGAGAGGGGCATGCTGTCCTGGATCGATCGGAGGTGATGAAGATCCGCTTTGACCCGTTCGATCCTGGCCGGGTCCCGGCAATCGGCGGGGTCGATCGATTTCAGTGCCCGGTTGAGCGTCTCCGGTGTGGCATGGAGGCGTTCGAGGTCGTCCTCGTGGAGGCGATAGCGCACCATCAGAATCCGTCGGAGGTGCTCGTCCGCGGATGGATCCACGAGAACGCGAAACAGCGATATGACCGTCTGAATCCCGGGGGTGAGACCAACGGTTGGCGAGCCCGTGACGGTGTGGGGGAGTCGTGCCTCCCTGAGGGCCGTCGAAATCTCCGCTGCCTGTCGGTTCGTCCTGACGATGACGGCGACGTCACCGGCGTCGCGTTGTGGCACGTCTGCGAGAGTTCCCCCAGCAGCGACTCGATCGATCGGGCCACCAGCTCCGGGGTGGAATCCTCGAGACGCTCGGTATCGACGGACAGCACACGAGTCCCCTCCCGGATCGTTCGGCATCGGTTGGGGCCTCGCGCAGCCGCTTCGAGGCCTGCGGGCCGTAGCTGGTCTCGTTGGCCACGTCCAGGATCGGCTGGGCCGACCGGAAGTTGTACTCGAGCGAGAGGGATTCGTGATCGTCGAACTGCTCGCCGAGCATTCGCAGGCCCGCCGGGTCGGTCCCACGCCAGCCGTAGATGGCCTGGTCGGTGTCGCCAATGGCGAGGAGATTCGGGCCAGCGCCTCCCTGTGCGAGAGCGGTCAACAGCTCGAACTGCGTCGCGTCAGTGTCCTGGAACTCATCACAGCAGACCCAGGCCCACTCATCACGGATCGAGTCGGCCACGGTCTCATCCGAGAGCAGCGAGGTCGCCTCCCGAACCAGCTCGTCGAAGTCCACCGCCCCCTCGGCTCGAATGGTCTCGCGATAGTCAGCATAGATTCCGGCGTAGTGACGAGCCACCCGCAGGTAGGCGACGTAGTGGGTGATTCGGCCAATCGGCGTCTGTTCGACTGTCTCCGTCGCCGCTCCCCCGATCTGGTTGCCAAAGAGGACCCGGGGCAGGTGCTTCGTCATCGCGCTCTCGAGATCGATCCGCTCCCGCGTCGCCGTGATGCACTCCTGGATGAGCCCGAGGTATCGATCGACATCCGCCACGACTGGATCCGTTGGGTCGACCGGTGCCGCGGTGAGCTCCTCGCGGCAGTACGTGACAAACTGTCCGTAGGTGATGAGGGCGGCCTCCACGTCGGCGAGGTGACTGCCTCGATTGAAAAATCGGAAGGCCTCGTTGTCGAACGAGAAGAGCTCGTTTGCCCGCCGTTCGAGCAGGAGGGTGAGTTCGCTCAAGACGCCAATCGTCTCCTGATCCGGCAGCCGATCGAGGAGCGTCTCGGCCTCGATGTTGTCCCGGCTCAGCCGGGCGATGAACTGCTCCACCTCGTCAACGATCTCGGCCCCCGAAGCCGCCTCGCTCGCGAAGTCGTACTCGCCGGTCGCGAGGAGCCGTTCGACGATGCGACGACGCTGGGCGTCGGTGACCACCTCGAGGTGGGGACTGTGGCCCAGGTAGTACGCGTGGTCTCGAACCAGATGATAGCATAGCGAGTGGTAGGTGTAGACGTCGATCGCCGCAGCCGTTGCGGGGTCGAGGCGATCCGCAATGGCCTCGCGGATCGAGGACGCGGCCTCGTTGGCGAAGGTGAGCACCAGAATGTCTGCCGGGTCGACGCCGGACTCGAGGAGGTGTTCGATTCGCAGCAGCATGGTCGTCGTCTTGCCGGTCCCCGCCCCGCATCGACGGTGAGACAGCTGGCAGCGGCATCCACGACCTCCTGCTGGGCGCCGAGTGGCCCCTCAACCATCGTATCGCACCTCCTCCGCGATGGCGTCCTGACAGCCCACCGCGACCGGACACCCCGGGCATTCCGCCGATTCGATGGTCGACCACCGGTCGGTCGGGTCGAAGTTCCCCGCGCTGATCTGACCGACGATCCGCTCGAGGTGGGCCTCGATCTCGTCGTTGCGGTGCTCGAGCGTCCGGGCGAGTGCCTGTTCCTCGATGTAGGATTCGGTGCAATCGACGGGGGAGACGGTACTCGTGACTGTGTTTCGCCGCCAGTTGATCTCCCGCTGCCACGGTGTCAGTACCGGGACACAGCAGTACCGACACAGTCGATCCTCCAGCTCGTGGTCTGCACACCAGGTCCGCAGGCCCGCGAGCACCACTGCCGTCTCGAGGAGTGTCCCGACCGTCGGCACGTCGTGGGTCGGATCGGCGGGATCGAAGTGGCCGGAAACCGTCGGCTCGATCAGGTCCTCCCAATCCCGCTCGAAGCGGATCGCCCCCAGCCGCGTCGGCGTGTCGATGACCCTGACGGCAATGACGGCTCTGCCGTCGGCGGTGATGTAGTCCACCGGCGCCGACACCGGTGTCCCGGCAACCGATCCAGAGAGCGACAGGTCCGGGCCGACGAGGGCCTGGCGAGAGACACCGGCATCGAGGAGCGCCTCGAGACCCGAGAGGTGATCGGCCCCGGTCGACTCGAGGTGGGCTTTGATGCCTGCGGCGAGCACGCGACGCGAGTGATCGCGCTGGGCTCGCGCGTGAAACTGCTCGTCGTGGTCGGCCCACTCCCGCTCGAGGGCAGTCTCCCCCCGCTCGACGAGCCCCGCAGGGTCACCGCCTTGCTGCATGGCCTCGGTGATCGCCGTCCGACAGAGCTCCAGCCGTGTCGCCTCGGGTGACTGCCGATCGGCCAGCCCCTGGCGGTGGCGGAGATCGTATCGGCGTGGACAGGCGAGATAGGTCCGAATCGCCACCGCGGTGATCGGCTCAGTCACGCCGCAGCACCTCGCCTGCCGCGAAGGCCGTCCGGCTCTTGACGGCCTCCCGGAGGTCGTCGTCCAGGTCCGCAGCCGCCAGTACCTGGGCGAGTTCCTGATAGGCCCCGTCCGTCTCGGCGAGAGTGGTCGTCTCCTCGAGCTGGCCCGCCTGACGGAGCCGGTCGAACGCAATCCGTGGCGTCTCGAGCATGGCGTCGATACCGTTGGTGCGACCGTGGATGGGCGGTGTCCGATTCTCGCGCTCGACCGGCTCGACGCTGACACCGGGCTGGGACTCGAGCATCGCGAGGTACCGTGACGGATCGTTCGATCGTCGAAGGCCGCCTGCCTCGCGCTCGTAGGTACACCAGTAGAGCCGGCTCGTTGCGGCCCGAGCGCCGAGGGCCAGGCGTCGACGCGAGCGCTGGGCGTGGTACGCGCTGGTGGCATCGCCGTGGATCTCCTCACGGGCGGCCGGCTGGAAGGTCCGCTCGAGGGTCTCGATCGACGGCTCGGTCACGGCCGGTAGGCCTGCCATGGTTCGAACCCAGGCCTGCGGGAAGAGTTCGGTCAGCCGCGCGCGACCCGGATAGTGGCGGTCGATGACATCGGCGAGGAAGACGACCGGTGTCGTCGTGAACGCCAGCCCGTCGATCGGACAGACCCTCACCCCACCCACGGGCGTCTTGGCCTCGACCTCGTGGACGTATGGGGCATCGAACTCGATCGTCCGGCGGAGCATGCGCTGGAGCCCGGCCCAGTCCGGGCCGACCAGGTCCGTCGACTCCACGAACGATGCCATCTGCAGTATGCGGTCGATGCTCTGGAACTGTTCGCGGGCGTCGACCCACTCAGCCGAGCGGGCGATCCGACCCTTGAATCACTCTGGACGATCCAGCGCTCGAGAGATGCCAGGACTCGGTCATCGATGCACGTCTCGAGGAGTGTCTCGACATCCCGAACCCTGGCCTCGAGTCGCTCGCGGGCCAGGGACCGCTCGTCAGATCGCGTGAAACCACCACTGGACTCGGCTGTCTGGAGGGTTACCAGCGCGAAGAGTTCGTGGACGACTGGGTTTTCGACCAGCGGGGCGGTACCGACGACTTCGGTCGGAAGTCCGGCCGCCCGAAGCCGGGATCGCATCGGTGGAACCCGATCGAGACCCGGTACCGCTACAGCGATGTCCCCGGGAGATCGGTCCGAGCGATCGATGACGGACTGAATCTCCGCCGCTATGGCCCGATCCTGAGCCCGCATCGTGCCCGCATCGATTCGGTTGATCTGGCCGTCCGATGGCGAGTCTCCGGTCGCGAGGAATCGAGTGAGCGGTGCGTGCGCTGGGCCCGCATGATCGGCACGATCGCGATGGATCACGTCCAGGCCCTCGGCCAGGTCCTCGAGCGTGCCGGGCTCGACCCGGGTCCGCTCGACACTGGCGTTGGGTTCCCCGACACAGACCAGCCGAGCATCGGCCGCAAGTGCGGCGAGATACCGTCGATCGATCGAGCGGAACTCCTGGTACTCCACGGTGAGTATCGCTCGATAGCCGTCTGTTACCCGGTCGGTCACGCCCCTGGTGTTCGACTCGAGCACCTCGACGGCCTTCGGCACGATTGAGGGTCGCTCAACATACCCACGGTCTGCCAGTTCCTCGTGGTAGCGCTCGTTGATCCGGTACAGGGCCTCGAGGGACACGTGATCCGCGTCAGCCGGATCGAGTCGCTGTCGGGTGGCCTCGAGGAGCAACTGGCCGACATCCCGCACGAAGGCGTCCTGCTCACGGGCCCGCTCGAGGTAGGGAGTGAGACTCGCGTTAGCCCCATCGATGACCATCGAGATGAGAGCGATGCGCTCCTCGTACTCGAGTCGATCGAGCTGCGGGTCGTACTCCTCGATTACCTTGGAGGCGTGCTCCGGCACTGACTCGACCTGGGGTCGGTGGGGCGTCCGGTCTGGAGTGTCGACCGCAGTCAGGGTTTCCTCGAGCGCCCCGAGGCCCTCCGGATGGCGCTTGAGGACGAGAATTTCAGTCGCTGGATATGATTCGAGGAGTCGCTCGTACTCGGCGGCGATCGCTTCCAGCAGATCCGGTCGCAGGGACGGCAGAACGACCAGGGTTCCCTCGAGTGTAGGGGCGGGGACCATCAGGTGTCGGAGACTGTCGGTCCTTCACCCACAAAAAGATGCACCAGGTCGAAACTAGCTCGCGGTTTCGGTGCCTGACTCCGCAAAGGCCGCGTTGAATCGATCCACGAGATTCTCGAGGCGATCGGTTCTGGCGCTCGAGAAAGTTTTCGGAGCGAGTGCCGAAATCTCGGCGGTTGCGTCGCTCGTTGTGGAGTCGATCGGTGTGTCGGCGTGGGTTGATGGTGTTTGGATGCTCATGTCGGTCGGGTTCGGAAGTCGATTGGTGGTCGATACACTGATCAGGCACAGGAAAGCGGGTGTACGTGTACGACCGACATCTGTACCCGAGCCAATGAGGGCGGGTGTAATAAATGTTCATGATAGATAATGCAGTGTGTTGGATTGCCCCATGCCGACCGACAACATACCAGGTCACCGGACGAATCCGGTTATATTTATAATGACGGTCGTCCGTGTGTAGGCCGCATGGAGGACGTGTTCGTCGCTCGCCTCATGTCCACCGACGTCCGGGATATCTCGGAAGAGGCAACGGTGGCAGAGGCGGGGAACGAAATGGTCGGTGCAGGTATCGGTTCACTGCTCATCCTCGACGGTGACGGGGCCCTGACTGGTATTCTGACCTCGACCGATTTTGTCCGGATGGCAGCCGAAGGCGTCGTTACGGACGAGACTACCGTATCGCGGTACATGTCGGGCGATGTGATTACCGTGGGAGCCAACACCTCCGTCAAGGAGGTTGCCGCGTTGATGACGACCTACGGCGTCCACCACATCCCCGTCGTGGACGACAGTGACGGCCCCATCGGCATGGTTACCTCGACCGATCTGACTGGCTACGTCTCGGGCGGCGTCGAGTTCACTCAGTGACGATACTCGTGAGAATGACTATTGTACTGTCCTAGATGAGTGCCCACTATGGCACTCTTCGGATCCGCTGGGATCGGGCTCATCGATCGCTTCAGAACCGGCCTGACACTGACAAAAGACAGCATCGCCGTCATCCGTGAGTACCCACAGTTACTCCTCTTTCCCCTGCTGGCAGGGATCGCGAGTGCCGTCTTCTTCGTTGTGTTTCTCGTTCCGCTGGTCGTCGCCAATCTGATCGGAAGTGGGCTCGAGTACGTCGCGCTGTTCGGCCTCTATTTCGTCTCGACGTTTCTCAGCACCTACTTCACCGCAGCCCTGGTTCACGCCGCCCACGAGGCCTTCCACGGGACCGAGCCATCGGTTCGGGACAGCATGCGGGCCATCAATGGCCGGCTCGGTCCGATCATCCTGTGGTCGATCATCGCAGCCACCGTGAGTCTCCTCATCAAGACGCTCGAGGAGTCGGACAGTCCATTCGCCACAATACTCGGCGTGCTGTTTGCCATCGGCTGGTCGATCATGACGTTCTTCATCGTCCCGGTCATCGTCTTCGAGGACGTCTCTGTGGGATCGATGTTCTCCCGAAGCGGTAGCGTCTTCAAGGACACCTGGGGTGAGACCCTGGGTGCCGGATTCGGCATCTCACTGATCATCATGCTCATCGGGATTGTCCTTGCGGCGGTGGCCCTCGCCGTCTCCATCCCCATCATGGCGGTGTTTCCCGGACCTGGCATCTTCCTCGCCATCGTCCTGGTCGGTGGGGCGATCGTCACCTCCTATCTCCTCAGCCAGACCATCTGGGGTGTGGCCAAGACTGCTCTCTATCTCTTTGCTGTCGAGGGGACACGCCCCGAGCAGTTCCAGAATTTTGACTTCGAGACGCTCGACGGGCGAGCCGAATCGGCGGCCACCGGTAGGGTCGAGTGATTACCAGAACCACCACGAGTCACTCCCGACCTGTATGGACCCAGCTGCATCGAGGTAATCCACTTCGGATCGAACCGACGGTGGCTGGAGCCAGAGTTCCGGGGTTACCGTCTCGACCGATTCGTCGACGGTCACCTCGATCGAAACTGTCCTCACGGGATCGCCAAAGAGGCGGGAACTCTTCGTGCCGACCGGCACCGACTGGGAGGCCAGTGTGCTGCCCTCCCCATCGACGACCGTCACCCAGAACTCGTGGGGTTTGCCGCCGTCGTTGCCAACAGTGACCTCGAGCGTGACGGTCCCGTCGGTCGTCTCGTAATCTGTGATCTCGAGCCAGCCGCTCCGTTCCTCGTGAACCGGACAGCCGCGGTGCTCGAGGTCGGCACCGGCATCGGTGTAGTGGGCGCGCTGGTGCGGGATGGTGATCGAACCAGGGGCGTCTGTCACCCCGCCTTCATAGTCAGCCCAGACCTCCGTGCCGGTGAGTTCGATGAGGTCATACTCAGCCGGGTCGAGTCGGTCGGCACTCCCGGTCCGTTCGGAGTGAAACAGGGACTGGAACGCGATGAGGTCCCCACAGCCGGCGTCACTGTCACTCCAGTGAGCATACACCTGCCCCCCGTCGCCGTCGAAGCGCGCCGTCTCGACGAGGTAGGTCGCATGGGCACCGCGTTCGACGAAGAGATGTGGATGGGTCGCTGTCGTCTCGACAGTCTCGAACGGGGCCATCGTGGCGCCGCCGTGACCATAGGGTGCCACGAAGGCCGGCTCACCGGCCGAGTCGACCAGTACGACGGTGCTCTCGACGTCTCCCTGGTGGGTCCCGAATTTCGCGAAGCCCGTTTTCGGATCCCAGGTGTAGATGTACCAGTAGGTGATCGCCGTGTAGGCCTCGCCCTCGTACGTAGTGGGGGCAACGTTCGCATAGACCGTTGGCGGATACGCTGCCTGATACGTCTGGTACTGTGGCTCATCCTCGGCCAGTCCGAGATAGTGTGCAAGATCGCGGTCACCGATAGGAAGAATGTGCGGCTGTTCACCGGTGCCAGGTCTGAGATCGAGGTAGTGGGAATCGTCTCGCCCGGCGAGATCGAAGACCGTCATGTTCTCGGTGACGATGCCAGCCTCGGTCCGCAGACGAGCGTTCTCGACGATGGCCTCGAGTCGTGTCGGTCGGTACTCACCGTCCTCGTGGAAGTGCAAAATCGGGGCGTAGGTTTCGACGATAGCAGAGCGGTTCTCAACGGTGACGACGACCGACTCGTTCGACCGACTATGGCCGAGTCGGTAGGATCCGGGGACATCCGGCCGGATCGAGGTCGTTCGAGCCGCAGTATCGTGAATATCGGCCGTGCTGCCGGCTGGCGCCGAGCGAACCTCCCAGCCAACCGGTTCTCGCCCGGGTGGAACCTGGATGGTCACCGGGGCACCTGTAACCGTGGTCGTCCGGGAGACTGTTATCGACCCATTCGAACTTTCATCGATGGGCTGGCCCTGGACAGTGGCGGCACAACCGACACCAGCCACCACCACGATCGTCACCCCGGCGAGGACCAGCAGAAGGAGGGCTCTCATCGACGCAGTGCCCACACCCCGCGGTCGATCGCCCAGAGCGGCCCGACAACGAGGATCGAATCGAGCCAGACTGTCCCCGCAAGCTCCACGAGACCCGGTCCCAGTGCGGCCAGCGGAAATACCCAGACACCGAGCCACACCGCCAGTGTAGCGATCGAACGGCCGAGTGTATGGCCAACGGTACGCAGTTCGAGCTCATCAAGCAGCCCACCGTGCCGGCCGAGCAGTAACGCGAGTCCGGCTCGATAGAGGACGAGAAAGCACACGCCTGTGGCGATCGCCCGGATGGCATCCGCGACCATAGCCGAGGTGTATCCCTGCACGGCGACGGGTGCAATCGCAGCTGCGGCACACACCGTCGCGATGGTCGCCACGATGCGTGTGGTATGGCTGTACTCGCCAGCGGAGTCCTCGAGGTGCATACGATTGGCCAGTGACATCCGTCTCTGTGCCAGCCCGACTCAGGGGGACGGCAAAAACACTCGGATGGCTCTAGATCGGCCAGGTGCCGATGCCGAATGGACCAGGGGGTCGGCCCCCGCCCGGACCAATGTGGGCCGGCCAGTCGACCGGCTCGAGTGCTCCTGTTTCGATCGTGGCCGACGTTTCGGCCGTGTTGCCGAGGCCGTCCTCCAGCCCCCCGGCTGGAATCGAAATCGACGTACGTTCATCGGCAGGGAGCACCCAGCCCTCGGCGTCCGCATCCCAGTCGGCCGTCGTTCCGTCCTCGAGCGTCACCGAGCCACCGCGTGGTGAGCGGGGCCGGGGCCGCAGATGGGTGTCCGGGTCCGGTGGCGGGTTCTGGGCCCGGATCACGATCCGTTCGCCATCGACCTCGGCCCCCCGAATGCGAAGCCCGGTCGAAGGGGTCACCTCGAAGGTGGGGCTCTCGAGCGTGTAGCCAGTCCCCGTGACTCGAAGTCGGTACTCCCCTGTCGGGGCATCCCTGGGGACCTCGTAGCGGGCCCGATAGTCACAGCCGTCGACGGTCCAGAGCAGCCCGAGATCGAGATCCGTATCCACCGTGTCCCAGCCCTCGTCGGTCGCCCGCTCAACGTGGACGAACGGATCGCCCACCGGGTCGGTCCCGGCCCTTGGGGCCACCCCGCCACTCGAGTTCGACCGTTTCCATTCGCTCGACTGTCCCTGGGGTGAGCGGCGAAGTGAGCCGCTACTCGCGTGACCGACCGGCGGATCGACGAACTGGCGTGGGCGGCCGCTGTCGGTCGCCGGTGGGGCGGGTGCCTGGTCCAGTTTGGCCACGAGGTCGATGAAGCCATCGCGCAACAGGAGTGACTGGTACTTCCCGAAGACCGTGTGGCCGCCCTCGTAGTGTTGCTGGTCGTACTCCGCGGGTGTCGTGAAGTAGCCGTTGTACTCGTTGGCGAGTCCACAGACAGCGATCGAATCGGCCCATTCCGGGGCGACCTCCGCAACGGCCTCGGTCGTTTGGCGACCCATCTCGACGGTGGGCTCGCCGGGTACGCCGAGCAGGAGGTGGTCTCCCACCCGAACGACCTGCACCCTGACATCGGGAGACCAGGGGGCGGGCATGACCGGCAGCTTCCGGCCGTGGACCTTGCCAGCGAGCCGGGCGGGTCGGCGCTTGCCCTCGAGGCCCAGCCCGAAGAAAAACGAGGGGCCGTTCTCCCCGCCACCGAGGAACGGGAGACCAAACCAGGCCCGCGAGCCCACGCGCTTGCCCGGTTCGACCTCCTGACCCTCGTAGTGAATCGTCGTCTCCCGACCAGCCACCGGACAGTTCGGCGACAGTGACTCGCCGGCCCGATCCCAGGCCTCGCCCATGCCATCTGCGAGTCTGGCCCCGAGTCGGTCGGCGAGGGCGTACTGGTTGTAGGCCTCGTACCGGGGGATGAGGTCCCCTTCAGTCTCGTTGCCAAAGAGGGCGACTGGCGAGCCCTCGACGCTGTCTGTGAAGTGACGCAGCGCCGCCCCGGCAAGATCGGCCGAGTAGACCGTGTTGTGGGGGGTGTAGGCCGTGGGATGGACGGCGAACTGCGTCCAGGCGGCCAGGGGCTCGCCGTCGGTCGTGTCGACCCGCAACAGCCGGACGGTCGTCTCCCGTGGATGGTCGGGGCCACGCGGGTCGAGGGAGGGTTCACCGGTTCCCGGGTAGATATCCTGGCCGTGATTGGCCAGGTGGGCCTCGATCGAGCGACTCCGATTGACGTCTGGCACCTCCGCCGTGGCCCAGCCGGCGTGGGCGGGCTGGCGGTTCTCATCGGCGGCCGCGATGGCCTCTGCCACCTGCGCACCGGTCCACTCGCCAGCCTCCGTCGCTGCGTGGGTGTGCGTGCCGAGGTAGAAGATCGAATCGGCGGTGAAGCCCCGGTCGCGGACCCGTTCGACGACCGCGTCCTTCTGGGCTCCGAAAAGGAGATCCGCTGAGACTAAGGCAAGTTTCGAATCGCCGTCGTCGAGGACCAGCGCGCGGGCGAACAGCCTGATGCCCACGCCCTCGGCCCGCATGTCTGGTCGTACATATCCCTGAAAGCCGTGGCCCGTTTCGGGTGTGATGTCCCGCCTGGCGACGCCGGCCGTGAGCTCCTCGGTCCCACTCATCCTGTCCCTGTCACTCGAGCCAGCCCGTGAAACGATTTCGATTACCGGGCGTCGATCCGAGTCTCGACCGCCCAGGTCGTCTCGTCGATGACGACGACCTCGCCCTCGCCGTAAACGTAGAGGTAGTCATCGATGTACATTGCACGCACCCCGTGCCCGCCAATATCGACGGAAATGACCTCCTCGAGTGAGCCGTTGGCGTAGCTGAAGACGTAACTGTCCTCGCTGCCGGGGATGAAGACGGCCTCGTGGCGCTCGTCGTGGAGGAACGCCCGGTGGTTCTGGTTCACCTCGGAGTAGTACTCACGATCGAGTATCTCGGCGTCGAGTTCCGTGGGATCGCTCCGGTCGCTGACGTCGAACAGGGAGACCTTCACCTGCCGATCCTGTTCGCCGACCCCGAGCATCAGGTCGTCATCGAGTGGGTGCAGATACGACGAGAACCCGGGAATCTTGAGCTCGCCTTCAAGTGTCGGGTTTGTCGGGTCCGAAAGGTCGAGCGTGTAGAACGGATCGATCTGGCGGAAGGTGACCACGTGGCCCTCGTCTCCCTCGAAGCGGACCGCATAGATCCGCTCGGTCTCACCGAGGCCCGTGATCGAGCCAGTGATCTCGAGCGAACTGTCGAGCACGTAGACGTCGTTCTTCGAGGTGGCCCCATGCGAGCCCGGGATCGTTGTGGCGATCCGGAGGTGATCCTCGTGTTCGTCCATGGACCACTGATTCAGTGGCACACCGGGGACCTCGCCGGAGTCCGTCACCTCGAGCGGGCCATCGATGTCGATCCTGGTGATACCCGTTCGGGTCATCTCTCGCTGATTGTCCTCGGCGTACTCGGTGAGGCCCTCCTGGAACGTATCCGCAGCCTCTCGGCGCTCGTCCTCGTCCATCGAATCGTACCAGGACTCGATGATGACGTCGAGTTCGACACTCTTTGCCCGCTCGGAAATATCGAGGTTCTGGAGGTTGTTGATTCGCTCGCGGGTCGACTCATCTAGCTGTGACGCGCCAGGGCCGGTCAGGTAGGCTGTCAGGAGATCATAGCGAGACATCGATCGAGTGTAGCTGAGGTAGATCGCGTTCTCCGAGACGTAGGTAGCCGAGTCGCGGTAGGAGCCCACGACGCTGACCTCGTCATCGATGCTTCCCGAGGCGGTATCCATCCGGACGGCCGTGTAGACCGCGTCAGCATCGGCCTTCGAACTCGGTCGGTAGATCTCGGTACACGGGATGGTCGTGCTGGACAACGGCCGGATCGGGCAGGGGGCCGCGTGGTCCGGTCGGTCCACCAGGACGAGGTACAGCGTTTCACCATCGAGACGAGCCGTCTGGAGGTCGGCATCGATGCGCTCGTCCCACAGCTGTGTCGGATTGGCCGGGTCGCTCACGTCGTATCCCCAGATGCGGTCGTCCCCGAGAACCACGAGCGTGCCCGATGACTCGATGAGTGCCAGTTCGCCTGCGGCTGGAATTGTCGCGACGAGTTCGGGACTCGACGGGTCCTCGAGCGAGAAGATGCTCGTCTCACCGTCCCGATATTGAAAGCGATGGCCAGCGTAGTAGCTGGTATTTCCGTCGGTTTTCAGCAGGTCGGGTTCGTCCAGAGATTCGACCTGCACGTTGGTATCAGAGACGCGGTCAGGCCCACCGGCGCCGCCCCCAGCTTCGCCGTCAGCTGCGACCGGCGCTCCCATGGCGACGTCTTCCATCATCGGCCGGGTCGTGGTTCGAATTGACGGCCCAAAATACAGGTTTGAGCGGTCGGCAGCTCGGAAGTACGCTGCGAACGATTCGTTCGAGGCGAAGGTTTCCATCGTCGGGTTGGCCGTCCACTCGTTCGGGTAGGCGGTGTCGTCACTCGATCCGAAGTTGATCAGACCAGCGCCACCGACCCCGAGGGCGGCACCGACGAGAAGACAGGCGGTCGCGATTGCGGCGGTTGATCGAACTCGTTCGTCCATGGGCCACCATGGAACCCCACTCAAATACCTTCACCGTAACGTGAAATGCCTCTTTCAGTGGCTATCTGGCCGGCATTTTACCAGGGGAAATCACCCGATTGCGCCGAAATAGTGACCACAGTGAGTCGCCCGGTACATGTCACGGGGTGGACCAACATCCTTTTGCCGCACTGTGCTAAACAAAAGTTTAGATGAGTCTAATTCGCCAGTCTGATTCCAGCGAGAGCGAGTGATATGCTGGGCGAACTCACGGAAATTTTCGTTGCGTCCGTCCGGGACGGCTACGTCCAAGTGAGTGCGTTCGTCGCCATCACCGTGTTGCTGTTTAGCTACATCCAGTATCGGACACGAGGGGTCCTGCTCAAGAAACTCGAGGCGAATCGACAGCTCCAGCCCCTGGCGGGAGCGTGCATGGGACTGACGCCGGGCTGTGGGGGCGCGATTGTCATGATGCCCCTCTACATCCGAGGGTCAGTGAGTTTCGGCACGGTCGTCGCGACCCTTGCTGCCACCGCTGGCGATTCGGCGTTCGTCATCCTCGCACTGGCTCCGGAGGCAGCCCTCTATGCCTACGGTATGGCGTTCGTGGCGGCCATCGGCTTCGGATACGCAATCGACTGGTTCGGCCTCGGGGTGGGCTTCGTCGATCGGGCAGTAAGTCAGATCGGCCGACCCGTTACCGACGGGGGTGCCACAGCTGATGTCGTTGGCCGGAGTTCCAACCCGGCTCACGAGTATGAGGGGGCATCGCCCGGCCACACGCACGAAACGGGGCCTGATCGGGAATCTCACCTCCTGACGCCGGTCAGCCACTTCGTCCACGTAACCTGGTGGGCAGCAGCGGTCGCTGCACTGGTCCTCGGTGTGCTCTATCTCCTCCGGGGGGCGCCCGAAGTGCCGATTACGCTCGGCCTGTCCTACGCGGGCGCTTTCACGGTCGTGGGGCTCACCGGAACGTCCCTCTCGTTCTACCTCTACTTCGTCGGCCGGCACTACATCGGAGAAGGCAGTGTCGGGCGGGCACGGGAGTCTTTTGCGAACACCTACGAGACCCTCCAGCACGCCGCGATGGAGACGAGCTTCGTCACGGTCTGGGTGCTCGTGGCCTACCTGCTCTACGAGTATCCGGTCTTCCTGTTCGAACTCGACATCGGGGCCATGGCGGCAGCAGCCGGACTCCTCGCACCCATTGCTGGTGCACTCATCGGGCTCATCCCGGGCTGTGGACCACAGATCGTCCTCGCGGGCGCATACGCCCAGGGTGGCATCCCGTTCTCGACACTCGTCGCGAACGCGATCAGCCAGGACGGCGATGCCCTGTTTCCACTCATCGCCATCGACAAGCAGGCCGCGATCATCGCGAGCATCTACACGACGATCCCGGCCCTCATCGTCGGCATTGCGGTGCACTTCCTCTGGGGACCGGTGTTCGGCTTCGAATCCTTTGGCTTCGGCGTGGTGGGCTGACCGATCAGGCCGAAGCCTCCTGGATGAGAACCGAGACCCGGACGCGAGTTCGGGGGGCGTTGACCTCGAGGTCGTAGGTGCCGGTCTGTTCGGCCGTGTGGGTTCGGGAAACCATGTCCATGGACCCTGGGCCGTCCTCAAGGACCTCGGTACCGTCCGGCGCCAAGAGGCGAAATGCCCCACCATACGGCGCCTCATCCGCGGTATCAGTCACTGTGATCTGTATCTCCTCGCCCGCCGTGACATCCATACTCCACGTTCGCGAACCACGACTGACCGTATCAGAGATATCAGCTTCCTCACCAGGGAGTGATATATTGCCCTCATCGAGTTGCCAGGCAAGAACAATTCCACCGACACTGAGTCCGGCGACACCGACCGCACCAAGTATTTCGCGACGCTCCATTGATAATTCGACAGGAACTTTCAGACAGCGTATCAAATAGCTGTCGAGACGGGCCGGACTCCCTCTGGGGATTGGGGCATCGACCGGAGCATTATTAATCACAACTGTGACCAACGGATATGGACCAGGGTCTGAGTGTTCGCGGAACGGGACTGTCCGGAATTGCCACAGGCATCGTGCTGGTCATCGGTGCGCTGGCCGTTGTGGGCGGCCTCACGGGGCGCCTCGAGGCCGTTATCTCCGAGTCGCTGGTACTCGTCGGGGCGGTGGCACTCGCCGTCCTCGCCGGCTCGGTCGTCCACTCGACCGTCCGCTCGCGCCGGCGACGCCAGTCAGATGAGACACCAGTCCCCACTGCGGGTCTCGAGCTCTACCAGTCGGAGGGGTGTCCGTACTGTCGACGGGTGCGACGATTCTGCAGTGACCACGGCATCTCCATCCAGCTCCACAATCCACGGACGGCCGGCTCGATCATCGGGGGCGAGGCCGTCACGAATGCAGACCGCTACGACGAGCTGCTCGAACATGGCCAGGACCAGATCCCGCTCCTCGTCGACACGGCTCGTGACGAGGCACTCTATGAGAGTGCGGATATCATCGCGTATCTCGAGACACATTATACGTGACTTGAAGGAGTTGGTGAGTCCCAGTCGGACATTCCCGGAGCATTATGTCCCCCCGCGTCTCTCGGAGTGCTATGGAGCAGGGCGGATCCGGCGGTGGGACGGAACCAGATGACCACACCCCCTCAGAGATCGGATCCGATGGTCCCCGGCACATTTCGCGTCGACGCGCTCTTCGGATCACGGGGCTGGTGACAGGAGGATTCCTCGCGGGGACTGTCCTGCCAGAGTCTCGACGGGAGTGGTGTCACGCCGCGCTCCCGGCCTCGATGGGCCTCGACCGCGAGTTCTGGCTGACTGATGATCGCCTCCAGGACAGGCCGATCTGGTCGCTCAGTCTGCCGGGCACCCATCACGCCTCCTTCTACGAGCAGACCGAATCCTGGGTCTCGCCCGCAATGCTCACGGCTGGCCACGTGGAGGCCTGGACCCGACCTCAATCCAGGGACGTCGCGACACAGCTCAGTGATGGGATCCGCTGGCTCGACATCAGACCGCACTACGACCCCGACGAGACTGATCCGCTGTGGGCCCATCACAACCTCGCCAGAGGGCCGCCACTCGAGGAGATCGTCGCCGACATCGGGGCATTTTTAGAACGAGCCGAGCGCCAGGCCGGCAACGAGTTCGTCCTGGTGAAACTGTCGAACTACAACGGATTCGAGACGGCGACGCAGGAGCGGATCGCCTCGTTGCAGGCCCTCCTCGAGCGCCACCTCGGCGAGTACGCCCTGGCACTGCCCGACCGCGCGCCCGCCGAGCTACTCGATCAGTCGCTCTCGTTGTTCGACGGGCCCAGGGTTGGATTGCTATACGATGGTCACGACCCGTGGCCAGGAGTGGCCGACGATCGATCCCGCTGGGTGCGTGATGGCTGGGTCAACGAGCCAGCTCTCGAGGATGCCCACGAGGCCGCCCTCGAGCTAACCCACACCGATACCGCCCGCCTCGGTGAGATTGGCTACTACATCACCCCGACAACGGGCCACGTTGCGGGCTCGGTCACAACGGGGTGGATTCCGGGCTCGAGTCGATGGCTCGCCTATCGAAGTCTCGAAGAGGCCGCTCGCCGGATGGCACAGCAGTTTCCCTGCTTTCTCGGCCAGGTCGGCCTGGACTGGCGGTTGAATCCGAACGTGCTCACGGTCGACTTCTACGAGACGAGTGCCGTCGTCGCGGCCTGTCAGTATCTATCACTCGAGGGGCTGCACGGGTGGGCGAACTAAGAAGAGAGGTGGGTGATTCGGACGGAGCTATCGAGGGGTCAACGGACGGAAGTTGCGAAAAAACGTGGGAGGCGTTACAGATTGCCGGTTTCACGTTGGAGGCAATGTCCGACAGCTAAAAACGGCTCCGTCGGAACTGAACTCGTATGGATGGGTATCATACTGACGCGTTAGCTGATATTGGCTATGGCGTCCTGTTCGTTCTCGCTATTGGACTCATGGTCACCATGGGTATTCAAACTGGCATTACATTTGGATTGGGTGTATTCCTTGCATATGCGATCCACGTTGGGTGGAAGATGAGCAGACTCGACCCACAGTGGATGACTGCTGAAGTCGTCGAGGCCGTTGAGGAAAAGGTAACTGAACAAGTCACGCAGGAGGTCACCGAGTCGGTCGAGAAACAGGTTGGGGAGACGGTCGCCGAATCGATGGACAAAGAAATGAGTGAAACGGTTGCGAAATCTGTTGAGAAAGAAGTCGCTGAATCAGTTGACAAAACGGTCGCAGAGACCGTTGAGGAGACTGTTTCCAGCGAGGTTACCGAAGTGGCCGAAAAGGTTGACGAGGTAAACGAGCGTGTCGAACGCCGACCCAGTAAGGACGAAGTCGAGGAGACTATCGACAAGACGAAAGAGGAACTCGAAGCAGCGATTGACGAGACCAAAGAGAAAGTCGAGAAAGACGACAGTTGAACCGAATCGGATTCAGAGACACTTGCCACGCGTCACCGGATGACCATAACGGGCACCGGTGCACGACGGAACACCTTTTCGGCGACGTTTCCGACGTACAGACGGTCGACGATAGAGCCGCTGTGGCTTCCGATGACGACCGTGTCGAAGTTCTCTGACGTCTCGATGATAGTTCGGGCCGGGTGGCCGATCGCGACTGTCGTGGTGATTTCCGTGTTATGCTCATCCGCAATCTTCCGGGCGATATCGAATACATCACTGGCCCGTTCCTCGGCAGCTGATTGTAAGTCATCTTCGAGTGCAAGGCCAACGATCTCACCCATCATCGGTGTGGGTTTTCCGACGACGTGAAGAACGGTTATCTCCACCTCTCCGAAGGCATCAAGCGCGTACTCCAATGCTTTTTGTGCCAGCTCCGAGTCGTCCATCGGAACGAGTACTCGGTCGATCATAGCTACATATTAGCTTGAGTTCGTAAATAGGTAGTCACGCTCATCAGTGTTGGTTACACTTTCCAAAACTATCCGGTAACTTATAAAAATTGATTCCATCAAGTTGAAACTATATCTGCGTAAGGTCGGAACGTTCTTTCCATCGGCAGGTGAAATATCGTCTATATGGATCTTACTGTAGTACTGTTGGTTGGTATTGTAGCCTCAATCTTTGTCGGATTCAACATCGGTGGCTCGTCAACCGGTATCGCGTGGGGCCCCTCAGTCGGGGCCGGCATCGTTTCGAAGTCACTGGCGGCACTGCTGATGACCTTCTTCGTCTTTCTGGGTGGATGGACTGTCGGACGAAACGTCATGGATACATTGGCCGGCGATATCATTGCGATCCCGATCTCGTTGGAAGCCGGTGTGGGCGTGCTCTTTTTCATTGGAACAGGTATTCTCATCGCCAATGTGTTCGGCGTCCCGGTGCCGACATCGATGACGACAGTCGGAGCGATCGCCGGTCTGGGACTGGCGACCGGGACACTCAATTTCGATACAATCGGACGGATCGTCGCATGGTGGATTTTCACGCCCGTAATCGGCTTCTGGATCGGTGGCGTCCTGGGACGGTATCTGTATCCGGCACTCATCAAGCGATTCGAGATCGTGTCGACCGACGGACCGCTGATTACGCTCGACCGAAGCGGGACTGTCCCATCAGTTGCACTCGGCCCGAAAACGACACCACAGGAGCTAGTGGGGACGGTCGTTGTTCTCATTATCGGCTGTTATATGGCGTTCAGTGCCGGCGCAAGCAACGTCCCGAACGCGGTTGCGCCGTTGGTGAGCAGTGGCGCGCTCGAAGCGAACTCAGCGATCCTCATTGCGACCGTGGCGATCGGAGTCGGCGGATTTACGATCGCACGTCGGACGATGGAATCGGTCGGAACCGAGTTGACCGATATCCCGCTGCTTGCGGCACTGCTCGTTATGACGACCGCGGCGACGATCACGACGCTGCTGTCCTCTGCTGGTATTCCGATCAGTCTCGTGATGGCGATGGTAATGACGATCGTGGGCCTTGGCTGGGGACGGGCCACTCGTCCGATCTCGGCCCGTGATGCAATCAGCGGTGAAACCGATGCGAAAATCGAAACAGGGGCAATAACAGCGGATCCGGACGTTCCTGCGTCGGCTATTGGGGAACCGGAACCGCAGGAAGTGCTTGAGGTCGGCGACCTGTTCAATCCCAGAGCAATCGCAAAGTATGTCTCAATGTGGATTGTCGGCCCGACGGTCTCACTGGCGCTTTCATACGGGTTCTTCGTCATCATGCCCGTTGCTGGAACCTGATTTTACAGTAGTTCCTGTTGGCTCGAATCGCTCTGAAACACTTCCGCGAAATTCGCCCGGTCGTGTACGGTATTGCGACTCCTATTGAAGCTGTACGATAATTCGTAGTCTCCTGCGAGCCGCTGTCCCATTCCACAGGATGGTTCACCAGAGGCGATGTCTCTCGGTTCCTTAGCTACCGTCGGGCTCGACTGGCCAGGTCACGAACGTGTCGTTCCCGATGGCGAGCCGGAGGGTGTAGTCCGTCGCCGACTGTGGAACGGTGAACAGAAAGACACCGGATTGGCTCCCCCCGGGCTCGTAGGGCATTCGACCCGACCCTCGTAGGCCGGTTCGGCGCCCTCGTAGGGGGACCCACGAGCGATCGAGTCGTCGGCGCCCAATCGCACATCGTAGGGAGTCGGCAATTTCACCGGTACCTCACCCACGTTCTCAGCAGTGGCCTCGACCATGACGAACGTCGACCCATCCGGGGCGGTGTGCTCGGTGCCGTCCGATCCCGTATAGGTACTCGACGTCCAGGCATCGGTCGGTGTGAACTCGTAGGCGTGGTCGCCGGCCTCGACCGTGACCGGGTCGCCCAGTTCGTCTCGAGTGAGGTCGGTTCCCTCGCGGGGCAGGTTGGAAAAGTCGAAAGCCCACCGCGCCGGCGGTGACTCGAGCAACCGCTGGAATTTCAGCGAGACTGTCCCCGTGCCAGATCCGTCCGGGGCAGGAAAGGCGATGATCCCGGCGTCCTGCTCGCCGGGGGCCAATTCGCCGATGTCCCGATAGCGTTGCTCCGGCGTCCTGATCACCGTTCGATCGATCGACTCACCGTCGGCCTCGAAGGTCAGTCCGCTCGGCGGGTCGATGGCCGAGTCACCCTCGTTGGCCACCTGCACCCGGACGAACAGGAAGTACGGCCTGGACTCCGGAGAGTCAACGTAGATCTCACGCTCTCGCGTGACGGCCACGGTCTCGATCAATCGCGGATTGGAGAGCAGGACCTGGAAGGTCACGCCGCTATCGTTGGTGAACTCGGCGCCCTCACCGAACGCGAGCTCGAGTGGTTCTCCCGGGAGTCCCTGTACGCTCATTAGGTTCCGACACCGGAGAGTCCTGACAGCCCGCCAGCACCGAGCAGGCTGCCCCACTCGCCACCAGCAATTGTCGTCTGGAGAGACTCATAGGCGGTAGACCCGACCAGTCCCACAAATTCGTTCCGACACAGTAGTGATTCGAGTAGAACTATTCGACAAAACCAGACAGTCACTATTCCAAAGCTGGAACAGGACAACGCTCAGCAGAGGGATGGACTCGCTGGGATTTGAACCCAGGGCCTCTTCCTTGCGAAGGAAGCGATCTACCGCTGATCTACGAGCCCGCACCGTCTCGTAACTGCGGTCTCTATTTGTAGCTTGTGTTCGTTCCCGCTTCCGATTAGAGAATCCGGAGCCGGCCGGCGACCAGCCCCAGCAGCAGGCCGGTGAAGTGTGCGATCAGGGCGGCCCGCGGCGAGGCCGTCGCCCAGGTGATCGCGACGGCGAGCAGTGCCGACAGGACGACGGCGACCCAGAACGGCACCTCGAGCCGGTCAGCCAGCCCGGCCGACACGCGATTCCCGCTGAGCAGGTAGCCCATCACCGCAAAGACCGCACCACTCGCCCCGAGAACCCCGGAGGCAGACACTTCGACGGGCAGATAGACCGGCACAAGCAGCTGGGCAGCGCCGGCGATGGCACCGGTGGCGATGAAGAAGGCATGGAACTTCATTCGGCTCGTCGCCCGGGCGACCGGCCAGCCAAACAGGATGAGGGCGATCGCATTCCAGACGAGGTGATCGGCCCCCGCGTGAGCGTAGACACTCGTGACGAGCGTCCAGGCGTTGACCTCGAGGGGCAATGAGAGAATAAACAGCACCCGATACAGCTCCTCGCCGTTGATGACTGACGCCGCAACCTGAAGGGTGAACACGACGGCGAAGGCGACCAGTGTCTGAATGATCGGGGACCGGGCCATTGGGACCCCTTCTGAGGGAGATGGCAAAAGTCTCACCGTCTCGATGTATTGCCGCTGAATCGCCACAGTCACAGCTGGCCCAGCTGTGGTGGCCCGTTGAAAAATCGACTCGCTCAGTCCTCGAGGACGATCTCGATCGAGACGTCGTTCGGGACCTGAATGCGCATGAGCTGTCGGAGGGCCCGCTCGTCGGCATCGAGGTCGATCAGGCGCTTGTGCACCCGCATCTCCCAGTGTTCCCAGGTCGCGGTTCCCTCGCCGTCCGGCGACTTGCGAGTCGGTACCTCGAGCGTCTTCGTCGGGAGCGGAATCGGGCCGCTCAGGTTGACGCCGGTGTTGCTCGCGATGTCGCGGACGTCGTCACAGATGTCGTCCAGGTCCTCTGGGCTCGTCCCGGCGAGGCGAACGCGTGCCTGCTGCATTTATTTCTCGGTGACTTCGAGGACCTTCCCGGCCGCGATGGTCTGGCCCATGTCCCGGATGGCGAAGCTGCCGAGTTCGGGAATCTCGCTCGAGGGCTCGATGCTGAGCGGCTTCTGGGGTCGGACGGTCACGACCGCGGCGTCGCCGGACTGGATGAAGTCCGGGTTCTCCTCGGCGACCTCCCCGCTTGCGGGATCCATCTTCTTGTCGATGGACTCGATGGTGCAGGCCACCTGGGCCGTGTGGGCGTGGAAGACCGGCGTGTACCCCGCGGTGATGACCGACGGGTGCTGCATCACGACGATCTGGGCGGTGAACGTCTCGGCGACCGTCGGTGGGTCGTCGGCCGGGCCACAGACGTCGCCACGGCGGATGTCGTCCTTGCCGATGCCGCGGACGTTGAACCCGACGTTGTCACCGGGGCCAGCCTTGGGCACCTCCTCGTGGTGCATCTCGATGGTCTTGACCTCGCCACCGACGTCCGATGGCTGGAACGAGACGTTGTCGCCGGTGTTCATGACACCGGTCTCGACGCGGCCGACGGGAACGGTCCCGATGCCGGAGATCGTGTAGACGTCCTGGATCGGCAGCCGGAGCGGGGCGTCCGTCGGCGGTTCCGTGCCTCGGGCAGGTCGTTGAGGGCATCGAGGACGGTTGGACCGTCGTACCAGGGCGTGTTGTCCGAGCTGCTCGGAGACGTTGTCTCCCTCGAAGGCGGAGATCGGGATGAACGACGCGTTGTCGACATCGAACTGGACCTGCTTGAGCAGTTCCTTGGCCTGGTCGACGACGTCGTTGTAGTCGTCCTCGGCGTAGTCGACGACGTCCATCTTGTTGACGGCGATGATGAGTTCGTCGATCCCGAGTGTGCGAGCCAGGAAGACGTGCTCCTGGGTCTGCGGGGCGACGCCGTCGTCGGCCGCGATCACGAGGATGGCGTTGTCCGCCTGGGAGGCACCCGTGATCATGTTCTTCACGAAGTCCCGGTGGCCGGGACAGTCGACGATCGTGAAGTAGTAGTTGTCCGTGTCGAACTCCTGGTGGGCGATGTCGATGGTGACCCCGCGCTCGCGCTCCTCGGCGAGGTTGTCCATCACGTAGGCGAACTCGAAGCCGCCCTTGCCCTTTTCTTCTGCTTCCTCACGGTGCTGCTCGATGACGTGCTCGGGTACGTTCCCCGTCTCGAAGAGGAGACGCCCGACCAGCGTGCTCTTGCCGTGGTCCACGTGGCCGATGACGGCCAGATTCTGGTGGGGTTTGTCGCTCATGGTGTAGCTCACGCGCTAAGGCGCTATATCGGTCTTGTTTGGCAGAAGTAGTTAAAACCATTTCGAAAGGGGCTGTGCCAAACCAGGCCGCCGCCTTGCGATTTGCTCTCGCGATGCGGGGTGTTCACTCACCACGACAGTCCCAGTCACTGACTGGGGAGGGGTGGAAGTCGGCCAACGTCCGCTAGCACTGCCGTCGCCGTCTCTGGCCCGCCAGCCCCCCGGCCACTCGAGGCCAGCGACCCGGCGTTTCGGGTCTCGATCTGGACGATGTTCCGGGTGCCGGTCACCGCCAGCGCGCTGTTGGCTGGGACGAGTCGGGGCCCGACCCGGACCGCACCACGCGTCGCCTCGCCGACCAGTCGAACGGTCCGACCGTCCTCGGCGGCCAGCTCGAGGGCACTCCCGGGAATGTCCTGGATGCCCTCGACGGCCGCATCCGCGAGTGAAAAGCCACCATCGGCGAGCACGTTCGCGAGGATCACACACTTCAGCGCCGCATCCGTCCCGTCGACGTCGAAGGTGGGATCGGCCTCGGCAACGCCGAGGTCCTGGGCCTCTGCCAGGACGTGCTCGTAGTCGAGGCCCTCGGCGGCCATGCGGGTCAGGATGAAGTTGGCCGTCCCGTTGAGAACCCCACGGACGGCCTCGACGGCCGATGGCGTCGCGTCCTCGATGGTCGAGAGGACGGGAATCGCCCCGCCGACTGTCGCCTCGAAGCGAACTGTCCCGGCACTCGCCCGCTCGAGTGTCCCGGACCTCGTCGTAGCGCTCGGCGACGGGTCCCTTGTTGGCGAGAACGACGTGTCGGTCGGCCTCGAGGGCTCGCTCGAGGTGGCCGAAGCCGGGCTCGGCGTCATCGAGAGTCGTCGGCGTCGCCTCGATCAGGACCTCGTAGTCGGTCTCGAAGACGGCGTCCGGGCTGGCAGCGCCCACGCTGCCCTCGGCGGCCTTTTGCTGGAGAGCAGCGGCGACGTCGAGGGAGTCGTCGGCGACAGCGGCACTGCTCGAGTCGGCGATCCCGACCACGGTGTGGCCGTACTCCGCGGCGAGCTCGGCGACCGAGGCTCCAACGGCACCGGCACCGAGGATAGCGAGACGCATCAGGCCTCACCTCCCAGCAGCGGCTCCACAACGATGAGGTCCTTCCCGTCGGCGATCTTGCGGACCGCCTCCAGGGTGGGCTCGGCCTGGCCGTCGTCGACCGCGATGCGTAGGCGGGCACTCGAGACCGCATCCATGCCCTCGGGGGCCGCCAGTGACAGGTCGATCACGGCTGCGTCCGCATCTGTCTCGACCGCTGCGATCGTATCGGAGAGATCGGTCTCGACGAGATGGCCGACCAGCAACACGGTCAGTTGCTCGCCGTATCGCTCGGCGCCGGCCTGGATGACGTTGATGCCAGCGTCCCGGAGCCCGCCCACGATATCGTCGAATCGGTCCGGTGGACACTCGATGTCGACCTCCACGGGAATGTGCCCGCGAGGGGTCATGTTGCCCCGCTCGTGGTGGATGCTCAGCAGGTTGCCCCCGCGGTCGGCGATCGGCTCGAGCGCCCGGAGCAACTCGCCGGGCTCGTCGACCAGCTCGAGGCGGACGGTATAGGCCTGAATACCGCCGTCCGATTCCGGTTCCTCGGCCGGTCGCTGGCCGTCTGGCTCATCGGCCATCGGCGCCGGCACCTCCCTGGAGCCTGCCGCTGAACGTCATGTGGTCGTACGAGTGGCGGGGGCCAAAGCCATATAAGCGCTCGCAAACGCGGCCGTCAGTTCGGGCCACGCCGGGGATCACCCGTGCCACCGGTCAGGGCACTCGCCAGGGCCCCCTCGAGGACGACCTGATCCCCGAGGGTCGTGACGGGTGATCCGGGGACGTTCGTGATGACCAGCTCCTGGATCACGCTCTGCGGAGTGGATCGACGACAAGCGATTCGTTGTTGATCGCGACAGCTCCGCCGATCGAGACCAGCAGCGGGGCGAATGCGTGGATCACGTTCGCCAGCCCGATCGCATTCCAGTGGGCCACCTCCTCGATGACGGCGTCGGCCAAGGCGTCGGTCCCGGCCTGGGCGAATATCATCTTCGCGTCGAGGTCCGGGTCCTCGAGTGGTAGGGATGTCTCGATCGTCGGGTCCTCGTCGGCCAGAAACCGAGTGTAGCGGGGAATGCCCGTCCCCGACGCGTAGGCCTCCCAGTGGCCATCCCGGCCACAGCCACAGGTCAGGCGGCCCTGCGGGTCGACGACCATGTGGCCGAGCTCGCCCGCGTTGCCGTCCCAGCCGCCCAGAATCTGGCCGTCACAGCAGATACCTGCCCCGATGCCCGAGGAAATGGTCAGGTAGACCATGTCGTCGGGGCTGGCCGCGGCGTGGTAGCGCTCGCCGATGACCCCGGCAGTGGTGTCGTTGTGCAGGGAGACGCGATCGCTCCCGATGAGATTGCCCACGGGCCCGGTCAGGGGAATGCGATCGATCGAGTCGGGGAGGTTCGCCGGATCCACGACGGCGCCTTCTTCCATGTCCAGTGGCCCGATGGATCCGATGCCCAGTGCCGTGATCTGCTCTGGGTCGATCCCGGCCTCGGCACACGCCGACCGCACCGTGGCGAGAACCTGCTCGGTCACGTCGATCCCCCGGGGACCGCGGGGTGTCGGATTGGTCGCCCGCCCCAGGGCCGAGCCGGACGCATCCGCGACGACCGCGCGAACGTTGGTCGCCCCGAGGTCGACCCCGGCGTAGTAGGCCATTCAGTCGGAGGGTGCGCACCACCGACCTTAATAGAATCGCAACGACCGTTCTCTCGGCCAACCCCCCACGTTTTAGCGTCGGCGGGCGGTGGAGCCGATATGGATCTCTCGAGTCGGACCGTCCTCGTGACCGGGAGTGCGCGCGGCCTCGGTCGGGCCATCATCCTGGCCGCTGCCGAGCGCGGGGCCCGGACGGCCGTCCACTACAACACGAGTGCGGATGCCGCTGCGGCTGTCGTGGACGAGGCCCTGCAGCGAGGGGCCAGTGATGCCACCAGCGTGCAGGCAGACGTGACGGATCCGGACGGCGTCGACGAGCTGTTCCACGCCATCGAGGCCGGCCTGGGGCCGGTCGACGTTCTGGTCAACAACGTCGGGGACTTCGCCCCGGAACGCTGGGAGACCACGGACTATGCCACCTGGCAGCGCGTGCTGCCAGACGAACCTCGATGGGACGATGCTGTGTGCAAAACGCGCCCTGCCATCAATGCGTTCGAATGACTACGGGCGGATCGTCAACATTGGCTATGCCTCGAGCGAGAAGGGCCTCGTCGATCCGGTCAACTTCCCGTACTTCGTGGCGAAGGCCGGCGTGATCGATGTTCACCCGGATGCTCGCCGCCGAGACCCAGAGCGAGGACATCACCGTCAACGCAGTCTCGCCGTACGTCCTCGAGAACTCCGATGTCATGCCGGAGACGCTGCCCCGGGGCCGCCCGGCGACGTTCGAGGAGGTGGTCCAGCCGGTCCTGTTTTTCCTACGGCCGGACGCCGGCTACATCAGCGGGCAAAACCTCGAGGTCGACGGTGGCTGGCTGCCAGAGAGCGTCTGATCACATTCCGCAAATTGTGAAACCGATCGAGGAGAACTCCCCCATCCACACCGTATAGCCAGCTATGTACCGCGATATTCTCGTCCCAACAGATGGCAGTGAGGCAGCCGAGAGTGCAGTCACTCAGGGGTTCGAGCTGGCCGAGCGCTTCAACGCTCGCGTCCAGCTCCTCTATGTCGTCGATATCGCCGACAACTATCCGGCGAGAATCGCGAGCGAGCCACTGGTCGAGTCTCTGCATCACCTGGGCCAGGAGCTGCTCGATGAGCTGGCCGAGGCGGCGCCCGAGGCTGTCAGCGTCGAGACAACCGTGGCCGATGGTTCAGCCCATGAGGAAATCCTGGCACACGCGAGCGCGACCGCGGTGGACGTGATCGTGCTGGGGACCCACGGGCGCCGGGGCCTCGATCGGTTCCTCCTGGGGAGCGTGACCGAGCGGTGCTCCGATCGGCCACGTGCTCGGTGCTCGTCACCAGGGAGCAAGACAGTGCACGGTCGACAGCGATCGTGACGGCGGCCGATGCGGCCGATTCCGCCAGAACGGCCCTGCAGGACTACGAGGCCATCGAGATTCTCGAGCAGCCCTACCAGCAGCGTGGCACCTGGCTCGTGCGAGCCGAGGCGGACGGCCAGCCAGTCAATATCCACATCGAGCGGCGGAGTGGCCGGACCCGCATTGCCGAGATCGATTCACGGGCCTAGCCTTTTGGTCGTCCTCGGTGTGGAGAGGGTGCATGTACAGCCGGATACTGGTGGCGACAGATGGGAGCGATGCGGCGAATCGGGCGGTCGAGCATGGCCTCGATCTGGCCGAGACGTTCTCCGCGGAGCTGCACGCGATCTACGTCGTCGACACCACCCGCTACGGTCGGTCCATTCTCGGACAGGACGATGGTGTCCTCGAGGAACTCGAGGAGCGCGGGGAGGAACTGCTGGAGGAGATCGAAGAGCGAGGGGCCATCGATGTAACGACGGCGATCCGCCGTGGCCAGCCGCACGAGGAGATCGACCAGTACGCCGATGAGATCAATGCTGACCTGATCCTCGTCGGCAACCGGGGCATGAGCGCCCCGGACGGGACCACCCTGGGCAGCGTGGCCGAGCGGGTGGTCCGCTACAGTGGCCGCCCGGTCGTGACAGCCTGAGACTGGATGAAAGGTATTTGGGCGACGCTGGTGTGCAACCAGTGAATGTACGATACGATACTGGTGCCGACCGACGGAAGCGATCCGGCCAACCGGGCCGTCGAGCACGCCATGACGATTGCCGAGCAGTACGGATCGCGGGTGCACGCGATGTATTGCGTGGAGACCCACCGGTACGGGGAGACCGCCCTCAGCAGTGCAGAGATCGTGGTCAATCAGCTCGAGGAGCGGGGCCAGGCGATGCTCGAGGAACTCGAGGAGCGGGCCGACAACGCCGGCGTCGAGGTCAGCTGGCACATCTGTCACGGGCGCCCGTGGGACTCGATCGCCGAGAGTGCCGAGGACCTGGACGTCGACCTGGATCGGTCATCGGCTACCGGGGCCAGAGCCACGAGCGGCCGATGAAGATGGGCAGCGTGGCCGAGCGCGTGGTGCGGAACTCGAATCGACCGGTCCTGACCGCCTGAATCACTCCGTCAGCGCCCAGCCGTAGATCTTCGCGAGATCTGCATCGGTCGCCGGTTTCTTGGAGTCGCCGTAGGTCTTGCCCTCGAGGATCTGGCGCTCGATCGCATTCAGCGCAAGCGAGACGGCATGGCGGTCGCCGTACCCCTCGTCGGAGGCCAGGAAGGTCCCGCGATCGGTAAAGAGGCGAACTCTGGCATGGATCATCGGGATACCCCGGAGCTGTTCCTTGTGCTCCTTGAGGTGGACCTTCGCCTCGAGAACTCGCATGTCCCGGTACTTCGCGGCGACCGACTCGATGCGTTCGGCCAGTCCATCCCGCGTGAGATCGCCGAGGAGATCGGCCCCAAGATCTGGACGGGCATCCGGCCCTCCTCCGTCCAGGTGAGACACTCGAGCAGGTCGGTCTTGGTCACGATTCCGGCGATGAGGCGTCACACTCGAGCATCGTCTCGAGGATACTGTCGAGGGTCTCCTCGGGTGGGGTCGAGACACCGTAGGACTCGGACTCCTCCTCGACGAGGTCACGTACATTCATCGAGAGGGTCCACACCGGCCAGATGGTTGGTACCCGGGGGTCGAAGGTTCATGTGAGCGCGGCCTGAAGGGGTCCCATGCGAGTGGTAGTCGCCGGGACGTTTGGTCCCCTTCACGACGGCCATCGAGCCCTGTTCGAGCACGCCCTCGAGTTCGGGTCGGATGGCGTGCTTGTGGCGGTGACGAGTGATGCCCTCGCCGAGACCACCCGCCACACGCCACGGCCGATCCCGTCGTTCGAAGCCCGCATCGAGGGGGTCCGGACCGCTCTCGAGGACCGGGACCGCTGGAACCGCTCGATTCAGATCGAACGCCTGGATCGCGAGCCGGGCCTCGCCGCGACGGACCCAGATGTCGATGCACTCGTCGTCTCACCGGAGACGGCCGACGAGCTCCTCGAGATCAACGAGCGACGCCGGGAGCAGAACCTGGAGCCGCTGACGGGAATCGTGGCCCCCTACGTCCTCGCCGAGGATGGGGAGCGAATCTCATCGACCAGGATCGTCGCCGGGGAGATCGACGAACACGGCCGGGTGCTCGAGTGAGTGGCTACCGGGAGTCACGGAGCGATTCGTAGATGGCGGCTTCCCGGTCGGCGATCGTCGCGATCATGTCGGCGGCCTCCGATAGATCCGGCTCCATCTCCGGGAGTGTCGGGCGCTCACTCGCCCGGTAGAGGATCGTCGCCACCGTCGTCCAGTCATCGGCGACGGCTGCCATCTCTGTTGCCGCCGATTCCGGCACTGCTTCGATGTGCTCGGCCGCGCTTCTCGAGGAAGGCGGCATACATTCGACGGAAGGCCCCGCCACCGGTGCCCCGTCGCTCGATATTCTGGTAGGCGAATCGGACCGTCCAGAACGGATCCTCGACTGACGGCCAGTCCGGGAGATCCTCGGCGAAGCGGCGGATCCCCTGGATGCCATGCGTGCCGGGCCCCAGCGATCGGCTGGTACTCGTCGGTTCCAGCATGTAGCTCGCGGTTTCAGTGATCGCCTCCAGGGCCGCCTCCTCGTACGGGATTGTCATCGATGGATCGGTCACCACCAGGTGCCGGTTGTCGATCGGCATGACGTGTGCGGAGGTCATCGCCTCGTGGAGCCGGTCGAGGGGGAGTGATTGGGGGGTTTCAAACTCGCTGTCGGCGAGGATTGCCCGATCGTCCTCGTAGCCGATACACAGCAGCGAGTGGGGTGAAAAGTGCGTATCCGAGCCGTAGTAATCGAGGTAGTAGATGTCGGCAAAGACCATCACCGGGTTGTTCGCATCGATCTCCGAGCGGATGTGGTCCCAGGCTTCGTCCCAGGAATCGCCCTCCCGATGATCAATGGCGATGCCCAGGTTCTCGAAGAAGGCGGTCTCGAGCCAGAGCGGCCGGCCAAAAAAACCCCGGTGGGGCGTGATCGGGAGTTCGAAGTAGGCAAACCCGAGGCCGGCGGCGAGGCCGAAACACGTGGGCTCGTCGAAATCCCAGCCGTAGTGAGTTGAAAGCGTCCGGAGTGAGGTCGACCCGCAGTGATTGCCCGGACGATGGATACCCTCGATGCGAACGGCCATGGTTGCCGTGACCCATGCCAACGCGTTAACAGTTCGGATGCAACAGTGACCGAAGACTTGACGTATCCCGTCCTCGTTTGGAGGACGTAATGACGCTCGACGTCCGGGTCTACAGTCGCGTTGCCGTTATCGCGTTCAAGTTCGTTCCCCTGATTACGTCGTATCTGCTGAACCGGCGTGTCGAGGCCGACAGTGCGACGCGAGCGCGGCAAGCCGCGAGCTAAAGGAGACGCTCATCGATCTGGGGCCCACCTTCATCAAGTTCGGCCAGCTGCTCTCGACGCGACCTGACGTCCTCCCATCGGAGTTCGTCCGGGAACTCGAGTCACTCCAGGACGACGTGCCTCCAGCCCCCTGGGAGGAGGCCCGGACGGTCATCGAAGCAGAGCTGGGCCCGATCGAGAAGCGATTCGACGACTTCGACCGCCAGGCGATCAGTGGGGCCAGCCTCGGGCAGGTCTACCGGGCCACCGTCGACGGCGAGCCGGTCGCGGTCAAGGTTCGTCGGCCGGGCCTCGAGCGACAGGTCGAGACCGACCTCGCCGCCCTCGAGAAGCTCCTCAGGCTTCTGACGGTCTTTCTCGACGAGGGGCGGGCCTACTCAGTCGAGAACCTCGCTGCCCACTTCCGGGAGACGATTCGCGACGAAATGGACTACCGTCGAGAGGCCCGAATGCTCGAGACGATCAGCGAGAACTTCCCGGACGACAACCGGCTTCGCATTCCAACGGTCATCGAGACCCACTCGACCGAGCGGGTCCTCACGATGGAGTACCTCGAGGGGGTCAAGGTGACCGATGTCGAGGCGATCGACGAACTCGACATCGATCGGGCACAGCTCTCGAAGAACCTCCACAAGATCTACCTCCAGATGGTCCTCGTCGACGGGGTCTTCCACGGGGATCCGCATCCGGGGAACCTTGCCGTCCAGGAGGATGGAACAGCCGTGTTCTATGACTTCGGGATGAGCGATCACATCGATGACGAGTTGCGTAGGAAGTTCATCGACTTCTACCTCTCCGTTGGCAGCGAGGATCCCGAGCGAATCATGGAGGCGCTCGTCGACATCGGGACCGTCCACCCCAAGGTCCTGGACGAGGGCCGCGAGAAGATGACCGAGCTGATCGCACTGGAGGTCGATCGGGCCCAGGGTGGCGAGCTCAACTTTGGCGAGTTCCAGGAGATCGCCAGCGACCTCGAGGACGTGATGTACGAGGTGCCCTTCCGACTCCCCCAGGACATGGCCATGGTCATGCGGGTGATGGCAATCGGGAAGGGCGTCTTCGAGACGCTCAATCCCGACCACGACATGGTCGAGGTCACGGCCGAGTTCATGGCCGAGCAGGACTATGCAGAATCCGATACCGTCCAGGACATCATGAACCAGGGCCTCCAGATTGGGACGTAGGCAAACCCTATTTGGGCGGTGATGCAACGCAAACCCATGAGCGAATCCGCCGCGTTCGAGGAACTCGAACCAATTGCGGCCGATCAACCGACCCTGATCGAGGGACTGCCGGGCCATGGCCTGGTTGCCTCCATCGCGGTCGACCAGATCACCAGCCAGCTCGAGTTGCGCCAGCACGGCAGCATCCACGCCGAATCATTTCCCCGGTGGTGACCTTCGAGGAACGGGCTGGTGCACGAGCTGGTCCGTGTCTACGGGGGGACCGATCCGGATATCCTGACGCTGAAAAGCGACATCGCCCTGCCCCCCGCGGCCTTCGAACCGGTCTCGGAGTGTGTCCTCGATCAGCTCGCCCCGGCGTTCGACCGCGCCATCTTCATCGCCGGCGCGCCGGCCGAGTCGGAGGCCCAACTCGGCGAGGTGAGTGGCGTCGCAACCACAGAGTCACTCAAGAACGAGCTCCTCGAGGCCGACATCACCGTGCCCGAGGAGCCGGGCCTCGTCGGCGGGATCACGGGGACCCTCGTTCGGGACTGCCACCTCTCGGATGTGCCAGCCCAGTTGCTGATCGTGCGCGCCCACCCGTTCCTGCCGGACCCGGGAGCGGCCCAGTCGCTGATCGAGACGGGCCTCGAGCCCCTCGTCGAGTTCGATATCAGCACGACGGCCCTCGAGGAACAGGCCGAGGAGATCCAGCAGAACATGCAACAGATCGCCCAGCAGTACCAGCAGATGCTCGAAGAGCAGGGCCCCCGACAGAGTCAGCAGGTCGGCATGTTCCAGTGACTACCGGACGATCGTGACCGGTACTGGCGCGCTCCGGGCGACCCGCTCGGCGACGCTGCCGAGGAGCACGCGGGTGACCCCCGTCCGGCCGTGGCTCCCGATAGCGATGTGATCGGCCCCGACCTCCTCGGCCAGCTCGATGATACCCCGGCCCGGCGTTCCCACGGCAGTCCGGCTCTCGATGCTGAACCCGGCCGCTTTCGCGCCGATCACGAGCTCGATCAAACAGTTTCTCGGCGGCCTGCTCGCGCTGCTCGATCACGTCATCGAGACCGAACTGGGCGTACTCGCCGTACATCGACTCGGAGGGGTTGATGACGTGGGCAGTTGTAACCGTGGCGTCCGGATGGTGCTCGAGGACGTACTCCAGGGCCTTCCAGGATGGTTCGGAGTTGTCCAGTGCAACCAGGATATGCGTAGCGGTACCACGGGGCCTGTGCCAGAAAAAGGAGGTGGTCGATCCCTCGAGCCGGGACCGAATCGTTAACGCCACAGCGGACAGACCGGTTCGATATGGAGATTGACACCGCACTCGAGGAGTGTTCGCTCGTCGATCGGGTCGTCCTTCTGGGCGTTATCGCGGCAGCGGAGACTGGCGAAACACCGGTCCGGATGGACGCGGTGCGCTCGATATGCAACGAGTCGTTTACCGGAATCGACGACCGGTCGACTGGCGGAGTCTGACGTCGCGCGAGCGCTCAACGTCCTCGCCGCGACGGACCTGGTCGGTGAGGTGGATGCGGGTGGTCTCTCGCCCACTGGCAAGGGCCGACCGGCTTACGAACTCCAGGGAGACCGAACCCATCCTCGAGGCCCTCGCAGGTGAGGAGCAACTCGAGGAACTCGTGGCTGACCATCGAGGGCTGGATGAGGCGGGCTCGAACGTGATGTAGCGGGCGCCATCAGTTCGGCGAGCGACGCCCAGGCTCACCCGATCACCGATCTCGACACTGCCCGTCGCGAGGTGGCCGGTGAGGCGGACCCCTTCCTCGAACCCGGCGAGCACGATGGTATACGGCGCATCGTCCCCGAAGGCCGGGATCGGGACCGCAATGGTGGTATGGCTCTCCACGGTCCCGATCGTCGAGAGTGGTTCGCTCGAGAGGGACCGACTGTGGCAGTCCGGACAGACCGTCCGAGGCGGGAGATGAGCAGAGCCACACGCGCTGCACTCGAGATAGGTCGGCTCCGACGCATCGATGGCGTCGACGACCGACTGGAACCACGGCTGCATCAGGCCTCACCCCGGAGAACGGAGACGACACAGCTCGCGCCACTGCCGCCCACGTTGCTGGGCGAGCCCGACCGTTGGATCGGGGACCTGGTTCGGATGTCGGCCCTCGAGTTGCTTGGTGAGCTCAACGAGCTGGGCTACGCCGGTGGCCCCGACCGGGTGGCCCTTGGCAAGCAGTCCCCCGGAGGTGCTGACCGGAATGCGGCCGTCCGGCGCCGTCTCGCCGGTTGTTGCTCCCTCGATGCCGCGACCCCGCTCGAAAAAGCCCAGTGACTCCACCGCGAGGACCTCCGCGATGGTAAAGCAGTCGTGGACCTCGCAGACGTCGACGGCGGATGGGTCGATCCCGGCCCGCTCGTAGGCCGCCGAGGCAGCTCGCTCGGCAGCGAGCGTTCGCGTGATGTCCTCGCGGTCCTGCAGGGCCAGGAAATCGCCGGCCTGGGTCATCGCCGCAATCGAGACCGATGCATCCAGCCCGGCCGACCGCGCGTACTCCTCCGAGACGAAAACGGCCGCACTCGCGCCATCGGACATCGGACAGCAGTCATAGAGGCCGAGGGGACTCGCGATCGACCGGGACTCCAGGACCTCCTCGACGGTGATCTCCTCCTGGAACTGTGAGAGGGGATTGTCGACCCCATTGGCCCGGTTCTTCACCGCAACGGCCGCGAGGTCCTCCTCCGATGCGTCGAAGCGGTCAATGTAGGCCCTGGCCATCAGCGCATAGATGCCAGGGAATGTGAGTCCAGCCTCGTTTTCGTACTCGTTATCCGCCGCGTTCGCAAGCGCATCGGTCACCTGCCCGAGGCCACTCGAGAACATCGTCTCGACCCCGCCCACGAGCGCGACATCTACGGTCCCCGCCGTGATGGCGTGCCAGGCGGCCCGGCGCCGGCACTCGCGGAGGCACAGGCGCTCTCCGTTCGGGTGGCCGCCGCCTCGCTGTGGCCGACGTAGTCAGCGACCATGGCTCCCACGTGGGCCTGGTCGTCCGTGATATCCCCGATGAAGTTGCCGACGGTCACCTCCTCGACGTCCTCGAGGGAACACCTGCATCCTCGAGAGCTCCGTGGGCGGCCTCGGTGAAGAGCTCGCGCGTGGACGATTCCGGGTGCTTGCCGAAGGCGGTGCTCGCGACACCGGCGATGGAGACGGACATGCCGAGCAGGCTACCACGGGGCTCCACGTTAAACCCCAACCGACAGCCCTTTCGACCTGCACCGGCTGCACTCGATAGATGACACGGGACACCATCGAGGTCCGGGGAGCCGCCGAACACAACCTCAAGGATCTCGATGTCTCGAATTCCACGCGAGTCCTTCACCGTGGTGACGGGGCTGTCCGGGTCGGGCAAGTCCTCGCTCGCGTTCGAGACCATCTACGCCGAGGGCCAGCGCCGCTACATCGAGAGCCTCTCGGCGTACGCCCGGAACTTCCTCGGGCAGATGGACAAACCCCAGGTCGAGACGGTCGAGGGGCTGTCCCCGGCAATCTCGATCGACCAGAAGAACGCCGCGAACAATCCCCGATCGACCGTCGGGACGGTCACCGAACTCCACGACTACCTCCGGCTGCTCTACGCCCGCGTCGGCACCCCGCACTGTCCGGAGTGTGGCCGTGAGGTCGGCGAGCAGAGCGCCCAGACGATGGTTGAGCGGATCTTCGAGCTCCCCGAGGGGACGAAGGTGAAACTCGCAGCGCCGATCGTCCGGGACCAGAAGGGGGCCTTCGAGGACCGGTTCGAGGCCCTGCTCAGCGAGGGGTATGCCCGCGTCGAGGTCGACGGCGAGGAACACGACCTCTCACTCGAGGCGCCGGACCTCGATGAGAACTACGACCACACGATCGACGTGATCGTCGACCGCGTCCAGGTCGATCCGGCCGAACGCTCCCGAATCGTCGACAGCGTCGAGACGGCCCTCACGGAGGCCGATGGACTGTTGAAGGTCATCCTCCCCGATCCCCCCGAGGACATCTCCCTGGGCGAGGAGACCCGGATGACCGGCGACCTCGGCGACGACACGGACGATGACGGTCGGCTCGTCGTCGAGTTCTCCCAGGAGCTGGCCTGCACGCACTGTGGCATCGACGTGCCCGAGATCGAGACGCGGAGCTTCTCGTTCAACTCGCCGCACGGCGCCTGTCCGGAGTGTGAGGGCCTCGGTGAGACGAAAGAGATCGACGAGAGTCTGGTCGTCCAGGATCCGTCGAAATCACTGCAAGCACGTCTTCGAGCCGTGGAGTTACAGTCGGTCGTACTACCAGACCCGCCTCGATGCCGTGGCGGCCCACTTCGACGTCTCGCTGTCGACGCCCTTCGAGGAGCTGCCGGAATCAGTGCAGCAGGCGTTCCTGTATGGAACGAGCGAGTCAGTCCTCTTCGAGCGCCACACCAAGCAGGGGACCCGCCGGAAGCGCAAGCGCTTCGAGGGGGTCGTCCCGAACCTCGAGCGACGCTACGTCGAGACGGAGTCCCAGGGCACACGCGAGCACATCGAGGACTACATGAGCGTGACCGAGTGCCCGGCCTGTGACGGGACGCGGCTGAAAGCGGCCAGCCGGGCCGTCCTCGTCGACGACACCGCCATCACCGCGATCAATGCGATGAGCATCGGCGACGCCCTCGAGCACTTCGAGTCGATGGAGGCCGACCTCACCGACCGTGAGCGGACGATCGCCGAGGAGATTCTCAAGGAGATCCGCGCACGGCTCGGGTTCATGTGCGAGGTGGGCCTCGAGTACCTCACGCTGGATCGGGAGGCCTCGACGCTGTCGGGCGGCGAGAGCCAGCGCATCCGGCTTGCCACCCAGATCGGGTCGGGGCTGGTCGGCGTGCTGTACGTCCTCGACGAGCCCTCGATCGGGCTCCACCAGCGCGACAACGACCGGCTGCTCGACACGCTCGAGGAGCTGCGCGACCTCGGAAACACGCTCATCGTCGTCGAGCACGACGAGGAGACGATGCGACGGGCCGACCAGGTCGTCGACATGGGCCCCGGGCCCGGCAAGCGCGGGGGCGAGGTCGTCGTCAACGGGCCGGTCGAGGCGGTCATGGACTGCGAGGACTCGATCACCGGCGACTACCTCGCGGGTCGGAGACAGATTCCGGTCCCGGGTGAGCGCCGGGAGCCGACCGGCCACCTCACGATCCGCGGAGCCCGCCAGCACAATCTCGCCGATCTCGACGTCGACATTCCACTGGGCTGTTTCACCGCGGTGACGGGCGTCTCGGGCTCGGGGAAGTCCACCCTGATCCACGAGGTCCTCTACAAGGCCCTCGCCCGGCAGATGAACGACAACACGAGCGTGATCCCCGGCGACCACGACGCCATCGAGGGGATCGACCAGATCGAGACCGTCCGGCTCATCGACCAGTCACCGATCGGTCGAACCCCGCGGTCGAACCCGGCGACCTACACGAACGTCTTCGATTACATTCGCGAGCTCTTCGCCGAGACGAAGCTCTCGAAACAGCGGGGCTACGAGAAGGGGCGCTTCTCGTTCAACGTGAAGGGCGGACGGTGTGAGGAGTGTGGCGGCCAGGGAACCGTCAAGATCGAGATGAACTTCCTCTCGGACGTCTACGTCCCCTGCGAGGAGTGCGATGGGGCTCGCTACAACGACGCCACACTCGATGTGACCTACAAGGGCAAGACCATCGCGGATGTCCTCGACATGAGCGTCGAGGAGGCCTACGAGTTCTTCGAATCCTCGAGTCAGATCCGGCGCCGGCTGGGCCTGTTGCGGGATGTGGGCCTGGACTACATGCGCCTCGGCCAGCCGTCGACGACGCTCTCGGGCGGGGAGGCCCAGCGGATCAAACTCGCCGAGGAGCTCGGCAAGCGCGACTCCGGTGAGACGCTGTACCTGCTCGACGAGCCGACGACGGGCCTGCACAGTGCTGACGAGCGCAAGCTGATCGACGTGTTGCACCGCCTGACCGACAATGGCAACACCATCGTGGTCATCGAACACGAGCTGGACCTGGTGAAAAACGCCGACCACATCATCGACCTCGGACCCGAGGGCGGCGAGAACGGTGGCGAGGTCGTCGCCACCGGGACGCCAGAGGAGGTCGCCTATACGGAGGGATCCTACACGGGTCAGTACCTCAGGGATCTGTTACCGGCGGTCGACCTCGAGGGGCCTCGCGGGGAGCGCGTCGAGCCGGTCGTGGCGCCGATGGACGACTAGGTGAAAACAGGGTTCTGGCCTGGTAGCTATTGGTGGACCAGTGCCACCGGTCCGGTATCGAAGCCGGCTTCAACGACCATCGAGCCACTATATAAGGGAGTGGGGCAATTTGCCTTATACTTAAGTACTAACGTAACGTTATACATTACATGGAAAGGGATATGAAACGTTCGGGGATCATGGTCGCGGTCCCTGTCCCAGCTCACGACGGCTCGATATACCGGACTAAGGCGACCGATGACGTTCTTGCGGCCCTCTCCCGTCACCCAGATCAGCCGTTTTCCATCGGCGACCTCTCACGAACGACCGAGCATACGAAGCCGACCGTAAGCAGAGCAGTCGACGATCTGTTAGCAAATGAGTTAGTCCTCGAAGAGTCGGAAGGGAACAAACGATTGATCCGGATCAACGCGGCTCACATGATCGCTCCCGATGATCCGTTTCTCCAGATACCCCAGCGGGAATTCGAATCACCAGTTCGAGCTGCCGTGACGTCGATCCGGGATGAACTCGAGGAAATCGTCGCGATCGTCCTCTACGGGAGTGTTGCTCGAGGAACCGCTGACAGGCGGAGTGATATCGATCTGTGGGTGCTCGTTGAACGAGATCGGACGGAAGCCCAGCGGCGAGCGAACGAGGTGCGACTCGACCTCGAAGATCGAACCTTCGATAATGAACGATTCTTCTTCGACATTGACGTCGAGGAGACCGGAGCGATCCCCCGATACACCGAAGATATTCGAGGCATCCTTCGCGCCGGAATTCCTGTCTTTCGGACCGCCGAGTACGAAAAGATTGAACGAATTCTCCTGGCGGAGGTGAAAGACCCATGAGCGGTGGATCAGATCCGAACGACCTTCTATCAGCCATTTCGGAGGCAGAAGCCGCATTTGCCGAAATCGGATCGTCGATTTCGCCACGGGAGGACGAGATAGCGGGTGGAAACCACTGGAAAACACAACTCACCAAGGCGTGCCGATTGCTCAGTGCTGCAACCTTACTCCGACGGGAGAATGGTCACTTCACTGCCCAAATCGAACTGTGTTTTGGGGCAACCGAACGCTCGATTGAGGCCTTCCTGCTTCGAATGGGTGGACACGACTTGCAAGACTTCAGGGACCATACTCTGTGCTACAACCGAGCTCATGAGGCCGGCCTTTTTGAACGAACGACTGCCGAGAAGTTGTTGGCGCTGTATGCCGATAATCGGACGGAGAGCTACTACGGGGGGAGACGACCGACCGAAGCGCAAGCGGATGCAATGGTGAATGTAGCAGGCAATGTTCATCGATTCGCGGCTTCCCAAATCAGAGAGGGCAGCGTCTGTGTCTGTTCGAATTGATCCACGCGCGTCCGTCAAGAATCTGAAATTCTGGTACGCTGGCCCCTTCCAGCCAAATCGACTCGAGACCGAACAACCGGCCCCCGTCGACATCCCCGTTTGCACCGAGGGTGCTACGGCCTCGAGCCAGTCCCCGACATCCGGGAGAGCCAGTAGGCGGTTCCGCCAATGGCAGTTGCAGCCGTGATAATACCACCACCTGGGACGGCATCATCAGGGGCATCGTCGCTCTCGTCGTCAGTCTCCTCTGCTTCGGGGACCGCGATCGTCGTATTCGTCGTCTCTCCGCCGTAGGCAACCGAAAGCGCCATTTCGCCGCTGTCTTGTATTCGGACGGTGCCGTTCTCATCGACAGAGCCCACCGAATTCACCTCGAGTGTCGAGTCGTCTGTCACGTTTGCCTCGATGCCACTTTCTAGCTGAGCGGTCACGGAAATCTCGAGCTCATCACCGATGCGAGGGGCAACGGGAGTGGTATCCAGCTCGAGTGAGGCGACCTTCAGTGCGGCTCGCTCGGCCCAGCCGTCGTGATGAGCGTTCGATGCATGGTAGCCACGACTGCCGTACTCGTCTTCCGGGTCCTCGAATTCGATTGCGGTCAACGTTTTCATATCCAAGAAGAGATGACCGGCCGC
Organism: Natrialbaceae archaeon; assembly: GCA_034521555.1. Taxonomy (GTDB): domain Archaea; phylum Halobacteriota; class Halobacteria; order Halobacteriales; family Natrialbaceae; genus JAXHMI01. The sequence continues at coordinate 392,362 of JAXHMI010000005.1, forward strand.
GAGAAGGGTTGATCTATATGAGTTATCGAAAGCACCGTCGCTTGCTATAATTTCCTTCTCACCCGTCTCTATATCTATTGCAAGAAGGGCCTCGTCGGCACCAATGAACACGGTGCCATCCGCAATAGTGCCAACTCCGCTCATGTTCGATCCATGATTAACTCGCCAGCGTCGACTCGGCTCATCGCCGCTAATATCGATGGCTTCCACGACCCCTTCAGAAAGGTACCGCACTCGACCGCCATTGAGAATCGCAGTTTCACCATGAATAACTGGCATCTGCGCTGGCAGATAGCCGATTGCGCCGGACCGATAGCGCCACTTCATCTCCCCCGTCGCCAAATCGACGCACACGAGCCCGCCGTTGAGACTCAGATAGACCTCGCCATCCTCGATCACCGGGGCCCTACTATCGATAGAGGGCTCATACGGTGCAGTCCACTGATACTCTCCCGTCAGGGCATCGAACGCATGGACTGCTCTCCCACTTTGGGAAACCACGATGTCTCCCTGTATGGCTGGAATGGTGGCCCGAAAAATCCTCGAGGGACGTGAACACCGTTCGTCGGACCAGAGCATCTCCTTGTTCAAATAGTCGATCGCGATCAGCGCCTCCGTTGTTTGAACGTAACAGATCCCATCGTGCACCAGCGGTGGCCCCGGATCCACGTCTGGTTTCTCGAGTACAACCGGAAGGGACCCCCGCGTCTCCCCGGTCTCCGCATCGAACATCCGTATCGCACTCGTGTTATCCGCGATTCCAGTATGTGACACGAAGCAACGTCCATCAACGACTGCTACTTCGTGGCCGAGGTCTGCATACCACTTATCGTAGATCCACTCTCGAGAGGCCGAGTCGATATCGATAGCGTGGAGGGAACCATTCCCACCAACGACGTAGGCAACGCCATCGTAGACGGTGGGGAGTCGATAGGCCTGGTTGTAATCGTAGCGCCACTCGCCGTTGGACTGGGAGATCTGCTGAGCCAGACCGAGCCCTCCGATTACACTCTGGACAACGGTCCGTCGAGTGAGTCTCATGGCACGCCCGGTCCTCCAATAGACTCTCCTGAGCGGCAGGATTCAGTCTCCAAACACTCGAGGGAGAGTCGAGACACAGCCGACGCTCATACTGCTTGGTAATAAAACTGTCCGTGGATTCACTGGGAGGATTGAGAGTAGTCGACTGGATCAGTGCCCCTGAGAACCCATCAGATCAAGTATAAAATGCCACGCGAGGCCGAATTCTCCAAATTTTATTCAGGTGAAGACGCTGTTGAGCATGTCCACGATCGCCTCCTCCCGCTCCTCTCCGGCCTCGAGCGTGCCACTCAATCCATAGAGCGGGGCCGTCTCCTCGCGAGTGTCGTCTGCCTTGGCCACTGCGATCGCCTCGTGCAGATCATCGACGAACTCGTCGACAATCGGCCGATGGTGAGCCATCGCCGAGAGGTGGATGCTCCGCGGGGCCTGCTGGCGCTCGATCTCCCAGCCCTTCTGTGAGAGTTCCCGTTCGACCGTCCAGGGGTTCACGTCGGGGTCGGTCGACTCGATGGCAAGCAGTGTCATGTCGGGATCGGAAACGACCGCAAGTTCGTCGGTGGCCTCGATCGCCTCCGTAATCGACTCGGCAGCGGCCATCGCCTCCTCGACCAGTTCGTGGTAGCCATCCCGGCCGATGAACTGCATCACGGCCCAGGCCGCAGCCATCGGCCCCGCCGGCCGAGTTCCCTGCATGTTTGGTGCGACGTAGATGCCGCCCGGCCAGCCGTCGAAGGCGAAGTACTGGTGCCGACGGAGCGACGAGTCGCGGTACAGGATCGTCGAGACACCCTTTGCCGTGTAGCCGTACTTGTGTGGATCGACCGATATCGAGGTCACCCCGGGAACGGAGAAATCGTAGGCCGGCACGTCATACCCGAGATCCTCGAGAAACGGCAGCACGAAGCCGCCGATGCAGGCGTCGACGTGACACCAGGTGTCGTGCTCGGCGGCGATCGGTGCGATCTCCTCGACCGGGTCGACGACACCGTGCGGATAGGATGCGGCCGAGACCACGACGAGGGCGGTGCGATCCGAGATGGCGTCGGCCATGGCGTCGGGGTCAGCTCGCCAGTCCTCGCGTGTCTCGGTCCGGATCGACTCGAGGCCAAAGTAGTGGGCTGCCTTCGCCCAGGCGGGATGGGCGGTCTCGGGCATCACGATGGTCGGGTCGGTGATGCCGCGTTCATCCCGGGCCCGCTCCCTGGCGGCGTAGACAGCACAGAGAATCGACTCCGTTCCACCCGAGGTCACGTTGCCGGAGGCCGTCGAATCGCCCATCAGATCGGCGACCATCCGGACGATGTCGTTCTCGAAGTTCAGCACGCTCGGGAACGCCAGGGGATTGAGGGCGTTCTCGGAGGCAAACCGCGTGTAGGCCTCGTCGCGCATCTCGTGGACGTCCTCGCCGGCAGAGTAAACGAGGGACCACGTCCGCCCGGACTCCCAGTCGGCATCCCCCGACCGGCGATCCGCCATCTCCTCTAGTACGGCCTCGCGATCCCAGCCCGTCTCTGGTAGCTGCATGGTCGAGAACGGCCGCCGGGTATCTTAAAAGATGCCGTGGCGGGATTCCGTCGATACGGGCCACGGCACCACCGCCACCTTCGAAATCCTTTTACAGCACTCACGGGATAGTACGGTAACTGAGTGATATCATGGACGTCGAAATCGTCTCCGAAGAGGAGAACCCGATGTTGCACCGATCGGACATCACGTTCGAGCTAATCCACAACGAGGCGACCCCCGCCCGCCTGCAGGTTCGCGATAGTCTCGCGGCGAAGCTCAACAAGGAAGCCGACGAGGTCGTCATTCGCAAGATCGACACCAAGTTCGGCATGCGAAAATCCGTGGGCCACGCGAAGGTCTACGAGTCCGGTGATCTCGCTGCCTCGATCGAGCAGGATCACATGCTCGAGCGAAACAAGATCGAAGACGAAGAAGCCGAGAGTGGCACTGAATCCGTCGAGGAGGAAGAGCCAGCAGCGGAGGAAGCCGAGGAGGCCGAAGAACCGGAACAAGAAGAAGAGGCCGAGGAACCGGACGAGCCAGAGGAAGAGACCGAAGCAGACGAGGCCGACGAGGAGGAGGACGAATAGATGGCCCACTACGAGCTCTACGAGGACGACGGAACAACCGAGCGCGAGCAGTGCCCGCGCTGTGGCGATTCCTTCCTCGCCGACCACGGCGATCGGCGCCACTGCGGGAAGTGCAGCTACACCTCCTGGGAGTGAGGCATGCGGGTCCTCGGGCTCGAGGGCACCGCCTGGGCCGCAAGTGCGGCACTGTACGATTCCGAGACTGACGAGATTCGCCTCGAGACCAACGGCTACGAGCCGGAGGCGGGCGGCATCCATCCCAGAGAGGCCGCCGAACACATGCAGACGGCACTCCCGGCGGTCATCGAGACGGTGCTGTCCGACAGCAAACCACCGGAGGTCATTGCATTTTCGCGCGGCCCCGGCCTCGGGCCCTGTCTGCGAATCGCGGGGACGGCCGCCCGCACGCTGAGCCAGAGCTTCGATGTCCCGCTCGTCGGCGTCAACCACATGGTGGCCCACCTCGAGATCGGCCGGCACACGGGCGGGCTCGCCGATCCGATCTGTCTGAATGCCAGCGGGGCCAATGCCCACCTCCTCACCTACCGGGGTGGCCGCTATCGCGTCCTCGGCGAGACGATGGACACCGGCGTCGGCAACGCGATCGACAAGTTCGCCCGCCACCTCGGCTGGTCCCATCCTGGTGGGCCGAAGGTCGAGGAGGCCGCCCGATCGGGCGAGTACGTCGAGCTCCCGTACGTCGTCAAGGGGATGGACTTCTCCTTTTCCGGAATCGTCAGTGCGGCCAAAGACCTCGTGGACGAGGGGGTGCCGGTCGAGGACGTCTGCCGAGGTCTCGAGGAGACGATCTTCGCGATGCTCACGGAGGTGAGCGAGCGGGCGCTCTCGCTGACCGGTCGGGACAGTCTGGTCGTGGGAGGTGGGGTTACCAACAACGAACGGCTTACGGGCATGCTCGAGCAGATGTGTGCAGATCGGGGGGCTACCTTCCATGCGCCTCCGCGAGCCTACCGGTCGGACAATGCGGCGATGATCGCCGTGCTCGGGGCGAAGATGGCCGAGGCCGATGACACGCTCTCACTCGAGGATTCGACGGTGCGCCCGAATTTCCGGCCCGATCAGGTGCCAGTCACGTGGCGATCGGACGAGCCGACGCCGATCGTTGCGGGAACAGCAACCGATATCCAGGGGGCAGAGGCCACCGTCACCGATCGACCGAGACGCCGGGACCGTGCGAAAGGAGCGACGGCCCAAGGCCTACCGAACCGAATCCCTGGACCACACCCTCCGGGCACGCCGGACCGCCAGCGAAGCCAGGTTGATAAGTCTGGCTCGTCGACACGGCGTGCCAACCCCTCTTGTCAGGGACGTCGATCCGGCAGCGGCTGTCCTGACACTCCAGTACATCGGTGATGGTGATCTTCGAGACGCCCCCAAGCCGGATGCCGTCCGGGCGGTCGGCCACCACCTGGCCAGCCTCCACCAGGCGGGAGTTGTCCACGGCGATCCGACGACCCGGAACGTCCGAATCGGTCCGGATCGAGTCTCACTGATCGATTTCGGTCTCGGCTATCACGACGGATCACGTCGAGGACTTCGCCATGGATCTCCACGTCTTCGCCCAGAGTCTCGGGGCAACGGTGGACGAGCCCGCTCCATTGGTCGAGGCGTTCCACGAGGGCTATCTGGAAGCCGGCGATCCGGCCGTCCTCGAGCGACTGGAAGCCGTTGAGGGTCGGGGCCGCTACGAGTCGGCCTAGCACAACTTCCTTTACGGATGACACCCAAGTTACCGCCATGGCAGACAAACCAGCCTCTGGAGACCTCTTCGGGATTCCGTACAACTTCGAGCGGCCCAGCATCCGCCGGCTGCTCTCGTCATACTGGCGGCCGGGCGAGGGCATGCTCGTCAAGAAGCCCTTTGGGATCGGCTACACCCTCAATCTGGCGAACTGGCGGTCCTGGATCGTCCTCGCGGTCGCCGGAGCGCTCGTCTGGCAGGAAGGAACCAGTTCGATGCAGGCCGAGGCGGACGACTCGGAACCCGTCGAGGTCATCGTCGACGAGCCGAGCGACTGATCAGATCAGGTCGTCGAGGGATTCGAATCCGGCGGCTTCAACCGGTTCGTCAGGGGAGCCGGAGCGGTGAGAGACTGATTTTGTTGGCCTCGAGTGCTCTGCGATCAGTTCCCGGATCGTCCGGCAGATCACCGGTGGCCATGTGTTCCCAGAGTCGATTGTAGAGGCGAAAGCCGTCTGCCTCGAGCGAGGCATCCATCTCGTAGACAGGCGTCGGCTCTGTGATCTCGAGGCCCTGAACCGGGCGATCGGGCCGGGGAACGTTGAGGTTGCAGTAATCGACCTGCTCAAGCCCGCCGTGGTCGATAAGGGCCGAGGCGATGCGGGCCGGCTCGGCGAAATCCGCTGGCTCGAGGCTGGGTTCGTACCCCAGCGTGTCCATCGAGACGGCGATCCCGGGGGTGCCGTGCATCGCCGCCTCCATGGCCGCACTCGCTGTACCGGAGCGTGAGAGGACATAGGCGCCGAGGTTCGCCCCCGGATTGCAGCCCGAGACGACCACATCGGGTGCGGGATCCAGCGCATGGAGGCCGACGATCACGCAGTCACAGGGGGTGCCATCCACGGCGTAGCCGAACTCGTGGGACTCGTGGGGGACCGGACAGGAAAATCCATCCGCGGTGGCCTCGAGCTGGACCGAGCCGCCGGAACTGGTTCGGCCGTAGGTCAGCGATCGGCCGACGGCACTCTGGTTCTCCTGCGGGGCGACGGCGGTGACATCCCCGACGGTCGAGAGCCGCTCGTAGAGCGCCGCCAGTCCGGGGGCGTCGATGCCGTCATCGTTGGTGAGGAGGATTGACGGGCGATCGGCCATGCTGACAGTACCTTGGCGGCCGAGCGAGTAAACCCTGCGATACCGACGATGCTTTGGCCGAAGCGGTCCGCCCTCGCCCATGAGCATCCAGTTCGTAACCGGTAACGAGGGGAAGGTCCGCGAGGCCCGCGAGTATCTCTCGGAGCGAGTGGAGCAGGTCGAGCTACGACTACCTCGAGATTCAGAGTGCCGACCTCGAGGCGATCGCCATCCACGGGGCCCGGGAGTCATTCGAGGCACTTGATGGGGCTGGCGTCCTGGTCGGGGATGCCGGGCTCTTTATTGACGCACTGGACGGGTTCCCGGGGCCGTACTCGGCATACGTCGAGTCGACGCTCGGTATCGAGCGGGTCTGGGACCTGTGTCAGAATCTCGAGGCCCGCCAAGCCCAGTTCCGAACGGTTCTCGCCTTCGCCGACGAGACCGGCGTGGAGACGTTCGAGGGATCGGTGGCCGGCCAGATCGTCGCCCCGCGGGGAACGGGCGGGTTCGGCTACGACCCGATATTCGAGCACGAGGGGCAGACGATGGCCGAGATGGACACCGCCGCAAAGAACGACATTTCCCATCGGGGTCGGGCGCTCGCAGCGTTCGCCGAGTGGTACGAATCGTCCAGCCTCGACCAGAAGGGGACAATGGCTTCCTCGAATTTTACCCAGCCTGCGGTATTGTTGATACGTTCGATATTCGCTCATGTCGATATGACTTGACGTTCGATTAGAGCCATTCCTGGCCAACGTACTCGAGACCTTGTAGCTCCTCTTGTGGGTAGGTCTGAGAAACAGCGTGGATGATGTCCGCGACTTGCTGAACAGAAAGCGTCGCATCATCGAAATACAACACCGCTCGATACTGTCCTTCGTCCATGTCGAGGACGAAGTCGTCATCGTACGTCACGATCACGCGATCAGATTCGAGTGAATATCGCGCAATGGGCTGGTCGGCACTCCCCTTGCCGAGATCGGACACAAAATCCATGTGATCGACATCGTGGCCGTAGTTCTCAAGCCGGTGTAACACCTCGTGTTCAACGTTCTCATCGAGGATGAACCGATACGCCATCGATTAGTTCTCGGGTGGCGTGAGTGACGATTGATCTCTGGCTTCGGCTGCGGCTCGCTTGTGGCGGTCCTCGACCCGTTGCATCTCCTCGGGATTGGTGTGATAATATGCCAGCGCCTCGTAGATGTCGCCGATGTCCAAGTTGTACCGCTCGGCGACTCGTTCTGGAGCGAGTCCGCGCTCTTCGACGCGTCCGTGGACGTCTCGAACGGTGATGCGACTCCCCTCGATGTGAGGCTCATCGTGAATCTCCGAATCCTCGGCGGCGACGATTCGATACTGCTGGGTCGCCATTGAACAGAAATACGTGCTCTTGGGTCTTGAATACTCGCCGAATTCCAGCGTGAGGCGTACCCTCGACTCTCAGGTCAGTCCTCGAGTGCCGCAATCGTCGCCTCGTCCAGCAGCGAACAGAACGCCGCCGGTGTGCGAACGCTCACGGCCACGTGAGGCTTGAGCTCGAGGCCGGTCCGGGCCGACCGGAGCTGGTCGTCGAAGGAGAGGAGCTGGGCGGCCCCGCCGGCGCGAGCACTCGCGAGGCCAGGGTGATCGGCCGGGGGCTGCTCGACGGAGGTGGCGAGCGATCGCAGACACGCCCGGTGATCCGCCGCAAGCTCGGCGGTTGCGAGTTCCGTGACGATCGCCTCTGTATCATCCAGCAGTGGATCGCTCGCGATGAGCTCGAGGACATCGTGCTCGCGGATCAGATCGAGGGCCGCTCGGGCCTCCCCACCGACCAGGAGGTCGGCACTCAGGACATCGGCGTCGGCCACGACCCGGCGGAGGTCCGGCTCGTCACTCATCGCTTCGGCGGCGGGCAAGGGCGTCAGTCGATCGCCTCGAGCGATACCTCGTTGGCAGCGGCCTGCTCGAAGAGCGTGTCCCATCGGTCAGTCATGGCTCGAGCTTGGACGGCCACCCCCAAAAGTGCCGCTGGGAACACGGAACACCTTTGGGGGCAACCGCCCCAGCTTCGGGCGATGGAATTCGAGCGGTTCGAGTACGAACAGCCGATCTATGGCGGGGTCAATGTGCTCCGCATCGGTGACGTCGCCGTCGACACGGGCCATGTCGCCCCCGGGTGTACGAAGGGACTCAGGAACGATCTCGAGGGCGGTCTCGACGGGATCGACCGAGTCCTCATCACGCACCCACACATCGATCACGTCGGTGGCTCCCAGCTCATCGACGAGCTGGCCGAACTCCCTCACGTGGTCCCCGAGGGCGCCAACGAAATTATCCACGACTACGGCGCCTACATCGAGCGAGTCCGAGACGACATGACCCGCCGGCTGGCTGGCTTCGGCATCCCGGAGTCGACCTGGGATCCGTACTTTCCGGCCCGGGACGATTTCAACGAGAGCGCCATCCAGATCGAGCGGGTCGTCGGCGACGGCGATACCGTCACGGTTGGCGACCTCGAGCTCGAGGTTATCCACACGCCCGGCCACTCCCTCCAGCACAACGCCTACTGGCACGCCGCGTCGGGAACCTGTCTGAGTGCCGACCTCGTGAGCAAGAACGGCCACTTCATGTACGGCCCGCTGTATAGCGACGTCGATGCCTACCGGGACTCACTCGAGCGGATTCGGGAGCTGGACCCGGATCGGCTGGTGCCGATGCATGGGCCGCCGATCGAGGACGCTCGTGAGCGCATCGACGACTGCTTCGAGAAAGCCGCGACCATGGATGAGCGACTGCTAGCACACCTCGAGGAGGAAGGGGGCTTCTATGCCCGCCACTTCACCCGGGACGTGATCGGGGCCAGCAAGATGAACGCCGGCTTCCTGACCCTGGTGGTCAACGCCTACCTCGAGTCCCTCGAGAAGCGGGGGCTGTGTTCGGTCGAGATCACCGACGACGGCATCCGGGCCACCACCACCGATTGGTGCAACCGCCGAATCAGACCGGGCATGCGAACGCCAGCACCCAGTCCCGGCCGGTCGCACTCACCGATCGCCGGCAGTGACTCCGGTGGCGGAGCCGGCATCCAGGCCGACCTCGCGACGATGGCGGCCAGGGGCGTCTTCGGCACGAGTGCCGTGGCAGCCATCACCGCCCAGAACACCCGTGGCGTGAGTGCCTCGCACGCGCTTCCAGTCGAGACCGTGACCGCCCAGATCGACGCCGTGACCGACGATTTTGCCGTGGGCGGGGCCAAGACGGGGATGCTCGCGACGACTGAAATTGTCGAGGCCGTCGCGGACCGGGCAGCGACGTTCCCGTTTCCTCTCGTGGTCGATCCGGTCATGGTGTCGGCCTCGGGGGATCGACTCCTGGAACCTGACGCGGAGACCGCCTACGAGGAGCTCATCACGCAGGCCTCGCTGGTGACGCCCAATGCCGACGAGGCCGAGGTGCTGACCGGCATCACCGTCGAGGACGAGGACCGGGCCGTCGAGGCTGGCGAACACCTCCTGGACATGGGGGCAAAGGCCGCCCTGCTCAAGGGAGGCCACGTCGCCGGTGATCCGGTCACCGATGTGCTCGTGACCGCCGATGGGGTCCGATCGATTACCCATCCACCGAGTCGATACGCAAGCCACCCACGGCTCCGGCTGTACGCTCGCCGCGGCGATCGCCGCCGAGCTGGCAACTGGTGCGTCACTGGAGGCGAGTGTCACGGCCGGGATCGAGCACCTCGGGCAGGCCGTCCGCTACTACGCAGATGTCGGAAGCGGTCCCGGGGCTGTCAACCACACCATCCCGCTCCAGGACCGGGCCGATCGGGAACCGACGCTCGAGGCCGTCGCGGGTATCGTCGAGGGGCTCGTCGAAGCCGACGTCAGTCCGATCGTTCCGGAGGTCGGCATGAACGTCGCCGGGGCGACCGTCGCCGCCGAGTCACCGCGCGATGTCGCCGCCGTCGAGGGGCGCATAACCCGAACGATGTCCGGCGTCGCGCCTAATCGGGGCGTTCGCTTTGGCGCCTCGAGTCGCGTCGCCCGGTTTCTCGTTCGGCCCCGGGAGTTCGTCCCGGAGCTCCGCTTTGCCATCAACGCACGATTCTCGCCGGCCATCGAGGACGCGATCGAGACACTCGAGTGGCCAATTGCGGAGTATGATCGGTCTGCCGAACCCGGTGCAGACGAGGAGGGCAGAACCATGGGCTGGGCCGCCCGCGACGTCTTCGGCGACCGCTCGCCAGCCGCCGGTAGCGGTCGTCGATCGAGGGGCGGTGGGCAAGGAAGCGATCGCGGAACTCGTCGCCACCGAGGCCGAGACGCTCGAGCGGCGCGCCGTCGAACTCGCCCGGCAAGTGACCGAGTCTTCATGAGAGGCAGGCCCCAGTGACAACCCAAATGGAGACCGACGCGAGTCTACTCGAGGGCGTCGATGCGACCTCGATCCATCGGACGGTCAACGGTGTCCGCCTGCACGTGGTTACGGCTGGGCCCGAGGACGGACCGCTCGTCGTCCTGCTGCATGGCTTTCCCGACTTCTGGTATGGCTGGCATCACCAAATCCCGGCACTCGTCGATGCGGGCTACCGCGTCGTGGTTCCCGACCAGCGGGGCTACCGATCTGAGCGAGGCTCCACGAGGACTGCCGGCGTACGATCAGGGAGTACTTGCGACCGACATTGCGACCCTCATCGCCACCGAGGGGCAGACAGCGCCCACGTCATCGGCCACGACTGGGGGGCTGGCGTCGCCTGGAATCTGGCACTCCGCCGGCCGGAATCCGTCGAGACGCTTGGCATCCTCGATGCCCCATCCCCTCGTCTTCCAGGACACAGTCACCTCGAATCCCGACAGCTGGCCCGGAGCTGGTACATGCTCGGCATGCCGGATACCGATCGTGCCTGAGCGGATCCTCGGCCTGCGCGATGGCGCCGTGCTCGCTCGACTCCTGGAGGGAAGCGCTTCCGCCGGTGCCTTCACCACGAGGGACATCGAGCGGTACCGTGCCTCGTGGCAGGCCGGCAGCATCCGCGGAATGCTCAACTGGTACCGGGCGGCCGGATCGACGGCAGGACCAGCCCCGCTCGCGGACCGTGGAGCCACCTACCCTGATCTGCTGGGGCGAGCGTGATGTCGCGCTGCTGCCATCACTTGCCGAGGACAGTCTCGAGTGCTGTGCGGACGGGAACCTCGAGCGATTTCCAGATGCCTCCCACTGGGTCCATCTCGAGCGCCCCCGACAGGTGACCGACCTGCTCCTCGAGCACCTGGGTCAGTACGGCTCGAGTCCACTTTCACCGAACATCCCGGAGGGTTTTTGCGGTCGACCGCCAGTGTCCCCGTATGACCGAGGCAGGGGGTATCGTCGGGGAGTTTCTCTCGCTGAAATCCGAGACAGACGCCGATCTGCTGGCCATGCAGTGTGGTGACTTCTACGAGTTCTTCGACGCGGATGCGGAACTCATCGCCGACGAGCTCGACCTGAAGATCTCGGAGAAATCCTCGCACGGTTCCTCCTATCCGATGGCCGGGGTCCCCGTCGACGATCTCACGCCCTACCTCACGGCCCTCGTCGAGCGTGGCTATCGCGTCGCCGTCGCTGACCAGTACGAAACCGACGGCGGTCACGCCCGGGAGATTGTTCGGGTGGTGAGCCCCGGGACCCTGCTCGAGTCCCGAGATGCCGATGCTCAGTATCTGGCGGCCATCCTGGGTGACGGAGAAGGTGGGTACGGCCTCGCGTTTGCCGATGTCACGACTGGCCAATTTCTCGTAGCCAGCGCGGACACGTGGGACGCGGCCCGCACCGAGCTCTATCGATTCGATGCGGTCGAGATCCTCCCAGGGCCACAACTGGGGGATATCACCCTCGAGGATGACCTCGATGCGACGGTCACCGCCGTCGATGAGACCTGGTTCGGACCGAGTCGAGCCCGGCACGCTGTGGATGAACAGTTCGGGGCAGGGACCGTCGACCGCCTCGAAGAGCCATCGGCCGCCATCGGCGCCGCCGGGGCTATCCTCGCCTACGTCGAGGAGAGCAGTCCAGCCGTGTTGGCGGCGATGTCACGAATCCGTTCCCACCAGGGGAATGACCACGTCACCCTCGATGCCACCACCCAGCGCAATCTGGAGCTGACCGAGACGATGCACGGGGCAGCTGGAACCTCCCTCTTTGCGACGATCGACCAGACGGTAACGAGCGCCGGTCGCCGGCGGCTCAAGGCCTGGCTCCAGCGACCCACGGCGGTCGCTGGCGGTCCTCGAGGAGCGCCAGGACTGCATCGAAGCAGCTGGGATCCGCGGCACTTGCGCGTGAGGATCCGGGAGGAACTCGGGTTGTGTTTCGACCTCGAGCGGCTCGGCCTCCCGGGCCAGCCAGGAGCGGGCCGACGCGCCGCGATGCTCCTCGCCGTCCGGGATAGCCTGGCGGTCCTGCCTACAGTGGTCGAGATCGTCCGCCGGGATGACGCGTTCGCGAGCTCGCCGCTTGGCGCGATCCTCGATCGACCGGATGCCGCCCAAGCGGCCGAGCTTCAGGAGCACCTGGAGGCAGCACTCGTGGAGGAGCCGCCAGCAACCATCACCGAGGGCGAGCTCTTCAGATCGGCCTACGACGAGGAACTCGGGACGCTCATCGGGAACGCCACGAGATCGGCCCTCGAGTGGTCCGATTCCCTGGCCGATCGGGAGGCAGCTGACCATGGGCTCAACCACGTCTCCGTTGGGCGAAACACCACTGACGGGTACTACATCCAGGTCGGCAAGTCCGCCGCCGATGACGTCCCCGAGGCACTACGAGGAGATCAAGACGCTCAAGAACTCGAAGCGGTTCGCCACCGCCGAACTCGAGGAGCGCGAGCGCGAGGTCCTGCAGCTCGAAGAGCGCCGGAGCGACCTCGAGTACGAGCTGTTCACGGAGCTCCGTGCGGAGGTTGCCAGCGCTGCCGAGACGCTCCAGGACGTGGGCCAGGCCCTCTCGACGGTGGATGCCCTCGCCAGTCTCGCCACCCACGCCGCCTCGGCCGGCTGGGTCCGGCCGGACCTGACCGAGGAGGCCGGCATCGAGATCGTCGACGGCCGACATCCGGTTGTCGAACAGACGACTGAGTTCGTCCCGAACGACTGCGAGCTGCCTGACGACCAGCGCTTTCTCGTCGTGACAGGCCCGAACATGTCGGGCAAGTCGACGTACCTACGCCAGACGGCCTGCATCGTGTTGCTCGCCCAGATCGGGAGCTTCGTCCCGGCCAGGGAGGCGAGCATTGGCCTCGTCGATGGGATCTTCACCCGGGTCGGCGCCCTCGACGAGCTGGCGCGCGGTCGCTCGACGTTCATGGTCGAGATGCAGCGAGCTGGCGAACATCCTCCATCGCCGCAACGGAAGATTCGCTGGTGATCCTCGACGAGGTCGGCCGGGGAACGGCAACCTACGACGGTATCTCCATCGCCTGGGCCGCGACGCGAGTACCTCCACAACGAGGTGCAGGCCCGCACGCTCTTTGCAACACACTACCACGAACTCACCGGCCTGGCCGATCACCTCCCACGGGTGGCGAACGTCCACGTCGCCGCCGACGAACGGGACGGCGATGTCACCTTCCTCCGGACCGTCCAGCCGGGGCCCACTGATCGGTCGTATGGCATCCACGTCGCCGATCTGGCTGGTGTGCCGGCAGCCCGTGGTCGATCGGTCGCGGGAGGTCCTCGAGCGCCTGCGAGCCGAGAAGGCGATCGAGGCCCGGGGCGGCTCGAGCGACGGGCCGGTCCAGGCGGTCTTCGATCTCGAGGCCGGGGCGGTTCGCCAGACACCCACGAGCACCGACGGTGGGGCACACCCCGAGAAACCGGACCCAGTGCCATGTCGATCATCGATGAGCTGGCATCGCTCGACCTCGAGACCTCGACGCCGATCGACGTGCTCTCCAGGTCGAGACCTGGCGGCGGAGGCTGGACGATGAGTGACACGACCATCGGGAGCTCGATCCGGACACGGTGGCCCAGATTGCCGCCGGCGAGGTGGTCGAGCGGCCCGCGAGCGTGGTCAAGGAGCTGGTCGAGAACAGCCTCGATGCCGGGGCCAGCCGGATCGACGTGACGATCAAGGCCGGTGGGACCGAGCGGATCAGCGTTCCAGGACGACGGTGCCGGCATGACGGAGGCCGACCTCCGGGCCGCGATCCGCAAGCACGCGACGAGCAAGCTCGCCGATCTTGCCGAGCTCGAGCAGGGGGTTGGGACGCTGGGCTTTCGGGAGAGGCCCTCCACACGATCGCCTCGGTCTCGAAGCTGACCATCGAGAGTCGGACGGCGGCACAGGACGCGAGCGGGACCAAGCTCAGCTGTCACGGCGGGGAGGTGGTCAGTGTCGAACCGACCGGGTGTCCGGTCGGCACAACGGTCACGGTCACCGAGTTGTTCTACGACACCCCGGCCAGGCGGAAGTTCCTGAAGGATCCGCCGACTGGGTGCCACCACGTCAACCGGGTGGTGAGTGCGTATGCGCTGGCCAATCCCGACGTCGCCGTCTCGCTGACCCACGACGGCCGTGAGCTCTTCGGCACCGACGGGCAGGGGAGTCTCGAATCGGCCGTCCTGGCTGTCTACGGCCGCGAGGTCGCCAGTGCGATGATCGACGTCACCCCCGATACCGTTCCGTCTGGGCCAATCGAGTCCATCACCGGTGTCGTCTCACACCCCGAGACGACCCGCTCGACACGCGAGTATCTCGCGACCTACGTCAACGGGCGGGCGGTTCGATCACAGGCGCTCCACGAGGGTATTCTCGAGGCCTACGGCACCCAGCTTGGGCCAGATCGCTATCCGTTCGCGGTCCTCTGTCGGTCCCGGGAGGGGCCGTGGACGTCAACGTCCACCCCAAACGGGAGGTCCGCTTTGCCGACGATGAGGGAGTCAGACGCCAGGTCGAGGCCGCTGTGAGCGAGGCGCTCAGGGACCACGGCCTCCTTCGGAAAGGGGCACCCCGTCGGCCGGTCCGCCCCGATGATGCCACCGAGTCGCGCCAGCCCCGAGTGGGTCCAGCGAGCGGTCCAGCCCCTCCACCGCGGCCGCCAGCAGCGGTTCCAGGCGTCAGCGCTCGAGTGGGTCGACACGTCAACCGTCCACGAGCACGTCCCCAGGCGGCCAGCAGACCCTGACTGGCTCACGGGCTGCGCTCTCGGCGGACTTCGAGACGCTGCCCCCACTCGAGGTCCTGGGCCAGCTCCAGGACACCTACGTCGTCTGTGAGACCCCGGATGGTCTCGCCCTGATCGACCAACATGCGGCGGACGAGCGGATCAATTTCGAGCGCCTCCAGAAGGCCGTGGCCGACAGGCCAGCGAGCCAGCAGCTCGCCGAGCCGGTCGAGCTCGAGCTGACCGCCGAAGCGGCCGCCTTCCCGGCCTACCGTGATGCCCTCGAATCGCTTCGGTTTGGAGCCACCCTGACCGACGATCGCACCCAGTCCGTCGGCCGCCGTCCCGGCCGTCCTCGATACGACGCTCAAGACCCGATCGGCTTCGGGACGTCTTGAACGCGGTCCTCGAGCGCGACCACGAGGCGGGATCGGAGACCGTCGATGCCCTCGCCGACGAGCTGCTGGCCGACCTCGCCTGCTATCCCTCCATCACCGGCAACACGTCGCTCACCGAGGGGTCAGTGACCGAGCTGTTGACTGCCCTCGAGGACTGCACCAACCCCTGGTCGTGTCCCCACGGCCGACCCGTGATCGTCCAGATCGACGAGGGAGAACTCGAGGATCGCTTCGAGCGCGACTACCCGGGCCATCACGGTTCACCCGCAACGATTTTTTATGCGGTGGGAGACCGGGTAGCATGGCCGCAGATCCATTCGAGGACGGCGATGTTCGAGGAGACGACGGGCCAACCCGTCGCCGAGGACACGCTTCAGGTAACCTCCTTCAGCAATGCCACGGCGTTCGAGACTGAGGAGGGACTCGTCCTCGTGGATACAGGACTCCCGATGCAGGCCACCGGGATGGCCGCAGAACTCCGCGAGTGGTCGGAGGTCCCGATCCATACCGCGATCTACACGCACGGGCACATGGACCACGCGTTCGCCCTGGGCCGATACCTGCAGGACGACCAGGACTCGCCCGAGGTGATCGCCCACGAGCGGATGCCCGACCGATTCGATCGCTACGAGCGAACGGCCGCGCTGGAACGCGGCCGTCGATGCCCGGCAGTTCATCGGGCACTGCCCCGCCGAAGATGGGCCAGGCGGTGGCGACCTTGACCGGTTTGGCTGGCCGACGTATCCGCCGACCACCCTGTACGACGACGAAGTGACGATCACGGTCGGCGAGTGCACCTTCGAGATCCATCACGGCAAGGGTGAGACGGACGACCACAGCTGGCTGTACTGTCCCGAACGGGACGTACTCTGCTCTGGGGACTTCGTGATTGGCGTCGCCCCGAACGCGGGGAATCCCCAGAAGGTCCAGCGCTATCCCTGGGCGTGGGCTGAGGTCCTCCGTGAGATGGCAGCACTGAACGCCGGAACACTCTGTTCCGGGCACGGCCAGCCCATCGTGGACGATCCAAACGAGATCGAGACGCGCCTCCTGACCGCTGCGGAGTATCTCGAGACCATCGTGGATCGAACCCTCGAGGCCCTCAACGACGGCGGGCCACCGCATGCCGATATCGTCACCGAGGTCGAGATTCCACCCGTCGAGGAACCCGTGGATGGCCGAGGTCTACGATGATGGCGAGTTGCGTGCGTGCGGAACGTCCTGCGGTACTTTGCTGGCTGGTGGACGGGCCGGCCATCGGAGCTCAAGCCCGCTCCCAGAGCGGCCGTCGCGGGCGCCCTGGCCGACCTCGCCGGCGATGCCGAAACGCTTGCCGATGCGGCCCTCGAGCAGGCCGACGAGGGCGAGTATCGACTGGCCACCCATCTCGCCGACCTGGCACTCGAGGCGGCACCGGATAACGAAACCATCAGAGACCAGGTCGCGACGATTCACCAAGAACGAGCGAGTGTCGAGACGGACCTCATGAGCAGGAATATCTTCTCGGCCGCCGCCGACTACGCGCGACAAGGCCGGCCGTACCGATGAGTGTCGGTGGCCAACGACACCACTTATACTGTCCCCGTTCGATGGGGAAGCCATGGTGGCGTCAATTTGGGTGAGTGATCGATGAGCGATCTGGTCACGTTTGGGGAGACGATGTTGCGGCTTCGCCCCGCCCGGAAACGAGCGGATCGAATCGGCGGGCGAATTCGAGGTCAAGGCAGGCCGGCATGGAGAGCAACGTCGCGGTCGCCGCCGACCGATTGGGAGCTGATTCGACCTGGACATCGAAGGTGTACGACTTCACCCATGGGACGGCGGGTGGTCGGCTCTCTGCACCAGAACGGGATTGACACGGACATCGTCTGGAGCAACAGCGGCCGCCAGGGTACGTACTACCAGGAGACGGCGGGTCGGCCCCGGGGAACGAAGGTCGTTTTCGACCGAGAGGGAGCATCAGTAACGACCGCAGAGGCTAACGAGTTTGACATCGATCTCATTCAGGGGGCGCGGGTCTTTTTCACATCGGGCGTAACCCCGGCCCTCTCGAATACGCTGCGTGAGACGACCGTCAACATGCTGAAGGCCGCCCGGAAAGCCGGAACGACGACTGCATTCGACGTCAACTTCGATGACAAGCTCTGGTCGGCAGCCGACGCCCGGGAGACGTTCACCGAAACTCTTCCCCGGGATCAATGTACTGATCATCTCAGCGAGCGATGCCAGGACTGTTCTCGACTTCGAGGGCGAACCCCGCCAGATCGCCCACAATCTCGGCTCGAAGTACGACTTTCGAACGGTGGTCGTCACGGGCCGCCATCACGGGGCGCTCGCCTGGCACGACAACGTGGTCCACGAGCAGGAGGCATTCGTCACGGACGTCGTCGACCCGGTCGGTGCCGGTGATGCATTCACTGGGGCGTTCATCGCCCGACGGATCGCCGGCGACGAGGTACCGACCGCCCTGAAGTACGGCTCTGCGACGGCCGCTCTCGCGAAGACGATCCCCGGCGATGCCGCCCTCGTGACCAAGGCGGAGGTCGAGGAGGTCATCGAGGAAGCTGAGACGATCTCGACTTGAGTCCTCTTCGAGGATCTCCACGCCCCGATTGTTGACGGCCATCGGATCGAGTCCCACCTCCTGGAGGAACTGCTTGTACTCGCGTTCACAGCGCTCGGCAGCCTGCTGTTTGTCACTTGCACGATCACAGAGGGTCACCAGATCCTCCGGGACGTCGTTCGTGTGGACGATCCAGTGGTTGATGAGATCGGAGAGCCGCCGGATGGGACTCGTGAAGTGGCCGTAGATCTCGAAGTTCAGCGCGTGGTGACCGCCGAAGGGATCGTTCATGTAGCGGGCCCTGGGCATGACCTTCATCACTGCCCACTGGATCTTATCGAGCTGTCGGCCCGGGGCCTGCTCGAGCGTGGCGTTGACGGCCTTGCGCGGATCGTCCCAGGCCTCGCCGGGAATCGAGACACCCTCAAGCTCCTGAATCTCCGTGAGCGCCTTCGTACCACTCGTCCGGGGAGGGCTGGGGATGGACCCGATACATCGCCTCGACGCCGCTGGTCTCCACATGAGCTCGTGGGTGACGGCCTTGTTGGCCTTGAGCATGCACTCCTCGATGATGGTGTGGGCCCGATCGCGACTGGGGTTGAGGACGAGCGAGCCGTCGGCCTTGCGCTGTTCGTGCAGCTGATCGGCCAGCTCGAAGACGAGCTCGGTCGTCTCGGCGAGGTCGACGCTCGTGTCCTCGAGGACGTCGTCCGCGTCGTCGGGATCCTCGAGGCAGCCGCTCGGCCTCGCCGTAAGTCAGGCGCGCGTCGCATCTGGATGACGGACTTGTAGATGTCGATCGATTCGTACGAGAGGGTCTCACCGTCGAGGTGCATCTCGACGGTGTGGGCGAGTCGGTCCTCGTCGGGGACGAGCGAACAGACCGTCTCCGCGAGCACCGGCGGCAGCATGTGGACGGTGTACCCGGGAAGATAGACCGTGTTGCCTCGCTCGACGGCCTCGGCCCACATCGCCGTCTCGGGGGTCACGTAGTTGGTCACGTCGGCAATGTGGACCCAGAGCCGGTAGCCATCGTCCAGTCGCTCGATCGACAGCGCATCGTCGAAGTCCTGGGCATCGATCGGATCGGTGGTCCAGGTCGGTCATCCCGGAGATCCGTCCGCTCCTCGAGGGCCGCCGAGATGTCGGCGGCTACCTCCTCAGTCCGCTCTTCTGCCTCCTCCAGGACTGCTGGAGGGAACGCGTCGGGGATCTCGAACTTCTCGAAGAGTTCCTCGCGCTTGTTCTCGAGGTGGCGGGCCAGGTCCGGCGATATCTCGACCGGGCCCTGTCCCTCCGCCGTGCCGGCGGCCGCCTGCGCATCCTCGACCATGCCACCCCGTACGGCCAACGGCCCCATAGCGGTATCGACACGGTGCGGTCGATTTAAGCGAGAACCGACCGACTGGTCGCATATGCAGGTCACCTCCCGACATCACCTCCGAAGTGATGCGGTCACCGCCCTCGAGACCTCCATCGAGGAGGCACTCGGGGTGGCCCCAGCTGGCGATACGTACGAGCGCGTAACGTTCGAGAACTCCGACATCGAAGTCGTTCTCGTGGACGGCGACCCACTGGTGACGTATTTCGACGGAGAGCCGTTTCCGACCGTCCGCGGGGCCAACGAACTCGAGCCAGAGCGTCGACGGGTCGTCGTCGACGCTGGAGCAGTCTCGTTCGTCAGCGATGGAGCAGACGTGATGCGGCCCGGCATCACTGAGGCGCGACGAGTCGGTCGAGGATGGGGACCTCGTGGTCATCGTCGAGGAAGCCCACGGCAAGGCCCTGGCGATCGGGCGATCCCGCGTCGATGGGTCGGCGCTCCTGGGGGATGAGGGAAAGGTCGTCGACTCCCTGCACCACGTCGGAGACGAACTGTACGGATTTTCGGGATGAGCACAACGGCGGTCTCGAGCCCGGATACGGTGTTCTGGGCCAGTTTCATCAGGTGGATTATCTTTGTCTGACGTAAGAACTATACCCGCAGCGTCGGTGCATCTGCCGTATGGGACTGATGAGCAAAATCCTCGGTGGCGGCTCCCGGACCGTCGACGACTACGTCGAGATCGACCTCGACGACGTCGCCGAAAGCGTCGAGGAGGCCCAGATGCGGATTCGGATCGCCGAGGTCGATGGCCACGCCGCGTCGATCGACATCAAGGACGCGGTCTACGACGGCGACATCGTCGTGGCCGACATGACCCGGCTGCGCACCAAGGATCAGACGACCGAGCACATTCTTGATGAACTCCGCCAGGTGGTCAAGGAGGTCGATGGCGACATCGTCCAGAAGGGTGACGAACAGCTGATCGTGGCGCCCACCGGCGTTCGCATCGACCGCGAGAAGATTGGCGGATAGCTCGGTTATTCTTCGAATCGGGTCACGTACTCGAGTTCCTCCGGAACGAGGCTCTCCTCGTCGAGTGCCCGCCGGGCAATCGAGCGCTTGTGGACCTCGTCGGCCCCGTCGACGATGCGAAACACTCTGACTGCCTCGTAGAAGTCGGCGATCGGGAGGTCCTTCCCGATGCCGTTGCCACCGCGATCTGTACACAGTCGTCGATCACGTCCTGGACGACGTTCGCCGCGAACACTTTCGTCATCGCGACCTCGGCTCTCGGCCTGCTCGCCAGCTGCGATCCGGCGGGCCGCATGTCGGACCATCGTTCGAACGGCGTGCAGTCGGATCTCGGCCTCGGCGACGTCGAATCGGAGGGCCTGTTTCTCGATGAGGGGGTCTCCAAACGCCTCGCGGTCGGCCATGTAGGCCGTCGCGATGTCGAGGGCTCGATTGGCCATGCCCGAAAAGCGCATGCAGTGGGTAAGTCGGGCCGGCCCGAGTCGCTGCTGGGCAATCGCAAACCCGGCGTTCTCTGCACCGAGGAGGTTCTCCTCGGGGATCCGGACATCGTCGTAGGTGATCTCGGCGTGGGACATCCCCGAGCTCCCCATGTGCGGGACGTCTCGAGACGATTTCCACGCCCGCCGTGTCGGCGGGAACGAGAAACAGCGAGGTGCCGACGTAAGGATGGGCCTCGTGGTGCGGTGCCGGGCAACGACGATCAGGATATCCGCCTCGCTCCCGCCCGTCGTCCACCACTTGTGTCCGTTGATCACCCACTCGTCGCCGTCCTTCTCGGCAGTCGTCTTGACCATCTTCGGATCAGAGCCGGCCCCGCTCATCGGCTCGGTCATCGAGAAGCCAGACGAGATGTCACCCGCAGCGAGCGGTTCCAGCCAGCGTTCTTTCTGTGCGGGCGAGCCGGCTGCCTCGAGGATGTGCATGTTGCCCTCGTCCGGGGCGGAGACGTGCATGGCCGCCTGCGCGAGGACACTCCGACCGGCCTGCTCGAAGACTGGGAGAAGATCATCGAATGCCAGACCCAGTCCCGCCGTACTCCTCGGGCAGTTGTGGAGCAAAGACATCGTGGGCCTTTGCCTCCTCTCGGAGCTCCTCGATGACCGGTTCGGCGGCAGTCCGTCGATCCGCCGCATCGCGGACGTCCCGGCCGCCGAAGAGTTCCCGCTCGCGGGGAGCACAACGTCCTCGACGAACGTTCGCGTTCGCTCGGCGACTTCGATGCCTCGTTCGGTGTCGGCGTAGCTCGATGTCCATGACCCCTCCTTCGGGAGTTTCCGGTTAATACCATCGGGACTGTCCAGCCAATCGAGAAACTGGTAAACCCCGGCAGGTCGATGTGCACCCATGCCAGCAGTCGAGGATCTCGTGGACCGGGATGCACTCGCCGCGTTTCTCGAGGCCGAACTCGGCTCGAGCGAGTCCCTGCACGTCGAGCGCCACGACCAGGGCTTTTCGAACGAGACCCTGTTCGCGACGTGGGGCGAACACGCACTGGTCATCCGGCGACCGCCCCCGGGCGACACGGCCGAGACCGCCCACGACGTACTCCGGGAGTACACCGCGATGGACGCCCTCCAGGACACCGAAGTCCCCGTCCCACGGACCATCGCCGCCACCGAGGACGCCTCGATCATCGGGGCGCCGTTCTACGTCATGGAACGACTCGATGGCGACGTCATGCGGTTTGCCGAGCTGGATCGCTTCGACTGACGATACTCACCGCCAGCGGGTCGGTGAGGAGACGATCGATACACTCGCGGCCATCCACACGGTGGACCACGAGGCCGTCGGGCTCGGTGACTTTGGCCATCCGGAGGGCTTCACCGAGCGCCAGGTCGAGCGCTGGTCCGACCAGTTTGCGTGGGCATTCGAGGAGACAACGGAGGCCAGAACTGTTCCGGCCATCGATCGAATCGGGGACTGGGCTCGCCGACAACGTCCCACAGGACACCTCGCAATCACTCGTCCACGGCGATTACAAGCTCGACAACGTTATTTTCGCGCCCGGGACGCCCCCGCAGATCAGTGGCGTCCTCGACTGGGAGATGAGCACCCTGGGTGATCCGCTCTGTGACCTCGGCTGGCTGCTGTTTTTCTGGCCCGAGGAAAAGGACCCGACGGCGCCGATCATGCAGACGTTCGCGCCGACGTTCCTGACGGACCCCAGCTATCCCTCGCGGAGCGAACTGGTCGAGCGGTACGAACGCAAGGCCGGCGTGTCCGTCGACAACGCCCGCTTCTATCGGGTGCTGGCCGTCTACAAGATGGCGGCCCTGGGCGAGATGTTCTTTGCCCGGTACCTGATGGGCCACAGCGACAGCTCGTTCTATGCGATGATGGAAGATGGCGTCCCCATGCTCGCCGAGGCGGGCATCGAGATCGTCGAGGGGGACCGGCCGCTGTGAGGAACGAAACAGCCAGTAGTCCTCGGTCGCTGTACCAGAGCAATGCCGGCTATTGAGCGCGTCGACCGGCTCGAGGACCTGCCCGAGTCCCCGCCACCGGCTGATTACGTCATCGTCGACGTCATCCTCGCCTCGACCACCATCGTCCGTTTACTGGAGCTCGAGGTCGCCTCGATCGCTCCGCTCGGCACCCCCGAGGCCGCCCGGAAGGTTGCGGCCGACCTCGACGATGCGGTCCTCATCCGCGAGCAGGGGTGGTATGCCGATCGATGACTTTGACTATCCGCCCATTCCTTCGATTCTGGCCGACGCCGACCTCGCCGGTCGGCCAGTCGTACTGGTCACCTCGAATGGGACCCGCGCAATCGACCGTGTCAGGGACCACGGCACCCTGTTCGTTGCGAGTACGATCAACGCCGGTGCCGTCGCAGCGTTGCTCGCCGAGCGAAATCGCGAGGTGCGGCTAATCGCAGCGGGTCGGGGCGGGTCGCCGACCCCGAGGATATCGCCGGGGTCGACCTCGTCGAGTCCGCACTCCAGAACAGCCGGACGGATGCGGTCGTCGATGAAGCCCTGGAAGCGGTACGAAGCTCGCCGACCGCCGAGTGGCTCTCCGCCTCTGGCTTCGATCGGGACATCGAGACCATGCTGTCCGTCGATTCGAGTCCAGTCGTGCCGCGGCTCGAGGACGGCCGGATCGTTCAACAATAACATGAACGCCACCGGATACGATGCACAACACCTCTCGGTCCTGCTCGCCAATCTCGGCCGCATGCTCGAGTGTGAAGCGCAATGAGTGTGCTCGACAGGTTCCGACTGGACGATGAGGTAGCCCTGGTAACCGGGGCAGCCGGAGGCATCGGTACGGCCCTTGCCGAGACGGTAGCGGAGGCGGGCGCAGATGTTACCGTCGTAGACGTCGACGAGGAGAGGCTCGCCGAAACGGCCGAGTCCATCCGTGATGACACCGACGCGTCGGTTCTCGAGCTGGTGGCCGACGTCAGCGAGGAGGCAGAGACAGAGCGAATGGTCGAAGAGCCGATCGAGGAGATTCGGTGGCCTCGATGTCACGTTCGCCAACGCCGGTGTCGCCGAGTTCGGTGGCTCTCCAGCCCGATACAACATGGACTCGTGGGATCGGATCCTCTCAGTCAACCTGCGGGGCGTATTCATGACCGATCGGGCCGCCGCCGGTGCAATGCAAACAGACGGCGGCGGGAGCATCATCAACACGGCCTCGATTCTTGGGCTCACTGGTACACAGATTCCGGGCCTGGCGGCCTACACGGCATCGAAGGGAGGGGTCATCCAAGTGACCCGACAGTTAGCCGCCCAGCTTGGCCAGCACGATATCCGGGTCAATGCCATGGCCCCAGGCTGGATCAACACCGACATGACGGCCCAGTCGTTGGGGATGGGCAATGCCGGTGAAGCCCTTCGACAGCAGCTGGTCGAGAACATTCCCCTTGGCCGCACCGGCGAACCTGACGATCTCAAAGGCATGGCCCTCTATCTCGCCTCCGATGCATCGCGATATACCTCCGGTGAAATCCACTTGGTCGACGGCGGGATGCACGCGTTGCAGTCAGTGACAGAACCAGTGTCTCGAGGCCCGAAACGACAATGCTTTCCCGAGGGGGTGCGAAACTCCGGCCATGGCTGACGATCTGAAGAAAGGGCTCGAAGGCGTACTTGTCGCCGAGTCCGAGCTCAGTTTTATCGACGGGGACGAGGGCCAGCTGATCTATCGTGGCTATACAATCGAGGACCTCGCCCGCGAGGCCAGGCTGCGAGGAGGTTGTTGTACCTCCTCTGGAACGGCTCGCTGCCGACCGCCGAGAAACTCGAGGCGTTCTCCGCGCGAGATGTCCACGGAGCGCGATCGGTCGCACCAGCGGTGCTGGAGACCGTCGAGACGCTGGCCGAAGCCGACGCCGAATCCGATGGCGGCACTGCGAACGATCGTCTCCGAACTCGCGGCGTTCGACGGCGGACGCCGACGCTGACCCGACGGACCGCGAGGCGAACCTCCGGAAGGGCGCGACGCATCATGGCGAAGATCCCCACCGTCCTCGGCCGCCTTCGCCCGACTCCGGCGAGGTGACGACGTCGGTCGAGCCGCGAGCCGACCTCGGTCACGCCGCGAACTTCCTCTACATGCTCAACGGCGAAGAGCCCGACGACGTTATCGCCGAGACCTTCGATCAGGCCCTCGTCCTCCACGCCGATCACGGGGTCAACGCCTCGACGTTCTCGGCCATGGTGACCGCGAGTACGCTGGCGGACCTCCACTCGGCAGTCACCAGCGCGATCGGGACCCTGAGCGGCAGTCTCCACGGTGGGGCGAACCAGGACGTCATGGAGATGCTTCAGGAGGTCGACGAGGCGAACATGGAGCCGACCGAGTGGATCGAGCAGGCCCTCGAGACCGGCCGACGCGTTCCCGGCTTTGGCCACCGCGTCTACAACGTCAAGGACCCGCGAGCGGTGATTCTCGGCGAGCAGTCGGAGGCCCTCGGTGAGGCGGCAGGTGACCGTCGGTGGTTCGAAATGTCAGAGACAATCGAGTCCCACCTGGCCGAAGAGAAAGGGCTGGCACCGAACGTTGATTTCTACTCGGCCTCGACGTACTACCAGATGGGCATTCCAGTCGATCTGTACACCCCGATCTTTGCCATGAGTCGGGCCGGTGGCTGGATCGCCCACGTCTTCGAGCAGTATGCGGACAACCGCCTGATCCGCCCCCGGGCCCGCTACGTCGGGCCAACCGACCTCGAGTTTACCCCCATCGACCAGCGATAATACCCCTCGCGTTTCTCCGGAAGTACACGACAACCGACTGTCGACCGTCAGACAGTACTTTCAGGTCGCTCTCGTCGGTCGGTTACACTTTCACCTTGCAGGAGTGTCTTTATCGCCAGTTCCACCTCGGATACGGCTGCACGTCACACGCCGTCATTCCCCACTCCCGCACCCCACCGCCCGTCTGGCGTCCCGCGGTGACTTTTCCACGCCGTGCGGTTCGGCGCCGGGACACAATCCTTACGTAACGACCGGGTGACCCCCAGGTATGCTCGAGGTCGAGGACGTGCTCGCCGCCCGCGAGCGGGTCGAGACGACGGCCCGCCATACACCGGTTCGGCACTCCTACACCTTCTCCGATCGATGAGCGGTGCCGACGTCTACTGCAAACTCGAGATCTGCCAGCGAACGGGGGCGTTCAAGATCCGGGAGCGACCAACAGATCGCCACGCTCTCGAGCGAGGCCGAGCAGGCAGCCGGCGTCGTGACCGCCAGTGCAGGCAACCACGCCCAGGGGGTCGCCCTGGCTGCCTCACGGGTCGGCGTCGATGCGACGATCGTGATGCCGGAAGACGCGCCGAATGCTCGAAGGTGACGGCCACCCGCAGCTACGGCGGCGAGCGTCGTGCTGGCACGGCAAGGACTACGACGAGGCGGCCGAGCGCGCCCACGCGATCGAACGCGAGGAGGGCCGGACCTACGTCCACGCCTTCAACGACGAGGCAATCATGGCCGGTCAGGGGACGATCGGCCTCGAGATTCTCGAGGACTGTCCGGACGTGGAGACCGTCGTGGTCCCGGTCGGTGGTGGAGGCCTCATCGCCGGCATCGCGACGGCGATCAAGGCCCGGCGACCGGATGTCCGGGTCGTCGGCGTCGAGGCGGCCGGGGCCGCCTGTGCCGCCGCCTCGCTGGAACAGGGCGAGATCGTCAGCCCGCTCAGGCGTGGACACGGTCGCCGATGGCATCGCCACCGAACAGCTCGGCGAGACCGCCCCTTCGCAGGTCATGCAGGAACGCGTCGACGAGGTCGTCACCGTCCCCGACGCCGCCATCGCCACAGCCGTCGTCGGCCCTGCTCGAGCGGGCCAAGACCCTCGTCGAGGGCGCAGGAGCAGTTGGAATCGCTGCCCTCGTCTCGGGGGCCATCGAGGTCGAGCCCGACGAAACCGTCGTGGCGCTGCTCTCTGGCGGGAACATCGATCTCAACATGCTCACGACCGTCATCGTTCGGGGGCTTGTCGAGATCAGGCCGCTATCTCAGGCTGCGAACCGTCCTCGAGGACCGCCCCGGTGCCCTCGAGGATCTCGTGGACATCTTCACCGCCCATCGCGCGAACATATTCGCCATCCAGCACGACCGGACCTCCCGGGACATCGGGATGAGCGACGCCGAGGTCGAGATCGACCTCGAGATGCGCGGGCCCGACCACGTCGATGAGCTGCTCGAGGCCCTCGAGACTGCTGGCTACGATGTCGATATGCTTGTCGCTCAGGCGCGTCGGCGCGACGTTTTGAGGTGCCGGGGCAAAGGTGGTATCCATGCGACGGATCATTAGCACTGAGGACGCACCGGCCGCCGTCGGAGCCTACAGCCAGGCGACGACGAACGGATCATTGCTGTTTACCGCTGGCCAGATCGCGCTAACGCCTGACGGTGAGGCCCTGACTGATGAGTCGATCGAGGTCCAGACGGAACAGGCCCTCGAGAACATCCAGGCCGTCCTCGCCGCCGAGGGGCGCAGACTGGACGACGTGCTGAAGGTGACGGTCTTTCTCGCGGATATCGATGACTTCCCGGCGATGAACGAGGTCTATGAGCCAGTTCTTCGGCGAGGACCCGCCGGCCCGAAGTGCCGTGGAAGCTGGCGCCCTGCCCGCCGGTGCAGCGGTTGAGATCGAGGCCATCGCAACCCTGGAATGAGCCGTCATCGCCGTCGATCGGCCCTGCTGTGGGGGCTGATCGGCGTCCTGAGCTACGGAGTACTGGTGGGGGCGGCGCTGCTGGCCAGGCGTTCGATTCCCGAATGTGACGGTGGTGCTGGGGGTGCTACCGATTGTCGGCCTGGCTGCGGGCTGGTCTCCTATGTGCTCGAGGGTCGAGTACGGGGGAACTCGAGCGGATAGCTCGTAAGCGTTAAACGAACTACCGAATTAGCCATCATCGGGCCAGGATGGCCGAACGGTAAGGCGCACGCCTGGAAAGCGTGTTCCCTTTCGGGATTCTGGGTTCAAATCCCAGTCCTGGCGTCCAGTATAGTTTCAGGCTGGTATATTGGGGGAGCGGGGTGACCTCGAGATCACTCGACAGCATCGAAGTCGGCAGGTGTGGACTACGGTGATCAGTAGGTATCCACACCGACGCCAAGGTTTTCGAAGTCTTCGACGTTCTGCGTTAGAACCGGCTCACTGAATTTGTCAGCAACAGCTGCAATCAGTGGATCAATATCGTCAATTCCGGCCTGGTCCACGCCTCCCGCTGCGGAATCAGCACCCGCACAGAGTTCCCCCGCCCGTCGAGCGAGCCGCTCATCCATCTTGACGACTGGGTATAGATTCGACAAATTTTCTATCCCGCGTTTTTCGTCCTCATTTCCTGCCATCTCCACGCCGTATTGTAATTCATACAAAACAGGCGAGGGAAGACGCTGGGGGACCCCTTCCTCAACCAACCTCGACCCTTTCGAGAAGGCTGCTCGGTTTCGTTTAAAGAGTGAAATGATATACGAAGTATCAAGAATCATCGGCGTCCTCGAACTGTTCGACTACGCGCTCACGGCTGGTCATCGAATTTCGGCGTCGCTGTTCCATGATCTCCTCCATCGCTTCAGCCGTTCCCTCGGAGACAAGACCTGCTACTGCTTCGGGTTCAGGACCACCGGTCAGGTCGGACCAGTGCCTCACCCATTGTTTCTCCCGGTTTTTTGTGGGCTTTCACGTACGCGTGAAACGTCTCTGAGACTTGGATGGATTTCGAGCCCATTGTGCTATAATCAGTTATAGACCAACAAAACAGTTTCTCTCACTTGGCGTCTGAGCTGTTCATATCACTCCTGTCGACACGTTTCACCGTTGTAGTCGTCGAACAGTCGTTCATACATTGAGACCCCGTTTGAACAACTACTTGGTCACGGCCATGTCGACTCAGAAGTGGATGCCGCCAGTTGGGTCGACGTTGCGGCCGGGTGAGAGGAAATTACACCAGGTAGTCGATCCCTCGAGATTTCAGCCTCACCGCTGCTATGATCGACCGGTGAGAGAGGGAATGGGCTGATGGGACTCCGATCCCGGCTCGCCGATCGATTCGAGGGGCGGGAAGAGTTGGATCTGACCTCGGGGGGAATCGGTCGGCCGCTCTTTTTCCTCTCGTTGCCGATCGTCATTACAAATCTCTTCCAGACCGCCTACAATCTGGCCGATACGTACTGGCTCGGCCAGTACAGCACGGAGTCGCTCGCGGCCATCAGCTTCGCCTTTCCGATGGTCTTCCTGCTCATCTCGCTTGGGATGGGGATCTCCGTTGCGGGGAGTGTTCTCGTCGCCCAGTATACCGGTGCCGGAGAGGATACCGAGGCCGAATACGCCGCCTCACAGACGGTGACGTTCGCCGTAATCATATCGCTCGTCCTCGGGATTATCGGCTACACGGGGATCGATTCCTACCTGCGTGTGATGGGGGCCTCGCCAGGGGTCCTCCCGCTGGCAACGGTCTACATGGAGGTGATATCGCTCGGACTGGTCTTCATGTTCGGCTTTTTCGTGTTCATCGCGTTGATGCGGGGTTACGGAGATACCGTCACGCCGATGCTGGTCATGTTCGGCTCGGTGGTGCTCAACATCATCATCGATCCGTTCCTGATTTTCGGCTGGACCGTCGCGGAGGATCTCCCCATGGTCGGAACGGTCGCCTTCCCCGAACTCGGTATCGAGGGTGCGGCAATCGCGACGGTCTTCTCCAGGGGACTGGCATTCGCGCTCGGCATCGTGATCCTCTTTCGGGGCCACCGCGGCCTCCAGATTCACCTGCTGGACATGGTGCCGGATGTCGCGTATCTCCGTCGACTGGCCCGGATCGGCATTCCAGCATCTATCGAGGGGACCGGCCGTGCCCTCTCGTTGAATCTCCTGCTGTTCGTCATCGCCTTGTTTCCCCCCACCATCGTGGCGGCATTTGGCATCGGGACTCGCGTGTTCTCGGTCATCTTCCTCCCGGCCATCGCCGTTGCTCGAGGGGTCGAAACCATGACCGGCCAGAACCTCGGGGCTGGAAAGCCCGATCGAGCGGCGACGGCGACCAGACTGGCAGCCTCGACCCTGTTCGTGATCCTCACTGGAGCCGGGATTCTCATCTGGTTCACAGCGGCCCCAATCTCGGCCGTGTTCACGACCGATCCCGCCGTGGTGGAGGCATCCGCCACCTTTCTGCGATATGTCGCACTGACCTTCGGATTCACGGGCATCACGCGAGCGGTTACCGGGAGTTTTCGAGGGGCGGGCAAGACGCTCACTGCTGCCGCCATCGCGATGGTCATGCTCGGAGTCGTCAGGTTGCCATTCGCCCTAGTTGGCGCCCTGTCGATCGGCGAAACTGGTATCTGGCTCGCCTTTGCTGTCTCCAATGTGATTGGGGCAGTCATCACCGTTCTGTGGTACCGGCGAGGGTCCTGGCGAGGAGGTGACCTCACCGACACGAGAGTGGATTCACCCGATGGCTCCGGGGTATCGACCGACGACTGAGCCATACAACGGCCAATGGAGGGTCGAGTCTCCCTCGGAAGGGTTATCCGTGTGGTCACGTTACGATAGGTTGCAATGGCGAAAGGTACTGTTGATTTCTTCAACGACACAGGCGGCTACGGCTTCATCGAGACTGACGACGCGGACGAGGACGTTTTCTTCCACATGGAAGACGTCGGCGGACCGGACCTCGAAGAAGGTACAGAGATCGAATTCGACATCGAACAGGCCCCGAAGGGCCCCCGCGCGACGAACGTCGTCCGCGAGGAGTAAACGAACTTCGTCGTCGCTTTGCGGCGACACATACAATCACCTCCCGAGACGAATCACCCGCATCTACTGATAAAGGGACGCTCTACTAGCGGCTGCTCCCGGAGGAGATGCGGTACCGAGTCCCACGCGGTTACGCGTGTACTCGGGTGATTTTCGGCTTTGGGAGTCAGCTATCAAAGGCAAGCGGCGGATGGTGGATAACACTATTTTTATATAGAAGGACAATCATAGAATCGGTTGATCATGAGCCAGCGAATGCAACAGGGGCAGCCGATGATCGTGATGAGCGAAGACGCCCAGCGGGTGAAAGACCAGGACGCGCAGGACCACAACATCTAGGCCGCGCGCGCGGTCGCCGAGGCGGTACGGTCGACACTCGGCCCGAAGGGCATGGACAAGATGCTCGTCGACTCGATGGGGGACGTCACCATCACGAACGACGGCGTCACGATCCTCAAGGAGATGGACATCGACAACCCGACGGCAGAGATGATCGTCGAGGTTGCCGAGACCCAGGAGGACGAGGCCGGCGACGGCACTACGACCGCCGTCGCGATCGCCGGCGAACTCCTCAAGAACGCCGAGGACCTCCTCGAGCAGGACATCCACCCGACGGCCATCATCAAGGGCTTCCACATGGCCGCCGAGCAGGCTCGAGCCGAGATCGACGACGTCGCCACCGACGTCGACACCAGTGACGAGGAGATCCTCCGTCGGACCGCCGAGACGTCCATGACGGGCAAGGGCGCCGAGGTCAACAAGGAACACCTCGCCCAGCTGATCGTCGATGCGGTCAGCCAGGTGACCGTCGAGAACGAGGATGGCGAGAACGTCGTCGACCTCGAGTTCCTCAACATCGAGACACAGACCGGCCGGGCCGCCGGCGAGTCGGAGCTGCTCAAGGGGGGCATCGTCGACAAGGACCCCGTTCACGACGACATGCCGCGATCAGTCGAGGACGCGCGACGTGCTCCTGCTGAACGATGCCGATCGAGGTCGAGGAGACCGACGTCGACACCGAGGTCTCCGTCGACGGACCCGAGCCAGCTCCAGGAGTTCCTCGACCGCGAGGAACAGCAGCTCCGTGACAAGGTCGATCACATCGTGAGCCTCGGCGCGGACGTCGTCTTCTGCCAGAAGGGCATCGACGACCTCGCCCAGCACTACCTCGCCAAGGAGGGCATCCTCGCGCTCCGCCGCGCCAAGAAGTCCGACCTCGAGTTCCTCTAAGAGGTCCTCGGCGCCGCAGTCGTCCAGGACCTCGAGAGTGCGACCGCAGACGACCTCGGCCGTGGCTCGGTGACCCGCGACGAGGAAGACGAGCTGTTCTACGTCGAGGGTGACGACGCCCACGGCGTCACGCTCCTCCTTCGGGGCTCGACCGACCACGTCGTCGACGAACTCGAGCGCGGCATCGAGGACGCCCTCGACGTCGTCGCCCAGACCGTCGCCGACGGCCGCGTGCTCGCCGGCGGCGGCGCGCCCGAGGTCGAACTCGCCTCCCGACTCCGCGATTTCGCCGACAGCATCGAGGGCCGCGAGCAGCTGGCCGTCGAGGCCTTCGCCGACTCGCTCGAGCTCGTCCCCCGCGTGCTCGCCGAGAACGCCGGGCTGGACAGCATCGACACACTGGTTGACCTTCGGGCAGCCCACGACGACGGCCAGGTCCACGCGGGCCTGAACGCCTGGACGGGCGATGTCGAGGACACCTTCGAGGCCGGTGTCATCGAGCCAGCCCACGCGAAAGAGCAGGCCGTCACCTCGGCCACCGAGGCGGCGAACCTCGTGCTCAAGATCGACGACATCATCTCGGCCGGCGACCTGAGTACGGAAGGCGAAGGAGACGAGGGCCCACCCGGTGGCGGCATGGGTGGCATGGGCGGTATGGGCGGCATGGGCGGCGCGATGTAAGACCGGCCAGGTCACCCACCATCGATCGACGGATCGCTGCCAGAACGAATTTTTTCTCGCCGAACCGAATGGCGACTACTCCTCGAGTGACTCCGCAATGGACTGCAGACTCTGGTTCGGCGGTTCGGTCGCCTCGTAGTAGGCCGTCTCCCCTGGGGCCCGCAGGCCGTAGAGAAAGTCCGGCTCGATGATATCCAGCAGAACCGATCCCCCAATTCGAACCTCGGCCGTGTCGACCCACTCACGGAGATACTCCTGCTCGCCGGCGGGGTCTCGGACGGCATTCGGCGAGGAGTAGACACCACGGATGCGGTGGTTCCCCCCGGTCAGCGAGGGCTCGAAGCGTGCGAAGCGCTGATCGCCATCGATAACCAGCCGAACGACTGTATCGGCGCCCGGCAGGTCAGCCTCCGCTTCGGGGCAGACGACAGCCACGCCTGTGGTGGTGGATTCGAGTGATGCACGAACGGTGTCGACGGTTGGGTGATCGCTCGAGATGCGGTCAGCCATTACTCCTCGGCGAGCAGTTCCTCGACTTCGGTGCCGCCCCGATCGACGATGGTCGCGTTGACCTGGGCGACCGTATCAGCCAGTTCGCGACCGCGAACAGTAATGCGACGGCGCTCGCCGTCCCGCTCTGGGTGATAGCCGGTCTGGCGACCCGACATCAGCACCTGTTGGAGCGAGGAGCCCGCGACGGACGGGTTGAGCGGCCGGCCCGCATCGTCCGAGCCACCCGTGATCTCGAGTGTGTACCCATCGAGGCCAACGGCGGCGCCATCGACCTCTTCACCGATCGAGCGTCCGAGAAACCGATTCGCGTCCTGGCCGTCGACCTCGACCTGATGGGACAGTCCCGAGTCGGGGTCGCCGACAACGACATTGAACGTAGCCATTGTCCCGCAGGAGGCCGCCGCCCCTCAAAAGAACGTCGAATCGAACGCTCAAGGTCCTCGGGCTCCTCGAGAGTCACATGCCACCCGTCGAGGGAGAGCTTGCGGACTCGCTACAGCGGGCCTTTGGCGGCGGGGCTGGAGAGGCAGCCACCGTCGCACGCGCGGCGCAGGACCTGGCTGACAGTGGCCAGTACCGGACCGATACGGGGACGACATTGTCACCCAATTTCCTCCTCGAGGAACTCGCGCAGGCCCCGGATGGGACGCCCGCAGACCGGTGGAACTGGTGGATCGGCTCCCTCGAGGTGGCCTATGGGGGCTATACCGACTTTGCCGTCCGCCGGTTCCCGGAATGAGCCAGAAGGGCACCTTCATATCCCTACGGGGGCCAACGAAACAACGATGGAGGGGTATGAACGACCGTCGTGGCCAGCCTATCCCATGACCGTCTTCGTCGCGGGGCTGGGTCATGTGTATCTCGGCCACTGGCGGCGTGGTGCCATCTGGTTCCTTCTCTATGTCCTGGCACTCGTCTTTCTGAGTGCCCGGTCGATATCGGGCGCATTCGATCCGAGCGATCCCTTCGTGCTCGAGGCCCTGCAGTTCGAGGCGGTCAACTTCATCGACGTGGCCGTCCCGCTGACGGTTATGCTCGTCTGCCTGCTGGATCTGTACCTCTTCGACTTCGCGACGAGTGGGCCGACCGCCGAGCCTGACGAACCGCTCGAGTAGCCAATGGAGCTGTCGTTTCTCGGCGGTGCCAAGGAGATTGGCCGGAGTGCGCTTTTGATCGACGATGAGTTGCTGCTGGATTACGGTATGGCTGCCGGGACTCCAACGCAGTTTCCCGTCGATAACGTCTCGCCGGCGGCCATCGTGGCGAGTCACGGCCATCTGGATCACGTCGGGACCATTCCGGCCCTGCTGTCGGGGTCGGAGCGCCCGACAATTCACTGGACGCCCCCAACCTACGACCTTGCCATGCTGCTCGCCCGGGACACCCTGCGGCTCCACGGGGGTACCTACGACTGCCCGTTCACCGAGACGGAGATTGCCCGAATGACCCAGGTCGCCACGACCCACCGCTACAGGGAGCCATTCACTGCGGCTGGCTACGAGATCACCTTCTTCGACGCCGGCCACATCCCCGGCAGCGCCCACATCCTCGTCGACGATGGAGCCACCAGACTCCTCTACACCGGTGACTTCCACACCGAAGACCAGCAGTTGCTCGAGGGGACGACGGCCCGACCGGTTGCCGACGTGGTCGTGTGCGAGAGCACGTATGCCCACACCAGTCGCACAGCCCGCCCCGAGCTCGAACGGGCATTCGTCGACCAAGTTCGATCCACGCTCTGGGAGGGTGGAACCGTCGTTGTTCCGGCTTTCGCAATCGGCCGGACCCAGGAGGTGCTTGCCATTCTCGCCGACCACGATATCGAATGCTATGTCGATGGGATGGGCAAGCGGGTGACGAGACTCCTGCTCGAGAAGTACAATCGCCCCTTCCTCGCTGCGCCGGACCGGCTCCGGCGGGCTAAGGGCAACGCCAGGTTCGTTGACGGCCGAGACGGCCAGCGCAAGCGAATCGCCGAGCAGAACACGGTCATCGTCACCACGAGCGGGATGCTCCGGGGCGGTCCAGCAATGACCTACATCCCGGAAATCCGGGCCCATCCGGGCAACGCGATATTGCTGACGGGCTACCAGGTGCCCGGGACCCCGGGGCACGACCTCCTCGAGACGGGCCGGGCCGAGATTGCCGGTCAGGTGATGCCAGTCAGTGCACAGGTAGAGCGATACGACTTCTCGGCTCACGCCGACCGCCAGGGACTGCTTGCGTTTCTCGAGCCCTATGGTGAGAGCCAGACCCTGGTGGTCCACGGGGACAGATGCGACCAATTCGCGGCCGAATTGCGGGCTGAGGGTGTCAGGGCAACGGCACCCAGGCTTGGCGAGCGGCTGAGCGTCAGTGATCAGTGATCCAGGGTGCCATCGGCGGCAAGCGCCTCACCCTCGGAACTCGTGACTGTCTCGGGCGGCGGGTCTTGCGGTTCCGCCGGTGGATCGAAGACATATCGCAGGTCGTCGGTGACCATCTGATAGGTTTCGCTGTCGGGATCGTAGACCACCACCGAATCGAGGTCGATCGCAAGTCGGGCGAGATCCCCGAGCGTCGAGACAGTTGCCGTGGATCTATCGGCCGAACGAGGCAGACTGGCCGGGACAATAACCTCGTCGTAGCGGGCACGATCGACCCTGTACTGAAGGAAGGACTCCTCCTCATCGGTCAGTGACTTTGCCCGGGCCAGGCCCACGACTCCGAGGAACCCGACAACAAGCAGACCCGGGCCGCCGTATCGCCGCCACGGCCCCGTCGCGCCGGTGACGCTGACCTCTTCTTCGATTGGGACAGTTCGATCGAGTTGGAGCGACTCGTCGATCCGGTACGTTCCCTCTTCGGTGTGGATCACGAGGCGGTCCTGAATCCTTCGCTCCTGTCGATAGCCCTCGATTATCCCGGAGATCCGCCAATCGATGGCAAGATAGATCTGGGTCTCGCCCGGCTGAGCCTCGAGTTCCTCCTCGATCGTATCGATGCGGTCCATGGTCGCGGCGATCGGAATGGATGCGTTGACGGACACGTGCTTCCCGGGCTGGACCGAGTCGGTCGTCTTCGTCGCGATAGTGGAGCGGTCCGCCCAGTAGGTGGTCTCGTCCTCGACCGATCGACTGACGAGATCGACGGTCAACGTCACGGTGACGTCCCTCGCTCGATCAGCCAGATAGGTTCCACCGACCTCGAGATCGAGGACCGGTGCGATAGCAGTGAAATACACGGGCTGGTTCTCGAGTGTGCTCCCGTTCGGGTACAAGGTCGTCTCGTTCGTCACCGTAGCCGAATGTTCGATCGTCCCGCTCGTCTCCCACTGGTCGATAACTTGAGATTCCGTTGCACTCTGGGCAGTGCCGTAGGCGGTGTAGGTCATCAGCCCCCCCACGCCAACCAACACCAGGACCACGATAATGAGCCCCAATCGGTGTCGGTCGATCCGCATTCGAGCACGATCCCACAGTGATGCCGTTGCTATCGAGTCTGTCATGGTTCGCTGATTGATCTGGTCATTTCCACCACCCGCTCGAGGACAGCAATCGCTGCCGGCGCTGGCGCCGGCGCACCCGTAGACTATCGAATCGGACGAGGAATCGGGTACTTCCGTAGGTTGCAGCACCAATCAGGCCAGCGATCGCGATGGTCGGTACCCAGGGATGGACCCGGTGGAGGGCATCGATCACTCCGCGGGGAAGGACGTGGAGGTAGCGGTACTCCGTGACATACTGTGGATAGTAGCCGGTTGTCTCGGGGGCAGATATCGCAGGGGCATGGTGCCCTCACTTCGGGGACCGACGGAGATCGACTCCGACTCCACGCTGATGGAGTCACTCCTTGGTTCCACATACGACACCACCGGCACGAATCCCCCATTGGAGACCGAAAGCTCGTGGTCGACCGTCGAGCCCCGCTCGATGACCAGGGGCCGATCGGACTCGAAGTCGGCACTGATGACATCGTATGAGTGGGCACCGGCCGGGAACATCATCGCAACCAGAGCGACGGCCACTACGAGCACTGCGACTCCCACTGACAGCCGATGGCGATCGATCGCGCCGGACTCGGCCCCACGCACTGTGTGCTCTCGGAGCGTTTCTACGGCATACAAGGCGATTGAGACGGCAAAGACCCCGAGGGCCAGGGTGGTGGGTGCTACCTGTCCCCCGGCCTGCTCGAGCCATCCGTCAATCGTCCGGGTTACGGTCTCGACGGCAGTTCCAAGCGCGGGAATCGTGAGCACTGACCCACCGACTTGAAGGGCAACGGCTTCGATCTGTCCTCGTCGAATCGGTGGTGCACCACCGTCCTGATCGGTGAAGGGGTTTGCATCTCCCTTCGTGATGTACCCTGAGTCGGTTTCCCCGACAATCCGGTGGGTGGTGAGTGTCTCCGAGTTGGGTGTACTGTAGACGACGACATCACCGACGGCGGGCTCGTCGGCGATAGCACTCGGAATCGCAACGAAGCCATCTCCTGTCTCAATGGTGGGTTCCATGCTTCCAGTCGTCACATATCCGAGCAAGACTGGCTGTCCGAGGACATGGCCGAGCACAAGGGCGCCAACGGTCCCTAGCAGGATGAGCTGGATCGCAACGCTGACTGAGCGGTGTACCATTGCCTCGCTCTCCACGTATACGATAAATTCAACTGTAAAACTTTCGCAAAAAAGACGGTCAGAGTAGTGTAGTCGGCTCCTCCGCGATGATGCTGATCGTCTCCTCGTAGGCTCCGCCCAAGCCAGTCCCACCACCTGCTGCTATCCCGTGGGTGTCGATGCGAAATCCGACGCGGAAGTCGTCACCGACGGGGAGTAGAACCGGGTCATCTCGTAGGGCGGAGCGTGCCGGGTCCGTGACGTCGAAGAGTTCGATCTTCGGCCCAGTGGTCGGCGGCTGAGCATCCGACACCTCGACGAGTTCGGTACCCTGATTCGTGATCTGAAGGAGCCCTTCGACAGGACCCCCACCGCCCGGGAGGGAGGCCGGACCATTTGCATCGGTCGTGAACTCATAGACCGAGTCCGTCCCGAGCCCATCCCCCAGAGATGTCTCGAAGACGCCCGGAAACGCAAATCGAACCTGCTCCGGCGTTCCGTCCTCTGCTGATCGGCCGCCAGCACCGAGCTGGCGGAGCCCGAGATAGGCATCGTTGTCATGCTCGACGACAACCTCGAGATCGCGGTCAGCCCGGACATAGGAAACGGCACCCGAATGCACCGCCGTGGCTCCGCCGGCAAGCATTCCCGACGACGGCGAGGAGTCTTCGTCGATTCATTGCTGGATCAGATGAGGCCCTCAGGGTTCTTCTGCGACGATCCCAAGGGTATCGAGGTTCTCGAGATCAGCCGGGTCAGCCCCCGAATCACGGAGCCAGAAGATCACGTGCACGGAGAGGGACTCACCAGGGTTGAGTACGGGAAGGTTCATACTCGCTGTGTCGTGGAGCTGGCGAGCGTTGGTGAACTGCTTGGACTGGGTGGACTTCTGGTAGTACCAGGTCACCTCATCCGGCATGCCGCCGATCCCGGTACCAGCGTGGAACGAAATGCGGACCGGATTCGTTCCCTGATTGGTAATCGAGAAGACATCGTCAAAGCGCGAGTCGGCATCGTCGTTCAGGCCGTCACCGTTCTGACCTGATCCCCCGGCCCAGTTAAGTGAGAGAGTACCCGTGCTCGTGCCGTCCGCATACTCACTCGTCTCCTCGAGGCCGAGATAGGCGTCCTCGTCCGGGACGACCTCGATCTCAACGTCGCGATCGGCGCGAACATAGCTGAATGCCCCCGTTCCGATCGCGGCGGTCGTTCCTGCGGCCAATGCACCTGTACCGATGATAAACTTCCGTCGTTCCATGGTCAACTCGCCCCGCATGGGGCAATCCAACCCTCGTGATAGTGGATTATTGTAATAGGTTGATAGACTGAAATCAACCAGCTATGATACGAACTCAACGGCCTCGATACGTCGATTGCGCCCGGGCGTGTAAGGTGAAATTACAGTCAATGTCACCTGTGAGGTCGGTGTCGATGGACAGGCCGACACTGAGGACCTCACCCGGCGCCAGTTCCATATTCGGGTTGTAGGCCATCCGTGGATCTGGGCCATCCCCGGTGGTCAGCAAGTAGGGATTGAGCACCTCGAGGTCGAACGAATTCGAGGCGTCCGGACTGACGAGCAGTTCCACCCCAGCTGGAGGCATATTGTCCTCGTAGCCAATCGCATCGCTCATATAGTACACCGTCACCGGTTGAGTCCCCTGATTGACGATCTCGAACACATCGAGAATCAGTGTCTCGGCATCATCATTGAGGCCACTACCGCCGGCTTGCGTCGGGTTCGAACCGCTCAGGTCGAGGCCGAGCATCCCGTTCGAGACAGTCGCGTAAGCCCCGTTCGGGCCGGAGCTCGGTCGCAACCCGAGGTACGCCGAGGCGTCGTCGACGACCTCGATCGTCACGTCCCTGTCCGCCCTGACGAACGAGAATGCGCCCGATCCGATGATGGCTGTACTGCTCGATCCGACCGCGGCTGCGCCATAGACGAATGTTCGTCTGTTCATGATCGATTCCCCGGCTGGGGAATCACGAGAACGTGAGTGTCCGGTATTGTAATGGATCACTGGAGGATGGTCTATGACCGGTTGAGTGGTCTCAAGCATCAGTCCTCAGCCGCGTATTGGTGGTCATCGGCGTATTATTTCATCATAATATACGGTAATTTTAACCGTTCCAACGTGGACTGGCTTCCGCCAGCATGGTAGCTGCACGGGCGGAACCGGCGAACACCGGAAACAGCAGGTTGAGACAGATCTCTCGGAGGACGAACTGTTCGAGTTACTCGCGAACAGTCGCCGACGGCGCCACATTCTGCATCTGCTGATGCAGAGATGACGAGCCGATCGGGATCGGGCCCTGTCTCGAGAGAGATTGCCGCCTGGGAGGATGGCCACTCGCTCGAGGACGTCTCGAGCGACGATCGAAAGCGGGTCTATACCGCCTTACAGCAGTCGCACCTCCCACGAATGGACCGCGCTGGCGTGGTCACTTTCGATCAAGATCGCGGGACCATTGAGTCGACACCCGCTCTCGAGGAGGTCGAGATCTACATGGACGTTGTCCGGGGCAACGACATCCCGTGGAGCCACTACTACCTCGGATTGACCGCCCTTGCCGCGGGGGTGCTGGCTATCTCGCAGGCCGGCGTCGTCCCGGGGTCAGCGCTGCCCGACCTCGCCTGGCAGGCGTTCGTCATGGTCGCATTCGGGGTCTCGGCCACTCGCGCACTGGGCGCACGCCAGACGCCACCGTCTCGGTATCGACGGTGATCCGCCGCTCGAGCGAGGTGGGAATCCGTGAGGGTCGGTCGGCGAGCTGCCCTCATATCGATCGCAGCCAGTGGAGGTCTCCTGACGCTCGAGGGGCTGGCGCTCTCGAGTGGCGCAGCGGACAGATCGGCATCGATCGAAATCGTCGGCGACGACCGGGCCTATCTCCGGCTGACCGCCCCTTCGCTTTCGAATCGGGGACCCCTCGACAATGGTGGCACCTATCCGGCACCCATCAGCTCGAGATCGGGAATATGCTCGCCAAGCCGATCGAGGTGAGAGTCGCCTCGAGTCGGCGGTGCGTTCACGCTGGATGGGGGCCCATCGTCGGAGTGTTATCGACCTTGACCCAGGCACCGCTGAGACAGTTACGCTCGCTGTCCCCGGCGGGGGCACAGCGACGGATACCGTCGTGGTCACCGCGCGCCGGAATAGCGACACTGTTCTCGTCGAGGCCGGGCGTACCATCACCCTCGAGACGCCGACAACACCCGAGCTGGACTTCTCGCTCTGTCGGGGTCGAAGTCACAATTGCGTCGACATCTCACTGCACCTCTGTCCTATCGAGGACGGGATCGGCCGCCTGGAGGTCGATGGTGCGGATCCGCTCCCGAGTTCCACCGCCAGCCCGGCGACCGGCGGCGTCGAGCTGACGGCACTTCCCGCGACGGTCGACCTCGCCTACAGTGCCTACGGCTCGAGTGCAGCCGGCAACTGGCGCGGTGGCCTGGCTGGCGGGGCAGGGATCGCTTGCCGCCCAGCCAGGTGAATCCGTGAGTGGACAGCTTGGTCCGTACCCGATCACGATCAACCCGAGTGCTACGGGGGGCCCCCACGAGCGCGTCTCGGTGACAGTTCACCCGACCAGCTAGTCGTCCGCCGGCGTGGCACCGGAGGTCCCATTAGCTTGGGCCTTCGTCCACGAGAGCTTGCCGCCCTCGGCGAGGATTGCCCGCTCCCGATCGGAGGCATCGAGGGTCGCCTCGTACTCGGCACTCCCGTTGACCCGGATGGTGAAACGTTCCTGGCCGCTCGTGACGGCCTCGTAGACCGGATCGACGATTTCCACGGTATCGCCCTGCTCGATTGCATCGTAGGCTGTCTCGTTGATCTCGAGTGGCAACAGGCCGAAGTTGAACAGGTTCGCCAGGTGGATACGGGCGAAACTCCGGGCGAGAACGGCCTCCACGCCCAAGTACATCGGACAGAGTGCAGCGTGCTCCCGTGAGGACCCCTGGCCGTAGTTCTCGCCCGCGAGAAGAACCCCACCATCGGCCTCGAGCGCTCTCTCGGCAAAGCTCTCATCCACTCGGCTGAGGGTGAACTCCGAGAGCTTCGGCACGTTCGACCGATACATTAGAATGTCCTGGGTCGCCGGAATGATGTGATCAGTCGTGATGTTGTCACCCATCTTCAGCAGAACCTCCCCGGTCACGTCTGCGGCGAGTTGATCTTTCAGCGGGACGTCGCCGATGTTCGGTCCCTTGATCAGTGCGTCGTCGATAGGGTCGGCCGGCGTGATGATGTCGGCATCGCGAGTCGAGATAGCTGTCGGGGAGTTCCATTCCGGGGGCCTCGAGGTCGCCGAGCTCGTCGGCAAGGTCACGGGGGTGGACGATCTCGCCGGCCAGGGCTGCCGCAGTAGCCACCTCGGGAGAACACAGGTACACGGCGTCCTCCTCGATGCCGGACCGGCCCTCGAAGTTACGGTTGAAGGTCCGGACGGACACGGAGTCTGAGGCCGGGACGTGGCCAATCCCGATACAGGCCCCACAGGTTGCCTCAGAGAAGTTGACCCCTGCGGCCATGAGCTCGGCCACCCACCCGTTGCGGGCGAGCATCTCGGAGGCTTGCTTCGAAGCGGGGGCAACGATCATCTCGGTTCGCTTCTCGATCTCCCGACCCTCCAGCATCTTGGCAGCCGGAAGGATGTCCTCATAGGCGCCATTGGTACACGAGCCGATGATGACCTGATCCACACTGGTGCCAGCGACCTCTCGGACGGGCACCACGTTGTCCGGCATCGAGGGGGTCGCGATCAACGGCTCGATCGACGAGAGGTCGATCGTTATCTGATCGTCGTAGGTCGCATCAGGGGCAGGCTGGATCCCTCGTACATCCTCGGATCGACCCACCGACTCGAGGAACCGTCGAGTCTCCTCGTCCGTCCCGAAGATGGAGGTCGTGGCCCCGAGTTCCGTCCCCATATTCGTGATCGTCGTCCGCTCTGGAACGGTCAATGAGGCCGCTCCCGGGCCGGTGTACTCGAATATCCTGCCGACGCCACCCTTGACAGTGAGCTGCCGGAGCATCTCCAGGATCACGTCCTTGGCCGTCGCCCACTCGGAGAGTTCGCCCTCGAGGCGGACCTCGACGATCTCGGGAACGTCGATGTAGTACGGGGCACCCCCCATGGCGACAGCGACGTCGATACCACCGGCCCCGATGGCGAGTTCGCCGAGACCGCCCGGGGTTGGCGTGTGGCTGTCTGAGCCGAGCATGGTCTTGCCCGGCGCCGCGAAGTGTTCCTTGTGAACCTGATGGCAGATGCCATTGCCGGGCCGCGAGAAGTACGCGCCGAATGTACCAGCCGCAGACCGAAGAAACCGGTGGTCATCCGTGTTCTTGAAGTCGAACTGGTACGTCTGATGGTCACAGTACTGTGCGGCGATCTCGGTCTTGACCTCGTCAAGGTCCATCGCCTCGAACTGCAGCCATACCATCGTGCCCGTGGTGTCCTGGGTCAGCACCTGGTCGATATCGATCCCAATTTCCTCGCCGGTCGTGAGGGTCCCCTCGACGAGATGCTCCTCCAGAATTTGCTCGGTGATCGTCCCAGCCATGATGCCCCGAAAATCGGGTCGTGGCCCTATAAAACCAGCGTGGGATCACCCCCAACAGGCGTCCAGTTCGGCGGCGAACAGCAACGCTTTGGTCGCCCACGAAAACGGAGGAATATGTTTCGTTCGGGTGCGTTCGTCGCCGAGCACGTGTCGCCCACGACAGCGGAGCAGATCCAGCCCAACGGCGTTGATCTGACCCTCGAGGCGGTCCTCGAGCAGTCCATCCCGGGCCGGATTGGCGTCGATGGCAAGGAGATCGGAGATCGACCGCCACTTGAACCGACGGCACGCTGGCGGTGGTGAATGCTTCGAACTGAGCCCCGGGGGGTACGTCGCGCGGTACGGCGAGACGGTCCACATTCCGGAGGGACACATCGGGTTTATCTACCCGCGGTCGTCCCTGATGCGCAACGGGGCGATGCTCAACACGGCGGTATGGGATGCCGGCTACGAGGGTCGGGGAGAAGGGCTCTTGCAGGTAACCAGCGATATCTACCTCGAGCCCGGCGCCCGGATCGGCCAGTTCGTCCTTGCGGAGGCAAACCACGAAACGGTCTACGATGGGTCCTACCAGGGCGAGCGCCTCAAGTAGCGGTAAGCGATTTCTGCCCGGATCGCGTACAAAAAGTCGATGATGGCCACCACCCACGGCTTTGCCGCCCTCGCCCTGATCACCCCGGTTGCCATCCTTGCTCCCGAATACGCGACCCCGCTTGCGGTCGGGGCCATCCTCGGGGAATCGGCCCGGATATGGACGTGCTCTGGGACCATCGTCGAACTCTGCACTACCCAGTTGCCGGCGGTGTACTCGCCATCCCGGCAGCGATCCTGGCGGTCGTCACCCCAACGAGTGTGACGGTCGCTGTCGCGACGACGCT
Organism: Natrialbaceae archaeon; assembly: GCA_034521555.1. Lineage (GTDB taxonomy): Archaea > Halobacteriota > Halobacteria > Halobacteriales > Natrialbaceae > JAXHMI01. The sequence continues at coordinate 436,464 of JAXHMI010000005.1, forward strand.
TCTCGCAGCCTGGTTTCACGCCGCGAGTGACGTCATCGGGGATGCCCCGGTGTTCGACCCATGGGAGACCACCAGCGAGGAGGCCGTGTACAATCACGTCACTGGCCAGTGGATCGCCCCGCGTCGATGGATACGCTACGACGGAGCGCCCGAGGATGGCGCCATCGCCTGTGGGCTCGCGATACCGCCAATCCTGGTTTTCGAAGGGCCAATCGTCTATCTGGCTCTGCTTGGCATTGTGGTCTCGGTCATCTACACGCTCGGCCGCCGCCAGCTGGTTAGATTCGCACCCGAGTGAGCGTCGGACGGTTGTCTGACGAAATCGGCTGTTTCAGGCGGCAATGCAGGGATATTTTGGGGAAAATACTTAACGGATTGCTGTAAGGTCACTCCTATGAAGTTCAGGGGCGGCGATCTGGCCCTTGGCCTATTTGCCGCAGGGACCGCCGCGACGGTCGGATACTTCCTCAAGACCGAGTACGCTCGACGGCGCACCGCCGCAGCGAATATCGGCGCACGAGTGGTCGAACCCGAGGATATTCCCACGGCCGCTACTGTTGTCGATGACTCCTCTCGCCGGCTCCGAGAGCTGCCCGGAGTTCAGAAGGCCATCGAGAAGGCGGTTGCCCAGCGAGACCACTGGGCGAACGTGACGATCGAGCGATCGGACGCACTGACCGTAGTCGACGGAATTCGGGACTCGCTACCGTACTACCGGGCCGCCGACGAGGCGGAACTCTCTGGCCTGTATGTCAAGCGGGGCGATCGGCTGATCGTCCTCGACGCCTTCGGCTGGGACGTGCTCGAAGGCACCCAGGCTTGATTCCGCTGGTATTCCGTAACCACAATCACTACCACCTCCGGCCCCAGTCGGTTTCCAATGAGATTGGCGTCATCGGCCAGGGCCGGATGGGGACCGATCGTCGCGAAGCGACTCCTCGAAGCAGGGTCACGAGGTCGTCGCGTTCGACCTCGATGAGGAGGCCCTCGAACCAGCGGCTGCGGCGCGGGGCGACAGTCACACCAAGCCTCGAGGAATTTATCGCGACCCTCGAGCCGCCCCGGTATCTCTGGCTCATGGTGCCGGCGGGCGAGCCCGTCGATATCACACTCGATGAGCTCGAGAACGATCTTGACCCGGCTGACATTGTGGTCGATGGTGGGAACTCCCACTATGCTGACTCGGTGAGGCGTGCCGAGGACTGTCCGGCCCAGTATCTCGACTGTGGCACCTCTGGTGGCCCCGCCGGTGCCGATCTTGGCTTTTCGCTGATGGTCGGCGGGCCCGGGGAGGCCTACGAGGAACTCGAACCGGCCTTCAACGCGGTCGCGACCGGGCCGTCGGGACACGCCCACCTCGGACCGGCTGGGGCTGGCCACTACGTCAAGATGGTCCACAACGGCGTCGAGTACGCCCTCATGCAGGCCTATGGTGAGGGGTTCGAGTTGCTCCACGAGGGACGATACGACCTCGACCTCGAGGCGGTCGCCGGGGTATGGAACAACGGCGCAGTCATCCGATCGTGGCTCCTGGAACTCTGTGAGGAGGCATTCCGCGAAGAGGGATCGGATCTCGAGACTGTCGCGGACCACGTAGCCGGGGGCTCGACCGGCACCTGGACGGTCCAGGAGGCCCTCGAACAGGAAATTCCGCTCCCAATCATCTACACCGCACTCGCCGAACGCTTCGGGTCTCGCGTCCCAAATCGGTTCTCCAGACAGCTCGCGAACCGGCTTCGCTATGGCTTCGGTCGACACGAGATTATTCGGGAGTGACGCGATACGCGTATCACAACGTTGATTCGGCCATATTGCTACCGCTCCAGTAGTGAGTGGAGAACCGCCAGACGGGGACTCGGGCGATCCCACGCTGAGTTCCGGACCCGGGGGACTCGATGGCGGCGAGCCTCGCGATTCGATAACCCAGGGTGGCCTGCTGGGGCCGATGTTCCACCTGGCCTGGCCAATTATTGTCATCCAGCTCCTCCAGGTGGCCTACAACGTCGTCGATACGCTCTATCTGGGTCGGCTCTCCGCAGAGGCGGTGGGGGCAGCGAAGTCTCGCCTTTCCGCTCATCTTTCTCCTGATTGCTGTCGCAGGCGGGTTCACCGTCGCCGGCGCGATCCGCGTTGCCCGAGTATATCGGGGCTGAGGGCATCAGTCTGCCGGCAAGGTCGCCGGACAGACGGTTACCTTCGTTTCGCTCTTGTCGGTTGCAATCGGAGTGGTCGGGTATCTCCTCACGCGACCAGCCCTCGCCCGGTTGCCAAGCGACCCGGAAACGGCAGCAACGGTTGTGCCGCTGGCCGCCGACTACATGGAGATTATCTTCCTCGGAATCCCCCTGATGTTCGGATTTTTCGTGTTCTCGGCCATCTTGCGGGGCTATGGCAACACCCGAACACCGATGTTCGTCATGATCTCGAGCGTCGTTGCAAACGCCATCCTCGACCCGCTGTTCATCTTCGGGTTCGAGGGCAATCCGCTCGTTTCCTGGTTCAGTATCCTCCCGGGTCTGGTCGAACTCGAGAGCTGGCTCCTGGCGACAACTGGTTTTTCCGGGTATGGGATTGAGGGGGCAGCGATTGCCACAATTCTAGCGAGGGGTCTGGCCGCCGCCATCGCGATGGCACTGCTGTTTACGACGCCGGTGGGACCGAACATCCGGCTCGAACACCTGAAACCGGATCTCAGTGTGGTCCGCGATATTCTGCGCCTCGGCATTCCTGCAACGATCGAGCAGGCCACCAGTGCACTGGCAATGATTACGCTCACGGCCATGGTGGTGACGTTTCCACCACCCGTGGTGGCCGCGTACGGACTCGGTAACCGACTGATCTCAATTGTTATCCTCCCGGCCATGGGGCTGGGCCGGGCCATGGACACCATCGTCGGCCAGAATCTCGGTGCCGATCAGAGTGAACGGGCTGCGCGTGCGGTCTGGATCGCCGTGATGACCGGAGCTGGTGTCATGTTCCTGGTGGCCGTCGTGGCGGTAACGATTGCCGAACCGATCGTCTCCGTCTTCCTCGGCGATGTCCCAGATGCGCCCGAAACGATTGCTCACGGGGCGGAGTATATCCGGATCCGGTCGGTCGAGTTCACGTTCATCGGTGTCTCACAGGTGCTGCTCGGGGCCTTTCGCGGTGCCGGAAATACGACCACAGCGACGGTAATCTCGATCTGTACCCAGTGGGTCGGGGCCGTCGGGAGCGTCTTCCTCCTGGTGTTCGTTCTCGATTGGGGAACGCTGGGCATCTGGGTCGGGATGGCGGTTGGAAATATCCTCGGTGCCTTCGTCGGTGTCGCCTGGTTCATTCGGGGAACGTGGAAGGACGCCTACATCCAAACCGAATCCGCCAGCACTGACCTCGCAGGGGACGAGTAATCCACCATTATGCCATCGGGAAGGCGGATACACCGTCTCTGTAATTGATAATTTCGCCAGAGTAGGGAGCGCCAAAAAGTTGATTGCCTCCCGTTACCTGCCTCTCTATAGTGGACGAGGAGCATCCCGAATCGGCCCCCCGGGCCGAGGAGGAGGTGCGCCAAGTTCCCGCTGACCATTCGGCCCTCCCTCTTCAGGACGCTGGACCAGACAGCGACGGAACTCTAGGCGACCCCACTCCAGCCCGAGATGTCGATGCTACCCCGCGCAAATCAATCACCGAGGGGGCCCTCTGGACCTCGATTTTCAGGTTAACCTGGCCGATTGTGGTCATTCAGCTCCTGCAGGTGACGTACAATCTCGTCGACACCGTCTACCTCGGTCGTCTCTCTGCCAGTGCCGTTGGTGCCGTCAGCCTCGCGTTTCCCCTGGTGTTTCTTACGATCGCAATCGCGGGCGGGTTCACGACCGCCGGCGCGATACTCGTTGCCCGGGATACTCGGAGCACAAGGGACCGATCGGGCGGGCCGAGCCGCTGGCCAGACGGTCGTCCTTGTGGCCGTGATTTCCGCGGTGCTGGCTGGTATCGGCGTTCGATATACTCGGCCGCTGCTCGAGATCATCCCGAGTGACCAAGCGACGGCTGCCAGCGTGATTCCGCTGGCGGCCAATTATCTGGAGATCGTGTTTGTCGGTCTTCCGTTTATGTTCGCGTTCTTCCTGTTTGCCGCACTCATGCGTGGCCACGGGGACACCAGAACCCCGATGCTAGTGATGGTCGCGAGCGTTCTCGCCAACGTCATCATCGATCCACTCCTGATCTTTGGCTTCGATGGCAACCCCCTTCTCGGCGTTTCTGCCGGGATCGAGTTGGCACTGTTCTCGCTGACAGGCTTTGCCGGCTGGGGCGTCGAGGGAGCCGCCATCGCGACGGTCCTCTCCCGGGGACTGGCCGGGGCCATCGGGCTCTGGGTGATGTCCGGGACAGCCCATGGACCCGCCATCTCGCTCGGGGACTTCTGGCCGGACCGCGAGATGCTCGAGGAACTCATCCGCCTGGGCATTCCCGCGACCCTCGAACAGTCGACCAGTTCGCTGGCGATGGTCACCATCACGGTGCTGGTTCTCACTTTTCGCCACCCGTCGTCGCGGCGTTTGGCCTTGGCAACCGACTGATGGCACTGGTATTCCTGCCGGCCATCGGACTCGGGCAGGCCATGGACACGGTCGTGGGGCAGAATCTCGGTGCGGGAAAACGACTGCGTGCCCAGCGGGCTGTTCAACTTGCCATTCGTACTGGCGCTGTGGCGATGATTATTGTGGCCATCATTGCGGTCGTGTTCGCCCGCCCGTTCGCGTCAGTCTTTCTGGGTGACGTGCCGAATGCCACGGAGACCCTCGGCCACAGTGTCGAGTACGTCAGGATTCGATCCGTGGAGTTCGCCTTTGTCGGGATAACACACGCGGTCCTCGGAGCCTTTCGTGGGGCTGGCTATACCGGGCGAGCCATGGTCGTAGCGATCTGCACGCAGTGGATTGGCGCGGTCACGACCGTGTCAGCCCTCGTCCTCGTCGTCGGATTCGGTCCAGGTGGAATCTGGATCGGAATAACCGTCGGCACATCCTTGGCGCCATCATCGGGGTCAGCTGGCTCCGCTACTCGAGCTGGACGGGTCGGGCCGAACCCGGGACTCGCCTACCACCGACCACGGGATTCCCGCGGACTGAACTAGTTACGAATCTCGAAACCGTGCAATCAAAGTTAAGTAGACATGGTGCATGCGCGTCGGCATGAGCGGAGTGGAGGTATGAGTGAGGGTTTGACGTACCAACCTCCCTTCACGGTCCTGTGCGTTGACGATCAGCAGGAAGCGGTCGATCTCATCGCCACGCACCTCGAGCAAGAGAACGAGACATTCGATGCTCCTGACCTCGACCACCGTCGATGAGGGACTGGAACATCTCCGGACCAGCGACGTCGAGTGTGTCGTTTCAGATTACATGATGCCCGACAGAGACGGGATCGAGTTCCTCGAGGCGGTGCGAAGTCGGGCACCAAACCTCCCCTTCATTCTCTATACTTCGAATGGATCAGAGGACATCGCCAGCAATGCGATTTCCGCTGGCGTGACGGATTACCTGCAGAAGGGAACCCCAAACCAGTACTCCATCCTCGCAAACCGCATCGAACACGCCATTGTTCAGTACCGGTCGGCCCAGGAACTCGAGCGAAAGACCGACCTGCTCGAGACGGCCCAGGAAATCGCGGGACTCGGGGCCTGGGAACTCGATGTTCGTGCCGACGAATGGTGGTTCTCGGAGGAAGTACGCGAACTCATTGCTCGCTCGCCCGACAATGACGTGCCACGCGATCAGCTGTTTGAGTTCTACAACCCCGACGACGAACAGCGGATGGAATCCGCTGTCGAGGAGGCTGTTGCCAATGCGGAGCCCTTCTGATTCGAGGTGCCGTTCGTCAATGGACACGGCGACGTTACCTGGGTGCGAACAATGGGCGCCCCGCAGCAGGAAGGGGGAGAAGTAGCGGCACTCCGTGGGGTCATACAAGATATTACCAAACTGACCGAGCGGAAGCGACAGTACGAGACGCTCGTCGAGAATCTCCCTGGCATCGTCTACAGGGCCCAGGTCCACCCGGAGTGGCCGTTTGAGTTACTCGATGGAGAGTGTGAAGCCCTGACCGGCTACTCGGCCGAGGAACTATTTTCGCTTAATTGGGGTAGTAAAATTATCCATCCGGCGGACCAACAGCCCATCTACAACGCTGTCACGAGTACCCTCGAAGACCACGAGACGTTCGAGGTGACCTATCGGATTCAAACGAAGACAGGGGAGATTAAATGGGTCTGGGAGCGGGGTCGAGAGATTGAACCAGGCATTCTCGAAGGATTTATCACGGATATTACGGATCGCGTTGATTACGAGCGAGACCTTGAGCGGTATCAAACCATCGTCGAGGCCTCCGGAGATGGCATGTACTCACTCGATGCAGACGGCCATCTCACTCTCGTGAACGACTCGTTCACGGAGATTGTCGGATATTCCGAGGAGGAGCTACTGGGAGAACACATCGGTCTGGTCATGACACCCGAAGATGTCGAACAGGGCGAAGAGATTATTCGCTCGCTGCTGGGCTCGGATTCGGTTCACGGCATGTTCGAAATGGACCTTGTCCGGGCCGACGGCGAACGTATCCCCTGCGAGAACCACCTCGTATTGCTCCCGTTTGAGGAGACGTTCCGCGGCACTGCCGGTGTCCTCCGGGACATTTCCGAACGGCGGGAGCGCGAGCAGAAACTTGAGCGCCAGCGGGATCGCCTGGAGGAGTTCGCGAGCGTCATCTCCCACGACCTCCGCAACCCACTCACCGTTGCCCAAGGCTATCTCGACATGGCTCGAAACCAGGGGGATGAAGAGTCCTTCGAACTCATCGATACCAGCCTCGATCGCATGGAGCGAATCATTCAAGACGTCCTGTGGCTCTCCCGGGAGGGCCGGGATATCGGCGAGACCGAGGCAGTCGATCTCTCGATGGCGGTCGATGAGGCCTGGCGAATCGTCACCGCCGGGTCCGAGGAACCGACATTAATCACCGATCCAGCGGATCTTGGTACAATCCAGGCCGACAGCGACCGGCTGGGCCAGTTGCTCGAGAATCTCTTCAGAAACTCGGTGGAACACGTCGGACCCGACGTGACGGTGACGGTGACAGCGACCGACTCCGGATTCGCTGTCGAAGATGATGGCGAAGGAATCCCCGCTGCAATTCGGGATCGGGTCTTCGAGCGAGGCATCACCTCGAACGAGGATGGCACCGGGCTGGGTCTCTACATCGCCCACGATATCGCTAGCGCCCACGGGTGGTCGGTCACGCTGATCGAGGGAGAGGGCGGGGGCGCCCGGTTCGAGTTCGAGATTCAGCCGGAGTCCGAATAGGAAAGCGCTGTCCCGAACCCGGTTCGGACACTCCCTTCCCCGAGAATCCAGCCACCCCAGGCCAGGAGTCCCCCGAGGAGTAACAGGAGACCGCCGAGAGCAGCCCCAACGATCGTCAGCACGAGGCCGACCCCTGCCCCAGCCAGGATCAGCCCGATCGTAGCGAGGAAAATCCCAATACTCCCGCCGGTGATGCCGAGTGCCCTGTCCGATAGCGACGGCCCTTTCGTCCCCATTCGATGCTCGAGGGCAGCCTCCTCGACAATAATCGACTCGAGTTCCTCGGCCGCCGCCGTGGCCATCGGTGGAAGGACGTAGGAGCGGTCAGTAGTCTCGACTGCGAGAGTAGCCCGCCGGACTCCGGTCCGCTCGAGACCCGTGATCGTCTCGTATGGGAGTGAAATTGGCTGGTCGAGCCCTGAGACTGATTGCCCCGGCCGGGTCCCGACGAGGAGTCGGTTGGTTGTCGCCGCAATGCAGACATCGGGCTTGGTAAGACTCGCCTCCCGGACCAGCCACGTAGCCCTGATAGCCTCGGCATCCGACAGGGGCGGGGCATTCTGCATCTCCTCGAGAGTGGCCATTGGATAATGATATATCGAGCACTGACCATATACGTGTTCCCGTAGCTAGGGCCCTTGCACGCGCCGGCACCAGAGGGTTCCAAGAAGACGGCCTACTGGATACTGTATGGCGTTGCAACAGCTCGAGCATACCGATACGACCATCGACGAGTGCATCGACCACTGTTCGGAGGCGGCCCAGGCATGTGAGTGGTGTGCGGACGCCTGTCTCGATGAAGGGGCCGACATGGCCCGGTGTGTCAGACTCTGTCGAGATGTTGCCGACCTCACGACGGTTCACGCTCGGTTTATGGCCAGAAACTCCGGGTACCACACCGATCTCGCTGCCGTCTGTGCCGATGCGTGTGACGCGTGTGCGGAAGAGTGTGCCACATTCGACCACGAGCACTGTCAGGTCTGTGCAGAGGCCGTCTCGAAGGCAGCGGAGTCCTGTCGAGCGATGGCAAGCGACTAGTTCGCCTCGGTACACTTTTGGCCTCCCTGGTCATGGGTCCCCGCCATGGAAGGGCTGTCGGTGGATCCACTGGAGGAGGTTGAAATCCTGACGGACGAGTACGCTGTTAGTCACGTCTACGGCGATGATCTGTACGCACTCGCCTACGCAAACGGGTACGTGCAGGCCAAGAATCGCCTGTTCCAGCTGGATGCACTTCGCCACGTGGGCTACGGTGACAGTGCCTCGGTACTCGGCCCCGGGCAGCTGAAATCGGACGTGGTGGTGGCCCAGGAACTCTACACGCGAGAGGAACTCGAGGCCCAGCTTGATCGGGCGTCCGACCGGGCCAGACGGGCCCTCCGGGCGTTTGCAAACGGTGTCAACCGGGGACTCGTCGAGGTGGCCACGTCAGGCCGGATCCCGGGCGAGTTCATCGGGCTCGGTCACGTCCCCGAGCCATGGTCGCCGGTCGACAGTCTGGCCATCATCGCCTATATGACCGGCTTTTTCGGCGTCGACGGGGGGAGGAGTATTCCAACGCCCAGGCGTTTGCCACCCTCTGTGATCGGATCGGTGATGAAGAACAGGCGTACGAGGCATACGGTGATCTGAACTGGCTTCGCGTTCCAGAGGAACACTATACGACAATTCCACGATCGGATCTGACAGTCGACGGCGGGGAAGATGTCCCCTCCTATGAGGAGGTACCCAAGCGCCAGCTCGAGCTCGCACGGGCGGCCGGTGAGGCGAAACCGTGGGGAATCGAGCGAGACGTGATCAAAGGCATGGGTGGGCTCGCGAGTCCCCGAGCGCCCGCCCAGGGCATCCTGGCCGGGCTGAAGTGGGGCAGCAACGCCCTGGCTGTGAGTGGCGAGCTGACCGATACGGGTCGACCGATCCTAATGGGGGGACCCCAGATGGGCTATTTCAAACCGCCAGCGATCCACGAAATCGGCCTTCACGGCGACGAGTTCGATGTCGTCGGTGTTGGCGTCGTCGGGACCCCATCGGTGGTTATCGGCCGGACACCCACCTTCGCCTGGACGGTGACGAGCGGGTACGCTGATATGATCGATACGGTGGTAGTCGAACTCGATCCGACCGACCGCCACCGGTTCAAGTGGGACGATGAGTGGTACGAGATGGACACCGAGCAGGTCACCCACAAGACCTCGCTCCTCGGGGCGCTTGCCGATGAGGATGCCGACACGAGCGTTCGGGTGGTCGAACAGGAGATCGCACGACTGGACGTCGATGGCGATCGGATGCCCGTCATTGCCTGGAATCCAGATGAGAATCTCGCCTGGGCCCAGCGTGGCGTCACCCGGGGTGACGAGCTCGCGGGCATCTTCGACTGGGCAGAAATGGGACGGGAGCGTGACCTCGAGGGCATGCGCGAGCGCCTGGCGGACTTCCCGTTTGCCTTCAACTTCCACTATGCCGATCACGAACGGATCGCGTTCATTCACACGGCCCGGGTGCCCGAACGGAACCCGGCGCTCGACCATCGCCTCCCGGCCCCGTCGGAAGACCACGAGTGGCGATCGGTCACCGATGGGACCGACCTGGGAATCTCGATCGAGAATCCGTCCCGGGGGTATCTCGCCAACTGGAACAATGCGCCTGCGGGGGATGGCGCGCGGGCGACTATCCAGGCCGGTGGGGAACGTTCCATCGCGTGGAGGTGCTCGACCGATGCGTTCGGGACGCCCTGGGACTCGAGGACGGCGAGGATCCCGGCGAAGCCAGCGAGACTATCGATGCCGGCGATGTGCGCGACATCGTCCACGAGGCCTCGGTCCACGATGCGGTGGCAATGGGAACCACTCCGCTGCTCATCGAGGCCGGCGAAGCGGCCGATGATCCACAGCTCCAAGCCATGGCTGGCGAACTCGCCGCGTGGGCGGAGGCGGACTATCCGTGGCGCAGTGCCGATGGCGAACACTACGACGACGCGGGCCACGCCATCTGGGACGAAACGCGACTGGCCCTCCAGCGACTGGTCTTCGAGCCGTACCTTGGCGAGCACACCCCGGAGGTCCAGCTCGATCCGCCCAAGGAGGCGGACATCCAGGAGTGGGAGGATCCCCACGCGGGTGATCACGGGCGAGTGATTCGAGATACGGCACTCGTCCGCATCCTCGACGGCGACGCCTCCTTCGACTGGCTCGACGGCCAATCACCGACGGCGGTTGCCCAGACGGCCCTCGAGGAGGCCGCCAGGACCCTCGAGCGGGAGTTCGGGACCGACGATCCACAGGAGTGGAACAAGCCCATCCACGTTACGGAGTTCATGGCGATCGGTGCCGGGGAGGAAGATGCGATGCCGATGCTCAATCGGGGCAGCTTCAACCAGATCGTCGCCCTGGGGCCGGAGATGAGCCCGCCACGAGTGCCGAGTGTGTCCTCCCGCCGAGCAACTCCGGATACCTGCCAGTGACCAAGCTGATCTCGACCCTACGGGGCAACGAACCAGCGCATTTGACTGATCAGCTTGATCGGTATCTCGAGAGTGATTACAAGCCAATGCCCGTTACTCGCGAGGAGGTGGAAGCAAATGCGACACAGCGTAAGACCCTGACAATGCGTCTCGATCGGTCTGTGGGCCTGGGTCAGGCCCTGCGTGACCGTGTGGTCCAGGCAAGCCTCTCCGTGGCCAAGCGCCTCTAGGTTAGCTTCGCCAGTTCCTTTCGATACTGATCGATCGGCTTGCCCTGCGGTTTGCCGTCCGTGAGGAGTTCCCCGTCGACGATGATCGAGAATCGCGTGAAGAGGTCATCAAATGCCTCGACGTTGTGTGTCGAGACGACGACCGTTCGGCCCTCCTCCTGGTACTGCTCGAGGAAGTTGAGGATACGCTGGCGCGAGTAGTCGTCCACGTCGGCCAGCGGTTCATCGAGCAGGACGAATTCGGGCTTTTTAATCATCGCCAGTGTCAGGTCGAGCTTCTTGCGGAACCCACCGGAGACGTCACTTGCCCGGCGGTGAACGGCCGGTGCGAGACGCAACTCGTCGATGAGTGTCTCGGTCCAGCTTTCGGGTTCCGGATCGGGGTCGAACGCCCGGAAGACTTCGACGTTCTGGCGAACGGTGAGCTCCGGGAAGAACCGCGGCTCCTGAAAGCTGAACCCGACCGTGGCGCCACCCCGGTCGATCGTCCCTTCGGAGGGGGTTGTGAGCCCCGCGATCATGCGGTACATCGTGGTCTTGCCCGATCCATTCGGGCCGACGAGACCCTGGAACTCGCCAGCCCCGAACTCGAGGCTCACGTTGTCGAGGGCCGTCACTTCTCCGTAGCGCTTCGTCACGTTCTCTAGGGTGATTGCTGCCATCGTCTATCGCCTCCGTTTGTAGTAGATCAGCGAGAGTTTCAGCAGGACGAGTCCTGCCAGCCCGCTGCCGATGATGATTGCGAAATAATCAACGTACAGCGTCATCGATGCATCCCGCAACATTGCACTTCGGAACGTGGCCACCGAGTACCAGGTCGGGAGGATACTCGCGATTACCTGCTCGATCTCGGAGAAGAATCCTACGGGGAATATCAACGCCGACAGGGCAAGCGAGACAATGGCCAGCCCGACGTTTAGGAACAGTCCTGTCTTTTCTAGCTGGGTGAAGAACAGGATGGACAGCGAGAACGCTGCGAGATAGATGAACGTCAGGAACAGCACGGCCAGGGTGAACGGCGAGAGTGCTGCGATGTTGTATCCGAGATACATGGTGATCCCGACAACGACCGCAGCCGGTACCGTGAGCATGACCCCATAGAAGATGAGCTTGCTCAACACCACGTAATCTAGCCGGGTCTCCGTCTGCAACCGGTCCATGACCAGCCGTTCCCCTCTGACCTGATAGGGGACATAAACCATACCGTAGAGAACTACGAAGGCGAGCATCACGGCCGGGATGAGAAACTCGGGCAGTGATCGGGTGTCACCAATCGTTTCTGTTGTCACTGACGTTTCGTTCACAATGATTCCCCCGGCATCAGCGTGGAGGACAGTTTCAATACCCCCGGCCAACGCACTCATTGGCTCTTCCAGCAGCGTGAAGGAGCCGTCCATCAACAGGGTGATATTTGTATCGTTGCCGGCGCTCCCCTGCCGATAGCCATTCGGAACCTCAACGATAACGTATACCTGCTCTCGTTGTAGCGCCCGACGGGCCTCCTCCTTCTCTTCAAAGACTGTGACCGACCCAAACTCCCCGATTACGGGGCGGACCAGGTTGACGTCGGCGTCCGTGACGCTGTCGTCGGCGGGAACGACCCCCAACGAGACGTGTTCCGGGATGGTCTGTTCGTACACGGACGTAACGCCCACGAACATCCCCGGGAGGATCACCAGAAGGACGAGGAACATCCCCAGGTTGCCCCGAATCGCGCTGAACTCCTTTTTGAGTAGGACTAGTATATCCACGGCTATAGATCTTGTAGGGCCGCAGGTAGTTCTCCGATAAGGATTTCGACACCTTCAGGATTGCTCGAGTATGCCATTCTGACGACCTTTTCCTGCTGCTGTATATCAATTTTATCGATTTCTGGTTTCAGGGTCTCGCCCAGTCTAACGAATCCAGCGCAAGTGGAATCAGGCCTCCCATCTGGCTGGCTGCCTCGGTATTATTCGCCACGATTTGCCCTGACGCTTCGACTGAGCTTTCGGTGCCGACATAGCTGCCCGAAAGCGTATCCACCTCACCAAAGGCCGAGAGGTCGATACCGAGTTCCTCACCAGTTTCCGGTGGAATGAGTGCTCCCGCTGGTTCGATCGCTCCAACGACGTCACCAGCCTCGGTGTTGTTGTACGCCTCGAGTACCGGGCCCTCGACTGTTGCAGCTTCGGCATACACGACGTCAAGAGTCGCCTCAACCCCAGCCCGGTCGCCGAAGACGAACCGTGATCCGGAGAGGACGCCGATATACACGCCATCAGGAGAGGCCGGTTCGTACAGAACCGACTGACCCTCGTACTCCGCGGTGGTGTAGGTCGTCCCGAAGTAGGTTTCCATGCCGTCAACGACGGGCTGAGTGTCCCAATCGGCAGTGAGGATGACCGCAACACGTTCGGGCGGACTCAACATCTCCTCTGCCAGCGTTGCATATCCAACGAGATCCGAGACGCCCTCGAACGAGAGTGACGTCTCAGACTCAATTGCGCCAAGGTCAAGCAACCCGAGGACCGAGCCACCTTCCTCGAAGACAGCCGAGAGTGAATCGCCCGTGACAGCAGCCAACGACTGGAAGTTCGGGTCAGTCAGTACTGCCGAATCGACCGATGCGACTGCATTTGCCTGAGCTGGTACGACATCGAAGGCGGCCGCGGACGAGCCGCCACCCCGGCCATAGCCGAGTTGCTCATCGAGCAGAGTGAACACGGTCTCCAGCATGTTCACGACTGCGTCGATGTTGCTCTCGTAAGTGAGGTGGATGATCTCCTCGTCGTCTGGATGGAGACCGATATCGAGTTTGTCGATCTCTTCGAGAATGGTCGGATCAGCGGTCTGGCCTCGAAGAACGGCCAGGATACCGGTCATGATATTGGTGATCGACTCCGCGTCGCTGGCCGAATTCGTATACATATTGGCCTCGGCCGAAAGGCCGTCAGAGGCATCGTAGGTTCCAGCCAGCGACTCGACAGACTCGAATGGGCTGGGGTTCAGTCCCTGGTTCGAGAATTCAGACTCGATAGCGGCTGGGAGGATCGATCCCTGTGCCTCAATGGAGAGGGTCCCGTCCTCACCGGCCATGTCGTTGAACGCGGAAAGCACCGGGCCGGAAACGACCTCATCGTTGCCCTGGGCGACATCTATTGCTCCCTCAACGGCTGGTGTGTCACCCGCGACATAGACGCCGGCTTCTGCGTCAAGGACACCTAAGGACAGCGGTGCCGCAAAGAGGGGTTTTTCCGACGGGGAGTAGACAGCCGATCCCGCGTACTCTCCCTCGCTGTACGAGACGCCTGCGTACGCCTCCATGGCAGCAACGACATCTTCCTCGGCCCAGTCTGCGGCCGTGACCACAGTTCCGAGCATCTCGAGGTCGAGCGAGAGGTCCTCGTCAGTCTGTGCGAAGAAGACCAGATCACTGACGCTGGCCATACTCGGCGTATCGTCTTGGAGGAACGTCTCGAGGAGGTCGATCACGGGGAGGTCCGGACCGTATTCGACGATGACGTTGATCAGCTCGAGATTTCCCTCGTCAGAGAACGACGCTGGGTCGAGCTCGCCCAGTACCGTTGCATTCGACGGAACGTAGGAGATGTGTTCGCTCGACTCGCCATCAGATAACCAGTCGAGACAACCCGCGGTGGCGCCCAGGGCACCTGCGCCGAGGACCATCGCACTCCGGCGCCCTAACGCCCCCTTGGTAGTCATTCGTTGGTTACGTTTCAGCATGGTGGTGGTTCTCATTATCCGAATATAATAAGGTTTGTGGGTTCTTCTTCCGATATTCTGGCGTAGACGGCCTGAAATAATGAAATTCAGGCGAATTGACTCCCCGTCTAGAGCCGTTGACGAGCAGGATGGCGGGTGTCTCTTCTCTGAAGCTAATCGCGAGCCGAAAATATGAGTCGGTCGGGCAGTTAATCAGTGCTTTTGGACTATCGGATATCCTGATTGAAACGGTACCCTCTGAAATGGCCAGGCTAGGGTGGTATGAGCGCTCCCGGATTCATGATTCCGGCCGGATCGAGGGTACGTTTCATCGACCGAAGCGCCTCGAGATAGGGATCTGGAACCTCGTCGGTGTACCACTCCCGATGAACCCGTCCGACGGCATGGTGATGTGTTATTGTGGCATCGTACTCTCCCAGGATGCGGGACGCCGTCTCCTTGATCGAACGCCACTGCTCGAGTTCCTCCCCCACGGTCGCCGGCGCCAGGAGCGTGTAGTACGGCGCCGGGCCATCCGGATACACGTGCGTAAACCGACACGACATGATCCCGCCGCCACAGACCTCCCGCATCGCTGCTGAGACTGCGGTGGTGAGATCCTCGTGCAGGTCCGGGAACCGATCCCAGGTCACCGCCGTCTCGAACGTATCGACCAGGACGCCGATGCTGACGAGTTCGTTGAATCGGTACGGTGCCTCCACGAAAGCGTCTCGCCACTCGCCAGCCGCGTCGGAGCCGGACGCCTCACCGCTCTCGACGGCCTCTCCACCGTGTCCCCGGCAGTGCCCAAGGGCCGCTTCGAGTCTCCCCTCAACCGGCGCATCGAGTGACTCGAATCCCAACACGAGGGCATGCTGGCCGGCGACGTCGAGTTCGTTGATCATCGTCTCCGTGGCATCCAGCAGTCGACAATTGGCCGGCTCGAGCCGGGCCTGGGCGATGGCGCGAGTGGCCTCAACCGCTGCATCGAAGTCGGAGAAGGTGACCGTCGCCGAGGCTCGGTGCGTGGGTCGGGGCTGGACTCTAATCCAGGCCTCGGTGATCGCGCCGAGTGCCCCCTCGAGCCGAGCAGGAACCGGTTTGGATCGGGTCCAGCTCCAGAGGCTGGAACGTCGATCGTCTCGAGCGGGCCGACGGGCGTCACCGCTCGGACACTCTCGACGAAGTCGTAAACGTGCGTGTATCGCGTCGCGAAGTGTCCACCTGCGCGCGTGGCGATCCAGCCACCGAGCGTCGAGAACTCGTAGGACTGGGGATAGTGCCGAAGCTGCAGGTCGTACTCGGCGAGGGCGTCGTCGAGCGCCGGCCCGAGAATCCCAGCACCAACCCGAGCCCGCCGCGAGGTCTCGTCCACCTCGAGGACCTCGTCGAATGCCTCCATCGAGAGGACAACCGTTCCTCGATAGGAATCGCCGACTGCGGGTTCAACCCCACCGACGACGCTCGTCCCACCACCCCGTGGCACGACCGCCACCCGGTCCTCACTGGCCCACTCGAGCAGTGCCTGGAGGGCGGTCTCGGTCGGTGGGCGGGCCACCAGATCCAGGCGCGGGCTCGAACGAGCCGTGGAATCCTCGCACGATATCCCGATAGGCCCGTCCGTACGTGTGGCGGATTCGGGCCTCCCGGTCGGCCGTGATCCAGTCCCCGAGGTGGCCGGGAACAGAACGGACAGGGCTAGGGAGCGTGACGTCGCCGATGGCAGGCGGCTCGAGCAGCGGCCGCTCGGGAAAGCCGAGCTCCTGCTCGAGTCGATCGGCGAGGGCCTGCCGACGGTCCTCGTCGGGAAAGTGATCGGCATACCCCCAGCCCCAGAAGCTGCGCTCGCGATCGCTCATGGGTCGACGAGGGCCTCCACAAGGCCGGCAACGGTCTCGAGTTCGTCGTCGTTTACCCCGTGGCCCATCCCCGGGTAGATGCGGGTTTCAACGGTCGCGCCGAGTGACTCCAGGATCCTCGCCGATTCGTGCACGCGCTCTTCCGGGATGTGGGGATCGACATCACTGCAGCCCAGGAACGCGGGAGTTCCGTCCAGTGATCCGGTCGATGGATACTGGGAGCGATCGACGGTCTCGCCGATGAGACCGCCGCTCAGGGCTGCCAGTCCCCCGTATCGACGTGGGTGACGGGCTACGTACTCACTCGCAAGACAGGCCCCCTGGGAGAAGCCCGCAACCAGAATCGAATGGTGGTCGATGGAATGATCGATCAGCCGGTCGATGGATTGGTTGACCGGGGCGAGCCCCGACCCGGAGGCCTGGCTGGTTCGAGTCGACCGGCGAGAGAAACGACCGTGGGTACCACTCGTTTCCGGCGGCCTGCGGGGCGAGGAATGCCACGCCAGGCTGGTGCAGCTCATTGCCAAGCTCTAGGACGCTTCGGGCTGCGGCCCCCGGCTGTGGACGAGGACGACACCCGCGGACGCTTGCGCAAGTCCGGTGCCTGCGACCTCGATGGGCTGGCCAGCGTGTGGGTCGGTCATTGCGCCCTACCACACCCGGGACGCCCTTGAGTGTCCCTCTCCGAGGGCCTTTATCTGCAGCGGGACCGAAGGCGGTGACATGTCCGATCAGCCAGGATTTCGCTTCTCGTTTGACGCGCCGGTGCTTCGCGGTGGCCGGGACTGCATTTCGACGCTGGGTGCCGAACTCGAGACCCATGGCCTTGACCGCGCCATGGTCGTCTGTGGCCAGACCGTTGGATCCACCCGAGCGGTGATCGATCCGGTCGAAGCCGGCCTGGGTGACCGGCACATACGTACCTTCGACGAGACGACACCGGAAAAGCGACTGTCGACAGCACTCGATGCAGCCGAGCAGGTGCGGGAAGGGGGCATCGATGTGCTGGTCGGTCTGGGTGGCGGGAGCAGTCTCGATATTACCTCCGTGGCCGCGATGCTTGCTGCTGACGACCGCTCCAGAGAGGCCATCGGGGCCGAGTTTGAGGAGCGTGGCACGATCAGCCCACCGGATGCTGCGCCCTATCCGTTCGTCGCCGTCCCCACGACCCTGGCAGGGGCGGACCTCTCGATGGCTGCTGGACTCACGGCCGACCCGGCTACCGGTTCAGTCAGTGAGCCGGTCGATGGTGGCGTCGCTCACCCCGGTCTCATGCCGCTGGCGGTCGTCGCTGACCCGGAACTCGTCGCCACCACCCCACGGGATATCCTGGCAGCCTCGGCGATGAATGGCTTCGACAAGGGCATCGAGTCGCTGTACGCCAGGTCGGCGACCCCGATCACCGATGCGACGGCCACCCATGGACTCTCGCTTCTCCGCTGGTCG
Source organism: Natrialbaceae archaeon (assembly GCA_034521555.1). GTDB lineage: Archaea > Halobacteriota > Halobacteria > Halobacteriales > Natrialbaceae > JAXHMI01. The sequence continues at coordinate 454,510 of JAXHMI010000005.1, forward strand.
TTGCCAGCACTCGGCCAGTCACGGCCGCCGGTGGATGCCGTCGAGTCGGTCGTCGAGGAATTCTGCTCGTGCAGTACGGTATCTCGAACGACGACGGCTCGACGCTGTCGATCATTCACGCGTTCGGACACGGCCTCTCGCGGTCGTATCCACTCCAGCAGGGGAACGCCCATGGGGTGATCGCCCCGCACGTCCTGACCTACCTCTTCGATCGAGGTCGATGGGCGACGGGAGCTCCTGGCCAGTGCGCTGGGGGCCCGAATGTCGGCGATCCTGCCCAGGCCGTCATCGACGCCGTGGTCGAGGTCCGCGATGAGCTGGGGCTCCCTCGACGACTCCGGGACGTTGACGGCCCCGAGCGACACGAGTTCGAGGCAGTCGCCGAGCAGGTGCAGTCGGACAGTCTCATGGCCAACCGGCCGGCCACCCTCGAGCTCTCACTGGCCGACATCGAGGGCGTCCTCGAGGCTGCCTGGTGAACCCGCGAGACGATCGCGACACGCCTCGAGTGCCGGCTGGTAGAATCTCTCGCCCGCTCCCGGGACCGCGGGTCCCTCGGTGAATATCTCGACAGATTCGAGGACCGACCGCTGCGATGGGAGGTCGAACACAGCGGCTGCATCAATGGTTCTCGACCCGTCAACGGGACCGACACCCTCGAGGACGGTCCCGATCTGACCATCCCCACTCCGGAACGCCACCGAGGCGAGGGTCGCAGAGGCAGTCCCATTGATCGATACACGGGTGCAATCGAGGAATTCGACCGTGACCGATGCCGGCCCGTTGTCGATCTCAGCGGGCCTGTGGTCGAGGCCAGCCGGGCCGATATCGGTGAGTTGACCAACCCAGGCCGTCGGTGTCCCATCGACGATCCGGCGTCCGCCGACAACGACACCCGCGTCGTGGCCCCGGGTTAGCGCCACGAGTGTGCCATCATGCGCTGCCTGGTAGTCGGTCCGATCCACCGTCCCGACCCACGGCCGTCGGACCCGGGAGCCGGTCGCAAGGATGCCGGACGGTCCACGACCAGCTGTCATGAGGGGGGTATCCGTCAGTTCCTCGAGCCAGACGCGGGTTCCCTCCTCGGTGTAGGCCGCCACGAACCCGTTGCCGGCCGGCACCGGGCTTTGATCAACCCAGCGATGGCGGTTCAGCTGCTCGCCCACTGCACCGCTGATGAGGACGTCGTAGGCCTCCTGGTCGCTCTCGATCGCCGCGAAGGCGACGGCATCAACCCCGGCCGCAAGCGGTGGCACATCCCGCCATCGAACTGACCCGTCCTCATCCAGCCCGACGATCCAGGCCTGTGATGGGGCATCTGGGCTCGGTTCATAGGCGCCACAGGCAACGTATCCACCGGCACTGCTGGTAATGGCATGAAAAATATCGCGTCGCACTGTCGTTGTGAGATCCCGATCGGTCGCCGGGTAGCGCCGGTGGTCGATGATCGAGCCGTCGGCCCTGACCCAGACCAGCCAGCCGGCGCCCCCGAGCACCTGCCCGGGTGACTCGGTCCCACAGAGAAGCCAGCCGTCCTCGGTTCGGATGCCATCGGTCAGATAGCTCATTGCCGAGGCGTTCTCGAGTGTCCCCAGTGAGACCTCGTGTTGCACCACCCCGGACGAATCGGTCCGGTAGATCCGGGCAATCTCGACGGCAGGCCCATCGTAGTACGTCCAGCCGACGAGGAGAGCGCCGTCGTCGGCGGAGCGGGCGAACGAGAGCCAATCAGCCGGGATCGGGCCAATCCGTGGATCCTGGGCGCGGACCGCCTGCTGGTCGGAGGACATGTATTGGTGTCGCTGTCTGACCGTGCCATCCCGACCCAGGTGAACCACCAGCCCCTGGGGTGCCGGCCCCTCGTCGTGAATGGTCCCGGCGATGAGATAGCCGTCTGGCACCTGCTCGATGGAGGCGATTGTGCTGAACGTCGATGCCTCGAATGCCCGCTCCCAGGACTCAGTGCTCGCCGAGCCAGATCCGGCACAACCAGCGACTGACGCGGCGGCAGTGGCAGCAAGAAAGTGCCGCCGGACGAGGACCGACATGACAGTTTTATTCGCAGTGCCGATAGATGAATTATTTTTCAGGCAACGATGACTCTCACGATCGACAACGGGCAGACGAAACCTTGATTGAGGGCGTTCACCCCTGTTCGAGCATGTTCAGAATTGGCGCACACGTCTCGATCAGCGATGGCTTTCCGGCAGCCGTCGAGCGGGCAGTCGACCTCGATTCGACCTGTGGCCAACTCTTTGTCGGGTCACCGCGAGGCTGGGCGGTCTCGGAAGTCGATTCGACCGAGGCCGATGAGTTTCAGTCTGCTTCGACCGATGCGGACGTGGGGCCGTGGATCATCCACGGGACCTACTTGATCAATTTTGCGACGCCAAAGGACGATCTGGCGAGCAAGTCAATCGACGCTGTCCAGGCCGAGATCGAGGCGGCTGCGGCCCTCGACATCCCCTACTACGTCTTCCATCCGGGAGCCCACACGGGAGCCGGGGAGGAAACGGGCATCGAGAACGTTGCCGAGCGACTCGCGTCACTTTCGGTCCCCGAGGACGTCACAGTGCTCCTCGAGAACACAGCCGGGAAGGGGACGACCGTTGGGACCCGAATCGGTGATCTCGCCTCGATGATCGAGACGAGCAGTCTCTCGACAGCCTCCCTCGGCGTCTGTCTCGATACCTGTCACCTCTATGCGGCCGGCTACGATTTCACCACTGACGATGGGATGGCCGAGCTGATCGAGGAGATCGAATCGACCGTGGGCCTCGAGCTGGTGGAGTACCTTCACCTGAACGACTCGAAGCATCCGATGGGGTCAGAAAAAGACGAGCACGCCCACATTGGCGAGGGTGAAATCGGTGCGGAAGGCTTCGAGCGGGTCATCAATCACGAGTCCCTGCGTGATCTCCCGATGGTCCTCGAGACCCCCGTCGACGAGAAGGGCTACGAGTGGAATATCGATCGCTGTCGCGAGCTCCGAACCGACTGATCAGGCCGCGATGGCGCCATCGACCTCGAGGAGTTCCTGGTAGCGGTTCCGGATGGTGACCTCACTGATGTCCGAGACGTCACTCACCGCTGACTGAGTGACCCGGGCCTCGTCGTCAAGGGTGGCAGCGTAGACGGCGGCTGCCGCGAGCCCCACCGGACTCTTTCCGATGTGGATCTGCTCGGCCTTGGCGGTTCGCAGGAGGTCGCGGGCCCGGCGCTCCACGCGATCTGGCAGCTCGAGGGCCGAGACGAACCGGCCCACGTAGCTCTCGGCATCGGCCGGCTCGACCTCGAGACCGAGTTCGCGCAGGACGTATCGATACGTCCGCTTGAACTCGAGTTCGTCGACCCGGCTGACGGCGATGACCTCGTCAATGGTTCGCGGGGTATCTGCCTGGCGAGCCGCTGCGTAAACCGATGCGGTCGCCACGCCCTCGATCGACCGGCCGGGGAGGAGATCCTCCTCGAGTGCCCGGCGGTAGATGACCGAGGCCGTTTCACGGACCGATTCGGAGAGTCCGAGGGCACTGCCCATCCGCTCGATCTCACCGAGGGCCTGCTTCAGGTTTCGCTCCTTGTGATCACGCGTGCGGAACCGCTCGTCCCACGTGCGCAGCCGCTGCATGCGCTTGCGCTGGCGTGGACTCAGTGTCTTTCCGTAGGCGTCTTTGTTCTGCCAGCCGATGTTGGTCGAGAGCCCACGGTCGTGCATCAGATTGGTCGTCGGGGCGCCGACGCGGCTCTTTGCCTCCGTATCACGGGAGGTAAACGCCCGCCACTCGGGGCCGTGGTCGATGGCGTCCTGCTCGAGGACGAGTCCGCACTCTGCACAGACGGTTTCGCCGTGCTCCTCGTCCTCGGTAAGCTGGCCTCCGCACTCTGGGCAGCGCTCCTGCTCGCTGGTGGTCGTTTCGGTCGGTTGGACCGTCGATTCGTCCTGCTCGTACGTTCGGATGCGTGTTTCTGTCATGGTCATGTGCGTCGGTCGGGAGGGCGGGGACTACGGGGGTGAAATATTGAGAACGTGCGCCCTTCGACGCTTACCATATGTAAGTTCGAAAAGTACTTAAATGTTTCGCTGGCTTGCCTCGTCGACATCGGCCCAGAGAGCTCTTCAGACCTTCAAATCAGTCACTCCAGGGTGGTTCCGTCGATCACCTCAAAATCGATCGGTTCCTCACGCAACAGGTCGGTGTGAGCAGACAGTAAATCTGCACTCACGAGAGCAATGATATCCAGTCCTTTCAGCGCCGCCTCCTGAACCGATTCAGCACTGCCGAACCTGATATCGGCAGATATACTCGCCATCTCCGCGGCAATAGTGGCCTCGACACCGGCGACCGCAACGAGGTCGGTATCGGCCGCAAGGGAGGCAACGGCAGATGTGTCGACCGACCGACTGCCCCCGTCCTGAACCGAGGGAATCGACACGATGGTCACCGTTCCGAGATCGTACTCGAGTAATCCTTCAAAGTTCGTGACCCCCACATCCTCATCAGCGCTGGCACTGGTTACCGCAACTGCGGTGGTCGTACCGGCCGATCCGGCCCGCGCTTGCAGCAGCCCGTCCTGCATCCTGAGCGAGACTGTCTCACCCTCCTCAATGTCGCTCATCGCAACGGCCGTCTCGATTTCCACCTGACCAATGACATCGTTACTGACGTGCTCGACAAGATTTCTGAGCGTCTCGGTCTGGGTGATGAGCCAGTCGACGCCTTCTGTTGTCACTTCGTACCGACCACGGGCATGTTTCGTGACGTACCCCTCTGAGACGAGGTCCTGGAGATAATCACTGACGGCTTGGGCGGTGATGCCAATCGAATCGGCGACCTCCTGCTGGTTGACACTCGGCTGGCGCTCGGCGATTTCGAGCAGTATCTGGTATCGGGTGGCGCTTCGTTTGCTCTGGAGGACGGAATCATCAGCAGCCGTATCGCCCATTAGTCGCTGCTCGGCAGTGAGAACCCAATAATCTTTGGCAGCACACAGGCCTGAGTTGCCGGGTTATTGATTCCAGCGAGGTAACCCACAGTATCATGGACGATATCCAGCGTTTTGAGAATTCATATCGTAGGATGTGATATATTTTATAAGCTGACCATATTTTGCGACGATCCAGTCCGGCACTCGAGGGGCTCCGACGAAGCATTTTCTGAGAAAAAGGCATCACGGGTCTCACTGGGATGATCAAACAAGAAAACCACCACCCCCCCCGCAATGAGCCAAAGGAAAGCCCAGTCAATTGACTCAGGATGGTATTGGGTCAGCTAGCGAAAAGGCATCGTCAGAACTCATGTTGTGGTGGCCGGAACATCTACCACCTGGTAACCCACAGGCGTGATTGTCTTCATCATCGTGGGCAAGGCTGAGACCGTTCAGCCAGTATGGGATCGACAGCTGTGCGGCGGCTCTCGGGCTGGCTCGGAAATTGACCGGAGGCCGACATCCGCTGTTGGCCTGCAACAATTCGCTGGGTTGCATTTACCTTTCACCGGATTTCCGCCGTTTGGTCGACTCCGTGTGGATTACCGTTCGAGGCACAACTGGTGGAAAATTCCCCGCCATACACCCCATTCCGCTATATTGAAATGTGACCACGTCCTTCGGGAGGTTTTTCCCGATACCGTCTGAGAAGCCTGTATGACCGCGTATCTCGAGAAGTTCGCCGAATGGGCGGCGACACTCACCATCGAGGATATCCCGGAAGATGTCCGGACGACCATTTCGCTGCAACTCGCCAACGCGCTGGCGGCAGCCCGAGCAGGAACAACGGCGACCTGGCTCGAGCCACCCCGAAGTGACGGCGCAGCCACGGCCCTCGGAGGGGTCGGGGCAACCGTCGAAGACGCGGCGTTTACGAACGCTGCAGCGAGCATGGTCCATGACTACGACGATTACTGCTTCATGGGCCATACCGGTCACAGCGCGGTCTTCGCACCGCTTGCCCTCTGCGATCGAGAGGGACTGGATGGAACAGACCTGATCACCACCATCGCGATCGCCAACGAACTCGAGGGGCGACTCGGTGGCGCCGCAGCCCTCGGCCCGCACAACGGACAGATGTGGGCATTCATCCACCAGGCCGGCGCGGCGGCTGTTGCCGGCCGTATCGTTGGAGGCGATGCCGAGACCATCGCAGATAGCGTTCGGATGGGCCTCTACAGCACGCCATTCCCCACAGATGCCGGCTTCATGGACAGCGACGCCAAGGCACTGACGGCGGCAGCCCCGACGGCCACGGGCCTGCGGATTCGGGCAGCGGCTGCCCGCGGGGCCAGTGGCTCGCCAGCGGCACTGGACTCGTTTCTCGAGACCTACGCCTACGTACCGTTCCCCGAGATGCTCACTGGGTTCGGCCAGTCCTGGGTGAGCCGCACGCTGTGTTTCAAACCCCGGCCCGGGTGTGCCTACGTCCAGACCCCCTGGAATGTTCTCGCAGAGATCGACGAGCGGGTCGGCCTCGAGGCCGAGCAGGTCGACTCGATCGACGGTCAGGGGACCGCTGACCACCTACGCTATGGAGTGTCTCCTCGGCCCTACCGGCAGCCTGACCGCCTGCTTCCGGTGACGGTCACCTTCTCCGTCGAGTACAGCCTGGCGCTACACCTGCTTGCCGGTGGTGTCGAGCCGGCCGTCCTGACCGACGAGTACATCGAGACCCATCGGCGAGAGCTTGACCAGCTCGCCTCCCGGGTGACCCTCGAGCACGACTGGGGCCAGACCGCTCGAATGGTCGACGGTCATGAGTGCCGGGGTCGACTTCTCGCCACTGATCCGCGACCGGGGAATTCTGCGAACCCTCGGCGGCTTCTGGCAGTTCGGCAGAGCTCACCAGGACATTCCCCGCGGCCAAGAGGTTCGGCGCCTACTGAAGTCAGGAGAACTCGTTTCCGTCATCGACTCGTTCCGCTCGCCGCGCAACTGGAGTCAATTCGATCTGGGTCAGGCTGAGCTTCGAGGAACTCGAGTTTGCCTTCGGGGGCTCGGTCGTCGTCGAACACAATGGATCGGTCCACCGCGCGAGCGCGAGCGAGCACGCCGGGTCCTGTGCTCGACCGACAGCCGAGGTGGAAGCGACTGTGCGTGAGAAGTTCGAACGAGAAGTCGGTGACGGCTTCGACGTGGTTCGAGATACCGAGTCCCGGTCGGTCGACGAGCTAGGTCGCGTACCTCTGAGTGGCCAGCCCCCACGATCGCCCTGACGAGGCGGGCCTCTGCCTTTCGCAGATGGGTCCCGACCGTCGCCGCCGAGCAGGACAGCTCCACAGCCAGATCGGCCTGGGTGACCTGACTCGGCAGCTCGTAGTAGCCGTGCTCGACGGCAGTCTGTAACACCTCGAGCTGGCGGTCCGTCAGGTAGATCTCGAGTTCGGCCTGGCCCATCCGAAAGTCCCCGATGTGCTCGAGGTTGACCTCAACCTCGGAAGGGACAGCCCCGAAAGCCTCCTGGGCTGTTGACTGCGTGGATGCGATGGTCAGCGTGAGGGTTCCATCGGTACGGACCGGGATCGGGAGGTCGATGACGATCGGGTAGTGATCGTGGATTGCGATCAGGGCCTCGACAGCCTCGTCGGGTTCGAAACAGACATAGAGAGCACACCGTTCCTCGTCGATGTCGAAGATGGAGTGCTCGAGAATGTCATCGCCCGTGTCGAGATGTGGCTCGATTGCCGCTGGTTTCCCGCTCAACTCGTAGACTGCCGTGGCCGTGCCATCTCGCAGGAGATTGAGCCAGACGATTGCCTCGCGAGTGACCGAGTCGTCACTTGCGATCGCCCGTCCCACGCTGTTGAGGCCATCGTCAGGCAGCCGAACGTGAAACCGAAACTGGCGCACGGTTGCTCATGGAACCGGACGACTATCAACCTAGACCTTCGGTCGGAGTAACCCGACGATGCCACCCTGGGCTGAATGCCGGCCGAATAGCAGCCGTCCCAGGCCGATACCAGCGATCAGGTACACCGGATAGGTGGTGAAGATGAAGATCGCCAGGAACATGGCCGTTCCACCGAGATCGGTGTACACCAGGCCCGGTTCGGCGATTGAGAAGACAATTCCATTGAGCATGAACTCGGTGCCGGTCTCGGCACCGAGGAAGCGCCAGATCGGCTCGAGCATCGATGCGTTGACGAACAGTCCGATGGCGATGCCGTAGGTGATCAGCATCGTCAGGAAACCGAGTCCGAGTACGGCGTGGCCGTTCCCGCCAAAGACGTACTTTGTGACCACGGCGATGGCCATCCCGCAGCCGAGCATGATGAAGGGATCCATCCAGAACGCCATCAGATGAGTCCCTCCTCTCGATACCACTCGAACGTCTCCACCAGCCCACGTTTGAACCCGGGATAGCGAAACGGATACCCGGTCGATCGAAGACGCTCGTTCGACAGCCAGTAGTTGCCCTTCAGGTAGAAGAGGGCATCACGCTCGAATGGGGGCTCGAGATCGCGAGCCCGGTATCGGCGCTCGAGGGCCGGGACGAAGCGGCGGAACGCATTGAGCGACTTGTAGGTTCGATTGCCAAGGGGCAGGGAGTAGACGTGGCTGTCCAGACACGATGCCGCGAAGTTGACGACATCCCGGAGCTGGTACTGCTGGTCGTCCACGACGTTGTAAGCGGTGCCGATCTCCCCGTGGGTGCCGAGATGGAGCGAGGCCCAGAGCACGTCACTCGAGTGGACGAGGGGCAGATGATAGTCACAGTAGGCAGGAAACACCTGCAGATAGCCACGGGCGATGGCGAACCAGAGCTGTGCAATGCCGTACGTGTTGCCCGGCCCGTAGACCGGTGCCGGCCGAAGGACCACGACGGGTAGATCCCGCTCCTCGTGGGCGTCCATGATGGCCTGCTCCTGGAGCCACTTCGATCGATCGTAGTGCGATTCGGGGTGCTTCGGATGGTCCTCGGTCACGGGAAGTCGTTCGTCGTCCGGGGCCCCGTAGACGCCGACTGTGCTCCAGTGGATGAACCGCTCGGGCTCGGCGGGCGACAGGGCATCGAGGAGATTCTGGGTGCCCTCGACGTTGATCGCCTCGAATTGCTCCCATGGAATTGCGGATGAGTAGCTGAACAGCGAGGCCGTGTGGAAGACGTCGTCGACTCCCTCCACGGCCGGGTCCAGTGTCGTCGAATCTGTGAGATCCGCCGGAATGAACTCGATTCCTTCCGTCGATTCAAGCGAGCCGTCAGCGGCCGACTCGAGGTCGGTCCCCGGACGGTGTACCCGTGGTCAGCCAGCAGTTCGCAGAGCTGGCGTCCCATGAACCCATAGGCACCGGTGACCAGGGCCGTCCGCCCCGTGCCGTCGATGGCGGCGGCAGAGGCGCTCTGGTCAACTGTAGCTGTTGCGGTCATACCAACCGCATGGCTGGTCGGAAGAAAAGCGTGGCCGCTGACAGGATGCCTATCTTCTGGTTCGAACAGGCGGATACACTGCCCGTGATCGGCGGACTCCGCTGGACCCACTCGATCCGGCCTGCCGAGCTACTGAACCTGGCGCCATCATCTGTCGAGACCTCGACAGTCGCGAGGGAACAATGGGCGTTGTACCGCGACACGACCCGTCCGGCGTCAGGTAGCTCGCAAGCTGCCAGTGGTCCTGGTCGGCCACCGCCGAGACCTCGAACGCTATGGTGTCTGCATCGACCGCAAACTCCCAGCGGCCCGGCTCGTTGACGGTGGTTGTGACCGTGTCCCCGACCACCTGCTCTGGACGATTGTAGCTGTGGATCGTCTCACCCTGACGGAGGCAGCCAGTCGAAATCCGATCGTCCATCGTGAGCGTCTCGAGGGCGACCGACCGGTCCTCGAAGTCATTGCAGTGCAACCAGACCCAGAATTCGGGAGCCGATGGCCCGAGCGGTATGGCCCTGGTGTCCCGGTGCATCCTCGAGGTGAATGGGCTCTCCATCGACCATGATCGTCCCCGTCATCGCGACCGACTCGTTGGCACTCCAGTGAACCCCCGAATCCTGCGATCGGGCCATCGCTACCATCTGCTCCTCGTCGTCGACAGGTGTGAACGTGTAGCTATCAGGCTCATACTCGAGTGTCCACTCGACCGATCGATCGCCGTTACTCACCTGGCCGGTCGCACTCGCGTCAGTCAGTCTCCCGAGCGAGCCGATCGAGAGATCGAACGGGGAGGGCTGGAGATCTATCGCCGACCGGTCCGTCGACTCGGTGATGAAGACGTCGTCGCCACCGTCGCGTCCATCGGAGACGGCTGCCCAGACCTCTCGCCTACACCACCGTCGGCTGTGTCGACAAGGGTATACCGGTACCACAGAGCAAACGGCTCGGTCGGGTGCGAGACGATCGAGTAGTAGACCTCTCGAGCCGGATCGGCCGGTTCTGGCCACTCGAAGAACGGCTCGTTGCCAGATCCACTCACGGCAAGTCCCTCCACCGGCCTTCGATCATGGCGGGATATCAGACCGGGGCCTGTTAGCTCTGTCGGGGAGGCTCGGGCGGGGAAGTGACCGCTCCGTCGGCCGCCGAGCCGAACATGGCGCCGTACTTCCGGAGGACGCTTCGCTCGTGTGTCGGTGGTGTCGGCTCCCAGTCGGCGAGGCGCTCCTCGATTGGCGCATCGACATCCAGGCTGCCATTCGGGACATCGATCGTGATCGTATCCCCCTCCTCGACGACGGCAAGGGGACCACCCGCTGCCGCCTCCGGGGCGACATGGCCGATCATCGGCCCGCGTGTGGCCCCCGAGAACCGACCATCAGTGACAAGGGCAACATCGCTCGGTGGCCCGACCCAACGATCGCTGCCGTGATGGCGATCATCTCCCGCATCCCGGGGCCACCGCGGGGGCCCTCGTTGCGGATGATCACGACATCTCCGGATTCGATGTCGTCACTCCAGACCGCCTGCTCGGCCCCCTCCTGCGACTCAAAGACGCGCGCTCGACCGGTGAACGTGAATTCCTCGTCGGCGGTCAGCTTCAGGACCGCTCCTCCGGCGCGAGCGACCCGGACAGAATACGCAGGGCGCCACGCTCCGTGGATTGGATCGTCGATGGGCCGGATAACGGCTGGGTCGGGGTCGGGCAGGGACATGGCGTCCAGGTCCTCACCGAGTGTCCTGCCGGTGATAGTCTGGGCCGTCGGATCGATGAGATCGGCCGATCGAAGTTGCTCGAGGACCGCCGGTAACCCGCCGTTTCGGTGGAGGTCGGTCATCGCATAGCCTCCGCCGGGTTTGAGGTCACACAGATGTGGAGTCGCTCGGGAGATCCGGTCGAACTCGGCCAGCTCGAGCGGAACATCGACCTCCCGGGCGATGGCCAGCAGGTGGAGGACGGAGTTGGTCGAGCCGCCAATTGCCGCCGCCGTCGCGATTGCATTCTCGAAGGCGGCCCGGGTCAAAATGTCACTTGGTCGGCGCCCTTCCGCTTCGGCTTCGACCGCCAGTTCACCGCTCTCACGGGCAATCTCGAGGCGCTTCTCGGATTCGGCATGCGGACCGGCTGATCCCAGCGGGGCCATCCCCAAAGCCTCGCTCAGCGCGGCCATGGTGTTCGCCGTATACATTCCAGCACAGGATCCGGGCCCCGGACAGACCGTTCGTTCCATCTCGGTGAGGTCCTCGTAGTCGAACTCACCGACCACACAGGCAGCAATCGCCTCGCCAATATCCTGGATTGTCACCTCCTCCCCGTGGAGAGTCCCCGGCCGCATCGTCCCACCATAGAAAAATACCGTCGGGCGGTCGAGCCGCGCTGCCGCCATCAGCATCCCGGGCAGATACTTGTCACAGCCCGCGACTGTCACCAGCCCATCGAGACACTCGCCGTACGCGACTGCTTCGACGGAGTCGGCGATGATCTCCCGGGACACCAGTGACATCTTGTTGCCATCGTGACCGGTCGAAATCACGTCGCTGACGGTAATGGTACCAAACTCGACCGGGGCTGCCTGTGCGGATTCGATGCCGGCCTTCGCTTCCGCCGTGAGCCCGTCGAGGTGGACGTTACACGGCGTCACGTCCGCAGCCGGATTGGCGACCCCGATCATCGCCCCATCCAGATCGGCGTCATCGAAGCCGACAGCACGATACATCGCACGGTGGGCAGTGCGATGGATACCCTGTGTCACTTCGTCACTCGGTCGGTTGCTCATTGCTTCGCAGGGGGACTGGGAACAACCTTCAAGGTATCGGACGGATAGGGGGCCCGAACGTCGACGGTCATGGGGTTCAGAGCCTCTGTATGGAGTTTGCCGTCTCCCGGGAAGGAAGCACCCTGATCACCCTCCACGAGGGAACCGACACCACGGCGTGTGATGCGGCTGTCGAGCAACTCGAGTCCAACCTTACCTCCCTCACTGATAAGGGCAAAATACAGTCGTGGCGTATCGACGAGGCCACGGTATCCGAGCATCCGGTTGCCCCCTTCTGACCCATTTACGATCTCGGTGGCGTTTTCGATCACCACAGCGGTCGAAAGTTCAGATCCCGACGAGGCGACTGCAGAGGGAGAGCAACGCATCGATCGGGCCCTCGAGACTGTCGGCATTGAGTCTGATCTCGTACACCGACTCTTCTGCCTCGCCAGCCCCCTCCTAGAGGAGCAAGGCGACGATTGCGAGGATGATGAAGACCAGGACGAATATCCTCGCGATCCCCATCGTCAGCCCTGCCACGTTGCGGGCCCCCAGGGCAGCCGCGATGATGGCAAGGATGACGAAAATGACCGCCAGATACAGGAAGTCAAGGCCGGCGATCTGGAGGGGAAAGACCATAGGTCGACCGACGTGGTTCCGGGTGTTTGTTACACACCCCCGCGCTGGCTGTCTGACTCAATCACTGGGTCGGAAACGAGCAGCCAAAATTCGAGTTTAGAAGATTGTCACGGTTGGCCGGAACGTTCACAGCGGCTGTGACCGACAATCCAGCCATGTATTCGGACATTCTCATCCCGACGGACGGGAACAAACAGATGGAACACGTCGTCGAACAGGGGGTGGGTCTGGCTGAGCTGAGTGATGCCCGGATCCACGCCCTGTATGCCATCGATGAGTCGGCCTATCACAGCGTTCCGGAGGAGGCCCGGGATGTCGTCAGAGATCGCCTGACCGAAGATGGTGAGGATGCGACCCGGGCCGTCGCGGAGCGGGCGGCAGCCGATCGACCTCGAGGTCGAGCGGGTCATTCGTGGCGGACCACCCGCCCACGCGATCATCAGCTACGCCGTCGAATCCGAAATCGACCTGATCGTGATGGGGACTCACGGCCGGACCGGCTACGAGCGGTATCTGCTTGGCAGCGTCGCCGAGCGTGTTGTGAGATCGGCACCGATGCCAGTCATGACGGTGGCCCTCGAGCCGCCAGTCGACACACTCGAGACCCTGGCGGAGGGGCTCCCAAGCCGGGTTGCCCGAGAGGACGAGTGGTGACGAAGGGGCTTTACGCTCGCGAGCGAACCTGTAGGCAATGAGTACGCCATCACCCGAGGGGTACGAGCGCGGCCGAGGGATGGACGCCCACAACGAGGTGATGCGCGAGATCCGAGCACAGCGAGATGAGCAGTACGACCCGTACGAGCCAACCCGGGTCTGGCTCGACGAGGATCACACACCCGATGGTGTCGTGCAGAGTCTGACGATCATCCTGAACACTGGTGGCTGCCGGTGGGCCAGAGCCGGCGGGTGTACCATGTGTGGCTACGTCGCAGAAAGCGTCGAGGGAGGGAGCGTCCCACACGAGGCCCTCATGGAGCAACTCGAGGCCTGTCTCACCTACGAGGCCGAAAACACTGACGAGCCGGCAGACCTCGTGAAAATCTACACCTCCGGGTCGTTTCTTGACGAACGCGAAGTCGACCCCGAGAGCCGCGATGCAATCGCCGCGACCTTCGCCGATCGGGAACGGATCGTCCTCGAGTCACTCCCGGACTTTGTGGAACCAGCCGCCCTGGCAGACTTCACCGATCGGGGCCTGGCGACCGACGTTGCCATTGGCCTCGAGACTGCCACCGACCGGATTCGCCGTGACTGTGTGAACAAGTACTTCGACTTTACTGATTTCGAGGCAGCCTGTGCGACCGCCAGTACAGTGGGGGCAGGAGTCAAGGCCTACCTGCTCATGAAGCCCCCGTTCCTGACGGAACGGGAAGCCATCGCCGACATGGAATCCTCTGTCCAGCGCTGTCTGACCGTCGATGGCTGTCACACCGTCTCGATGAATCCCTGTAACGTCCAGCGATACACGATGGTCGACGAACTCTACTTCCGCGGCGGCTACCGCCCCCTGGCTCTGGTCAGTCACCGAGGTTCTGGACCAGACCGCCGACGAGGGGCTGGTGGTCTCCATCCAGTCGGGCAGGGATCTGACCGAGGGCCGCACAACTGTGGGGAGTGTGATGACAAGGTTGCCCGGGCCATTGCTGACTTCGACAGGCGCCAGGATCCCACAGTCTTCGACGAGGTCGAGTGTTCGTGTCGCTCGACCTGGGAGATGGTGCTCGAGCGCGAGCGGAGCTGGAATCAGCCGCTGGTTGACTAGTTGCTCGCCGTCGCCCCGGGCGGAGACTCGGTACCCCGGAAGCTCCCGGTTGGGAGGGTAAACGTCACGACCGTTCCGCGTGGGTCGTTCTCCTCGAAAACCAGTCGACCGCCGGACTGCGTGATTACCCAGTTGACGAGCCACAGCCCGAGCCCGCTAGCGTGGCGCAGTTGCGTGATCTCCTTGTCCTCCTGGAGAAGCTCCCGCTCGGCCTTGGGGAGCCCGGGCCCGTTGTCCGCGATCGAGACGGCGAGCGTATCGTCCTCTTCATCCACCTCACTGATGGTGACTGTCACCCGGGGCGTGTCGGCATCATTGTGCTCGACGGCATTCTCTAGGAGATGGAAGACTGCATTCTCGAGATAATCATCAGCTCCGGCCAGTGCCTCTTCGGGCGTATTGCAGACGATATTGATGCCCTCGTAGTTCGCCGTCACCCGATCGATCGCTCGGCCGACACAGTCGACGAGATTGACCGTTGCGGCCGTCGTGTCCTCGCGACCCAGGGTTCGTTCGACGGCCCTGGTCTTCTCGGCGAGGCTCAGCAGTTCATCTGCCCGCTCCTGGATAGCCTCGGCGTACTCGGCGTCCCCGGTCTCGACTGCCTCGGCGAGCATCTCGGCACTCCCGCTGATAATGTTCATGCTGTTGCGAAGGTCGTGGCGCAAGACTCGATTGAGAATCTGGAGGCGCTGCTGGCGCTGTTTCTGTTCGGTGATGTCTGTATAGAGTCCAAAAATCCGGGTTCGGTCTGGATCCTGTTCAATCGGGACGACACGAACCATGAAGTCCCGGAGCCCCTCGACCGTCCGCCGCTTTGACCTCCCGTTCGACGGTCGTGCCCTCAATGCCTTGTCGGTTGATCTCGTCAGCCTCCTCGGCCTCTGCTGACGGTACAACGTACCGATCAGAGGCTCCTGGGCGATATCGGCCTGGGCATACCCGAAGGTATCCTCGAACGCCGGATTGACCCGGTCGACGATGGGCTCGCCGTTTTCGTACCGGGCGCTGACCAGTGCGTCCGGGACGTTCTCGAAGAGGGCAACGAAGCGATCCCGTTCGTCCCGAAGCTGTTCCTCGAACGCGTGGCGGTCGAGCGTATCAGCGACGTGGGAGAGGAGCAACTCTGCGAGCTCTCTGTCTTTCGAATCGAACGCGCCTTCCTCTGTGGAGACGGCCAGGAATACTGCATGGTCACCGATCGGTACACTCAGGGCGGAGTTGTACTCCGCGGAGAGCTCGAAGTCCTGCTCTGCGGTTAGTTTCTCGACCAGGTGAGACCGGTGAGTTCGGTGGCTCTCACCGGCGATCGACTTCTCGAGGGGAGTACGTGTCCCGATTCCTCTTTCGCCGTTGAAGAGACGAACTGGGTGACGAGTTCGTCATCCTCGACGAGTTCGATGAAACAGTCGTCGAACTCGAGGACGCCCTCGGCCGTCGTCACGGTCATCTCGAAGATCTCCTCTTCGGTCTTACACTCCTCGAGCAACGCGACGATCTGGTGGAGCGTCTCGATCTTCTGGGTACGATCCGTGAGCTCGGACTCGATCCGCTTGCGCTCGCGGATGTCCCGGACCGTCCCGACAGTTCCCTCGATCTCGCCGTCGGACCAGAGCAGGCTCGAGTGGGCCTCGGCTGGAATTTCCTCGCCATCCCTGCTCTCGACGACGACCTCGTAGGTCACCGCTTCGGTCGCTGATGAGTCCATGAGCGAGGCCATGTGATCCATCCCACGCTCGAAGCTATCCTTGGTCAGGACAGTGGCGACGTGCCGGCCAAGTAGTTCCTCGCGCTGTAGCCGGTCTTGTCCGTGAGGACCTTGTTGACCATCACGAAGTGCCCGTCCGTGTCCAGGGCGTATACGCTGTCCCCAACAGAATCGACGACTTCGCGGGTCCGCTCGAGATCCTGTTGCCGTTTTCGGCGATCGAGGGCGGCCTTGGCACTCGTCGCCAGAACCGATATGAGGTGCACGTCGGTGACGTCGAAGGCCGTTCTTCGCTCGAGGCAATCGCGAGCAACCCGTGATCCTCCAGCGGATGGAGGACGGATTGCCGATCCCGATATCCGAGCTGTGAGGGAGATCATCGATGCTCGCATCGTCGATCACGGTTGAAAGGCCGGACCGAATGTCTCCCAGAGAATGCCGTCGCCGGGTCCAATCGGGTGTTGCCGGTCTCCCACCGCTGCAGTCGTGCCAGCTAAGTCCAGAGTTCGGTCCTCGTCAGAGAGGCGGACGTGAACCGACGGCACCATCGAGGACCGTCTCGGTCGCCTCGAGGACCGTCTCGAACGATGCTCGACCGGATCGGCCCTGGAGGAGCCGTTGGGTCGTCCCCGAAGAACCTCGAGCGCCTGGGCCCGCTTTTCGTCTTCGGTCACGTCCTGAACGAACGCGATGGCGCCGGTTTCGAGGGGGAGGACTTCCCAGGACGTCCGGATTGGGGGCCCATCCGCTGTGGCAGTCTGGAGTGTGAGATGGGCGGGCTCGGTCGGGGCTGCGAGCCCATCAAGGCGCTCGTTTATCGCGAGTAGCGTCGGTAGTGCTGTTCCGACGGCATCCCGACGGGCATAGCCAAACAGCTCGATGGCCGCCTCATTCATGCGGTGATGGTCTGATCCTCATCCCATTCCACAATGGCCATCGGTGAGTTCTCAAAGAGGCTCGACTCGGCGTAGGTCGACAAGCAACGGCTCGATTCGATCGATCAGTGTTTCGACACCGGCAGATTGTGGGACGTAGCCATCGATCCCTGCCGCCAGCAACTCGCCGGCGAGTGATTCGGTCCCATTCGACGGATACGCGATAATTGGGAGGTCCGGAAACTGTGCCCGGACTGTCTCACAGAATTCGACAGGATCTGCGTTCGGAAGCGCCGGCTCGAACACCAGGCAGTCGGCCGTTTCGAGAATCTCGAGTGCCTCCGCGGCAGTCGGAACGACCTCAACGGTCAGGCTGTCACCTGGCAACTCCGCGTCTGCCCCGACCCCCCCTGAAGGGTCGATCTGGACAATCCGGCCCTCCTCTCCCATAGTTCAGATAGTCGATCAGTGAATGCCAGAACGAGGCCCGCGTGGGGTTCAGGCACGTAACTGTGTCATCGGGAGTTGCCAGTCAACCGTTATAACAGCATTGGCCATAGGTCACCGAGAGGACACATCACTACAGCGCCCGCTCGAAGCCCTCGAGAATACCCTGGCCATCCTCGCCACCTACCTCGGGAATACTCGCTCGTTCCGGGTGCGGCATCAGGACGGCAACGCTCTCTCGGTCCCCAAGGACCCCCGCAACATTGTGCGTCGAACCGTTGGGATTGGCGGCCTCGGTGACGGCCCCATCCCGGCTACAGTACCGAAATATGACACGTCCCGCCGCCTCGAGTTCCTCGATCCGTTCCGGCCGATAGCTCGTAACGACCCTCGGCGTGGGCGATCGGGAGTCGGAGAACATCGCCCTCCTCGTAGCCGGCGGTCCACGGTGTATCGGCTCGCTCGATACGGACGTGAACCGGTTCACACTGGAACCGGGCACTGGCGTTCGTGGTGAACGCACCCGGAGTCAGGCCTGACTCACAGCGCCATCGGCCCCATTGCAGATACCGAGGACCGGGATGCCGTCGGCAGCGGCCGATCGAACGGCCGCCATGATGGGCGAGCGGGCGGCCATCGCCCCCGCTCTGAGATAATCGCCATAGGAAAACCCCCCTGGCAGAACGATGCCCTCGGTATCGGCCGGGAGCCCATCCTCGTGCCAGACGATTCGTGCATCGATGCCGACGTGCTCAAGGGCTAGGGCCGCATCACGGTCACAGTTCGAGCCCCCAAAGCGGATGATGGCGACGGTCATCGCTCCGCGACCGCGACCTCGTACGTCGTGGATCGTCGGATTCGCCAGCAGCCGCTCGGCCATCTCGTCGGCCCGGTCGGCTGCCTCGTTAGCGGTCTCGGCGGTCAGATCAATCTCGAATCGATCGGCCGCCCGGAGGTCCTCCAGTTCGAACCCGAGACGTTCGAGCGCCCGGGCCGTCGCTCGGCCTCGGGATCGAGCACCCCGTGCTTGAGCCGTACCGTCACCGTCGCCGTGTAGGCAGCCATTAGATAGACTCCGGCGAGCCCATTCAAAAACGCTTTCGCTCGGTGCACAGCCGGTTCGAAGGGAGCGCCTTTCGACGTTCCACCGACTGCCCACCGACAGAGACGATGGACTGGACCCCAGCTGGTGGTGAGCAGTGACGACCGATCTGACCGAAATTACCGTCATTGGCGAGGACGAGCACGGGCCTGATCGCCAGGGTGACGAACCTGCTCTTCGAGCGGGGAATCAACATCGAGGATCTCGATCAGGCGGTTCGGGACGGCCTCTTTCGGATGTCGATGCGGGTCGACACCGACGAGATGGCCTGTACCGAGGACGACCCTCCGGAGCGATCTCGAGGACCTCGGGGAGGAACTCGGCCTCGACGTGCAGGTACGGTTTCCGAGCGACCGGGACACCCAGCAGATCGCCGTCCTGGTCACCAAGGAATCCCACTGTCTCGAGGCCCTCTTCGAGGCCTGGGCGAACGACGAGCTCGGCGCCGACATCGGGGTGGTCATCGGCAACCACGACGACCTGCGACCCCTCGCCGAGCAGTACGACGTGCCGTTTCACGATATCGGCGGCGACGGTGGGCAGCAGGACGAAGAGCAATTGCTCGCGCTTCTCGAGCGCTACGAGGTCGACCTGGTCGTCCTGGCCCGCTACATGCGAATCCTGAGTCCGAACGTCGTCTTCCGGTACGAGGATCGCATGATCAACATCCACCCATCGCTGCTCCCGTCGTTCCCGGGCGCCGAGGCCTACCGCCAGGCCATCGAGGAGGGTGTCCGGATCGCGGGCGTCACGGCCCACTACGTCACGACGGACCTCGACCAGGGCCCGATCATCACCCAGCGGGCGTTCAACGTGCCCGACGACGCCGATCTGCGGAACTCGAAGCGCCGGGGTCAGCCGCTCGAGGCCGAGGCCCTGCTCGAGGCCGTCCGGCTGCACCTCAACGGCGACGTCTACGTCCATCGGGGCAGAACATCGATCCGGGAGAACGAGGCCGACTACCAGCTCGGGCTCCCGGGCACGAACCTCGAGCTCGCTCAACACCGGATCGCCCGATCGACGGCATTGGCGACGGCCGTGGCCGATGATTCCGAGAGGGACTGGACCGCGCCGATAACCAGAAGGCAGCGACGGTGCCGCTCGAAGAACGGCCTGTCCGGTGTAGGTGTTGGTTCCGGCACAGTACATGTCGCGGACGGTCGTGGAGGACGGATACGTCCAGTGGCGCTCGGATCGACGGTACAGAGCGGACGCCAGTCAGCGATATCGCGTCTTTCGCCTCGGTTTTGGCCGCCTCGACGGCCTCGACCCACTCGGGCTGGGTTCGCTTGTGGTACTGGCGGATGACCTCCTTCGAGAGCTGCGTGCCGTCGTAGCTGAAGCGGTTCTCGTCGAAGGTCCCGACCACGTCGGCGACGCGGATCGTCGCCATCGACGTACAGGCACTCGATCTTGCCGTCCTCGTGGGTCAGCCCGGCCTCGGCGGCCCGCTCGGTCACGACGCTCGTTGACCTGGCCGCGCGATCGCCTCGAGGTCCTCGATGGCCGCCCGACCGGCGATCTGATCGGCCTCCGCGCGGTCGAGGTAGCGGTCGCTGCTCCTCGTACTTCGTCGAGAACTCGACGATCGGCTCGGCGAGGTCGACCGGCTCGTCGGGCCAGGCATCGACGTCGAGAGGCCGTGGTCGGCTGGCTCACTCCGCCGGCGGAGGCTCGAGCCCACGGGCACCCGGTTGCGAAAGACGACCTCGAGGGGATCAGGATAGTTCTCGCCGGCCGCGCCGTGGTAGGCGTCGTAGTCGTAGCCCGCGTCCCGTCGTGGGGAGGTCGGTACCTGGGTGAGCTCGATTGCCATCTCGCGTGGCGCCCGGTCGATGTCCTCGAGTGAGACGACCTTACCACTTCGATCGACGACCCCGCGATAATGGGTGTCGATCCCCGCGGCCTCGAGGCGCTCGAAGTTGAACGCGCCCATCGAGCAGAGGCTCGCGCCCTTGTCCGGGATCGCGTCGGGCATCTTCCCCCAGTCGAAGACGGAGTAGTCGTCGGTGAAGACGAACGAGCCTCGACCGAGGGCATCGGGAGTCGCCGCTGTCTCGATCTGGAACTCCTTGACACTCGTCATCTGCCCCCTCCTGGTGCGGGCCGGTCCATACGCTCAGTTGCGGTCGTCGCCGGGCCTAACGAAGGTTCACGCTTCGCGGTGCGACCGGAGCCGCGACCCGTACCGCTTTTCATCGGCGCGATGCGGATGCATCCGATGATGCCGACCGGTCGGCCGCGGACATCGACGCCGAGGATTCGACTCCGATCGCCGCCGAGACCGATCAGTCCTTCGAGAACGCCCTCGAGAAGGCCCGCAGCGGCCATCGATTGACCGTCGAGGATGCCGTGGCGCTGCTCACGACGGGCGTGGACGGAAAGGAGATCGACCCCGTCCGGAAGGAGCAGGTCCTCGAGGCGGCCGACCGTCGTCGGGCCGAGGTCGTCGGCGAGGAGGTCACCTTCGTCGCCAACCTCAACAACAACGTCACGACGGCCTGCAACGTCGGCTGTCTGTTCTGCAACTTCAAGGACACCGCCCACCAGTTCGAGGCCGACCACACGGCCGAGCACGCCGGCTTCACGAAGACGCCAGCCGAGTCCCGACGAATCGTCGACGACGCCCTCGATCTGGGCATCTACGAGGTCTGTTCGGTGTCGGGGCTCCATCCCGCCTTCGCGCTCGACGACGAGCACCGCGAGATCCTCGAGGCCGCGACGACCCGGCATGCACGTGACCTACCGGCCACCCGATGCATATACCGTCGATCCTGGCACCTACGTGGCCCAAATCGAGGCGATGAACGTCGATGGGATCCACGTCCACTCGATGACCCCCGAGGAGGCCGCCCACGCCCGCCGGGGCACCGACTGGGGCTACGAGACGGTCTACCGCCGGCTCCGCGAAGCCGGACTCGATTCGGTCCCCGGCACCGCCGCCGAGATCCTCGTCGACGAGGTGCGTGACGTCATCTGTCCCGGCAAGATCGACACCGGCGAGTGGCTCGACGCGATGGAGGCGGCGGCGACCGCCGGCCTCGACCTCACGGCGACGATCATGTACGGCCACGTCGAGAACGAGCGCCACCGCGCGATGCATCTCGAGCGGATTCGATCGCTGCAGGACCGCGTCGACGGAGCCATCACGGAGTTTGTGCCACTCTCGTTCGTCCACGAGGACGACACCGCTCTACGAGCACGGGGCTCGTCGATGGCGGAGCGAGCAGACGCCGAGGACGAGCTCATGATCGCCGTCTCGCGATTGTTCCTCGACAACATCGAGCACATCCAGTCCTCGTGGGTGAAATACGGGGATGCCCAGGGGCTCAAGATGTTGACCTGTGGCGCGGACGACTTCATGGGAACCGTCCTCTCCGAGGAGATTACCAAGCGGGCGGGCGGCGAGTACGGCGAGTTCCGGTCGCGTGGCCGACTACGTCGAGATGATCACCGCGATCGGCCGCCGGCCGGTCGAGCGCTCGACGGACTACACCGAGCGCCAGCCGATCGATCCCGACGATCCACCCTTCGGCCCCGTGCTTGGGCCGCGAGCCGACGGGAGCCCGCTGCTCGAGCCGACCGACCAGCGGCTCGACGCTGACGACTGACGGGCAAGAATTGATCCGGTAGACAGCCCTCGTCGTTATGGGGATGGTGCCTGCCGTGGAGAGAGGGTGAACTCGACGCCAGTCAGGTCCTCCGATAGCGTCCAGAGTTGCTCGGCAACGGCCTCGTCGTAGGAGGCGGGAGCAGAGCGCTGACGCTCCGGAACTCCCCGCATGTTGAACAGGCCCCCGGGTCCGTAGTAGCTCTCGCCCTCAACGGCCGAATCCGTCGCGGCATAGAGCGTCGGGAGCGCCCCGCCGGCGGCCGACTGGGCCAACACGAGGTTGCCGACCTTGCTGACGAGATACCGAATCGTCGATCCCATCATCTCCGGTCCACGGTACTGGAGGTTCGTCGCGGCATAGCCAGGGTGGACCGCGACACTCGCGATATCCCGATCGGCCGAGCGGAGCCGGCGGTCGAGTTCGTAGGCGAACAGCACGTTCGCCAGCTTCGACTGGGCATACGCCCCCCACGGATCATAGGAGGTCTGGCCCATTGGATCATCGAAATCGATCGACCCGCGGGTGTGCATCCCGCTCGAGACAGTGACGATGCGACCGCCTTCCTCGATCGCATCGAGAAGCTGGCCCGTGAGCGCAAAGTGGCCAAGGTGGTTGACACCGAACTGCTGTTCGAAGCCGTCCTCCGTCTCCCGTCGGGGAATCGCCATCACTCCGGCATTGTTGATCAGGACGTCGATCGACTCTGACCCGACCGTCTCCGCGAACGAGGACACCGACTCGAGGCTGGCGAGGTCCAGTTCCTCGAGCCGTATGTCGGCCGTCGCGACACTGCCACGAATGTCGTCCGCGGCTGCCTCGCCACGCTCGAGCGATCGACAGCCCATGACCACCGTCGCGCCGGCCCGGGCGAGTTCCCGCGCCGCCTCGAGGCCGATGCCGCTGTTCGCGCCAGTGATGACGACCCGCCGCCCCGACTGGTCGGGAATGTCGTCCGTGTTCCAGCTCATACGACTGCCAGGGTACTCCGAACCCCTAATCCTATGGGTGTGACGACAGGACCGCCCGACAGCGGTCCCCGAGTGGGGTATCGGCTTCGAGAGCCGACACGATGGGGTCGTCGATCCATTCCTTTCCGTCAGTCCGGGGACACCCTCGGTTCGAACCCCGTCGGGCAGATACCGGGCGTAGACCGGCAGTCGCTCGAACAGCGGGACACCCGCCTCGCTCGCGATCGTCTCGAGTTCCTCGATCGCCGGCCAGGCGTAGTCGGGGTCGATCCGTCGGTCGTGACCGGGGAGACACCCCCGAGGTCATCCACGCCGCAATCCAGAAGATCGGCCACCGGGGCGAGGTTCGGCGGTACCTGGAGCGAAACCGATTCGGGAGGATCCATCGGGCCATTGCCGTCACGCGCCGGAGCGTCGCCAGCGAGGGGGAACCGTCCGACCAGCGCTCGTTCGCGACCACGGGCTGGACGAGGACCTCCTGGATGTGCCCGTGGCGCTCGTGCAACTGCCTGATCGCCAGAAGGCTCTCGGCCCGATCCTGCCAGCCCTCACCGATGCCGACGAGAATGCCGGTGGTGAACGGAACTCCCAGCTCGCCGGCGGTATCGATCGTCTGGAGGCGCTGGGCCGGCTCCTTGCGCCGTGGCCCGCTGTGGGCCTGGACATCGGCGCTCGTCTCGAGCATCACCCCCATGCTCGCGTTGACGGGGGCGACGGTCGCCATCTGGTCACGGGTCTGATCCCCGGGATTCGAGTGCGGGAGCAGGCCAGCATCCAGGGCAACCTCGCAGGCCGCCCGCAGGTACGCGTGGATGGAATCATATCCCCACTCGGCCAGCTCGGCGTGGATGGCCTCGTAGCGCTCATCCGGATCGTCCCCGAAGGTAAACAGCGCCTCCGTACAGCCAGCGTCGGCCCCGCGCTCACAGATGGTCCGGACCTCCTCGAGCGAGAGCAGCGAGGCCGAGCCGGGCGGGTCGAAGTAGGTGCAGTACGTGCAGGTGTATCGGCAGGCTGTGGTGAGTGGAACGAAGACGTTCTTCGCGAACGTCAGCCGGCTGGCGGCATCGACGTCATCGGGCTCGACCGCCAGAGCCCGCTCGATGGCCCGCTCGGAGACCTCGAGACCGATGCCGGTGCCAGCACTCATGGGATCACCTGGCTGTCACCGCGCTCGAGGGTGACCCGGCCCTCCCCCACCGCCAGTGAGAACCCTATCGACTCGAGGGTCTCGCGGGTGGCCCCGTCCGAGTGGATGAAGACCTCGGGGAGGTCGGCTGGCTCGTCGATGTCGGTCCCGAGACGGTAGGAATCCAGGGTGGTGGGCTCGCCAGTTGAGAGTCCCTGCAGGTGATCGCGGTACGAGCATCCGTGGAAGTCGACGCGGAAGGTCGGTTCACGGACGACCATCGCGTTCGTACCGCCACCCCGGCCAGGTGCGAGGACGACCGGACCAGCAGTGCGGAAGAGCCGCTCGAGGGCTGGTGCCGTCGCCAGCGCCAGGTCGGCCATGACGATGGCCGTTGGCTCGCCGGATCGCTCGGCCAGCACCGTGTTGACGGCTTTTGAGAGCGGGCTATCGTCAACCGTGACGGGGCACTCGAGCTCCAGTGGTGCCGTCGCGAGGACGTGTGGGGAACCGTCGGCTGCCTCGACGGCCGAGAGGACATCATCGAGCATCGCCCGGGCCAGGCGGGAACGCTCGCCTGCATCCAGCAGGGGCTCCAGCCGGGTTTTTGGGGAGCCTGCCTCGTACGGAACGACGACGTGCATTCGACTGGGGTACCGGCGAGCCGGGCAAAAGACTCTCGGAAGTGGCTGAACAGGGGCTCGAGCTCGTCCTCGTCGTCCTCGACGAGTTGCTCGAGTCGCTCCTCACTTTCGGCCTCGAATGTTGGAGATGTTGTCCTGGGCTTCGATGGCGACCTGCTGGAGGTGCTTGATCCTGGGCACGTTCGTCACGCCGGAGAGCAACACCGAGGCGGCGACCTCGTCGACATTCCGTGGATAGTCGCCACCGCGAACCTCCATGCTGCCGGTTTCCTCTTCGACCCACTTCCGGCCCCGCTCGATGCCCTTTCGGTTCAGGTACTGGCTGGGCCCCGACAGCACGAGCAGGGCCCGTTCGGCACCCTCGATCTCACAGGAAGGGTCAGTCGGCCGAGGGCGGCCTTCCGAACGAGACTCGTGATCCGATTGGTGGTGTTTGCTGCATCGAGGGTATCTTCCGGTTGCTCGCCCTTGAATCGGGAGAGCAGGCCACCGCTTTCGTCGTGCTCGACTTCTTCGGTGGCATAGCCGACCGTCGAGACGCCACCACCGGCCAGCGTGTTGATGATCTCCGAGGAGTCGACGACACTTTCGGCGACCTCCTCGCCCTCGGTGACCTCTCCGGCGCCGAAGAGAACGCCGAATCGACGGACGATCTCCTCGTTGATCTGACTGTAGCCGCCCTCGACGGACTCGCCGGTCTGTCGCCAGGAGTCGTTGTCGAAGACGAGGAGGTTGTCGACCTCCCGGACGAACGTCTGGAAGGATCGGGCCGCGTTGAGTGTGTAGATGCCACCCTCGTCGGTGCCGGGCAGCACGCCAAGCCCGTAGACCGGAATGGTGTAGATGCGCTTGAGGTGCTTGGCCAGAACCGGCGCGCCACCGGAACCAGTCCCGCCGCCCATCCCGGCCACGATCAGAAACGCATCGACCTCGTGGGTCGGAATCTGATCGATCGCCGTCCTGGATCTCGTCGATGTCCTCCTCGGCGATTTCGGCCCCGAGTTCGTTGTCGGCCCCGACGCCATGGCCCTTCACCCGGGCCTGGCCGATCAGGACGCGATTTTCCTTCGGAATCAGGTCGAGGCCGATGAGGTCGGCTTTCGCCGAGTTCACGGCGACCGCAGCCCGTACGATACCACTGCCGGTGCGATCGTCGTACTCGAGGAACCGATCAACGATCTTCCCACCGGCCTGTCCAAAACCGATCATCGCGAGCTTCATAGGTAGTGTCTGGAGGGGCTCCGCTGAGAACTACAGAGAGTGATAAGGCGCATAAATCTTGTGACGAGAGTACTGTCATGAATTACGATATGTGTACGTCTCAGCCCATATTATGGTCGATTTCGAGTGATTTCATCGTCCGGTAGCTGGTGACTGTATTCGTCGCCGATATGTCGCATTCAAGGGTCGATTGAACGATTGTCCATACCGAGATAGGTCTCGAACGGCAGGAGTGAATCACCGGTCCGTCCGAAGGCTGTGATATCGTTTGACGCGGTCGTATTGTCGCGTTTGAGGGCTTTGGCCTGATCCGGCCCGAACGGAATGAACGGAATCGGGCCGGCCATCGCAAGCCGAGTGACGCAAGCGGGAGTGGGATGGGGACAATAGCGGTCGATCGGCCGTCTGCGGCGTGAACCAGTTTCGGTGATTTTCGCGAGCGAGAGATCCTCGGCCTGCTGATGTCGTAAGCCTTCCCACGGTGACTGTCGTCCTCAACTGCCTCGGCGAGTATCTCGGCCATGTCAGTAACCCAGATCGGCTGGAATCGTGTCCGCCCGCCTGCGGGGAGGGGCGGTGATATACGGAGTGGTCAGTGTTCGGACGAAGCCGACGAATTCGTCACCCTCACCGAAGATCACCGAGGGGCGGACGATGGTCCACTCGAGTGACGACTCACGCACGGCTGCCTCGGCTGCCGCTTTCGCCCGGAGGAACGCTGTCGCCTGGGATTGGTCGGCCCCAAGCCCGCTCATGTAGACGAACTGCTCCACTTCCCCCGACTCGGCGGCCCGGATCCAGGTGTTCAGTTCCACGGCGCGTGCCAACTGGACGACGGGCCTTCGCGCTGGCGTCGAGCGGTGGCGAGAGGGACACGAGATTGACCACGATGTCGTGGGGTGATACGATATCTGCGATCGACTCGTAGTCAGTGATGTCACCGGCGACGCATTCGATCTCTTCGGAAAACTGGACGGCCTCGGGATTTCGAGCCAGTGCGGTGACCTCGTGGCCCCGCCGGGCCAGTTCGGGACGCAGTTCCGATCGTACAACGAACCCGGTCCCGCCGGCCACCAACACACGCATGGCCTGATGTCTTGAGCGGGGGGCCCCGAGTCGATCTTCCCCTGGTCTCGACAAGCCCCCACGTAGTGCCTGGGCGTTGGTGCCCCCATGCTGGTCACGCTCGAGGGACTCGATGGAAGCGGGGAAAAGGACCGTCATCGAGGCAGTCAGCAACCGATTTCCGGGGCGACGGTGACCCGCGAGCCCACGACATCGTGGTACGGCGAGGCGGTGGCCCGGTCGATCGCCGACGACGAGGCCGACCCGCTGGCCGAGCTCTTTCTCTACACCGCCGACCATGCAGCCCACCTCAGTCAGGTCGTCCGACCTGCCCTCGAACGTGGTGACCTCGTGGTATCCGATCGATTCTCTGATTCCCGGTATGCCTACCCGGGGGCGACCCTCGAGGGGTTCTCGATGACCCGATCGCCTACGTCAGAGCGGATTCGCGAGCCGTTCACGATCGTTCCGGACCGCACGATCTACCTGGACGTCGACGCCGAGACCGCCGCCGATGGCTCCGTCCGGGGCGACGAACAAGTTCGAACGAGTCGAGCAGCTCCGGGCCGTCCGGGCAAACTACGAGCAGCTCATCGAGCGCGAGCCCGACCGCTTCGTCCGCATCGATGGAACCCAGTCGAAAGACCGCGTCAGAACGGCAGCACTTGATGCAATCGAGGCCGTGCTCAATTGAGGGCGATGTACGTGCGGGTATCAACCACGCCATCCAGCGTGGTGAGTGCATTCGAGACGGTTTCCAGGATGCCGTAGACCTCCTCGGCGTCGAGTTCCGCGATGATGTCGTAGTCGCCGGCGACGATGTGGGCCTCATCAACCTGGTGGATTGCAGTGATCGACTTGAGGAGTGCCTCCGAGGCACCGGCGGTTGTCTTCACCATGACGAAGGCGTGGACCATCGAACGCTCCAGGGCCGGTGGTACCCTGTTGGGCGACTAAAGTGTTTGCCACCCGCAGGGTAAGATTATTCTCGATTCCCGGCGTATCGAATGTGGATGCAGTTCGTGATAGTCGGTGCCGGCCGTGTCGGCCTGCGGACTGCCAGAGTCCTCCAGGCGGAAAATCACGAGGTGGTCCTCATCGAGCACGAGGAGCAACCTGCCCACCGCGCGCGTAGTGAGGGGTTGCCGGTGGTCGACGGCGACGGCGCCCGCGAGCAGGTCCTCGAGGAGGCAGCGATCGACTCGGCGGATGCCATCGGGGCCCTGACCAGCGAGATCTCAACACCAACTTTATCGCCTGCATGATCGCCAACCATCACGGCTGTCGAACCGTCATGCGCATCGACGAGGACTACCGGGACGAGATCTACCGGCGCTATGCCAGTGACGTCGACGAGGTCATCTACCCCGAGCGCCTCGGCGCCATCGGGGCAAAGAACGCCCTCCTCGGCGGAACATCCGGGCCGTCGCCGACATCGCCCAGCACCTCCAGGTGATCGAGGTGACCGTCGGGGACGCCGCACCCGTTCGCGGCTATACGGTGAATGAACTCGAGCTGCCGGGGCACGCCGTCCTGCTGGCCTATGGTGAACAGGGGACGGGGACTACCGCATTCCCTCGGGTGATGAGGCAATCGAATCGGGTGATCACATGGTTGTTCTGGCTGATTTTAACGTGCTTGACGATGTTCGGCAGTTACTCGATCGGCGAGGAACCGGCTCTCTCCACCGAGCGATACCAGGGAGGGCCAACTAGGCATGGTAACCGCGTTCATCATGGTAAAAGCCAACACGGGCGAGGCGGACCGATTGCGAGAGAGCATCGAAGCAATCGATGGGGTGCTTGGAGCCTACATCGTAGCTGGCGATGTCGACATTATCACGAAGGTCACCGTGGAGACGCCCGCAGCGGTCAAGCGTGTCGCAGCCACACAGATCCAGGAGATCCCCGGGCATTCAGACGACCCAGACCTACATCGCGATGGACTGACCAAGGGGACAAATTCTGCGTCTCAGGCCAGGTAACTCGATATTATTTCTGATAAGCGATTTATAGTTACGGGCCACGGCCGCCCGGATGTTGGAAATGGCGACTCCGGGTTCTGAACAACTCTGGTTGTGGCTTGGTTCCCTTGGAATGTTCCTCGGCATGCTGTATTTCATCGCCCGAGGGTGGGGGGTGACGGACAGGCGCAAACAGGAGTTCTACATTGTCACAATATTCATCACGGCAATAGCGTTCGTGAACTATCTGGCGATGGCGCTGGGGTTCGGGCTGACCACCGTGACGGTCGCTGGCGAAGAACTCCCGATGTACTGGGCCCGCTACACTGACTGGTTCTTCACAACACCGTTATTGCTCATCGACCTCGGCTTACTGGCTGGAGCGACGCGGAATCAGCTCGCAACGCTGGTGGGGCTGGACGTGCTCATGATCGGCACAGGCGCCATTGCGGCACTCTCGGGAGGGGACGGAGTCTTCACCGCGGAGGGCCGACGTCTCATCTGGTGGGGAATCAGTAGCGGCTTTCTTCTCGTGTTGTTGTACCTGCTCTATGGGACACTGAGTGCTCGAGCCGAAGCGCTTGCACCCGGCGCCCGCTCGACATCGAGACGCTACGGACGCTCCTGGTCGTCGTGTGGTCGGTATACCCGGTCTGGTGGCTCCTCGCCACCGAAGGGTCGCTCGGTCGGGTTATACATCGAGACGGCCGGCTTCATGGTCCTGGACTTAGTGGCGAAGGTCGGCTTTGGGTACATTTTGCTGTCAAGCCGGGAAGCAATGAACACTGAGCCGACGACTGGGGAGATGAGTCGTCAATGATGAACTAGGCCTGATCGCCCCGAGTTCGCGCTCGATCGGGTAAGTCCCCCGCCACTCCGCGGTAGTCATAGCCCGGTATCAGCCCCTGGACGTAGGTCCCCTCGACGTACTCCGCGAGGGCCTTTGCGTCGGCGACCCCGCCGACCGGATCGGCCGTGTACGAAAGCGTGATCACGACCGTTGCATCGGCCGGTTCGACCGACAGCTCCCCGTCGGTCGCTGCCGTCGTCACCGTGAACACGTCCGAGAGGCGCCGCTCGAGCGTCTCACGCCAGTCCGTCGCGACGACCCGGGGCGACCTCACCCATGACGCTTGCATCGAGTGAGGGAATTGTCACCTTCACCGTGAAGGAGGGCTCCGAGCCCGCCTCGGCGGTGACCTGGGTGTCAAGAGCCGTCGTTGGCAATCGCCAGCCGTCCGTCGTCCGGGAGAAGGCCGCCGACTCGAGCAGGGCCTGCTCAACCGACTCGGGAAGATTACTCATTAGTCTCAATACGCCGACCTGCCAGTTGGCGGTTGCGATCTAGCCGGGCGTCAGTGCCGAGAAGATCGTCGCCTCGATCTTTCGGAGATGCTCACCAACGGTCCCGTCGGACAGTTCGAGTTCTTCGGCGATGTCCTTGTGTGTGGCCTGCCGGGGCTCGTTATAGTAGCCAAGCTCGAGGGCCACATCCAGGATCTGTTGCTGTCGTCGTGTCAGCAAGGAGTAGAGCCGATCGGCCTCCGGTTCGTAGTCCCCCGTCTGCTCGAGACGGACCGAGACCGAATCGGGGATCGCGTCAAGAACCGTCCGGAACGTCTTCTCCGCTCCCACGACGAGTGCGCGAAGGCCACCGTCGTCGCGGTACTCGAGTGGGAAGTCGAGAATCAACTCGTACTCACCGAACAGGGAGAGCAGTTCGCGCGTGGTCTCCGTTCGATGAAAGTGGGTGTAAACCAGCACGCGTTCGTCCCAGACCGAGGGGTGGTACTCGATGATGTTGTCGCTCTCTGTCACGAGTTCGGCCATGCGATCGAAATCACCGGATAGCTCGGTGATGACGACGGCCGTCCCGTCGTCGAGGAGATTGATGTTGTGGATAAGTCGCTGCTCGATGTCGTCCTCGTCCGCAATCTCCGCACTGATCGGCTGGATGCCGTCCTCGCCCGGGTCGATTACCAGCTGGACATACCGCATCGGGTGAGGTGAGGGAACAGGGTGGGTTAAGGATTGTTACTGGCTTGTACGCCACCCATTTCGATCCAGGATCTCTCCCTAGGGGTCTCAGTCCCACTCGCCACACGCCAGCGGATTAAGCGGCCGGTTCGACTGACGGACGAGTATAGGTGTCGGGCGGATCAGGCCGCCTCGATCGCGGCGTCCAGGTCGGCGATGATGTCGTCGACATCCTCGATGCCGACCGAGATGCGAACGAGCTCGGGAGTCACACCACTGGTCAGCTGCTCTTCTTCGGTGAGCTGCTGGTGGGTCGTGCTCGCGGGGTGGATGATCAGCGTCTTCGCGTCGCCGACGTTCGCCAGCAGGCTCGTCAGATCGACGGTGTTACAAACGGTCTCGGCGGCATCGTAGCCACCCTCGAGGCCGAACGTGATCATCCCGCCGTAGCCACCCTCGAGGTACTCCGTTGCCTCCTCGTGGGTCTCGTGGCTCTCGAGGCCGGGATAGTTGACCCAGGAGACCTTGTCGGTTGGTCCTCGAGGTACTCCGCGACGGCCTGGGCGTTCTCGCAGTGGCGGTCCATCCGCAGCGGCAGGGACTCGAGTTTCTGCAGGGTGACCCAGGCGTCGAACGGCGACTGCTGATTGCCCAGGTCACGCAGGCCACGCGTCCGGGCGGCGATGGCGAACGCCTGCTCGCCGAACGTCTCGTAGAAGTTGACGCCGTGATAGGCCGGGTTCGGCTCGGTGAGTTCCGGATAGTCGCCCTCGTCCCAGGGGAACGAGCCGCCGTCGACGAGAATCCCGCCAATTGTCGAGCCAGCCCCGTGGATCCACTTGGTCGTCGAGTGCCAGACGAGGTCGGCGCCGTGTTCGAGCGGGCGACACAGGTACGGCGTCGCGAACGTGTTGTCGACGAGCAGCGGGACACCGTGGTCGTGGGCGATATCGGCAATCCGCTCGATGTCCGGGGTGACGAGGGCCGGGTTCCCGATCGTCTCGAGGTGGACGTAGGCCGTGTCGTCGTCGATGGCCTCCTCGTAGGCGTCGTAGTCCAGCGTGTCGACGAAGCGGGCCTCGACGCCGCGGCGCTCGACGGTGTGGGTGAGGTAGGTGTAGGTGCCGCCGTACAGCGCCGAGGCCGAGACGATGTTGTCGCCGGTCCGAGGCGAGGATGAACGTCGCGAGATCGAGCGCCGCCATTCCGCTGGCCGTCGCGAGGGCCCCGACGCCGCCCTCCAGCGAGGCGACGCGTTCCTCGAGCATCGCGTTGGTCGGGTTCATGATCCGGGAGTAGATGTTCCCGAAGGCCTGGAGGGCGAACAGGTCGGCCGCGTGCTCGGCGTCGTCGAAGACGTACGAGGTCGTCTGGTAGATCGGTGGTGCCCGAGCGTCCGTCGTCGGGTCGGGCTCCTGACCGGCGTGGACACTACGCGTTGCGAATCGGTGTGGATCGTCGTCTGCCATGGTGGACGGTGCTCTTGGACCGCTGTAAAGCACGGGGGTATGACCGCATTTTTACCGGAGGAGGGAAGTCCCGGTCATCGCCGCCGGTTTCTCGAGGGTCAGAAGCTCGAGGATCGTCGGAGCGATATCGGCCAGCGTTCCCCCCTCACGAATCGCGCGGTCGCCATCCGTTCCCAGTGGATCGAGATAGATGAGCGGGACCGGATTCGTCGTGTGGGCAGTGTGCGGCGCCTCGGGAGTTCCCATGTCGTCGGCGTTGCCGTGATCGGCTGTCACGATGACGTGGGCGCCGGCGGCCTCGAGGGTCGCGAGCAGCCGACCAAGCTGGATATCGACCGTCTCGACGGCGGTGACCGCAGCCGCGAAATCACCGGTGTGGCCGACCATGTCCGGGTTCGCGTAGTTGAGGACGAGAACGTCGGGATCGTCGGTTTCGATGATCTCGATTGCGGCGTCGGTGACCGCCGGGGCGCTCATCGCCGGCTGCTCGTCGTAGGTCGGCACGTCCGGACTCTCGACGATCTCGCGGCGCTCGCCGGCGAATTCGACCTCCCGGCCACCGTTGAGGAAGTAGGTGACGTGGGGGTACTTCTCGGACTCGGCGATGCGGAGCTGGGGCCGGCCGGCATCGGCCAGGACCTCGCCGAGGGTATCTCGCGGATCAGGTGGCGGGAACGCCACGGGAAGATCGAACGTGCGATCGTATTCGGTCATCGTCGTCGATCGGTACGCGCCGGCGGGATCGGTTGTGCATCGGCCCAGCTCAGGGTCGATGTCGGCGAGCATCCGGCGTCAGCTGTCTGGCCCGGTCGGCCCGGAAGTTGCACGAAGACGGACGGCATCGCCTTGCGTCGACGTCTGCCGGACCCGTCCCTCGATCGACGCGTCGGCTCGACGAACTCGTCGGTCGTCGCCCCGATCGTAGGCCTGCTGGACGGCCGCCACGGCCAGTCGGCGCCTGGAAGTCGGCGACTCGCTCGACGATCGCGTCGAATAGGCCCGATGGGTCCGGTCCCAGTTGAAGTCGCGGTCCATCGCGTCAGTACGCGCCCGTCGACTGTCGCAACGTCACCCGTACCGGCCTGGGCGACGTACGCTCTCGAGGTCACTGAGGAATCCCTCCCCGCTCGTCGGTGCGGTGTCCCGACCATCGGTGAAGGCGTGCGTGACGGCCTCGACGCCCCGATTGCCGGCCAGTTCGATCAACCCGTGCAGATGCCGCTGGTCCGAATGTACGCCACCGTCGCTGACGAGCCCGATGCAGGTGCAGGCGGCCGCCCGGTCGTCGGCGACGTGGCGTCGAATCTGCCGCTGCGATGCGCATGGGTTGTCCCCGAGTCGACCCGCCTCGAGGGCATTCGTGATCTGGGCCGACTCCTGGGTCACTACCCGACCCGCCCCGATATTGAGGTGGCCCACCTCGCTGTTGCCCATCTGCCCGTCTGGCAGGCCAACGCGTCGGCCCGAGACCTCGAGTGTGCCCCTGGCCCCGGTCTCCCAGAGCCGGTCGAACACTGGGGTTGCGGCTGCAGCAATTGCATCGCGGCCCCCGTTCTGGGCTAGGCCCCAGCCATCGAGGATGATCAGCGCCGCGTCCATGCCGGTATCTGTTAGCTGCCCGGCTAACTAGCTGTCGTTCGACCCCCACCGCGAGCTTTTTGCCAGTGGCACCAGACCACCTGCCATGACCCTGGATCCGGTTCACTTCGATGGGATCGCCCGGCTTGCCAACCGGATCGATACCGGGGCCGATGATCGCGATCATCGGAAGTTCGCCGAGACCGTCTGGAACGACTTCCTCGACCCACTGACCGATGCTCGCGGTCGGGTGATCCTCGAGCCTGTCGATGAGGTCACCCGCTATCGCGTCGACCGGGAGGAGGTTGCCCTCCAGGAGGCGCCCTTTCCGACCGTTCACGGGCTGGACGCAGGGACGATCAATCCGACCACGTTTCGCAATGGCCTCGTGCTCGACGTCGCTCAGGCGGCGATGAGTGCCACACCGAGTGACCTCGAGGTGCACCGATCCCGGACGGTCGTGGCGACCGTTCATGCCAGCGATGCAGCCGCCAAAGTGGACGA
Organism: Natrialbaceae archaeon; assembly: GCA_034521555.1. GTDB lineage: Archaea > Halobacteriota > Halobacteria > Halobacteriales > Natrialbaceae > JAXHMI01. The sequence continues at coordinate 489,289 of JAXHMI010000005.1, forward strand.
TCGGTGGGTGACCTTCGACGAAGGCTACAGCCGAAGTCGGGCCGTGAAGATTCCGCCAGTCCAGCGATTTGCCGAGGGCATCGTTCATGCCCTTGCCCTGTATCTGGCCGAGAGTACCCACGCGCTGGAGCACGCCGATCAGGTCGAGGACTTGCTCCTCCTCGATGGGCCGCTGTATCCGCGTCGGCCTCCTCGCTGGGCCGACCAGCATCCGGACCTGGAGGACTTCCTGCTCGAGGATCCACGCCCTGCTGCGGTCCTGGCCGACTACATCGAGCTGATCGAGACCCTCGCCGACCGTGACATCCCGGTCGTCGGATTCGTCAAGAATCCAGGGACGAGCGTGCTGACACGGGCGCTGAAGGCCGACGCCATCGCCGCTCCATGGCCCAACGACGCCGCGTTCTTCCGGCGGGTGCTCGAGACCGGTGAGACCGTCAGCGATGTCGATGGTGGCACCCGCTGGCGGCGAGACACGTCGACAATTGCCTACACCGGCTGGTTCCACTCCCGTGGAGGCGTCGACCGACCGCTCTCTGCGGAGGGGGATGCTCTCGGGAATGAGCGGAGGCTCGATCCGACTGCCTACGAGGTCACGTTCTTTGTCATCTACGACCCCCGCGCAGATCTGTGCTATCGCGTCGAGGCGCCTGCCCTCGTCACGGCCGACGAGGAACAACGGAGGGCGATCGCCCGGCAGGTGCTGCGATCGGTGGCGGCGACTGCCGGTCCGCCAAAGGCCATCGAGAAGGCCGACGAACTCGCCCGAATCAGCGCCAGCGAGAAAGCCTCACTCCGAGAAACACTCGAAACTCGATTCGAGACGACGCGAGACCGAACGTACGATGACCACCGCTGGGGTGAGGAGGGCCTGTAGGGAAACGCGTTTCACGGTGCCTGCCAATGACGCGTCTATGAGTGATCTGGGGGATTTTGGCGGTGACGACCAATCACGATCGAGGACAGAGGATCGTGAGTTCGAAGAGCCCGAGCTGGATCCAGTCGGCCCGGACGAGGGCATCGGCATCGTGGCTGTCTCCGGCGGACTGGTCGTCGGCGAGGATACCGACAACGACGATGCGGGCCTACATCACCAGGGGCAATCGCTCTTCTGTTCGGGTCGGGTCCTATCTGCTTGCGGCATACCCGGATGACGAGACGCTCTTCTGTCGGATCGTTTCACTCGAGTACGCCCAGCAGTATCGAGCCGACGACGCCACTGAGATCCACGCCAGACGGGCGATGCGGACCACCGAGATCGATGAGGCCGATTACAAGTTCGTCGCGGGGCTCGAGCCGATCGCCATCCTGAGCCACGAGGACGGTGAGCGCAGCCGTCGCATGACCGATCGGGTGCCGAAACCGCGCACCGTCATCGACGGGCCACCGATACCGGGCGATCAAGACCGGGCTGGCAATCCCATCAGATGGAGTCTTTCTCGGTCACGTCGCCGTCGGGGGCCAGCGGGTCGAGACGGCCGCCTCACCTCCAACCATCGACTACCGACTCCGTGACGATCACCGAGTCGCCGATCCGCTGGTCTTTCGCCACACCCTAGTTGCCGGCGGCACCGGGTCCGGTAAGACCCATGCGACGAAGAACATCCTGCGCCAGTTCCTCGCCGAGGACCGGACCTACCGAATGGCCGATGGTCGGTCGGTCCGACCGGCCGTCGTGCAGTTCGACCCGCAGACGAGTGCGCCCAGATGCACGATGACAATCCAGCCCTCGATGGAGGGGCGACCCGGGATCTCGAGCGAGAGGGCATCGAGTACGGTGGCCATGATGGTACGATCGCGTTCATCCCGGCGGTCGGGGAGGCCAGCTATTCGGCGGCCCACCACGGCGCCGAACAGCTCGAGTTCTCGATTCCGTTCTCGATGGTTCACGACAGTCCCTGGCTGGTCGCCGGCAGCGGCCTCAACGACAATCAGTACGGGGCACTGGTTCGGGTATTACTTCCGCTCTTCACGAAGCGCCACGGCCGGAGTGGGAGCTACAGCGACTTCACCGACTTCCTGGACGATGCCGGCACTGCGCACCGAACTCGACGAGTCCGGACGGGTGCACGAGGCAACCTTCGACGCGGTCCATCGGCGGGTCCTCGGGTTCGATGCAGTCTTCGATCAGGATGCGCCACCGATCACCGAATTGATCCATCGGTTCGTCCGGCCGGGTGGACTGACCGTCGTGCCGACCTATCACATCAGCAGCTCCCGGGACACCGAGACCGTCGTTCTGGCGCTTGCCACCCTGCTGATCGGGCAGAAACTCTCGGATGACCCGAACCACGAGCGGATCAAGGACACCCCGCTCATCCTCGGGATGGACGAGGCCCACAATTTCCTGGCCGATGCCGAGTCAGGTCCAGGCCCGAAAGGTGATCAGCCGGTTCGCGGAGGCGGCAAAGCAGGGCCGAAGGAGCGGCTCGGGCTCTTTCTCGTCACCCAGGACCCTCAGGACATTGACCCGGCCGTGTTCAAGCAGATCAACACGACCATCTCCTTGAATCTGGGCGATCAAGATGGTATCGCGAGTCTCAACCTGCCCCAGTCACTCGCGACGCGGGTTCCGTATCTCGAGCGTGGGCAGTTTGTCGTCCACTCGCCGGATAACTCGGAGCCGGTGGAACTCGCCGGTCTGGAGTTCTGTCTCACCCGTCAGGGGCGAGATTGAAGGACCGATCAAACGCCGTCACGGATGTTTCGCCAATTGATCGCTCCTGGCCCACGAAGATGTGCGTCCGAATCGACCGTTGTGACTGCGTGTCCGTCGGCCCGAGCCGCTTCGGCGACGGGCCGCCAGTCGACGGAAGTGTCCTGCTCGCCGACAAGCAAATGGACTCGCTCGAGAGACGACATGCTGGTCTCGACGTCAAGATCCTCTGCGAGACGCGCAGTTGGGGCCAGCGCAACCACCGGAATCTCACCGTCCATCTGGGCTACCGCCAGCAGGGCAATCGAGGCGCCAAAGCTGTACCCGAAGACCCCAACCTGCTCGGCCCGGGTACGTCGCCCAGCGGATCGCGTTCCTGCCGTCTTCGCACTCGCCATAGCCCTCGTCCCAGGGCCCGTAGTCGATCCTGAGACAGCCGATGCCAGCCGCAGTCAGTGCCTCGCTCACGGCCACGAGCCGGGTGTCGCTTCGTGAGCCGCCGTGCTGGGGGTGCGGGGGACAGCACACGACCAGCTGCTGGGTCGACTCGACCTCATCCAGCGTCCCATGAACAGCTCTCGCCCCCGGGATCGCTACCCGTTCCATCGATTGACCGTCGCAACCCAGACGGTTTACTGTCACGATCCCCCCTCGAGCGACTACTTATTTCACCCTGTCCGTGGGAAGGCCAGTCCATGGCGATCGGCTCCGTCAGTCACTCGGACGGTGATACCAGCTCGGTGTTCGTCGGGTGATTCTTGCTCGAGGGTGATAGACGGATCGTCACCAGCGGATTGATTATCGTACTCGCGATCGGATTTTTCCTGGCGGTTCGCCTACTTCCGACGCTCGTGCGAACCGGTTCACCAGTGTCGACGATGTTCCAGGCGCTGACGATGAGTCTGATTACGGTGGTCTCCCTGGTGGTTGTTCTCAACCAGTTTGTGCTCTCACAGGAGATCCAGCCGGTCGCCGACCAGCGATCCCGGATGGCGGGGTCCCTGTGTCCTCGAACTCTATGGCCTCGGCCGGGAGTACTTCAAAACGCTGTACTTCGAGTGGGAGCTGGTCAGCCTCTGGCGGAGCATGATGTATCTCGCAGTCCCCGCACTCGTCGTGAGTATCAGTACGACGCTTTTTTTCAGCCCCTCCGTGACCACGATGTCACTCGCCGGGATTCACGGGACCGAGTTCATCATTATTGGTGCGGTCCTCGTGGTACTCGTACCGGTCATGCACCTCTTTTCGTACATCCTGCGGATTGCCACGATGGCAAAAGGCACCCTCGCGATTGGGCCCTTCGTCCGATCACCGAGGCGTGACTAGGATCGACGGTTCCGAATGCTTCGTGCGACGAGGCCAACGACGAGTACCAACACGAGGGCACTCACGATCGCCCCTGCCCGACTGGAGCCGCCGGTTGTGTCCGGTTCCTCGATCGTTTCCGTTGGCTCCGTCGTCTCTGTGCCTGGAAGTTCGGTTCGCTTGAACGCCGGGTTCTCGAGTGTAAGTTCGATCAGTGCCATGGCAGTGGGGATACAACAGCCAGTGCCGTCAAGATTTCTGTGTGGAGCGCCTGCTGACACCGGTGCCGGCAGTAACCGACCCGAGGTCGAACCGGCCGGCGGCTCGAGAGATACCCCGATACGGATCATCCTCGAGCAAGATCGCGCCGTCAAGATCGACGTACTCGACGGCCGGAGCGAGGTGACAGGCCGGAGGCGATCAGGGCGCTCGATTCGACCATACAGCCGGCGAGAACCTGACAGTCGTGGGCGTGGGCCGTATGGATGAATTGCCATGCTTCGCGGAGACCCCCACACTTCATGAGCTTGAGGACCACCCCGTCGCAGGCATCGGCGAGAGCCGGAATGTCGGCGGCAGACTCGCAGGCCTCGTCAGCCACGATCGGGACAGGAACGCGTTCGGTTACCCCTGCAAGTGCCTCGATGTCCCCAGCAGGGACCGGCTGTTCGGCCAGGACGATATCGTACTCGGCCAGTCGGCCGAGCGTGGCGACCGCATCCTCCTCGTCCCAGGCGCCGTTCGCGTCGACGAACAGGTCGACGTCGGAGGCGACCTCCCGAACGGCTGCAACCGTCTCGATCGGTTGATCGCGATCGAGTTTGATCTTCAGCCGGTCGAAGCCGGCATCCGCGTACCGGGCAGCGCTCGATTGGACCGCTTCCAGCGGCTGGAGCCCGATCGTGACCGTCGTTTCCGGCATCTGATCGGGTTCGAGTCCCCAGTAGCGATACAGGGGTAGCTCGAGCGATTGGGCGACCAGATCGTGCATGGCTGTGCTGACCGCGGCCCGAGCCGCCGGACTCGCAGGAGCCGCTTCCTGCAGGAGCTTCTCGAGCCGATCGAGCTGGTGGATGGACCCGAGGTCGGCGACGATAGCACCGAGCTCGGGGATGGCCGAATCCACCGCCTCCATGGAGTCGCCGAGATACTCGGCGGGGGCACAGGCTCCCGTCCCAGTGTAGCCATCGGCATCGAGTTCGACGATACCGACGTCGGCCTGTCGAGTCGTCCCGCGTGTGATCGAAAAGGGGTGCTCGAGCGGGAGCGAGACGGCCTCGAAGTGCCACTCGATGTTCATCCGATTGCCTCGAGCAGGGTATTGGCATCGAATCGCAGGACGTCGGTCGCGGGAGCCCCGATGGCCGCAGAGAACTGGTCGATTGCCTCGTGGGCTGCGGCTGGGTCAAGGCCAGCTGTGTTGAGTGAGCCGGCCGCGACCGTGGTCTCGGCAACGGGGGCAGCGAGGCGCTCGTAGAGGCTGACGATGTTCTCGGGGGGTGGTAGCTGGAATGACTCGTATCCATGAATTCTCGAGCGGCCTGCCTCGTGACAGAGGACAAGCTGGTCCGGCATCGCTCCGTGGAGGATTCCACAGGTTACCGCGGAGTACGCCGGATGGATCAGACTTCCCTGGCCCTCGACGAGGACGTAATCGGTGTCGGAACCGGCCTCGTGGACCATCGATTCGACGGCGCCGGCCACGAAGTCACTCGGAACGGCATCGACGGCGGTCCCCGCATCCCTCGATCAGAATGCCAGTCTGGCCCGTGGGGACGACCGCTGTCGAATGCCCTGCCTCCGGGAGGGCCGCGGCAAGTTCCATCGTCGTGGTCATCTTCCCGACCGAGCAGTCGGTCCCGACCGTGAGGATCACCGTCGCATCCACGTGCCTTGCCACACCGGAGCTCACCGAGAGGGAGTCGGGCGGCCGGCGAATGTCCGTGATCGTTGCACCGCTCGCGGCTGCAGCCGATGCAAATTCCTCGTCCTCGGCGATCCGGGTGTGCAACCCGGCGGTCACCGACCACCCCCGCTCGAGCGCCAGCCGGATGTCCGATCGCCAGTCGGCTGGCAACTGGCCACCAATCGGGGCGATGCCAATCAGTAGCGCCTCCGCGGCATCGGGGTCAAGCTCGGATACCGACGAGACGATCGGAACCGACGGAAGGGACGTCCTCTGCACTGTTCGCTCCGCTTCAGCAGTCCTGTCGAGGACGGCGACGACCTCCTGATCGCCGTAGCGCATGACCCCGATCGCCGTCTTTGCCCGCTCGGGAAATCGATCGTGGGCAAGAATCGCGACCCGCATACCGCCCCGTAGGACTTGTCCCGTCCTTAAGCTTCCCTCAGACGACGTAGAGATCCGTCATCCAGAACGATCGGGCGGCGGCATCGAGAGCCTCCCTCGGTGACCCGGAGGCATCGACAGGGGCAGTGGCGTCCGGATCGACCACGGACTCGAGTTCGTCGATCGCTGCTCGATCACCGAGGAGATAACGAGTCGACACGCCCTCAAGCTCGCGTTCAATCGTCTCCTCGGCCCGCTCGAGATGCTTGTCGATCTGTTCGGTCCTCCGGCGCGAAAAACGGGCCTGTGAGAAGCCACCCTTGGAGTGACTCCCCTTGACGTCACTCTCGAAGGCAGTAACTGACACCAAGTCTCGGTCCTCATAGATTCCGAGGGCAAGAGCATCGGCCCTCACGAGGATGAGGGCATGCTCCCCAGTTGGGTGGAACCATGCATTCGAGGCGAAACCTGTCAGACCAGCCACGTTCGATCGACGGGGTGACCGGTGGTTCGAGCACGGACACCGATGACGCCGGCGTCATCCAGACAGAGGAGGCAGGGGGACCGGCTCCCTGACGAAAGTACCGGCCTCCCCAAGCAGGTCAGCTGCTTCGGAGGACAGCCCACCACTAACCAGCGAGGTGAGGGCCCCCTCCGGGCCGGTCCGAACAGATCGAAGTCGGTCCAGAACGGTATCGAGTCGATCTCCACTGAGCCGAATATGTCGCCGGTAGGGGGACCCGGCGACATCCGACGCAAGACGCTCAGTTTCGCCCTCCAGCTGGGCAATTCGATCCTCGAGCCGGTTCTGGCGCTCTTCTGCGGCCTGTTTGGCGGTGACGGCATCTGCTCGGCGCTTGGATTCGGCCTCGTAGCGCTCTCTCGCGTTGGCGAGTTCCGTTTCGAGCTCCTCGATACGCTCTTTGAGCGCTGCTCGACCGAGCAGCTCGTCAAGCATTGCAGCGAAGTGCTGTGGCGGAGGCCTTCTATGTTCCGGCGCCGGTCGAGACCCCACCGGATAGAGAGAGGAGTTGCTGGGCCCGATCGCGCGTTGCAAGGAATACCTCTGTCCTCGCGGGCGGGTTCCGGATACGCGTCTCCTCGAGCAACTCGGTTGGGACGGCGAGGGTGTCCATCGGAACACTGCTGTCGCCCTGAACCGGGAAGTGACTCGACTCGAGCTTCATGACCAGGGGTCGATCGAGTCGCTCGATCCCCTCACCACTGGCATAGAGCTCTTCGTTCAAGCGCTCGTGCTGGTGCTGGTCCATCGCTGCGGTCGAACCGTCGGAGGGCGTTACGTAGAGTCGTCCCAGGTAGTAACTCCCCGAGAACGCCTCGAACATGTGCCATGCTAGCAGACCAAAACCTATAACGGTTCCGACGGTTTCGTCGAACCCCACCATCCGCCCCTATTCCGACCATGCTGACCCACCGAATCGTTTTGAACGGTCGAACTGTGATAGTAAACGGTTCGAACGAAAGTCCAGCTTTTTAGGGTTATCCTGGAAAGTGTGGTGTAATGGAACACGCAAGTATTGGGGTAGTTATCCTCATCTTTTCCGCGGTGGGCCTGGCAGCTGTCGGTGCGCCGGCGATCGCCCAGGACACCGGGAACGAAACCATCGGCCCCGAAGTCGCAGCCTTCATGCAAACGAGTGCGGCCGATGCCGACGCGACTGTCGAGGATGGAATGTTCGAGGCGGAATACGAGTTGGCGTCGGAGGCGGAGAAGCCGGTTGTTGTGACCAATCGCACCGATCGGATTCAACAGCAAGTGGCCGAGCTCCAGGCTGAGCATGCCGAACTGCAGGACGCCAACGGCTCGATGCATCCAGTTGCCCGTGAGGCCCGTCTCAGCGCACTGGCAATGCGGATCGACCGACTTGAGGACTCGATTAATTCGACCGCATCGAAGGCCGAGTCGAGTTGGTACTCGACGTATCCGGCACTGCATGAGCTTCGTCGAAACGCATCCTCCCTCGCGGGCCCGGAAGTCGCCGAAATCGCTCGGGGGCTCGCTGGAGTTGATTCCATTGGACCGCCGGACTGGGCCACAGGGGCCTCACGAGGAGCGGAACCCGGCGGACGGCGATGATTCCGATGACGACGATTCGGGCGATGATTCCGATAACGATGATTTGGGCGACGAGGTTGGCCCGCCAGGTTACAGAAGATAACGATCAGTCCCTGGAGAGCAGACACCCTTTTCCTTTCCCGACTCATACAAGGCAGTGATGGAATCCTCCGCGTTGCTTGATCTTCTCGGCAACGAAAACCGGAGACGCATCCTCCAACTGTTGGCGCAAAAGCCCTGCTATGTGACCGAAATATCTGATTACCTCGGAGTGAGTCCGAAAGCAGTCATCGAGCATCTCCGAAAGCTCGAGAATGCCGGCCTCATCGAGAGCCGGACGGACGACACTCGCCGGAAATACTTTCACATTGCCAGAAACGTACGACTCGAAGTCAACGTCTCACCCTATGGCTTTGCAAGCAAGAGTGCCTACCCGGCTAACGCGAGCGTTGACATCAACGCCTGCAGTCACCTGAGTCTCGATTTTGCCCACGAAGGGTCGGGTGAGTTGGACGAGCTGCTCGGAACCCTCGAAACCCTTGAGCAGATCGAAAACGAACTCTCGCTCGCCCAGCGGTGGGTGCAGGGCCGCCTGTGTAATGACGCTAGATCGGATCTCGGATGTCGTCGGTTCCGGACCGGAGAGTCGGCTCTATGCCGATCTCCTCGCCTACATTCGGGAGGAGCCCAAGGATATCGATTCCCTGAGTGCCGAGCTCAGTGTGCCGGGCGAAGTGGTAGCGAGCATACTTGAGGACATGGCTGATGAAGGTGTCGTTCACCGGACAGAGCGAGGGTGGGAGCTGTCGATCGATCCTGCGGCGGAGTGAATACGTGGGTTGAAGTCAGGGGGCCCGCTACTCCACACCCATGAATCCAGGGGACCGCATCAGTGTTGAGCGGGGTGATTCGGTCTTCGAAGGGGTCCTCCTTCCCTCGAGTACCGAGGAACACCTCGTCGTTAAACTTCCGGGTGGCTACAACGTCGGCATCGATCGAGCTGCTGCCTCCGTCACCCTCGAAGAGGCCGAGAGCCGGGACATCGAGCGGGCTCAGAAGGTCGATGGCGAGTCGTCAGTCGCCTACGACGACGAACTCCCGACGATCTCGTTGATTTCGACCGGCGGTACGATCGCCTCGACGGTGGACTACCGGACCGGGGCAGTAACCGCCCAGTTCGATGCCGAAGATGTCCTCAGAGCGGTGCCGGACCTCGCCGGGCGGGCCAACTACCGTGGCCGAGTCGTTGCAAAGCATTCTCTCGGAGAATATGGATCCGTCGCTCTGGGAGCAACTCGCCACGGTTGTCCACGAGGAAATTCAGGAGGGTGCGGATGGCATCGTGGTGATGCATGGCACCGACACCATGCAGTTCAGTGCCGCGGCACTCGCCTTCGCACTGGAAACGCCCGTCCCGATCGTGTTCACTGGGAGCCAACGCTCGGCGGACCGGCCTTCCTCTGACAACGTGATGAACGCCGTCTGTGCAGTCGAGGCCGCCAAGGCCGATTGTGCTGAGGTGCTCGTCTGCATGCACGGAACAAGCTCCGACGACTACTGTGCCCTCCACCGCGGGACCAGGGTTCGTAAAAACCACACGTCCCGTCGTAACGCCTTCAAAACTGTCGGTGGGCCACCGCTCGGGGTTGTGGACTACGAATCAGAGTCAGTTACTTTCGATGGCCCCGTCCGCTCCAGAGATGCGACTGATCTCTCACTCGAAGCGTCCTTCGATCGGGATGTCGAGCTGGTCAAGTTTACTCCTGGCATGGACCCATCGATGCTCGAGAGCGTCCGCGAATCACGCGGACTGGTGATCGAAGGTACCGGGCTCGGCCACGTCAATACCGATCTCCTCCCGATCATCGAGGATATCGTCGATAACGGTACCAATGTGGTCATGACAAGCCAGTGCCTCGAGGGCCGTGTCTGCGATCGGGTCTACGATACCGGCCGTATGCTCCTCGACGCGGGAGTCATCGAAGCGGGCGACACACTCCCGGGAACCACCCTGGTGAAGCTGATGTGGGTGCTAGGAACTGACAACAGCCCCGAGGAGACGATGCACCGATCACTCGCCGGGGAATTGACTGACCGGTCGGTCCCCTGGGCCTGATTATCCTCCACTGACCGGTGGAAGCAATGCGAGCTCGTCATCAGGCTCCACCGGCCTGTCCAGGCCATGCTCTCCTCGCTCAAGGGTCCGGCCATTCTGCAACACGTTGATCTGGGCTTGCAACTCGCCATCTGCCGACAGCACTCGATCGGCGAAATCCGGTGCTCGGCCAGGAGTGCATCGAGGGCGTCCCGGACACTGGCCTCCGCATCGATATTAACAGTGACGTGACGCTCACCAACCTCGGTTGCCAGGTCCGCAAACAGGGTCCACTGCATGACTCTACGTCCCATTCGTCTCGAGGTGGCACCTACGTTTTGGTGTATGACTCGAGTGCGTCGAATCCGGCCGGGCGGGCCATCGCAAAGAGGGTGTCGTGAGCCTGTAGCTCTTCATCGGATGGGAGTGCGATCACTGAATCGCCTCTCTTGATGACGAGTGTTGTCACCGGGAGAGAGGCCGCCGATCGGCCGACCAGAGGCGAGGAGGAATCGATATCGAGCTCTTCGACGGATGCGTTCGTCGAGTACAGGAGGGAGATGAACTCTCGACCCGCATCGATCGTTCCCGGCAGCGTGACCAGACGGTAGTCACCGGAAGTGGCACCGAAAGCAGACCTGGCCGCTTCACCGACCGAGAGGGTGACCACATCATCGTGGGTGTTGCGAACCTCCCCAGTCGTGAGCCGCTCGATCCGATCGCCATCATGTCGCCAGATTCGGACCGAATCGCCCGGACTCGCATCCGGTGACGGATCCGCTTCGATAGCCAGTGCGATGCTCCCCGGTGCGAGGGTTGGCCCGATGCCCGCGGGAACGCTGCCCAGCGCGAGGTCCTCGACAGTACCGTCAGGATCGAGTGTTACTTCGACGTATCCGACCTCGAAATCACGGCGAAGTCGCTTGGCGATCTGGGCCTCCATCTGGTCCTTCGTGAGATTCCGTGGAACGTGTAGGGTTGTCCCGGCCGCGGCAGTTTTGACGTGCTCCGGAACTGGGTCGTAGCCAGCGGCGTCGTCGATACTGTCGGGTAATGTGATTGCTGTCGTCCGACCCACTGTCCGAACAAGATCGCCCATGTCATCAAGACTGTTTGAAGTCGCCCCGATCGTGATCATGTTCGTTGCGACGTAATCACCGAGCCGACGCCCCCCGTCTGAGAGGATGGCACTGCTTGCAAAGACGGCAATTGTGTAGATGGCGGTTATCGGCTCGAGCAATTCGGTATCACCGATGATGGCTGCTCCAAGGGCACTCTGGGTGTTGAGCCAGATCGCGACGACGGAGACTCCGAAGAGCACAGCGACGCCGTCTGGAATAGCAAGGCCGCTGTACCAGCGGTATAGAATTGCTGAAATACCCGCCGTCAGTCCTGCCAACAGGGCAAAGCCCAGAATTCGAAAGACTGCATCGCTCAGGAACGGCACGGGGGTCGACTGGGCAATCGTGAACAGCATGGTCATTTGGCGATCAGCTCCTCGAAGCGCTCCAGTTCTGCTTCCGGACCCGCCACATGAGCGGTACTCCCAGCGGGAATGGGCCACTCGATTCCCTGCCCGAATCGCCAGGCATCGTTGTGGTTCGTCCACTGTCGCTGCTTGCGGGGCCAGCTGAGCAGCCTCCTCCGTTGTGGCTCGTCCGATGACATCTCCACACCGGGCCGGACCGCCAACACAGATCCCACCTCGAGAATCGACTCGACAGCCTCCCGCTCGAGGGAATCCTCGAGGACAACCGACCGAATGAGAATATCGGCCTGCTGGAGAGTACTGACCGCCTCGAATTCGAGACTCGTGCCCTGAGACTGGACCAGGACGCGACACGACTGGGCCTCGAGAACCGCACGAGCGGATCGACGCGGCACAGCCACGGTCAGCCTGGTCTCGGCGTCGGTAGTCTCGGGGGTCTCTTCGGTCGCAGAGTCCTGTGACCCGACACTGAGAACGGTTCCCCGTACGGACCTCTCGGGGAGTACAGTTCGACCTCCTCACCTTCGGCGAGTTCGGCTGGCACGAGCGTCGAGAGTCAGACGGCTCGTTGACCACTTGGAACTCGACGGGAGAGCCCGCTAATGGGGGGTGCAGCGACGATCGATGCTCTTGCATCCGAATCGATCGTCACCGAAGCTGCCGAAAGACCGAATTCCGAGCGAAGCTGGGTCTCGAGTCGTGATTCGAGTTCCGGGAGCGGCAATTCAGCCGGAAACTCCCAGCTCTCCGTTCTTATGACCTCCCGAAGGTCACTCGAGAGGGGTGGATATCCCACGAGGTCGTGCACCTCGCCGGTTGGCCGTACCGTGACACGCCCGATACCGCCGACAAATTCTACGACATCGGTCGAGAGGGTCTGTCGTCGCAGGTTCGAGAATGAGACGTGCCGCGGAATCTCCTGGCCCAGCGTATCTCCCTGACTGTGGGCGTACAACGAAAGCATGAGGACGACAATGACCGCTACCAGAAGACGCGGTGACTGAGCAATGCTCGGTTCCACCAGGCCCAACAGCCCCCCATTCACGCTCGCGATCGAAAGCGCCAGGACGACGACACCGAAGCCCGGCAGGGTCACGCCGGTGAAGTATCGAATGGCGAAGCCAAGCACGCCAGAGGCGAGGGCCGGGACGATACCGGTGAGCAGGCCGAGATAGATCCCCAGCAGGATCTCGACCGGTAGCGCCGATTGCATAGGCGTTGATGCAGACTCCGACCCTATACGCGTACCGCTCTACACCCGCTTCCTTTAACTCGGGAGGGGTACCAGGCCCGGTATGGGGACCGCAGTCGATCGAGGGCCTCGAGTGTGGCGTCGAATCGCCAGCTCGAGGGTGGCAATTACGCTGACGACCGCGGTCGCTCTGCTCTCGGTCGTTACCGGGATCCTGAACATCAGTCAGGAGACGGTCCAGTACGGCCCCCTTGCAGACCAGGTGCCGGCGGTTATCCAGGCTGGAGCCGGGTTTACCGGGGCGCTCACCGGCTTCCTGATGCTGCTCAGCGTGTTTGCTCTGAGCCGGGGGCTGCGTGTAGGCTGGTGGTCGACACTCCTCCTGATGCCCGTGACAATCGCCCAGGGACTGCTCCAAGTCAGCCCGTACTCGCTGCCACTCGTCGTGCTGTCAGTCGTTTCAATTCCAGTACTTCTGGGCACACACGCCATATTCGATCGGCGACTCTCGTTGACGGCGACCCAACTCGCTGCCGGTGGGGCACTGGTCGGGGTACAGCTCTACGGGACAGTTGGTGGATACACGCTCCGGGAGCAGTTCAATGGAATCGAGACCCCACTCGAGGCGTTTTACTTCACGCTGATCACCTCGAGTACGGTGGGCTACGGGGATATCACAGCCGAGACCGAGATGGCGATGTTGTTCACGATGTCCATCGTGGTCTTGGGTGTCTCAAGTTTCGGTATCGCCATCGGGGCGCTGATTGGTCCAGCAATCCAGGCACGACTCTCCAAAACACTCGGGAAAATGACAGAATCACAGTTCGAACTCCTCGACAATCACATCCTCGTACTCGGGTACGGGGAACTGACAGAACCGGTGCTTGACATCCTCGATGATGAGGGACTGCGCTATGCCGTAATTACCGCAGATCGTGAGGTGGCCACGGCGTTGGGTGAGCGTGACGTCCCCGTCTTAACAGGGGACCCGAGTGAGGCGGAGCCATTGCGCCGGATGAAGGTCGAACGAGCCCGAGCACTGGTGGTGGCGACCAACAATGATGCCGATGACTCGCTGACAATTTTGAATGCTCCGTGAAGTCCATCCCGAGGCCCGTATCGTCGCGGCGGCGACAGATCGAGAGAACGCAGAGAAATTGCGACGTGCGGGGGCCGACGATGTCATCAGTCCGGCCGAGATTGGGGGTCATCTCATCCTTCGATCCGCGCTCGGCCAGTCCAACGAGGATCTTCTCGGTCAATTGCTTGCCGAGTGATCCGGTGCATCGTCGAGAATCGTATCGCCGCTGGATGATCCAATCCGGGTGGCCCCGGCCTCGAGTAATTCGATGGCCTGATCGTTCCGATCAACCCCCCCACTCGCCTTCACTGGACAGTATGTCGACAAAAGTGACACTGCCTCCAGGGTGGCGCCGCCTCCGCTGAACCCTGTCGCCGTCCGTGGTCCGAGGACAGTATGATCAATCCGCGGTGCGAGGGTTGTTGAATCCACGTTATACTCTCTGATATGCGATGAAAACGGCATTCTCCCTCCTGTGAGTTCAATTCAGGTAAAAAACCGGAAGGTGTTTCATGGTGCCCTGAGTGAAGACGGCCATGGTAACGCCGACTGGGTTCGAGGTACCAGCTTGGTACATCCTCAGTCTCACTATTGGTTGTTGCCGGTGGGTTACTGGTGATCCTGTGGGCGATTAGTCCGCCCGTTCCAAACCGGCTCACGGTCGCGTTCGCCCCGTGGATCATGTTCGGGTCCACCATTCACGTCCTCTACAAGCAGGGCACCTTCCCGGAAACCATCGAGGTGCTTTTCAGCTCGCCCACGGTCTACATCACTTTCACTATCATCATCTCGATCATCTGGATACTGGGTGTGTTCCTCCACGCTGCAGGACTCCAGCGGTCAATTTCACGATTCGTGGGTATTACCGGAACAGGCTTTTTCATCGTGTTTGCCCATCTGGCTATTTTTATGGGCTGGCGCCAGGGCGCATTTGAGCCATTCTGGCCGGTGGTCGCCGTCATCATCGCAGGCCTGATTGCGGCAGTTGCATGGGTGCTTGTAAGCCTCTGGTTCACCGAAATTGCCGCAGTGACCGGTCTGACGGGGGCACTGGTGGTATTCGCACACAGCCTCGATGGGGTCTCGACGGCTATTGGCTTCGATGTGATCGGTGCCGGCGAGCAAGTACCGACGTCTGCGCTGCTTCTCGAGGCGGGAGCGAGCCTGCCGACGGCCGAGTTCGTGGGTGCGGGCTGGCTATTTGTTCTCATCAAAGTGCTGCTCGCACTGGCGGTCCTTGGCCTGTTCAGTGAAATTCTGCGGGATTGGCCACATAAGGCCAGGCTTGTACTCGTCGCAATTGCCGCAGTCGGCCTCGGTCCAGGCGTCCACAATCTCCTTTTGTTCACCGTCGCCTAGCGAGTAGGGACTGGCTTCCGGTTGTAGGCACCCGATTCTCATCCGGTGTAATAGACCAGTAACGTTAATTTGGGGGGTCGTTGCCCACCTGGGTGAGTAAACACCGACGAGTTATCCGCATGAACCACCACGCTCAGCATCGGTCACATTTCGGGGCGAAAAACAGCGAATACGGTTCGCTTACGATGGCAATGAGTTACCTAGCGTCGCGGTGATTAGCTCCCTGGCCCGTCACCGGGGCATTCCCATAACTGCCGTCTCGACACGACTTACCGACTTCATCGACCCCGATGCTCTCGACGAGCTGTTCGCACCCACTTTCGGCAATCACTCCCTGCCGGGTCGAATTCGATATCGACGACCTGAAAGTCGTCGTCACTGACGACTAGATCGAGGTTCGAGACCGGGACAGTTGAACCAACCCTTTTTCTCGATACCCGCGAAAGGCGCCGAGTATGTCCACCCAGCCACACCTCCTGCTTTCAGAGGGCGAGATTCCTGAGATCGCGTTGCTTCCCGGTGATCCGGGGCGTGTTGATCACATTGCCGATCGGTGCGAGGATGTTACAACACACTCGAGAAATCGCGAGTTCAAAGTCGTCAGTGGAGTATACGGGTCGACACCGCTCACCATCTGTTCGACCGGTATCGGCTGTCCATCGGCTGCAATCGCCCTCGAGGAGCTGGCGAATGTGGGTGTCGAGACCGTGCTTCGAGTGGGCACCACGGGTGCCCTCCAGTCGCACATGGATATCGGCGACTGTGTGGTCGCAACGGGTGCGGCGAAGAACGAGGGCACGAGCAAGCGGTACGAGGCCGTCGAGTACCCCGCCGTTCCGGATCACGACGTGCTAAACAGCCTCGTGAGTGCCGCCAAGGAGACAGACTGGCCTGTCCATGTTGGCCCGATCGTGAGTGATGATGCCTACTATGCCGAGACTGACGAGTATGTCGCAGACTGGGAACAGGCCGGGTTACTGGCCGTCGAGATGGAGGCAGCGGTCGTGTTTACGCTGGGCCGCCGACGCGGGCTCAGGGCCGGCGCGATCTGTACCGTCGATGGGAACCTCGTCCGCGGTACGCAGAAAGGCGTCAATACGGAGGATACGGAGCTACCAGAAGGGGCCCAGGGTGGTGTCGATCGCGCGATCGATATCGCACTGTCTGCCGTCGAAACGCTCTGACAATCACTCGACGAGGAGTTCGGCCAGTGCTGTCGTACGGGTCGTCAGTTGTTCCGTCGTTTCAGACGTCCCTCCGAGGAGGTCGTTGATGGCACTATAGAGCCCACTGAAGTCCGTCTTCCCGTCAGCCTGTTGCCACTCGGAGATATCGAGGGCGGCCGTTCCGCAGGTTGGACAGCGATATGCAGCACCGACTGGCTCGAAACAGACGTGACACCGACCCAGACCCGCGACAACCGCCTGAACGAGGTCGATAACCTCACGGAGTTCAGCCTGTGAGCAGTCTGCGATTTCGGTGAATGCCTCGAGTGAGGACGCAACCTCGTCACTCAATTCATCACGGTCGGCGATCGCCAGGCGCTCGAGGTGGGCATCGACAAGATCCAGAACAAGGAGGAACTCCCGTCGACTCGCCGAATAGGCCGTGTCCTCGTTGGCCGCAATCGCCTCCGGCAGAGAGGTGGCCAGCGAGGCAAACGAGGCCGCAATAGCGATCGCCTCTCCCTGAGTTCGCGTCAGTTTCCGGACGAACTCGAAGAGTGTCTCGTTCGTCATCTGCCCGGCCCCCTGGTGGTCATGCAGATCCTCGTAACAGGAATCACAGACGGTGACGAGCACACTCGGTGGGACGGCGTCTTCGACCATCGGGACGGGACCGACGCTATGGATCCGGAGCCCCTCGGAGCCAGCTGCGACACTGGTCGACTCACAGTGCTGGCACGTGAAGGCATCACGCTCGAATACCGACTGTCGGTCGGCCTGCCAGTCCTCCGACGTCACGGGCAGTCGAACTCTGTGGGCGGGCAAAAGCCCTCCGGTCGCCCTTTCGCTATCCGTCGGGCTTTTTGCTGTTGCCCCCCTCCGGTCGGACGACGTGGCGCAGTATCACCTCGAGACCTACGGCTGTACGGCCAACCGTGGCGAGAGCCTGGAGATTCAGCGACGGCTCCGCGATGCGGGCCACGCACGGGTGGATGATCCGGCCCGGGCGGACGTGGCGGTCCTGAACACCTGTACGGTCGTAGAGACCACGGAGGACAATATGCTCCGCCGGGCGGACGAGCTGGCAGACTCGACCGCAGATCTCGTCGTGACCGGCTGCATGGCCCTGGCCCAGGCCGAGGCATTCGAGTCCGTCGATGCGTCGGTCTGTCACTGGGAGGAGGTCCCATCCGCGGTTGGCAACGGCGAGTGTCCCACTGCGACTGTTGATTCCGAACCGATCCTCGATGGGGTGATCGGCATTCTGCCGATTGCTCGTGGGTGTCTCTCGGACTGTTCCTACTGCATCACGAAGCAGGCAACCGGTCGAATTGACTCTCCATCGGTCGAGGAGAACGTCCAGAAGGCACGGGCGCTCATACACGCCGGGGCGAAGGAACTCCGGGCTACCGGCCAGGATACCGGCGTATACGGGTGGGATCGTGACGACCGGGCACTGCCGCGACTGCTCGATCGCATCTGTGCCATCGAGGGGGACTTCCGGGTACGTCTCGGAATGGCCAACCCAAAGGGCGTCCACGGGATTCTCGAGGAACTCGTCGAGACCTTTCAGACGAACGACGAACTCTACAACTTCCTGCACATCCCCGTCCAGTCGGGCAGTGACGACGTGCTAGCGGCCATGCGCAGGCAGCATCAGGTTGCGGAGTTTGAGACAGTCGTCGAAGCCTTCGATGACGGCCTGTCGGAGTGGACCCTCTCGACGGACTTCATCGTCGGCTTCCCGAACGAGACAAGGGCCGACCACGACCAGTCCATGGGCCTGCTCCGTCGGGTTCGGCCGGCGAAGGTCAATATCACGCGGTTTTCCAAGCGCCCGGGGACCGATGCCGCCAATATGCACGGGCTCGGCGGAACGGTCAAGAAGGAGCGCTCGCGGGCCATGACCGATCTCAAGCACGATATCGTCTCCTCGGTCTACGAGTCGATGGTCGGCGAGAGCCGCGAGGACGTCCTCGTTGTGGAGCCAGGGACCGGGGACTCTGTCAAGTGTCGAGATCGGGCCTACCGCAATCTCATCATCCAGAATGCAAGCGAATTCGGACTCGAGCCCGGTGATATCATCGACTGTCGTGTCACGGCTGCAGAGACGGTCTATGCCTTTGCAGAGCCGGTCTGATCACTCGATCCGGACTGCAGTTTCCTCTGATTCGCCAGTCGTCCCCTGCTGTTCGGCGAAGGCTTCGTGGATCGAATCGTACGTCGCATCGAGGGCCTCAACGATCACCTTCGTGTCGTCGACAATCGGCATGAAGTTGGTATCGCCCGACCACCGCGGGACGACGTGTGTGTGCAGGTGATCTCCGATTGAGCCGCCGGCCGCGGTTCCGAGATTCATTCCGGTGTTGAACCCATCCGGATTGAGGGCGGTCTCGAGCGCCTGGAGGGCCCGCTGCGTGAGCTTGCTGTGATCGAGAAGGACATCGTCGGAGAGTGATGGATAGTCGGCCTCATGAACGTAGGGGATGACCAGGAGATGCCCTGGGTTGTAGGGATAGTTGTTGAGAAGCACGTATGCAGAGTCGGATCTGGCGACGACCAGATTCTCGCGATCTGAATCCTGTCTTGGGAGCGAACAGAAGACACACTCGCCATCCATGGTGCGGTCGTCCCGACGCACCCACTCGATCCGCCAGGGTGCGAACAGCTGGTCCATACAGTTCCGTAGATTTCGACGGGTAAAGCTTTCATCCAACTGGTCGTATGCGGGCCACTTCAGTTCGGCACTTGCGGTCACCATAATACCAAATTAAATCGCTGTCACAAAGCCCGTTCAGAGGCCTGTGAGCCCACGAGCGGTCTCAATAAACCGTATAGAACGTTCTCCGCATCTAAAACTGCAATCGTATCGCTGTCTATTGATTTTGGACTCCTTGAACTCGAATGTATGTGAGCATTTAATACGTCTCTATCATTAGGATAATATTAATGGCAACCACAGAAGACTCCTTCAACGGGCTCAGCGAGTACTGCGACTCCTGCGGAACGGACACCCTCCATGAGGTCACGGTCCAGATCCGCACCGAGAGCATCAAAACGGAGAACTCGCAGTTTTCGCGGGAACCATACCGGGTTCGCGAGTGCCAGCGGTGTGGGTCGCGTGAGAGTCAGCGGATGAACAACGCCTGAATTACCCGATCCATTCTCTCGCCGATCAGCGCTAACGAGTGGTTACTTCACAACCCGTCTCGGTTACGATAACAGTGTGCTCTTTCTGACTGACGAGACAGCCGTCATCTTCCTGGAGTACGGGGTAGCCATGGACCAAATCATCGCGCTCCAGACGGCGAAGGGCCATCTCCGGTCGTCTGGAATCGAGCCAGCGAACCGCAAACGGTAGCGTCCGGAACCGTTCGGTAATCTCCTCGAGGGCTGCCTTTGCCCGTCGGTCGCGGACGTTGCCCTCTCGCTCGAGGGAGAAAATCTCGACGACACTGCCCTCACTCACTTTCCCATTGCCATCGGTGGCGAATGGTTCGATTGCCACCACGTCGCCGACCTCGAGCGTCGCGCCCTGGCCCACGGCCCGGTTCGGAATGTTTGGCGGGGTATGCTGTTCCCAGTGGCCGAGCCCGTGTCCAGTGAGGTTGACGACCGGATTGTAGCCGTATCCATCGATCGTCTCCTCGATGACTGCCCCGATTTCACCCGTCTCGACACCGGGCTCGACAATATCGAGAGCGGCCTCGAGCGCCGCTTCCGGCGCCTCTGTCAACTCGGGGTTGCCCGAGAGGTCGACTGTTACCGCCGTGTCTGCCAGCCAGCCATCCACGTGGACGCCGATGTCGAGGTTGATCATCTCCTCCCCAAACGTCGTCTCATCGTCGATTGACGGCGTCGCGTGGGCAGCCTCTTCATCGATTGAGATGTTTACCGGAAACGCCGGCTCTCCCCCAACTCACGGATTCGATCCTCCGCGAACTCCGCGACCTCGAGGTGGGATTCCCCCACCTCCACCCGCTCCGCGGCCTCGTCACGGACGGTGGCAAGGATCTCACCGGCCTCCCGGTGCTTCTCGTATTGCTCCGACGTCAGGTCGACGGATGCGTCTGTCATACCCTCCGCTTTGGGTGGTCGTCAGAAAGAGATTCCGTCTACCGTGAGCCGTTCCAGGCACAGCGGGGACAGGCGACGATGCCGTGGATGTTCGTACAGCTCGCACCACACTGCGGACACTGCTGACGGGCATGGTGTCGGGGGCGAAGCATACTCCGACCGTCGGTGTCGACAGTAATCAATGTTTCCTACGACAGTTGTCGTATTCCACACGAACGATCCGGCAAAATGTGACGGCAGACGGCCAAATGGTAGGCCTTATACGGCCGTCGAAGCACCGTACGGACAAGATGAGCTACGACAAGGTTTCCGTCCCCGAGAGGGGAGAACCGATAACGCTCGAACCGGGGTCCGATACGGACCTGGTGGTCCCGGAAAACCCAATTATTCCGATTATCTATGGGGATGGTGTCGGGAGTGACGTGGCACCCGCCACCCAGAAGGTGCTCGACGCAGCGGCTGCCGCGACCGGCCGCGAGCTTTCGTGGATGCGGATCTATGCGGGCCGTACGGCGAGGGAGCGATACGACGAGAACCTCCCCGACGACACGATGAGGGCACTGCGTGAATTCCGTGTCGCCATCAAGGGCCCGCTGACGACCCCTGTCGGAGAGGGCTTCCGCTCGTTGAACGTGACACTTCGCAAGAGTCTCGATCTCTATGCCAATGTGCGGCCGACATACCACCTCGAGGGCGTTCCCTCACCCGTCTCGCGCCCGGAGCAGATGGACATGATCACCTTCCGGGAGAACACCGAGGATCTCTATACCGGTATCGAGTGGGAGGCCGGAAGTGAGGAGGTTGAACGGGTCAAGTCATTCATCGAAGACGAGATGGGCTTCGACAATGCGATGCACGACGGGCCGGTCGGTCTCGGCGTGAAGCCGATCACGGAATTCGGGACGAAGCGACTCGTCCGTCGGGCGATCGATTACGCCATCGAGAACGACCGGGATTCGGTGACGTTCGTCCACAAGGGCAACATCATGAAGTTCACCGAGGGGGCCTTCCGGGACTGGGGATACGAGGTCGCCGAGGAGGAGTACGGCGACGAGGTCATCACCGAGGACACGCTCTGGGAGGAACGAGATGGCGAACCCCCCGAGGACGCGGTCATTGTCAACGACCGAATCGCGGACAACATGCTTCAGCAGGTTCTCACCCGGACGGACCAGTACGACATTCTCGCGACCATGAACCTCAACGGTGACTTTATCTCAGACGCCTGCGGGGCCCAAATCGGTGGTCTCGGCATCGCTCCGGGAGCGAACTTTGGCGATGGCCGCTGTCTCGCCGAGCCGGTGCATGGCTCTGCCCCGAAGTACGAGGGGCAGGACAAGGTCAATCCAACGGCGATGATCCTCTCCGGCCTCATGATGCTCGAGTACCTCGGGTGGGACGACGCTGCCACCCTCATCCGCGATGGTGTCGAGCAGACGATCGCGAGCGGCCGGGTCACCTACGACCTCGAGCGCCAGCTCGAGGGTGGGGAGAAACTCGCCACGAGCGAATTCGCCGAGGCGGTCGTCGAGAACATCGAGCGCCTGGCCTGAACTACTCCGATTTCCAGCTCGGGTTCGGCCGGGGTGGGCTGAAGATATCCACCCCGCAGACGGTCACCGAGCCACGGTTTTCCGCGGCGTGGGGCTCCTCACCGGGGATGCCATAGGCATCGCCGGGGCCACAGATCACTTCACGACCATCGGCTATGAAGACGAGTTCACCCTCGTAGACGAAGCCCGTCTGCTCGTGGGGGTGGCTATGGGTCTCGACGCTTGCCCCCGGCTCGATCGAAAAGTGCTGGACGTTCATCGA
Source organism: Natrialbaceae archaeon (assembly GCA_034521555.1). GTDB lineage: Archaea > Halobacteriota > Halobacteria > Halobacteriales > Natrialbaceae > JAXHMI01. Next base: position 511,891 of record JAXHMI010000005.1, read on the forward strand.
CTCGGTGCCGGCGAGCAACGCAAGATCGACACCGGGTGCTGCCTCGGTGGCCGGTTCATCGGCCAGTGAGACGCGTTCCATGGCAATACCTGCGAGAGCGGCGTCAAAACCCTACCGCACGTCCATAGGTTCAACGAGGAGGGCAGTCACACCCCGAGTGATGTATTCGGTCGTCGGCTGCAGCGAGTGCAAGGCCCTCTGGGTGGTCGAGGGCCGCCCAGCGACGAGCCAGTGTCCCCAGTGTGGCACTCGCCGGCCGTTCGACGCCCGGCGCCAGTTCGTCACGACGGATGAACCAGACCACGCCCGGGAGGTTCGGTCCCGATGCTCGCCGACCGGAGCGATGAGGGCCAGGCCGATCGATCATTCCTCGAACTCGAAACGCGAGTAATGGATGATCTCAACTCAGCCGGTGATGATCAAGCGACCCGCTCTAGCAGCGATACGCGCTCGACGGTCATCCGCCTACTCGAAGATCTCGACCAGCCCACCGAGGAGACGATCCATTCCGCAGCGGCCGAGGCTGGCCACTCGCTCTCACGGGTTGAAGCCGTCCTCCTGAAACTGCGCCGAAACGGCGAGATCGTCGAAACCGATGGCCAGCTTCGATTGCTCTAGCGACCCAGATCCTCGTGGGCACTCGCCAGGTGTCGGGAGGCCATCGCGGCGAGGAGAGACAGTTCACCGGCGAGAACACCAGCGGCGATGACTTCGGCCAGCGCGTCGGCGTTCGATCCGGGTGGCGACCCGCCGCCCCGGACCCCGACGATATCCAGGCCCTCGGCCTGGGTTGGCAGGGAAGTCCCCCCGCCGACTGTGCCGACCTCGAGGGAGGGCAGCGAAACACTTGCATACAGGTCGCCGTCTCTGACCGAGGCGGTCGTGATCGCATTCGATCCCTCGACGACCTGGGCCGCGTCCTGACCGGTCGCCAGAAACGCGGCCGCGATCACATTGGCTGCGTGGGCGTTGAAGCCGAGACTGCCGGCCTTGGCACTGCCGATGAGGTTCTTTCTGGTGTTCGCTTCCGCGATGGCCTGTGGCGTCGTGTGCAAGCGGTCCTCGACGAGGGTTGCCGGAATTCGCGCATCTGCGGTGACGGAGCGACCCCGCCCCTCGATGGCGTTGATGGCGGCGGGTTTCTTGTCAGAACAGAGGTTGCCGGACAGCGCCACCAGCGAGCCGGGTGTCTCGGCCTCAATTAGGTCACAGGCCGCCCGAGTCGCGATGGTTACCATGTTCATTCCCATCGCATCCTTGGTGTCGAAGACGAATCTGAGATAGACGCCATCCCCGACGACATACGGGTCGATCGACTGGAGTTCGCCGTGGTTCGTCGTCGCCTCGGCCTCGGCTCTCAGTCGATCGTAATTGGCCTCGACCCACTCGAGGACCGTCTCCGCACCGGTCACATCTGGAACCCTGAAGACCGGGGCCCGGGTCATCCCGGTGGCGGTCACCCGAGCGTTGACCCCGCCGGCGGTCCGCAAGATCGAGAGGCCCCGATTAACCGAGGCAACCAGGGCTCCCTCGGTTGTGGCAAGTGGAAGATGGTAGGAGCCCTCGGCAGCACTGCCCGCAATTGGTACTGGGCCGGCGACGCCTAGCGGAATCTGGACGGCACCGACGAGGTTCTCGACGTTGGCGTCCGCCTCCGACGCGGCAAAGGTGTGAGATCCAATCGCCTCGAGATCGGTTTCCGTCGCCGACTCGATAGCCTCTCGGCGGACGGCAGCCGCCGTCTCGGGGTTGGTATGATCCTCGAGCTCGTGGAGTCGTATCTCCCCGGCCTCGAGTCGCTCGAGCAGCGCGTCGCGATCGGTCATGGGTAGGTCGTTGCAGTGACTCCCCCTGAACAGTTGCTGTCCCCGATGGAGTGTTTTCACGAGTCCGCCCGACTCCGCGAGCATGCAGATCGGGCTCATGGTGTCCGCCCTGGCCGGGCTCGCGCCAACCGACCTCGCGAGTTATGCAGAATCCCTCGAGTACGACGCCGTCTGGGTGGGTGAACTGTGGCAGGAGAGTTCGGTCGTCCAGCTGGCCGAGATGGCGACGGCGACGGACGAGATCACCATCGGCTCGGCAATTCTCAACGTCTTCTCTCGGTCGCCGGCTGTGCTGGCGATGACAGCGGCCTCACTCGACCGGGCGAGTGACGGACGATTCGTCCTTGGAACGGGTGTCAGTACCGAAGGAGCCGTCAGGACGATGCACGGAATGGCATTCGAGCGGCCGGTCCGGCGAGCCCACGAGACAATCGAGATCGTCCAGGCGCTCCTCGCGGGGGGCGACCCCGTCTCGTACGATGGGGAGGTCCAGTCCGTCAGCGAGGTCCCACCGGTCGAGGCCGAGGTGCCCATCTATCACGCCGGCCTCGGGCCGGCCAATCGTCGCGTTGTCGGTCGGCTCTGTGACGGCTGGATTCCCCACAATCTCCCGTTTTCGGGGCTGGATGATTCGTTCTCTGTCGTTGCGGAGGCAGCCGAGGAGCGGGGTCGCGACCCGGAATCGATCACCGTTGCCCCCTACGTTCCTGCCGCGGTTAGCGACGACGAAGCCGAGGCCCGAGATGTCCTTCGGCGCCACGTGGCCTACTATGCAGGGAGTGGCGAGGGATACCGGCAGGCCGTCGCCACGGAATATCCGGCGGCAGCGGAGGCGATCGGCGAGGCGTGGGCCCGGGACGATCGAGAAACGGCAGCCGCCGCGGTCACCGACGAGATGGTCGATGACCTCGGGGTCGCTGGGGATGCCGAGACCGTCCGGGCCCGGTTTCAGACGTTGGTCGATGAGACGGTCATCGATCACCCGATCGTCGTCGTACCGGTCCCCTCCTCGGAGACAATGGCCACGCAGACGATCACCGAGTTGGCCCCGAGCAACTGGTAATACAAACACCAGACTTCTCCGGTTGCGGTCTTTGAAGGAAAAATGTTTTCAATGTCGCTCCCTGACGTGTCTGCAACACAGCTGGTGACCTCCATGGTGGAAATGCAAACCGCGGACCTCGACACCGATCTCAGCCTCTTCAAGTACGATACGCTCGAGCAGCTGCCGCGGTCCTACCGATCGGCTCACAGAGGAGGAGCGCCGCCCTCGAATCGAGGCGGCAAAGGAGACCCTCGGGGACGAGGTCATCATTCTCGGTCACAACTACCAGCGCCGTGAGATCGTCGAGCACGCGGATTTCATCGGTGATTCCTACCAGCTCTCGAAGGAGGCAGCCGAGGCCGACGCCGAGCTACGTCATCTTTGGCGGGGTCACCTTCATGGCCGAATCGGCGGACATCATTACCGGTGACGACCAGACGGTGATTCTCCCAGCATGGAGGCCTCCTGTCCGATGGCCGGCATGGCCGAGGCCCTCCAGGTCGACGCGGCCTGGGCGGACATCGCGCAGGCGGCTCCGGAGGCCGACATCATCCCGATCACCTACATGAACTCGTATGCGGACCTGAAGGCCTTCTGTGCCGACCAGGGCGGGCTTGTCTGTACCTCCTCGAATGCTCACCGGGCGTTCGAATGGGCCCTCGAGCGCGGCGACAAGGTCCTCTTTCTCCCCGACAAGCACCTGGGGAGAACACCGCCCATCGACTGGGAATGGAGGACCAAATGGCCGAGTGGGATCCCTGGGATCCGGCCGGCCAGGACGCTCGAGGAAGCGGCCAAGGCCGACATCATCCTCTGGGATGGCTACTGCCAGGTCCACGAGCGCTTCCGGGAGAGTCACGTCGAGCAGATCCGCCGATGACTATCCCGATGCCAAGGTCATCGTCCACCCGGAGTGTCGCCGCGAGGTCGTCGAGGCCGCCGACAAGGCCGGTTCAACCGCCGAGATCTGCCGGACTGTCGAGGAGGCCGAGCCCGGCGACACCTGGGCGATCGGGACCGAGATCCACCTCACCGAACACCTCCAGCGGTGGCACCCCGAGGTGGAGGTGCTCCCGCTCTGTGGCGACGCCTGCATGGACTGCAACGCGATGCGACAGATCGACCCCAACTACCTGACGTGGGTGCTCGAGGAACTCGTCGAGGGCCGGACCCGCAACGTCATCGAGGTCCCCCCCGAGGAGAAGGAGCTGGCCGCCGTGGCCCTCGAGCGCATGCTTGAGGTCTGAGCATGCCGGAGACCGTAGACGTGCTCGTCGTCGGTACCGGGATTGCAGGGTGTGCAGCGGCGCTTGCGGCCGTCCGCAATGGGGCCGAGGTGCTGATCGTGACAAAAGCGACGAAACCGGAGGGCGCCAGCACGGACTGGGCCCAGGGAGGTATCTCGACGGCCCGTGGCGATCCCGAGAGTCTCAAGCGTGACATCCTCGAGGCCTCCGACGGCACCGCCGAGCCGGCCGCCATCGACGTCCTCGTCGAGCAGGCTGACGCGGCCATCGAGGACGTCCTCGATCGATACGCTCGACATCGCGTTCGACCGGGGTGAGAACGACTACGATTACACCCGGGAGGCGGCCCACTCCGATAGGCGCATTCTCCACGTCGATGCGACGACAGGGACGCACATCCTCCGTCCGTTCCTCAACCATCTCGAGGGCCGAAGGGGTGTCACCATCAGGCAGGACACCGCGGCCCTCCAGCTCATCACGCACGAGGGACGTGTCCACGGTGTCATGACCGACGAGTCGCCGACCGGCCAGCCGATCTTTGCCGGATCGACGATCCTCGCAACAGGAGGCATCGGTGCCTGTTACTCGCGGTCGACGAACCCGGCCGATGCCACCGGGGACGGGATCGCCATGGCCGCGCTGGCAGGGGCCGACCTCAGGGATCTCGAGTACGTGCAGTTCCATCCCACGGCCTACGCCGGTGAGGAGCCGTTCCTGCTCTCGGAGGCGCTGCGTGGCGAGGGCGCTGTCCTCCGAAACGGAGACGGGGACCGCTTCATGACCGACTATCATGAGGATGGCGAGCTCGCCCCCCGCGATACCGTTGCACGGGCGGTCGATCGCGAGCGACGAGAGACTGGCACGGTCGTCCTCGACGTCTCCACCCTCGAGGGTGAGTTCGCGAGTGACTTTCCCGACCTCGCCGAGCGATGTGCCGCCCAGGGCATCGAGGGTGACCAGATTCCCGTCGCTCCCTGCGAGCACTTCCTCTGCGGTGGCATCGACGTGGACGACCGCGGCCGAACCAGCCTCGATCGGCTCTTCGCCGTGGGGGAGTGTTCCCGGACCGGCGTCCACGGGGCGAACCGACTGGCAAGCACCAGTCTGCTCGAGGGCCTTGTGTGGGGACTGCGAGCCGGAGAGACTGCCGTTGGGGCCGAACCGTCGGTCATGGAGGCCCCCGACCTGCTGGACTCGGATCCGGCCCTGCCGCCAGCGTTCGCCACCGAGAAGCTCACCCGCCTGCAGCAGACGATGGACGAGTACCTGGGTCTCGAGCGGACACCCGACGGGATGGCCCGGGCCGGTGCCATCCTCCGACGGCTCAAGGGGGAGGTCGATGCGTACGTGCGGACCGAGAACCTCGCGGTCGCTCTACGAACTGCGCCACGCGAGCGTGACGGCACTGCTCGATCGCGAAGGCCGCCAGCGAAAACACCGACTCGGTTGGCTGTCATTACGTCGTTGCGGACGAGGACGAACACCGACCGGAGACTGCATGATACCGACGAGTCAGATCGAGCAGTGGCTCATGGACGACCTGGGCCACCACGACGTCACCAACGACGTCCCGGGCACGGCGAGAGGGCACCTCGTCGCCCGCGAGTCCGGTGTCGTCGCGGGCCTCGAGGGGGCTCGCCAGGTGTATGGCCACCTGGATGTACGCGTCGCTGATGAGGCCAAAATCGGCGAGGACGTCGATGCCGGTGATCGACTCCTGTCGGTCTCCGGGCCAGCCCGCTCGGTCCTTCGTGGCGAACGGGTCGTCGTGAACCTGGTCGGCCACCTCTCCGGGGTCGCGACAGCTACCAGCGCGCGCCGTCGAAGCCGCACGGACTGTCTCCGATACCGTCCGCATTGCTGGCACGAGAAAGACGACACCCGGCCTTCGCGGGCCCGAAAAGCGGGCGATTGCTGCCGGAGGGGGCGATACACACCGACTCGATCTCTCTCACATGGTGATGCTGAAGGACAACCACCTCGAGCACCTCGGCCTCGAACCGGCCATCGATCGCATGCGCGAGCGGGTGTCTGTAGCCACGAAGATTGAGGTGGAGGTCGAGTCAGTCGAGGCGGCCGTTCGGGCGGCTGATGCCGGGGCAGATATCGTGATGCTTGACAACTGCCAGCCGGCCACAGTTGCGGAGGCGGTCGAGCGAGTCGCTCGGGGAGGTCCTGCTCGAAGCAAGTGGGGGCATCACCGAAGCCGATGTCCCGGCCTACGCCGAGACCGGAGTCGACGTCATCTCCATGGGATCGCTGACCCACTCGGCCCCGGCCCTCGACTGTTCGTTCGTTCTCGACAGCGGGGCAGAGCCGCTCTCAAGTTACTCGCGCTCGGGAGGATCGGCAGCCGGCAGCAGACAGGTCACCGACGTCCCATCCTCCCCAGTCTCGAACTCGAGGGATCCGTTCGATTTGTCCACCAGCCAGTAGACGAGCCACAGCCCGAGGCCACTCCCGTGTTGCAGCGGCGTCTCCTCGCCCTCGTCGAGGACGGCGAGTTCGTGGTCCGGGATGCCCGGCCCGTTGTCCACGATCGTCACACCGACGCGATCCTCGGCTACCGCTCCATCGAGACGGACACGCTCGGGGCCTCCGCGGTGTTGTGCTCGACCGCGTTCTCACACAGGTTCTCCAGGGCGGAGCCGATCCGTCCGAGTGCGTCGACCCAGCACTCCTCTGGCAGCGCAGTTTCGATCGAGACGGCCGGGTACTCGCTCTCGAGGTCGGCAAGCGCCGATCGAAGCTCGCTGGTGATCTCGACGGGAACGGTCCCGGCCTCTGCACTCTCGATTGCCTTGTCGATCTGTCTGGCCTTCTCTCCGAGGGTGATGAGTCCGTCCGTCTCGTCGGCCGCGATCTCGAGCATGTCGGTGATTCCCTCGTCGTCGATCTCGTCGATGGCCATGTCGATGTATCCCGTTACGACCGTGAGATCGTTGCTGAGGTTGTGCCGGAGGACCCGGTTGAGAACCTCGAGGCGCTGCTCGCGCTCTCTGATGGCGGTCTCACGGTCCTGTAATTGATCCGCGGTATCGTTGAAGCCCTCGCTGATACGCTGCCACTCCTCCGGTGACAGAGGCAGACAGTCGATGGCCATAGCGCCCATCGCGAAGGGCCTCGAAGCCGGTGAGGAGATTCGTCGTCTGGGTCAGGTTGACCCGGTACTCCCACAGACCGACACCGACGACCGACAGCAGGATGACGATCAGGCTGGCCCCCTGGATAAGGGCGGACGTCCGGAGGTTCTCGTCGAGCTGCGAGCGGTCGCGCTCGACGGTGAGGGTCATCCCGGTTGTCTCTGAGGTCGCGGTAGCCGTCACCGACACTCTCAGAATCGAGTGATGAATCACCGCCGAAGATCACCATGTCGCCGTGTCGAACCGTTGCAGCAGTGGTGGTGGTCTCGAGGGTATCGACCGCCTGGAAGATGGTCGTTCGATCGAATCGGGAAGGAGGCGGCGAAGACTCCAACGATGGTTCCCGTTCTCCCGAATCGGCGCGCTGATGATGCCGACATACGTCCCGTTCCCGGTCCGCAGTGGGTCACTTACCACCGGTTCACCTTCCAATGCCTCGGTCACGTACGGGTCATCGACGGTGCTGCCGCGAATCTCATCCGGATTGGCAACAGGGCCACGAACGTCGATCGACGGTCCCGTTTGCATCCACAATCTGGGCGGAGACGAACCGAGAGTGATCGAGGAACGGATCGATCGACGCAGCGGTCCGGTTGAAGTTGGCCATCGACGGCTGGGAAGCGACGAAGCCGACCCGGTCCATCCGCTCGGTGATGTCGGCATCGATCTGGTCGACTGCGAGGTCGGCCGTCTCGTTGACCGCCGTCTGGACCTCGTTGACCGATTGCTGCTTGTTGTACTCGAGGGCCCCGTACACGCTCCCCCCAACGACGAGTGTCACGGCGAGCAGGACGACCGCGAGGGTGGTGCGCAGCTTCATGGATGCTCCCCAGACTGATCAGCGAGCCAGACCACTCGATCGATCGACCAGTCGTTCACACGCCCCACCTGCGCCGGAGCCTACTATAACGTATCGTCGTTACGTTGGCTCCCGCTCGAGTGCCAGGCCCAGTTATTAAAGGAACGAATGCGAGGGCTGGGATTCGAACCCAGGGACCCCTGCAGGAGCGGGTCTTAAGCCCACCGCCGTTGGCCTGGCTTGGCTACCCTCGCCCGGGTTCCAGTACCGACCGATGCCTAATACGCCTCCCGGTGTCAGTCATGGATTGTGACGGACTCGAGCAGCACGTCCTCGACAGGTCGGTCGGCCCCGTCGGTTGGGACCTGCCCGATCGTCTCGACGACGGACATCCCCTCGGTCACGCGACCGAATACCGTGTGTCGACCGTCGAGATGGGGCTGGGCGGCAAGCGTGATGAAGAACTGCGAGCCGTTGGTGTCAGGGCCGCGGTTGGCCATCGAGACGACACCCGGCCCATCGTGGCCCAGGTCAGGGTGGAATTCGTCCTCGAATGTGTAGCCAGGGCCGCCGCGGCCCGTCCCGAGTGGATCCCCGGTCTGGATCATGAAGTCACTAATCACTCGATGGAAGAGGACGTCCTCGTAGAGTGGTTCATCCTCCATCGTCTCGCCCGTTCCCGGGTGGGTCCAGGTTCGCTCTCCTGTCGCCAATCCCACGAAGTTCTCGACTGTCTTCGGCGTCCGATCGGCATGGAGGTCGATGGCGATCGCCCCCTCACTCGTCTGGAGAGTTGCCGTCAGCTGGCCATCGCCCGACTCGTCGTCGGCTGCTGGTTCGTCACTCTGGTCGGTCGTACAGCCAGCGACACCGGTGGTGATTATGGCCCCGAAGGTGCCGAGGAGCGTTCGCCGGTTCATGTCACGGAATGGTAGTCCTCGGTCGAATCGTTTTCGACTACTCGTTGACGGAGACCGACTCGAGGACGACGTCGTTCACCGGGCAATCCCTGCCGTCGGTCTCGACCGACCCGATTGCTCGAACGACGTCCATGCCGTCGGTAACCTCCCCGAAGACGGCGTGTTTGCCGTCGAGGTGGGGCTGGGCATCGAGCGTGATGAAAAACTGGCTGCCGTTCGTGTCCGGCCCCGAGTTCGCCATCGAGAGGATTCCAGCGCTGTCGTGGGTCAACTCGTCGTGGAACTCGTCGTCGAAGCTGTATCCTGGTCCGCCCCGACCGGTGCCGGTCGGGTCCCCGCCCTGGATCATGAAATCGCTGATGATCCGATGGAAGAGTACGTCATCATACAACGGCTCACCGTCGATCTCCTCGCCACTCTCCGGATCCGTCCATGCCTGCTCGCCGGTGGCAAGGCCGACGAAGTTCTCGACGGTTCGGGGGGCCCGCTCGTCGTACAGTTCGACCTCGATGTCGCCCTCGCTGGTGTGCAACGTCGCCGTAAGCGATCCCATACACCGCCCATGGGGACCGGCGCAAAAACCGTGGTGATATCCATCGGCTGCCACAGCCCGCACTTACATGGCTGCAGGGCCCGTATCGCGGCCATGGTCGGTGGGACGCACGAGCCCAAGCGTGTCACTCTTGCACGTCTTCCGTCTGGCATCGAGATCGAGACGACGATTCACACGTACCAGGGAGAGCGACCGGGCCCGACTCTCTATGTCCAGGGGGCCCAGCATGGCCGAGAGGTCAATGGCCCGGCCGTCCTCCGGCGATTCCACGATGCACTGCCGCTCGAAGAGCTCCGGGGCCGGATCATCGCCGTTCCAGTGGCCAATCCCATCACGTTCGATCGGGTCTCCTACACGGCGCCGGAGGTCCTCGACAGTGTCAACCCGAACATGAACCGGATCTGGCCCGGAGACGAGACCGGCAGCCTGCACCAGCGCATTGCCGCTCGCCTGTGGCGGTATGTCTCCGGCGCTGATGCCGTCGTCGACCTGCACACCGGTAGTCCGTCGATGCTCCCACATGTCGTCTTCCTCGAGGGAGATGCGGAGTCCAGGGCACTGGCTCGCGCCTTTGGGACTGACTTGCTTCTCTCCGAGCCAAGCGACTCGGAGTCAGCCCGCGAGTGGCAAGAGCGGGGCTTCGGTCGGAAGCTCCGTGTCGTTGCCACCCGGGAGGGGATTCCGGCGATCACGCCGAACTTGGCCACAGCCGAGAGATCCAGGAACCGGTCGTCGAGCAGGGCGTTACCGGGCTGCTGGACGTCTGTCGGCAACTCGAGATGCTTCCTGGGGAGGTCCCCACCCGGGAGCAGACGATTGCCCGGAACCACCTTGGACAGGTAACGGCGAGTGCCTCGGGCCTGTTCTGGCCAACTCCAGCGCTCGAGCTGGGAGAGCAACTGTCGGCCGGCCGGTCACTCGGTGAGGTGACCCATCCAGCCCGGTACGACGTGCTTCAGGAAGCCACGACGGACCGAGCGGGCGTGCTCGGTCTCGCTCACCCGTGAGGCGACAGTCGTCGCGGGTGACAAGCTGGCGACCGTTGCCGTCCTCCGGGATCAGGCCGTCGAGTAGCCGCCGTCGACGACGAGCCCGTGGCCCGTGACCCAGGAGGCGTCCTCGCTGGCGAGAAAGCAGATGCAGCTGGCGATCTCTTCGGGTTCGCCGAAGCGTTTGAGGGGATACTGCGCCTCCATCTTCTCGCGACGCTTCGCCGGGTCATCAGATGCCTCAAGCATAGCCTGGACCAGAGGCGTATCGGTGAAACCGGGGCAGACGGCATTCACGCGGACACCATACGGCCCTGCCTCGGCGGCAACAGCCCGGGTGAAGTTGAGTACCGCCCCCTTGCTGAGCGAGTAGGCCGCCTGGTTCGGGAGCCCGAGGATGCTTGCGAGTGAACCGACGTTCACCGATCGGCCCCGGTCCCCTGATCCTTGAGGTGGGGAATGGCCGCATGGCAGCCATTCCAGACCCCCTCGACGTTGACCTCGAGAACGTAGTCACGCATGGCCTCGGAAGTCTCCTCGAGGCTGGCCGGCGGATGGCCGACACCGGCGTTGTTCACGACCACATCGAGCCCCTGCTCGTCGGCGATCGAATCGAAGACCGCATGTACGGCCTCACCATCCGTCACGTCGAGCTCCCGGAAGCTGGCCTCGCCGCCGGCCGCCTGGATGGCCTCGACTGTCTCTCGACCGCCTGTCTCGTCGATGTCGGTGACGACCACGCTGGCGCCCTCACTGCCGAGGCGGGTTGCTGTCTCGGCACCGATCCCCGATCCGGCTCCCGTCACGACTGCCGTCTGGTTCGCAAATCGCATACCGTCCCCTCGCTGTCAGGGTTCATCAATGTCAGGCGAACTCGAGGCGGTTGGCCAGCAGCTCGACCGGTGTCGGGGGTTGCCCATCCGCCCCCTGGCGGGTCGCAAGCTGGGAGCGACACGAACTGCCCGGTGTGCAGAGGATATCGCCGGGACTCCCTTCGACCTGCTCGAAGAGAATCGAGGCGATGGCTCGGCTCATCGAGGCGTGCTCGGCCTCGTAGCCGAAACTGCCAGCCATCCCGCAGCACCCCGAATCGAGCGGGTCGACGGAATACCCAGCCCGGCGCAGGACGGCACCGGCGTGGTGGTCCCGTCGCATTGCCTTCTGGTGACAGTGGCCGTGATAGGTGACCGCCGGGAGCGACTCGTCGGCCGCGTAGGCGAGTGACGAATCGAGATCGAACCGATCCAGGTACTCACAGACGCCGTAGCTGGCGTCGGCCAGGGCAGCGGTTTCGGGACCAGGCTCGAGATCCTGATAGTCGCTGGCGAACATCACCGCGTCGGACGGCTCGACGGCCACCACGTCCCAGCCGGCCTCGACGAACGGTTTGGTGGCCGTGACCACCTCGCGGGCCCGCCTCGCTGCGGTATCGAGGAACCCCTTGGAGTACGCGGGTCGGCCACTATCATCAAGCGATCCGAGTCGGCCCCCGTCGTGGGCGGCCGTCGAACTCGGAACCACGACGTGGACGCCAGCGGCCTCGAGGACCCGGACCGCGGCCTGGCCGACTGCCGGGCTGCAGTAGTTGGTGTAGGGGTCGACGAAGAGGATGGCCCGTCGACGGGCGTCGTCCTTCGGGAGGCCGGGTCCTCGCTCGTCGAACCAGGCACGGAGTGACGTACCCGTAAAGGTTGGCAAGGGTCGGTCCCTGGCGATGCCCAGTGTTCGCTCGAGCAGGCGACGGGCGCCTGGCAAGTCGGTGGCCACGTTCGAGAGGGGCGCAAGCTGGCTCCCCACCCGTGTCACGTCGGCGATGTTGGCAAAGAGTCGATCACGGAGTAACGCCCCATGCCGGTTATGGTGCTGGTGGGTCAACTCTGCCTTAAGCTTCGCCAGATCGACACCACTGGGGCAGTCGCTCGACAGCCCTTGCAACCGACACAGAGGTCGAGGACCTCCTCGAGAAACTCCTCGGAGAGGGCATCTTCCGCTGGAAGGTCGCCCGTCATGGCGGATCGAAGGGCATTGGCCCGGCCCCGGGTACTCGTGATCTCCTCGTGGCTCGCCCGATAGGTCGGACACATGACGCCACCGGTCGTCGCCTGCTCACCGCGACAGCCCCCACAGCCGTGGCACAGCTCCACCATGCCCTGCATCCCGTTCTCCTCAGGCCACTCGAGGACTGGTTCGAAGGAGGGATCGAAGCGGTAGTCCGGATCGAAGCGGAGGTCCTCGCGGTTGTCCACATCGCCACAGACCGGGCCCGGGTTGAGCAGCCAGTCCGGATCGACGGCCCGCTTCAGCGACCGGAATGTCTCGAGGAGTGCCGGTCCGTACATGCGCTCGTTCCACTGGGTGCGGGCCCGCCCGTCCCCATGCTCACCCGAGACGGCCCCACCGAGGTCGACGACGAGATCGGCCACGGCCGCCGAGATGCGCTGCGAACTGCTCCATCCCAGCGTCCGTTTTCGTGTTCACGAGGGGCCGGACGTGCAACACGCCCGGGCCAGCGTGGCCGTAGAAACTGGCACTCGTCCCGTGATCTGTGAGAATCTGCTCGAACCGATCGACGAAGGCCGGCAACTTCTCTGGGGGACGGCCGCGTCCTCGACGAAGGAGATGTGTTTCTCGTCGCTCGTTCGAGAGAGCAGAATTGGCAGGCCTGCCTTCCGAAGTGACCACAGCCGATCTCGGGCCTCCCTTGTCTCGGCCTCGAGGACCGCCAGTGCTGGTCCCTCATCGTGGCGGTCTTCGACAATGGCCTCGATCGATTGGCTGGCAGTCTGGGTGTCCGGCCCGTCGCATTCGACTAACAGGGTGGCGCCGGTCCCCTCCGGGAGCTCCCTCGCCAGGGAACCGAACTCGACCGACTCACGCGCGAGTTCGAGCAGGACATCGTCCATCACCTCCAGGGCGACCGGGTCGTGGTCGAGGACAGCCGACACATCTGCCAGGGCGGCCCGTCTGTCCGAATAGCAGAGCAGGCAGGTCGCGATTCCGCCAGGCTTGGGCTCGAGGGTAACGGTCACCTCGGTCACGATCGCAAGTGACCCCTCGCTGCCCGCCAGCAGGCGGGCCAGATTCACCGATCCCGGTTTTCCCACGCGCTCACAGCCGAGCATCGATTCCCCGGCAGCCTCAGCGACCAGCCGGTCGAGATCGTACCCGGACACGTTTCGCTCGAGGGCCGGGTACCGCTCGGTCGATCGGTCTCCGCCTCACTGTCGAGGATCTCGAGAACAGCCGCACCGATCCGGTCCTCGAGTGACCCGACGGGCTCAGCCTGGTGACGGAGCGTCTCGATTGCCACTGGTCCGAGGCTGGTTATCGTCCCATCCGCCAGAACGACCTCGCAGGACTCAATCCAGGCGTCCGTCGGCCCGTCCCGCAACGAGTGGGCGCCCGAGGAGTTGTTCCCGACGGCCCCGCCGATCGTGCTCTGATCCCCCCAGGCGGGATCCGGACCGAACGTCAGATCGTACTCGTTGGCAGCTTGCTCGAGTGTTCCGAGGGTGACCCCCGGTTCCAGTGTGGCCCTCTTTCCATCTGGGTCGATCCGCTCGATGCCGGCCATGTACCGAGTGAAGTCGATGACGACCGCCTCGTTGACTGCCTGACCGGCGAGGCTCGTCCCTGCTCCCCGTGGCAGCACGGGCACCTCGTGAGCCGCACAGATCGAGACCACCTCGGCGACATCGGCCGTCGAGTGCGGACAGACGACACCGACGGGTGGGACCTCGTAGGCGCTGGCATCGGTCGCATACAGGCTCCGGCTGTACGCATCGAATCGAACGGGACACTCGAGGGCGTCCTCGAGGCTCTGCTGAAGCGGTGTGGCCGGCTCCTCACCACCGGTGTGGGTGTAGTCGGCCCGCTCGTCCCGGGCGGGATCAACAGACCGCTCAGGTCCCGGTGAACTCGGGCTCACGGTCCTCCAGGAAGGCGTCGATACCCTCGTTCTTGTCGGCCGTGGCGAACAGCTGCACGAAGAGTTCCGCCTCGTACTCGATCCCGTCATCGAGGCCCAGCTGCCCGCTCGCGCGGACGGCTCGCTTGGCTCGATCGAGTGCCAGCGGACTCTTTTCGGCCATTGTTCCCGCCAGGTCGTAGACGCGGTCGTCGAGCGCATCGGCCGCACAGACCTCGTCGACGAGCCCGATCGAGGCCGCTTCCTCGGCGTCGATCGAGCTCACCGAGAGGATCAGGCGCATCGCCTGGCCCATCCCGACGAGTCGTGGGAGGCGCTGCGTGCCGCCCCCGCCGGGGATGATCCCGAGAGAAATCTCCGGCTGGCCGAGTTTGACGCCAGCCTCGGCAATGCGAACGTCACAGGCCTGTGCCAATTCACAGCCACCACCCAGGGCGTGGCCGTTGATCCGGGCGATGACCGGCAATCGCGCCTCCGCAACTGCCTCGTATACCCGGGGCCGGCTGCTTGCCTCGCGCTGTTCCATTAGATCTCGATCGCGAAGCTCACCGACATCGGCGCCGGCGACGAACGTGCCCGTCTCCTCGCCCCCCGCTGAGGACGACGACTCTGACAGCGTCGTCTGCTTCAGCGGTCTCGATGGCGGCCTTCAGCTCGATCTCGGGCCGTCCGGTTCAACGCATTACGGGATGCCGGTCGATCGATCGCGATGGTCGCGACCCGTTCGGCAGCGCCGCCAACGTCGACCGAGAGGACCTCGTACTCGTCTGCGAGCGAGCTCACGGATCCACCTCCTCGACGGCCTCGCCATCTTCCCAGCGGTAGAAGCCCTCGCCCGTTTTTCCGGCCGTGCCGACCAGCACGGACCTTCCGCCGGAGAATCTGCGGCGGGGCGAACCGCTCGCCCAGCTCATCGCGAAGGTGCTCGGCGATGTCCAGCCGGACATCGAGACCCACGTGGTCGGACAGTTCGATCGGACCCATTGGATGGCCGATAGCCTTCCCGCATCGCCGTGTCAATATCGCTCGGTTGAGCGACCCCTGTCTCGACCATCCGCATGGCCTCGAGCCCAGCGCAATCCCCAAGGCGGGAGCTGGCAAACCCGGCCGTATCACCGGACCACCACCGCTTCCTTGTCGATGCCCTCGACGAACTCCACCGCCGCTGTCTCGGTTGCCTCGTCCGTCTGCTCGGCGATCACCGATTTCGACGAGCCCCATGATATGTGGTGGCGTTGAAAAAGTGGAGCCCGACACACCGGGCTGGCTGGTCGAGTTCACTCGGCAAGTTCGGTCACCGAGAAGGCCGAGGTATTCGAGGCAAGTGTTGCATCTGGATCGAGCGGCTGCCTCGACGTCAGCTGAAGATCGACTTCTTGAGGTCCATGTTCTCCCGGAACGGCCTCGATCACGAGGTCGACCCCCGTGACGGCCGCCACGAGATCGGTCGTTGCCTCGATACGGTCGAGCTGTCCGGGCCTTCTCGGCCTCCGTCAGCTTGTCCCGGGCGACGCCGCCGTCGAGGTTCCCTTCGATCCCCTCGAGGCCCGCCTCGAGGGCCGACTCCTCCACGTCGTTCAGCCGGACATCGTGTCCGGCCATCGCGGCGACCTGGGCGATCCCGTGTCCCATGCTCCCGGCTCCCAGTACGGCCACATGCATGTGCCAGCCCTCTCGGCAGGCGACAAAAAGCGTTCCCACCTCCGCCTCAGAGAATGCGATCGGCGATGATGTTGCGCTGGATCTCCGACGTGCCCTCGTAGATCTTCGTGATGCGGGCGTCGCGGTAGTACCGCTCGGCTGGGAAGTCACTGACATAACCGGCACCGCCGTGGACCTGCAGTGCCTCGTCGGAGACATCGACGGCGGCCTCGCTGGCAAAGAGTTTCGCCATGCTCGAAAAGCGCGCAGCGGTCTCCTGATCGCCGGTGTCGACGGCCGTCGCCGCTCGATAGGCCAGCGATCGGGCCGCCTCCACGTTCGTCGCCATGTCGGCGATCTTGTGCCTGATCGCCTGGAACTCGGAGATCGGCTGATCGAACTGCTCGCGTTGGCCCGCGTAGTCGATGGCCGCATCAAGCGCTCCCTGGGCGGCCCCGAGGGCCTGGCCGGACACCTTCGTGCGACCGGCCGCAAAGAACTCCATCAGCTGATAGAAGCCCTGATCCACCTCGCCGACGACGTTGCCCGCTGGGATCCGCACGTCGTCGAGGACGATTTCCCCGAGATCGGACGCCCGAATGCCGAGCTTGTTGTCGATTTTCTCGGGCTCGAACCGCGGATGACCGTCGGGACCAGAAACGCGGTGATGCCCCGATGACCCTCCCCGGGTGAGGTCTTCGCCATCACGATAGCCACGTCCGCGACGGTCCCGTTCGTGATCCACATCTTCGTCCCGTTGATGACGTACTCGTCGCCGTCTTCTTCCGCTCGCGTCTCCATGCCGGCCACGTTCGATCCGTGGGCCGGTTCAGAGATGCCCGAGGCTGACACAGACTCGCCACCGGCGATCTTCGGAAGCCACTCCTCTTTCATCCACTCGTCGCCGAACTCGATGAGCATGTCCGTCCCGAAGCCGGCACTGCCGAGGGCCGAGCCGATCCCCGGGTCGGCCCGCCAGAGCTCCTCGGTCACGATCGTCATCCCGAGGCGGTCCATGCCGGCACCGCCGTACTCGGCCGGGATGTTGGGCGCGATGAAGTCGTATTCGGCGGCCTTTCGGCGAATGTTCTCCGGGTACTTTCCGGCCTCGTCGTGTTCGGCTGCGACTGGCTCGATCTCGTTCTCACCAAACTCGCGTACTGCCTCCCTGATCGCCTCGTGTTCAGCAGATAAAGCGAAGGTCATGGCCCCGGATTCCGCAGTGACCACAAAGTAGCTTCCGGTGGGGCCTCATTCCTCATCGCCGAAGTCGAAGTCCTCGTCTATGACCTCCTCGGGCTCGTCCTCTTCGACCTCATTCGACTCGTCGTTCCCGTCTCCCTCATCCTCGACCGCCTCATCCTGGTCGAAGGTGACGGCTGTGCCCTCGGCGTCGGTCTCGAACTTGTCCAGGGCCTCCGAGAGTCGCGAGGCCTGGTTCGAGAGGTCAGAGGCAGAACTCGAGACTTGCGTCAGTGCCGTCGTCTGTTCCTCGGCTGCTGCGGCGACGTTCTCTGCCTCCTGGGTCGCCTCGTCTGATATCTCGGCCGCCTCGTCGACCATGGCGACGACCTCCTGGGTTGATGCGGCCTGCTCCTCGGTGGCCGCCGAGATCTCCTGAACCCCGTCGTTGGTCTCGAGGGCGTACTCGGCGATCTCCTCGAGTGAGGAGACCGTCTCCTGAACCTGTTTGCTCGCATCCTCGACCTTCTCGCTGGTCTTTTCGACCTCCTCGGCCGACAGCTCGGTCTGCTTGCGAATCGAGCTGAGGCGCTCTTCGACCTTCTCGGCGGCGACCTTCACGTCCTGGGAGAGTTCCTTGACCTCCTGGGCAACGACGGTGAATCCCTCGTCGTCCTGCCCATCCCCGGAGCGGGATGCTTCGATGTTCGCGTTGAGTGCAAGCATGTTGGTCTGCTTGGCGATCTCGGAGATGGATGAGATCAGCTCGTCGATCTGTTTGACCTCGTCCTCGAGCAGCCGGATCTCCTGGACGGCGCTCTCTGCGTCCTCTTCGATGTCCTCCATCGACTCGATGGCCTCGTTGGCGGCCTCACTGCCGCGCTTGCCGGTGTTTGCCGTCCGTTCGGCGATATCGGCCACCTCGTTCGAGGAGGCAGCAATCTCCTCCGTCGTCGTCGAGAGACCCTCCATCTCACGGTTGACCGACTGGAGTGTCTCGTCCTGCCGATCGGCCCCCTCGGAGATCTGCTGGATCGACTCCGTGACCTGCTCGGAGGCGGAACGGACCTCCTCGCTCGAGGCAGTGACCTCCTCACTGGCCGTTGCCACCTCTGCAGCAAACCGTGACAGATCGGCGACCGTGGACTCGAGGTCGGTCAGCATGTTGTTGAACTCGTCGGCGATCTCGTTCATCGCCTCGTTCTCGCTGTCGGCGCTCATGCGGGCCGTGAGATCGCCCTCGGCAGCGGCCTCCATGACTGCGCTGTACTCGTCAGCCTTCTCCTCGAGGTGTTCGTTGATCTCCTGGACGCGTTCCCGTTCGGCCTCGGCCTCTTCACGGGCGGCTTCGGCCTCCTCGATCTGCTCCCGGAGCGCATCGCGCATCGAGGCGAATCCCTGGTACAGCCGTCCGATGTTGTCGATCCGGTCGGTCTCGAACTCGACATCCAGGTCTCCCTCCTCCATGCGGCCGGCCCGTTCAGTCAGCCGGTCGATCGAGACGGCAGTGTTCCGGCCGAGGATCGCTCCGACCATCCCGATGAGGACGACACCGAGCAACGTCGCAAGCATCCCGTACTGATCGACCTGGTTGACGAACCCGAACGCGCTCGCGGTCGGTTCATGCGTTGCGACGACCCAGGTCTCGTTTGTGATTCCTGTCCCCTTCACAGCTGAGTAGCTGACGATGTAATCGGAGGCACCGAACTCGTAGGCTTCGTGGGCAAGTGCGGTATCACTGCCGGGGCGGTCGTTATCCGCTTGGAACCAGTGCCGTTGGATCGGGCCGCCTGTGGAATGCGGTCATCACCGTACTGGACACCAAGCGTCGCATAGCCACCCCCAAGCCCGGCGGAGTCGAGCATCACCTCATTGTCGCTGTCGAGGACGACTGTCACGGAGTCCTCGGAGGTGTGAATCTGGTTCAGATATGCCTCGAGTTCGGCCGTGTAGACGACCATGCGGTCATCCTGGTTTGGCACCTTCTGGACGTACGTGACAACTGCCGACCGCTGGCCGAGTTCATCGGTCTCGGTATACGGTTTCGAAATTGTGGGTGCACTCTGTGTTGCCTGGGTGTAGAGTTCCTCAGGCAAGCCGAGGGTACTCAGATCCTCCCCCTCCACCGTCCGATCAGTGCTGACGAGGACCTCCTCGTTGTCCGTGTCCACATAGTGCATCGAGAAGATATCTGCTGCAAGTTGTGTCTGCCAGGTGTTGAACCGATGTCTGATCGCGCTGTGATATTGTGCATCGACGGAATCAGACCACACTGCCATCCCAATCGTGTGCTCATTTTGCTCGTTCCACATCTCGATGTTCTGGGCCTCCTGGGACGCAGATGTGGCCTGTTCGTTGATAACGCGCTGTTCGACCTCGCTGGTAATCCCCGCAGTGGCTACGAACCCGATGAGCCCGACAAGAGGCCCAAGACCAGCAACGCGATGCCAAATTTAACCGCGTAGCGTCGTCGGATCGCCCCTGGTACAGTTCGACTCCAGATACCCATTGATGTGCATGAAGAAATCAGGGACCCACATAAATTGTGATATCAAATTATCGTGTTTGATAACGTGGAAGAACGCCAAATGTGGCCACGGCTGCGTCCAAGGCCCCTGTGCTGGAGTCGACTCGAGTGTCGAATCATCGCTTGCGGTTGCCGCTGACCGAACCGATGAACAGCACGAATGTCCAGAACGTGAGTCCTCAACGCGCCGCAAACGTTATGAATTGTTGATTCAAACGTGGTCAAACATGGACAATACCGACCCGTCGAAGGAGCGGGGGATTCTACGTGATCGGGGGAGCTCCGGGACGGTGAGCCGGGAAGAGCTTCAGGACGGGTCGATCGTCGAACCGTCCTTCGAACATCGGCAGGAAGCGCCCTCGGGATTTCACTGGCCGGCTGTGTCAATCAGGTCGACACTGTCCTTGGCGATGACTCCGAGGCCCCCATCCGCGTCGGTGTATTGGCCCCGAGCCCGAACAAGGACCTGATCGGAATGTCGACCGCCAATGGGGCGAAACTGGGAGCCGGGAAATAAATGCCGGTGAGGGTATCTCCGGAATTCCGAGTCGGGATGGCTTTACCTCCGGCACCTCGATGAATCTCGAGCGAGTCCGAGAACTCGAGCAACAGCGCGAGGGTGGCCCAGCCCCGGGCCTGAGTGATATTTCGCTCAACATTGAAGCGCTGTTCGAGGCCGGAATCATGGGACGAGACGTTGAGGTCATCGTCAGAGACACGAAGGGGAGTGCAACCGAGACGCGCCGACGGTATCAGGAGCTCGTCCTCGAGGAGAACGTCGACGTTACGATGGGGATCTTCCAGAGCGAGGCGCTCGACTATATCATGGAGGATATGGCCGAGACAGAAACGCTGCATATCACAGTTGGTTCGGCCTCAGACTATCCAAATACGCTGATCAACCAGAACTACGATCGCTACAAGTATCACTTCCGGATCGGCCCGTTCAACAATGCCCTCCTGATCCAGAACCAGCTGGATTTTATCGGTGATATGGCAGGCGAACTGGGGTGGTCCAGTCTTGGCATTCTGACCGAGGATCTCAAGTGGGCCGAACGAATCGGTCCGGCATTCGAGGCGTTCCTCCCCAGCATCGGAATGGACGTCGCCAAGCAGATCAGTTACTCCCCGGAAACGAGTGACTTTACCTCGCTCTATCAGGAGATCGCCGATGCCGGTGCCGATGGCCTCCTCGTTGGGATGTCCCACACTGGCGATCAGGCCATGATCGACTGGGAAGAGATGAAACCGCCGTTCAACATCGGCGGTATCCACATTCCAGCCCAGCGACCCGATTACTACCATATCGTCAACGGGGCCTGTCGGTACACCATTGGGCAGACGATCGCCACGGACACGATGGAACTCGATGCAATCCAGGATGTCGTCACCGCCTACAGCTCCAACTTCGGCGGCCAGGTTCCGATGTTCACAGGATACAGCGCGTATACGGCGATGCTGGTCTATGCCCTGTGTGTCGAATCTGCCGGCACGACGAACCCCGATACCATCGTCCCCGCGATGGAAGCACTCACGTTCGACAGCCCCACCGGACCGCTCGAGTTCTACGAACGGACCAGCGGCCATGCGCACGATCCAAAGTACGGGCCGGACTACATCCAGGGGATCTTCTTCCAGTGGCAGGAAGACGAAAACGGTGCGGCCAAACAAGAGGTCATCTGGCCGGAGCGGTTTGCAACGGCCGATTACGCTGATCCGCCCTGGACTCAACGACTCTCCGTCTCCCGTTCGCGGATCTTGAATTTCTGTACCTTCCCGGTCACCGTCCGTGGTAACTCCTCGACGAGGGAGACCTCACGGGGATGCTTGTACGGGGCCAGGTGCTCGAGACAGTACTCCCGCACGGCCTCGGGCGTGATCCAGCGCCCCGGGTGTCGGGACAACGTAGGCCTTCACCGGTCTCGTTCCGACGCTCGTCTGGGATCCGAACGACTGCTGCATCGGCAATTTCCTCGTGTTCGAAGAGAAGTTCCTCGACCTCCCGCGGATACACGTTGTAGCCGCCAGTAACGATCACGTGTTTCTCCCGATCGATGACGTAGAAGTAGCCCTCCTCGTCCCAGTAGCCGATATCTCCGGTATGGAGCCATCGCTCGCCGTCGATCTCGGTGATCGCCCGTTCGTTCGCCTCTGGAAGGTTGTAGTAACCCTGCATCACGTTCGGACCAGCGATGACGATCCGGCCGGAGATCGCCTCGAGGTCGACCTCGTCTTCGTCGATTGGCCCCTGCTCGACACGGGGACGTCCTCGAAGTTCTCGTCGACAACGCGTGATTTCACTCCAGGCAACGGCTTGCCGACGCTTCCCTTGCGCCGGGCATCGGGCCTGGTTGCGTGGGAGGTCGGGCTGGTCTCCGTGAGTCCATAGCCCTCGGTAGAGATCGCCGTCAGCGAGGGCCTTGAACCGATCCATAACCTCGCCTGGCACACTGTCTCCACCAGAGTTGGCAAAGCGAATTGAGGAAAGATCGTATCGATCGACCTCCGGGTGGTTGATGATGTCATTGAACATCGCGGGAACGCCTGAAGAAGATCGTGATGTCCTCGGCGTCGATCTGACCTCGAGGGCGGTGTCGGCGTCCCACTCCTCGAGGGCATAGAACGTCCCGCCGGTGTAGAATGCGCCGTTCATCACCACCGCCATCCCGTAGATGTGAAAGAGTGGCAGGACACCGAGGAACCGATCGGTGGGTTGCAGACCGCCCGGGGGACCTCCGTGTTCACCCGGGTCGTCCAGGCGAGGTTGTGGTGACTGAGGAGGACCCCCTTCGGAGTCCCCGTCGTCCCAGAGGTGTACGGCTGGACGGCGATATCATCGTCGGCGCGTTCGACCGGCTCGATCGGCGCTGGCTCGAGGAACGCCTCGAACGCGTGGCCGGGATCTGTCGCCGATCCGTCGACATGGACGATCTGCTCGAGGGCCGTTTCCTCGCTGACGGCCTCGATCTCGGAGAGGTTGGCTGCAAGGGTAACCACTGCTCGCGCCCCACTGTCGGCAAGGAGGTGCCCGATCTCCCGGGCCCGGTACTCCGGATTCATCGGGACCACGACCCCGCCAGCCACCAGGGTCCCGTAGAAGGCAATCGCGTAGGCCGGCCGGTTGGGCGAGATAGATCGCCGACACGATCGCATCGGTGCCCACCCCACGCGCCATGAGCCCGGCCGCAAACCGCCCCACTTCGTCCCAGAATTCCGCATACGTTCGGGACTCCCCCTCGTGCCACAGCGCTGGGGCACTCGGGGAGTTCTCGACCGTCTCCACGACATCAGTTACGAGGTTCGTCATACCTGCCACTCAGTCGGTGTGTCACCCAAATAGAGATTGGGGCTGACCGCAACGCCTTTGCCTGCCGTTACGGTCGTTCGGGACATGCACGACTTTCTCCAGCTCGAGGCCGACCTCGGGGAAGAAGAGCGGATGATCCAGGAAACCACTCGAGAGTTCCTCGACGAGCGGATCAGGCCCGACATCGGCGACCACTATCTCGAGGGAACATTTCCAACCGAGCTAATCCCGGCGATGGGAGAGCTTGGGTTATTTGCGCCCAACCTCGAGGGCTACGACCTGCCGAACATCTCGGAGCGTGCCTATGGGTTGATGATGCAGGAACTGGAGGCCTGTGACTCGGGGCTCCGATCGATGGCATCGGTCCAGGGCGCTCTGGTCATGTACCCGATCCACGCCTACGGGAGCGAGGAGCAGCGTGAGCGGTGGCTGCCCCAACTTGGAACCGGCGAGGCCGTCGGCTGCTTCGGCCTGACCGAACCTAACCACGGGTCCGACCCCGCCGGGATGGAGACCGGTCGCCGAGCGGGACGGCGACGGGTACGTGCTCAACGGGATCGAAGACGTGGATCACGAACTCCCCGATCGCCGATGTCGCACTGGTCTGGGCCCGGGATCGATCGAGCGATGGAACCCCCGTTCGAGGCTTCCTCGTCGAGACGGATCGGCCCGGTGTCTCGACCAACGAGATCGACGGGAAGCTCTCGCTTCGAGCCTCGATCACCGGAGACATCGGTCTCGACGACGTGGTCGTCCCGGCAGACGCCGTACTACCCGATGTCTCGGGCCTGAAGGGGCCGCTCTCGTGTCTGACCCAGGCCCGATACGGGATTGCCTGGGGAGCGGTGGGAGCTGCACGCGACTGTCTCGAGACGGCCCTGGAGTACGCCGGTGATCGCGAGCAATTCGGTGGCCCCATCGCGCGATTCCAGCTCCAGCAACGGAAACTGGCCGAGATGGCGACGCAGGTGACTCTGGGGCAGCTACTGGCCCACCGGCTCGGCGAGCTGAAAGAACGGGGTGACCTCGAACCGGTCCACGTCTCGATGGCAAAGCGGAACAACGTGCGGATGGCCCGAGACGTCGCCCGGGTTGCCCGAGAGATGCTCGGCGGAAATGGAATCACTACCGACTTCCCCCGATGCGTCACATGGGCAACCTCGAGAGCGTCTACACCTATGAGGGACCCACGACATCCACACGCTCGTACTCGGCCAGCACCTCACTGGTATTGCAGCGTTCGAGTGACGCTTCTCGAGGGGCCGTGAAAAATGTGAAAATTGGGAAGCAGCTAGCAAACTGAACAGGGTCATTCCGCCGGTGACGCCGATGACCTGGCCGGTAATATACCCCGACTGCTCGGAGCAGAGGTAGCCGATCATGTTTGCGACATCCTCTTCGGTTCCGAGCTTGCGCATCGGAGTCGCCTTTGCGATGCGAGCGAAGTGCTCGTCGACCTGCTCAAGCTGCTCGATTGGCATCTCAGCGAGTTGCCCCACGACGATGCTCGGTGCGAGCACGTTCGAGGTGATGCCCTTCTGGGCACCCTCGAGGGCGACTGTCTTGCCGAGTCCGATCAGCGCCGCCTTCGTCGCCGAGTAGGACGCCTGACCGAATCCGCCACGCCAGCCGGCCATCGAGGACATGAACACCATTCGACCCCACTCTCGCTCGGCCATGCGGGGGAAGACTGCCTTCGTGATGTTGTAGGTCCCTGTCAGATTGATCGCCATGTCGCGGTCCCACGTATCATCGTCGAAGTTCTCGAGGCGGTCTCGCGCGTCGACCATCGCCGCGTTGTTCACGAGGATGTCGACACCACCGTGGTCCGACTCGACCGTCTCGATCGTCTCAGTGACCTGATCGCGATCCGTGAGGTCACATTCGAGTGTGAAGGCACTCCCCGGGTAGTCCCCGTCGTTGATCTCGTCGACAACACTCGAGGCCGCACTCGCGTTCACGTCGAGGACCCCGACCTCGGCGCCCTCGTTCGCCAGTACCTTACAGTCCTCCGTGCCGATTCGTCCACCGCCGCCCGTGACGATTGCCGTCCGGTCGTCAATTCCAAAATCCATACAGGCCCGACCGATGTGAGTCGTGATAATAGGACTTCCTATCTCCTACTCGGTTGGTCTCGAATCAAACACAGTCAGGGCCGATAGCGCAGACGCCGGTTTTTGACGGTTCAGTGCGTATACGCCGGTGAAATTAACTGTCCAGTACTACGACATCGTCCTGATCGCCGATTCTGGGCAGCCTGGCCCTCGGAATGGTGGTGGGCATCGCCACGACGGTGCCACTGGTGGTTAGCATTCCCCTTACTGCTGTCATTGGCTTTGCCATCATCTACCAGACGATTTTTCTCCGTAGGCCTGTGGCAGTCGACCGCGGCGATCGTAGCGGAGGACGCCCACGAGTTCGAGGTACTCGAGCGTGAGAAATGTCCCCGATTGGGGAGGAGAAGTCGGCCGACGTTGCCACAGCCGCTCAGCTCGTGCGGCCGGAGGCAGTTGCCCGCTTCGTCACATTCTGGATCATCGGTCCCTCGGTGTCAGCCGGCCTCGCGTTCGGCTACTTCGCGCTGATTCCTCCCTAGGAGCTGGTGCCTCCGTTCTCGTGGGTCCGCGGTAGGACCTCCGTAATAATGGGGGATACCATGATCCGTTCCACCCAGACCGGTGGCGGCTATGACGGACCCAAACCCCGACGGGACAACTGCCTCGAGAAAGCCTGCCGTGGCCGTCGAGCACCTGCAGAAAACGTACGACATCGGCCAGCCAGTGATCGCACTGGGGACGTGTCCTTCCAGTTGACACGCGGTTCCTATACGGCTGTGATGGGTCCGAGTGGCTCGGGAAGAGTACCCTGATGAACCTGATCGGCTGTCTGGATACCCCACAGCCGGCACGATCAAGGTCGATGGGCAGGACGTGACCACCCTCTCGAATCGCGCACGAACTCGCCTCCGCGGCGAGGAGATCGGCTTCGTCTTTCAGACGTTCAACCTGATGCCCCGACTTTCGGCCCTCGAGAACGTGGCACTCCCGATGGTCGTCCGGGACGTCGCTCGAGTGGAGCGAAACGAACGGGCCCAGCGACTGCTCGAGCGGGTGGGACTGGGCGATCGGCTCCATCACCTACCAAACGAGCTTTCTGGCGGCCAACGCCAGCGCGTCTCGATCGCCCGCGCGCTCGTCAACGACCCGACGCTCCTCCTGGCGGACGAACCGACGGGGAACGTCGACACCGAGACGGGACAGACGATCACCGCGATCTTTGCCGACCTGCATGCCGCCGGCAACACCATCTTGCTGGTGACTCACGAGCGGCGGATTGCCGAACACGCCGATCGGATCCTGCACCTGCTGGACGGCGAACTCGAGCGTATCGAGTCAGTCGAGGACCCACGACGGCACAATATGGAGGGCGCCTGATGGACGGGACCGAAAGTGTCCGAATGGCCTGGCGATCGATCCGAGGGCACCGCCTCCGCTCGGCATTGACAACCCTGGGTGTTATCATCGGGATCGGGGCTGTCATCACCTTCGTTACCCTCGGGGCCAGTCTCGAGGGGGCGATCATCGGGGATGTCGCCGCCGGGCAATCCCCCTCAATGACGGTCACGACCCAGCTGGAGAGTGGCCAGGGTGGCCCCGGTGCGCCAAGTGACCAGCAGGTGTTCACCGAGTACGACATCGAGCAGATCGAGTCGCTCGAAGGGGTCGAGACCGTCGTCCCACAGGGGTCGATCCCCCTCTCAGGTGTGACATACCAGAACGAAACGGTCGGCCTGTCCTCGCTGACCGGAACGACACCCGAGTACTTCGAGCAGACGGGCCAGGAACTTCTCAGCCGGTGAGGGATTCACGCTCGGCGAGCAGGAGGTCGTCCTCGACCAGCAGGCCGCGACGGTCTTCGAGACAAATCGTCTCGGTCGGCGACGAGATCGAGATCGCCTACACCGGCGGGGAGACGGTCTCGGCCACCGTGGTCGGTATCCTCGAGACGCCATCAGGGCTCGGCCAGTTCCAACCAGGCATGGGGCTCACCCAGCCCAGAGTCTACGGTCCGACCGATCCCTTCGCCCAGACGCGACTCGAGAGCCCCACGACGGGCGAGAACCAGCGCGTGTACACACGCCTGACGGTCGTTGCAATGGACTACGAGCAGGTCGATGCCGTCTCGGATCGGGTCGAAGCGTACCTCGAGGGGGACTCTGATGCGCGCGAGTTGCTGCCAGGGTCCTACGAGATCTCCGTGCTGACCAACGAGGACTTCATCGACCAGATCCAGGATGTCCTGAACACGTTCACCGGGTTTATCACCGGTATTGCGGTGATCTCACTGGTCGTGGGGGCGATCGGAATCGCGAACATCATGCTCGTCAGCGTGACCGAGCGGACCCGCGAGATCGGGATCATGAAAGCCGTCGGCTTCCAGAACCGCGACGTGCTCCAGCTCTTTCTCGTCGAAGCGGTCATTCTCGGACTGATCGGCTCAATCATCGGAATCGTCGTCGGCGTACTCGCCGGTTACGGAACGACTCAGGTGCTCGATCTCCCCTTTACGTTCCCGCCAGAGTGGGGGGCCATTGCCGTCGTCGTCGGAATCCTCGTGGGCGTCATCGCCGGCCTC
Organism: Natrialbaceae archaeon; assembly: GCA_034521555.1. Taxonomy (GTDB): domain Archaea; phylum Halobacteriota; class Halobacteria; order Halobacteriales; family Natrialbaceae; genus JAXHMI01. Next base: position 539,633 of record JAXHMI010000005.1, read on the forward strand.
TATCCCGCCTGGAACGGAGCGCGCATCGATCCGATCGAAGCCCTCCGGTACGAGTGAGGCGACAGCAGATCGGAAACTACTTGGATCACAGCACGATGGGGTCACCACTGACCAATGGGACGGACCGATCCACAAGACGTGGTCATCATTGGCGGCGGCGTGGCCGGCCTCTCGTCGGCCATCTACACCGCCCGGAACGGCCTCGAGACCCTGGTCGTCGATGCGGGCTCGTCGATCCTTCGCCGCAACGCCCACCTCGAGAACTATCCGGGCTTCCCCGGGGGCGTGAACCCACGCCAGCTACTCGACATGATGGCCGATCAGGCAGCAGACGCCGGCAGCTATCGGCTTGAGGCAACCGTCACAACCGTCGATATTGCCGATGATGGGTTCGTGGTAGAATCGGCCGACGGGGATCGCATCCAGACGCGATACATCATCGCCGCGACGAAAAACGAGACCGCGTATCTCGAGGGACTCGAGGGTGTCACCATCTTCCACCGCGGCAGTACGTTCGTGGAGAGCGACGAGCGTGGCCGAAGCGGGCTCGATGGGCTCTATATCGCAGGGCGGCTCGCCGAGAAAGCGCACCAGGCGATCGTCTGTGCTGGCCACGGGGCCGAGGTCGCGGTGACGCTCCTCGAGGACGACGAGCGGCCATTCTACCACGACTGGGTCACACCAGCGGGGTACTTCACGGACCGTGGCCGGGACTGTCCACCGGGCTGTGAGGAGATTTCCGAGGCGGAACGGCACGAGCGGGAGGAGCGCTCGCTCGAGACCCTGGCTCAGTACTTTGCATCAGCCCATCCGGGCGAGCCCGTCGTTCACCCGAATCTCCGCGATAAGTAACGACAGCAACGGAATGGGCCAACTCGGATTTGAACCGAGAGCCTCCACCTTATCAGAGTGGCGCTCAACCTGATTGAGCTATTGGCCCGGGCACAGAATCGTTACCTCGTAGGCGGTTTAAGCGTTTCTTTCCACCGGGCGAGGAAACCGCTAGCGGTCGGTGGATTCCTCCGTCCCCTCATCATCGGTCTCGACCGAGTAGTTCTCCCCTGACAGATCATACGTGTGCTCCGTGCCACCGGCACTCTCCTGGGAGGGATCCGGAAAGCCAACGGTGTAGATTCGACCCGAGGCGAAGCCGCCGGTGCGATCATCCACGTACGGGACCAGGACGTATCGCTTGAGCAGCACCCGAATGGGATAGCGGGTGACCGGGATCACGATGAGAAACCCAATAAGGTCAGTCACCAGCCCCGGCGTCAGCAGGAAGGCACCCGCGGCGATGAGCAATCCGGCGTCGAGGAGCTGGTCGGTCGGGGGATCACCTTGCTGGAGCGAGCGCTGGATCTTCCGGAGCGTCCGCCGGCCCTCGGCCCGAACGAGCAGCAGGCCAACGAGGCCGGTCAGGACTACCAGTAGGATCATGCCCACCCACCCGATCAGGGGGGTCTGGCTCACCACCACTGCAAGGAGGACCGCATCGAGGAACGGAATGAGCAATAAGAGAGCGATCCACCTGAGCATGGAGCGACCTATCCGGTCCACGGGAAAACCGTTTTCGACTGGGGCGACGGGTCGCCATATCAATGGCCTGTTAAAACTACCGTTGTGTTTATAGCCTCTCCCTTAGTTGCCTCGCTGTATGGCCACCCTCAGGGACCTCGGGCTTTCTGAGTACGAGGCACGGGCCTATCGCGCACTTCTCAGAACCGGTCCCACAACGGCAAAGGAGTTGTCGAGAGCCAGTGATGTGCCGATGGGGCGGATCTACGACGTGCTCAACAATATCGAGCAGTACAGCCTCGTCCGAAGCCAGACCGCCAGCCGACCCAAAAAGTACGTGGCGGTCGAACCGGCGACAGCCCTCGATCGGCTCCTCGAGGACAAAAAGCGAGAACTCGAGGCCAAGGTCGAGCAGTACGAGGAAATCGTTGATGATCTCTCCAACGAACTCGACGCGGCCGAACCGGTCGAAGAGCAGTTCTGGACGGCCACCGTCGGCGCCGAGGAGTCGATCGACCTCCTGATCGAGCGGCTCACGGCGGCCGACTCGAGTATCGTCATGGTCGCCGCCGATCCATCCCCACAGATCGACATCCGGGCGATCGGTGAGGAAGTGCAGTCCCAGCTCGACGAGGCGCTTGATCGGGCGTCTCCGTCGACATGCTGATGACCCCGGAACTCGTCAACGCCCTCTCACCACGGGTGGGTGAGCGCTATCGCGAGGTCATGCAGCAGCGCGACGGCTTCGATGTTCGAACGAACGAGGACGTGGCCGGATCGTTCAACGTCATCGATGGGGTGGAGGTCTGCATCCAGGTGCCCAATCCACTCGGCTCCGAGGAGATGTTCGGGATGATCGATCTCAAGGATCCAGAGTTTGCCAATCAGGTCTACGAGACGTTCCAGCCCCACTGGGAAAGTGCGATCCCGCTTCGACTGTAATTACGTGCCCGTGACTTCTTCCCGGAGCGTTCCCATCTCGACGATGCGCTCGGCATGGGCGTTGTGCTGGTGGATGGACTCGTCGTTGGTCTGTCGCATGGTGATGACGGCACCGTCCTCGAGGTCCTCGAACGAGGCGACGGCACCGTCGGCCATCGCCCGCACGCAATCCTCGACGAACTTCGCGTCCGCGTGGGCCGCCTCCGTCATGTGATCCTCGTCCGGCCGCTTCGCCAGATTGTAGATCCGCGCACTCATCGAATCGCCGAGCAATGTCGATGATGGTGTTCAGGTCGACGGGTGGCTCGCCGTGCCGATTCGACCGTGAGCGTGGCGTGGCCGCGCTGTGAGTGGCCCGGCTGCGGGACTGCCTCGAGGAACGCGTCGATGGTCTCGCGGTCGACAGCAAGGGCCTCAAGTTCCTCCCGGGCCCTGGCCGCCGACATCCCCTGGGAGCACGGACAGACTGTCATGCCATCGACCCGGGCCCCGATTTCCTCTCTGGTGCCGTCCTCGGTGGCCGTCGCCGAGGCGATGATGTCGACGGTGTGCTGGGTCTCGCGGTCGGTTGCCGGCGTCTGTTCACGCTGGACGAACTCCGCCTCCATGGCGACCGAGGCCCGTGTGGTGTACTCGTGTTTCTCGAGCAGTCGCTCGGCGGCGTCGCCGCAGACGGCTTCGACGCGATAGGCCTCCTCCCGCGTGGCCTCCTCGAGGGTCTCGTCGATGACCTCCATATTCCGGCTCATGTCAGCCCCCTTCCGCCAGGAGGGCAGATCCACGAACACCTCGAAGGTGGCCATCAGGATGATGGGGCGGTCGTTCGGCCGGGCGAGTTTGACGAGCTTTTCGACACCCGTGACGCCGACCTGGCTCAGCCCGACGGTGACGTCCGGGGTCGTGACGCCTGGACATCCGGCAGCTGGGGGCTCATCGAGAGAGTCTCGGGGCGTGGGTCGATTATTACCTTTCGACTGCGTCACTCGAGTTCTTCCAGAGCTTTCATAGAGCGTCTGCTCACCGGAAACCAGGTGAAGCGGCTCATCGGACCGCTCGACGCGTGATCATCGCCGGGGGTCGATCTGAACTCGATTTCGACCATCGCCGAGGACGTGTGCCGTCGGTGTCCCCTCGATATCGATGGTCATCGGGACGCTCGGCATTGACCACCAGCGGCGGTCGATCCCAGGTCGGGCTCATGCCCATCACGAGAAGGACCGGCGACGTCGGCTCGACGATGGGCCCTCCCTCGCTTGCGGCGTAGGCCGTCGATCCCGTCGGCGTCGCCACCAGCACCCCATCGGCATGACCGCCAGCGAAACCGATCGCCGTCGATGTACACCGAGATCGCCGCCCCGCCTCCTCGACCCCGGTAGGATCCCAGGACGGCGATATCGTTCACCACTGGTCCGATCGTCCAGTCACCGCTGTCGGCCGGAGTCGATCCCGCTCCACCGTCGGGTATCGAGCCCCACGTTCGGCGTACGTCCTGCAGAGTCTCCTCGAGAACGGTGGCCGCCTGCTCGGGCCCACAGGCACTGAGAAAGCCGACCTCCGCCGAGGTCGACGCCGAGCATCGGCGGCGAGACGGCCTCCCGTGCCGCAAAGAGGAGCGTCCCATCGCCGCCGAGACTGACGAGCAGGTCGGCGCGTCGCCAGCTGCTCGACGGCGTCTGACTCGTGGTCGAGTAACTGCCCGGTGGCCGCATCGAGTGTCACCGACACGGACCACGCCTCCAGCAGGTCGATGAGGTCCCTGGCGAGTTCCTGGGCCTGCTCGTTGCCCCGCTGGGCGACGATCCCGACATGCGTGCCCTCGAGGTCCATTGCCAGCTCGGTTGGCCGCCCACGAATAGATGACCATGGCGAGCATCGGTGACAACACTCTTGTTGGACTGGATTGATAGGTAGACGAGAGTGTATGGACGTAGCTGCGGTGCGAACCTACGTGGAGCGGGCGAAGTCGATCCTCGAGACCAGTCGTCAGCCTCGACGAGGCAACGACGAAGGCGAGTCTCATTCGACCGTTCGTCGAGTTGCTCGGCTGGCAGTGTCGAGCCCGGTGAAGTTCGGCTGGATCATCGTGTCCACGTCGGTGACCAGGAGGGGGTCGTCGACTATTCCCTCGAGATCGACGGGGACCCGGCCGTGTTCATCATCGTCTCCGGTACGACGAGTGACATTGCCGATCGAGACGTCGACCGGTTCCGGCAGTATCTTCGGAGCGACCTGCCGGTCGACCGCGTCGTACTGACGAACGGCGTGAGCTACGAGGTCCTCGTCGAGCGTGCCAGCGGCGAGGTCGCCCGGATTGGCTTCGATCTCGAGGATCTGTACCGACGGCCCGATCTGCCGACGATCATCGAGAAGTCGCGCGATCACCTCCGGCCGGGCCAATCGGATGGTCGATGAGGTCGCCGGACCCGAGACCGGGACAGTCATCGAAACGCTGCAGGAGCGGAAGGTGGACGATCGCCCGGCGGATCGGCGAGGTGCTCGAAGAGGAGGTCGGGACCACCAAAGGCCTCGAACTCTCTGCTCGAACCGCCCAGTTCGTCGAGGCCCTGATCGACGATCTCGAGGCGGGTCCAAGTGGCGGGACGGTCAGGCACCTCGGCAACGGCCAACGGTGGCACGGAGGCGGTGGTGGGCTGGACCCCAGAGCCGGATGCGGATGCCAGGGCCGGCACGATGCGACGCCGCGATCTCGACGGGCGAAACGATGCCGGAGTCGCCGTGCTGGCCATGCCCGAGGCGGGCCAGCAGTTCCTGATCGAGAACAACGCCTGGGGGGTCGTCCACGTCGCTGACCCGCCCACCTACGTCGCCATGTACGTCCGGGGTGACGTCCGCGAGGTCCGGTACGTGGCCACAGTCCACGATATCGTCGCCCCCGATGCGGCGCCCATGGCTCGAGCAGTCTCGGCATACGAGGACGACATCAAGATCCACAACTGGAAGAAACTGATTCGCTTCGAGCCGAAGAGTCTCTTCGAACTCGAGGATCCGATCCCCTACGAGTCACGGTATCCCACTGGGGGTCCAGATGGCGACGCTCAAGCAGTTCCGATCGGCCTCGACGACCGACGATCTTTTCTAGGGCTCCTCGAGATGGGTTCCGTCTCGGGGACAGTAGGTGTACTCCGTGGCTGTGGTCCGGAAGCCACAGGTCGGACACTCTCGAGCGCTCGTGTCGCGGCTCCCACGGCTGAACAGGAAGGGAACAAACGGCACGAATAGAAAGAAGACGATCGTGTCGAACTGCCACCACAGGGCGGCACTCACGAGCAGACTCGCGAGAATGCCCACGATGGCAGCGAGATGCGTCCGGGCGCCCACCATGGCCGTCCTCGGGTCGGGCGTCCCCAAAGGGTTTTCTCACAGCCGGATCAGACCTGATCAGGTATGACGCGTCGACCGCGGCGGGCCGTGCTCGCGACGGGTGCACTGGCCCTTTCGTGATTCGCGGGGTGTGTGGGTGACCCCGCGCAGGAGCCAACCAACGGCTCAGCAGATACACCCCGTGAAAACGGCAGTGACAACCCCGGCGAGGACACGGGCGACGAGTCACTGCCCACGCGGCAATACCTTGGTGTCGAGGTGCCGTACGTTCAGCCCTGTGTGGCCCACGAGTGGTGGGCCGCCGAGTCGGCGGTCTTTGCCGATGCGAGAAGTCCATACGCGTACGCACAGGCCCACATCACGGGGGCCGTCTCCAGTCCGGCGGATGACCGGGCTAGCGGAGAACGATCCGATCGAGGCCCTCGATCGTCGACGACGGATCGTGACCTACTGTGCATGTCCGCATCACCTCTCGGGTCGCCGGGCGGCAACCCTGATCGAAAACGGATACACGAACGTCGTCGGCCTCGACAGAGGGTTTCAGCACTGGATCCAGACCTACCCCGAATGCCGTGGTCTACGGCGGCGGCGATCCCGTCCAGCAGTCGATCGAGGGGGCGATCGATCGGGATCACGCTGGTTCGCTCGTCTAGATTTGGGAGCCAGCAACTGGCCTGTGAGAGGTCACCACGGATCGGAGATACCACGTTCGGCGTCGACCGATTCACGTCTCTGCCGTGACGCACGGCGACCGTTCTCGAAGGTCGAGAGGCAGCAGGCTCTCCCTCGAGGCCCCACTGGCGACACTCGGCAGTCACCCTGTCACCCGGCGCCGTTCCGAATCGGTATGACTGGCTGAGAGTCAGCACAGTTTATATGAATCTCCGCGTGGTTGGGCTATCGACGGACACGGTTCGGCACCGGTTCCGGGTGTATGCACGTATGGAGGGACGATCGGCGGACTGGCGACGCGGCGAACGGTACTTCGAACGGGGGCGACGACGGCTGCGGCCGGGGCACATGGGCGCGGGCGGGCTCCTGCTCGGCTCGGCACCGGGGCTGGCCGCCTCGGTGCAAAGCTCGAGCGCCGGGTCGGACGAGACCATCACCACCTCGAATGGGACAATCGATGCGGTCGATCGTCGACCCATCGATCACCCTCGAGTACGAGCATCTGGCACCCGATCGAACGGCCACACTCAGCCTGGACGTTCGCTATGCGGCCGATCCCGAGATTCGACGAGGTCCTGGGACGGCGACGACTGTGTACGAATCGACCGATCATCGCTGCCGGACTGCGAACGGGAGCGTTACGCACGACGTCCCGGCGACGACCATCACCGACGAGCCGGCGATCGATGTAGTCGGACTTCCACACGTCAGGGCCTTCGGCTCGCCAACACAACCCACGTTGAACTCACCGTGCCGAGTCATCGGTCCAGAATCCAGTACGGCCTCGACACGCTGACGGCCAGTGATTCAGTTCGCCGTCATGGTCGAGGAACCGAACCACCGGACGCTCTCCGGACACCGTCCGAGAGTCCGTATGGCGCGGAGCCTCCACCGCGATCACTGGGCGTACCCCATATCGAGGCCGAGTCCGAGCTCGCGGCCATCTACGCAGTCGGGTACGTCCAGGCATTCGACCGCATGTTTCCGATGGACCTCCAGCGACGGATCATGCGGGGACAACTGGCCGAAATCGCTGGCGAGGGGGAGGCCGGGAGCGACGAATTCCACCGTCAAGATGGACTTCGTCGGTGCCGCGAAGGCCGCACGGGACGCACTCGCCGGGTACGGAAATCGAGCCGACTGCTGCAGGCCTTCGCGGACGGGGTGAACGGAGTCGCTGGAGAACGAGCCAGGGCGCTGCCTCGAGTTCCAATCTTGCCCGATCCTGACTCCCTGGACCATCGTCGACACGCATGCTCGATGGAACGAAACATCGCCTGGAACCTCACCGGGCAGCTTTGGCGATCTGAGTCGGGCAAACCGGATCGACTGCCTACGGCGAGGAGTTGGTGAACGGAATCGATCCCCAGCCGATCGTACACGACTATCCGATCATCGACTCGACTCCCGCGCCCAGTGCACTAACCACCGCGAACGACGGACGGCCGAATCGGTCGATCCGGCCTTCCTCGAGTGGGTTCGCCAGTACGATGCGCCCGATGGATTCGGCTCGAATAGCTGGATTGTCGACGGTGAACACACGGCAAGTGGACAGACCGATGCTCTCGAACGATCCACACCTGCTGATCATGGCACCGCCGCTGTGGTACGAGTGCCACATTTCGAGGCACCCGATCATGTCGGTTCGGGGGTACATGCTCCCCGGGATGCCGGCGCCGGTGATCGGCCGGACCGACAAGGCCGCCTGGGGGTTCACCAGCCCGGCCGTCGATGTCAGCCGACGTCTATACGTACGAGTTTTCACAGGACGGCGACCAGTACCTCTACGATGGCGAGTATCGGGATATCGAGTCCGAAGAGCGGAGAGATCGTCGTGGACGGTGCCGCAAACCAGACGGTGACGGTCCAGAAGACGGTTCACGGCCCCCTGATCGAGCGTGGCGGTGAACGGGTCGCTATGGCCTGGCCGGCCTTCTCGGCCATCAGCGTCGGTCGGCGGCTCTCCACGACCTGCTGTACAGCGAGAGTGCCGACGAGGCGTTTGAGGCCAGCCGCGAGTTTGGGATCTCGCTGGCCCTGGTGTATGCAACCGCTGACGAGACACTGTTCACCGTCACGGGGCCACTGCCGGTCAGACAAACACCCGGCGGCAGTGTGGTACCCGGCGACCAGGTCTTCGATGGATCGTCCCCAGAGGCTGAGTGGAACGGCTTCGTGCCGTACGGTGAGTCCGACTGGGACGGCGACGGCTTCCTCGACGATGCCGATGTGCCACAGGCTGACGAGACACGGGATACCTCGTCTGCCGCCAACCAGGAAATCGCCTATGATACCGATCACTACATTGGCCACACCAGTGCCGGCCCCGAGCGAGCAAAGCGAATCGAGGACGAAATTACGTCGACGATCAATGCCGGTGACCCGATTGACCTCGCGTTCGCCGAGGACATGATGCTCGACGTCAGGGACGAGCGGGCGGCCGCCATCGTGCCAGACATCGTTGCGGTCGCCGAGGACTGTGGTGATGCCGACCTCGAAGCTGCTGCGGCAACCCTCGATGCGTGGGATTACCGGATGACCCGGGATTCGGAGGCGGCCCTTATCTTCCACCAGTGGCTCGGTCACTATCGCTCCTCGATCACCGGCTCACCCGGCGCCTGGGTCGCGGTGACCCTCCCGCCGGACAGCATCCTCTTCAATAGCGAGGACCGGCAGACCAAGCTGCTCAATGCACTGTCCGCTGCCCTCGCTGATATCGCATCGAACGGGTGGAGCGTCTATGGGGACTGGAACACGACAAAACGAGCGAATCACCCGTTCGGTGATATCGTCCCACAGCTGAACTATCCGGAGATTCCGGTCGATGGCTCCGCGGGGACTGTCAACAACTTCCGCGCGGAGTTCGAGCCGATGTTCGCCGCCGGTGCGACGTTTCGCATGGCGGTGGACCTCGAGGGACCAGCCACCACGATGCTGCCCGGCGGCAACAGCGGTGATCCCACATCCGAGCACTTCATCGACCAGTTCGAGGGGTTCTTCAATGGGCAGCACCGTCCGATGCGATCTCGAGAACGATGGGCCACTGACGACGACCTTCGTCCCGGAGGGTGATGCCTGATGGCCCTCTCTCGCGGTGTGGTGATTCTCGGGGTGGCGGCGATCGTGGTGCTCGCCAGTCCGGCGGTATTTGGCCTTATCGGCCAGACGCCAACACCCGCACAGGTCGGTGACGAGCCGCACTACTCGGTGACAATCCCGAATGATGGTGATCCGGTTGCTCTCGGGTTCCCTGGTCCGATCGACGGAACGATCGGCGATGCGTTCAACGAGACAGTGGGCCTCTCGATCTGGCACTACACGCCTACCGGCTGGGAGCGGATCACAAACATGAACCGCTCCATTGAGGCACTCGATGCGTACGTCGTAACCACGAGTGGGACAGGTGCCAAGCACCATCGAGGTGACCATCGACTCGATCCCGGTGTGCTCGCGCCACGCCGAGGCCACTCGAGGCCGGCTGGAACCTCATTCCCGGAACGTCGTTTGCCGATGCCGAGGCCAGCTTCGGAACCAATCAGTCGTTGCTGGTGCTGGACCGGTTCGAGCAGCCATACTCGAACGACTTTCCCAAGACCCCGGGATTCGAGTCCTACGTCATCGGCAGTGACGCCTGGAGTGACGACGTTCCGCCAGTCTCTCCGTTCGGCAGCTACTTCGTGTACCTCGAATCGCCCACGACCATTGCCCCGGGAGTCTCGAACGTGACCGACAAGGCTGATGCTGATGCACAGTTGCAGCTACCGGCTCCGGACGTGACCATTGCAGGGACATCGAACACGACGCTCGTCTCCGCCAACGAAACGACGCCCTAGGGGCGGTACTCCTGGAGGCCCTCCCGGATCGGACAGACCAATTTCATCATCCTGACGTGCAGCGAGTTGTCCTGCGGGCCGCGATATTCATACTCGATTCCGAGGGCATCGAGGCGGGCCCTGATCGCGTGGGTGTGACAGTCTCCGACGATCATGAGAACCGAGCCATGGTCCTGGTGGGCCTCGATAAGCTGGTCGGCCATCATGCGGTTGCGCTTCGGGTGGTTCAGGAACCGAAAGTACTCCGTGGAGAGCGTCGACGCATGATCGCGTAGCTGGCGATGCACCGCCACGGCCCGCCGGACCGGACACCAGGCGCGGGTCGCAAGCAGCACGAGCGGGCCGGCCAGCAACCAGGAGAACGTAAAGGCGAGTTTGGCCCCGAGGGTTCCTTCCCGCCAAATCTCGGCGTTTTGCTGTCGGGTATAGGTGACCGCGAGTCCGTTGGCGCGAGCCAGCGTATCAAGTTCATCGCGGTCTTCGTAGAGGCGGTCCATGACGAGAAACGACCAGAAGCCGATGATCGCACAGAAGACCCGCTCCCCGAGCGTCTGTGGGTCGGGGGCGGTCGCATTGGTCTCGAGGACCAGTGCGTCGAAGCGCCCTGAGGTGAGCAGCTCTTGCTCCTCGGCCTGATCGGCCGCACTCTGGTGGGCCTCACCTTTGAGGACTACCTGGGGCTCGGTCACGAGTCTTCACCTCGGTGGCCATCGGCCATACCCTGCTCTCACCCCGGCAGTCCCAAGGTATTTTCGACACTCCGGACACCGGGGGATACTATAGGTATGGCGCCGAGAGCGACCAATCATGACTGGAGCCTGAGCCGAACCGACGGCGACTCCTGCAGGGTCTTGCGGGAGTCACAGTCCTTCCAGCCATCGCCGGCTGTACGGACGACGAGGGCCCAACCGAGAGTGAGCCATCGGACAACACTTCGGATCCTGAGTCGCCTGACCAGCCCTCGGGAACACCGAACGGTCGAGGAGTCTCCATCGGACCCGGAGCCACACGAGGATCCGGCCGTCTGTGACACGCTGGCCGAGGGTGGCTACAGTCGCCACGATGAGACTGAGTCGCCGTTCGTTGCTACCTTCGAGCACCCGGGATCGGTCAGTGTATCCGGTCGGGTCAACAACGACTACAGCCTGACCATCACGGTTGGACCGGCCCAGAACCCGGTCTACGTCTTTCCCACCCAGGACGTCTCGGGGAGCGAGTCACCGACTGCCCTCCAGCAGGGAACCGGCGATGGCGTCGAGGTCGCCTTCGAGATTGACTTCGGCGGGGAAACAGTCCCAGTGGTAAGGGTGTCACCCGATGCGGCCGATGCGAACGGCACGGGGCTTTATCGGGAGTATCCGTACTACGTGGCCGGACTGCCATTCGAGGGCTCGAGTGGAGCCCGATATTACCGGTTTTCCGCGAAGGGCAGCGTGCAGTTTGCCTCGGATCTCGAGGCCCCGGACTGTGGGGATGCCATCGACGAGATGACTCGCCACATGATGGAGTCACTCGAGCCGAACCCGGACTCGACGGTCGAGGACGTCGGGGTCTAAGCCGAGGACCACCTCACGGTTCTGACGGCTGCCGGAACATACCTGCTCCTCCCCGTTTGTGTTCCGTCGTTCAATTCCCTCAGACGCGATCGATCGAGTATGTGCCCGCATTCTGTCTTCTGAAATATTGTCGAAGGATCCATCGACAGCCTCGAGAATTCCCGCAATCGGATCATCGACGGGGAATAACACGACCTGACCCGGGAGTGGCACGATCCGATAGTCATCGCCAAATCGCTTTCGCACCTCCTTCGGGAGATAAATCCGCCCTCGGTCATCAGTTGATGTGGGCATGCCCCACGTGAGAACTGGGGAAGATATCAAACAGTATCCTATTACTTGATAATTATCACAGGCCCAGAATGTTGACGCCCTGATTTTGACTGCTCACATTCGACCAGAGCCTCCAAGCACTGACTGTTGAAGCACGCGAGAAAAGCAGCGAGCGGGTCGAACTGCGCCGACCGGGAATTGAACCCGGGCTATGAGCTTGGGAAGCTCATGTCCTACCACTGGACCATCGGCGCCCAGGTCGAGATTCCCCGCGATTCCACTTCACCGTTGCGCTCGAGCCTCCTGCCCATTTGCCCACTTCTCAGGCTGGTGGGGAGCGTATTTGACACCGTGGCCCCAACGCCTCGGCATGATCGACCTGCGCTTCTCAGAGGGGGAACTCGAGCGCCGTCGCGAGCACATCGTGGGCTTCATCCGGAGAGACGGTTGCCGACGCGGGGGCCGATGGGGCTGTTGTGGCTCTCCGGGGGGATCGACAGCACGCTGACCGCCCATCTGGCCGTCGAGGCCCTCGGAGCCGATGCGGTCCACGGTCTCGTCCTCCCGGCGGCCGTTAGCGGTGACGAGCAGATGAGTGACGCCGAGATCGTGGCCCACGACCTCGAGATGAGCGTCGACGTGATTGAGGTCGAGCCCTTCGTCGACCAGCTGGTGGCGGCCGTCCCCGAGGTCGAGGGAGATCACGTGGCCGTGGGCAATGCGAGGGCCCGGATGCGGGCCGTCCTCAACTACCTCGTGGCCAACCACGAGAACCGCCTCGTCCTCGGCACGGGCAACCGCAGTGAGGCGGCAGTGGGGTACTTCACGAAGTACGGCGACGGCGCGGTCGATTGTCATCCGATCGGGAACCTCTACAAGGCCCAGGTCCGACAGCTGGCGGGCTACGTCGGTGTCCCGGACCCGTACATCGAGAAGGCGCCGACAGCCGAGCTGTGGGCCGACCAGACCGACGAGAGCGAGCTGGGCATGGACTACGACACCCTGGATTCGATCCTGGCGCTGCACATCGATGGCCCACTGTCCGTCGACGGCGACGGCTCGAGAACTCGATGTCGACCCCAAGACCGTCGAGCGCGTTCGGGCGATGTTCGTGGCGAGTGAGCACAAGCGCGCGCGGTCCCGCCAGTCCCCGATCGTAGAGATAGCCGAGTTTCTTGAGTTTCTCCCGGCGGGCATCATCTTCTGCCCACTGCCTGCTGTCGCCAAACTGCCCCTTGATAGTCTGAATATCCCCCTCGAAGCACCCCTCGACGGCCTCGTTCCACGGCTCGTCGGATTCCGCCTCCTGGGAGGGGCGGTCTCGGTCGATCCGGTAGACGGCTCGCTCGTCGAAGGAGTCCGCAGACGTACTTGAGGGGCCCATCGTAGACGGCCCGGATCATGCGATCCCAGTACGTCGGCGTTCTCGGATCCTTCCGGTGGTGACCCGGCGACCACCTCGGCCGGCACGAGCTCCCGGAACTCGGTGTCCAGTCTGTCGTCGGCGAGTCCGGCGAGGAGCGTTCCCAGGTCCAGATGAGAAAAGTAGGTGTCCTCCGGTTCACGCATCACGCCGGGGGCGTTGATCGAGCTCGAGCGGGACGTGAAGCAGCGATTCTGCCAGGTTGCCGATGTGACCCATCGCCTGCTGATCACCAGGGTGGGCGATATCTTCGCCGTGGTCGGCCGTGACCACGACGGTGGTCTCCTCGTCCGTCATGGCCTGGATCGACTCGATGAACGCGACCAGTTGCCGATCGACGTACTCGATCGATGCCGCATAGAGGGCCCGATAGTGCTGGATGTGATCGTCGTCCGGGCTGACCTCGCCGGTCCTGAGCTTGTTCGCGAGTTCGACGTTGCGAAACTGCCCGGAGTTCCAGCTGTTGGGGACCCCATCGGCCCCGAAGAAGATGTTGTTGGCAAACGGCAGGTGGGTCTCCATGAGGTTGATGAACCCGAAGAAGGGCTCGGGGTTTCTCTCGATAAGGTGTTCGGCATAGCCCAGCTGGGTTCGGGTGCCGTAGTCCCACAGTCGCGGGAGGGGGAGGGACTCGAGGTACTCGTTTGTCTTCAGTGAGAGGCCGTTGGCGATGCTTTTGAGCGTGTGATCGTGTCCCATTGCTCGCTTGAGAAACTCCCAGTACCGCAGGGGGCTGTCGGTCTCGATGTCGCGCAGGAACGCATCGATGCTCCTCGCCCTCCGCGAAGATGGCATGCCGGGAGACGCTCGTGAACTCGTCGAAGAACCGGTGGAAGTCATGGGCTCGAGAGAGGAACAGGTTGCTGCTAATGCCCCACCGGTAGTGGTCCTCGAAGGCGGTGAGGAACGTGTCCTCGAGAGTCGTCTCGTCGTAGTCGGGATCTTCCCCGTGGATCCCGGAGACATGGGGTAGCTCACCGGTGAAGATGGCCCCGTGGCTCTCCGGACTCCAGTTACTGGCGCTGCGGCAGTGCTGGAAAGAAAGATCCGACGCGGCGACCAGCCCCGGTGCATGCTCGTCGAAATAGTCCTTGCGCACGGAATCAAGGATGATCGCCAGCGACGTTTCTTGACATGGCGTGAGGAACCCACCTGAGTGAGGTAAACCTTGTGAACACGCCTGCTATCCGCGATAGCGGGTGCCTATCGATTCGTAGGCGAGGCCTGTCGGTCCGCACGGCGCTGGAGTGATACCCACGCTTTTCGGGACCCCCATTGTACCCGAGCGCCAATAGCCCCCGTCGATCGGTACGTGGCGGCAATCCACCGTCACAGCCGCCTGACCATCCTCGTCCTCCTGCTCGCGACGGCCGTCGTCGGTGCCGGGATGATTGGCCTCGAGGGCGGGTTCGTCATCGCCGAGTTCGAGACGGACGCCCCCGCCGACGAGGCCGCCGACGAGATCGAGCAGACCTTCGAACGCGACGAGGGGACGCTCGTGACGGTTGTGGCACTGCGTGATCAAAGCGGGGCCGAGACCGCTCTTTCGAAGTCGGCGCTGCTGCAAGCCCTCGAGCTCCAGCAGCGCATTCGATCGAACGAGACGGTGGCCCCGACGCTGACCGGCGACCAGCCGACGGTGGGCTTTGCGAACGCCGTTGCGCTCACGGCACTGGCTGCGGACGCCCAGGCCCTACAACAGCGATACAGCGATCATCACCGCCCTGGCGATCGGCATCGGCGTCGACTTCGCCATCCACATCGCGGAACGCTACGTGCAGGAGCGAGGTACTGTCGAGCCGATCGTGGCCCTCGAGCGGACCGTCCGCGGGACGGGCGGCGCCCTGCTGGCGAGTGCGATGACGACGGTCGCGGGCTTTGGCATCCTCGCGCTGACCCTCGTGCCATCATTGCAGCGCTTTGGCATCGTGACGGGGCTGACGATCGCCTTCGCCTGGGCCGCGAGTGTGCTCGTGTTGCCGAGTCTGCTGGTCCTGTGGGAGCGGGGGGTTGGGGACTAGCCGCGTCGCCGCAGGAAGAGGGCAACAGCGGCGGTTGCCGCTACAGCGAGTCCGACGCCGAATCCGGGGACTGGTGAGTCATCGGCAGAGTGATCGCTTGGGTTCGTGTGACCGGACGGACCACTCTCGTCCGCCGTCCGGGTCGGGATATGCAAGCGTCTCGCGATCGATAACCTCCTTCTCGAAGTGGGTGTGGATGTGCGTGCCCTCGACCGTCCCATTCACGTGAATCCGATACTCACCAGGTTCGGTGAAGACGACGGCCGCCTCGTAGACGCCGGGGTTCCCGTGGGACTCCGACACCTCGAGCGGCGTCGCGTTCATCCCGCGTTCGATGCGCTCGAGGCGCCACGAGAGGGTGTCCGCCTGGTCTGTGACTGGCGCCCCTGATTCATTCTCGATCGATAGCTGGAGCCACATGCGCTCGTCGGTGATGACGGGCTCGTCGGCCCCACCGAAGGTCAGTTCGTAGCCCTCGATCGTCTCGGACTCGTGTGCCGCTACCGGCGTCACCAGGAGCGCGGCTCCGGCGAGGAGCAGACACAGTAGGATGTGCGATTTCATCACGACGACCTCGGTATCGAACGGTTCTCAAGGCTGGACCCGATGTGTGAGCCGGTCACATCACCCTGTACAGTTAAGGGGAACTCGGCAACAGGTCCGGTCGATGGTTGAGCCCGAGGAGGTCTTCGACCTCCTGGCGGACGAGTACTCCCGGGCCATCCTGGCGCATGCCTATCGAGACCCCATGTCCGCACAAGAAATCGCCGAGGTCTGTGACGCCCACCACTCCACTATCTACCGTCGGATCGAGACCCTCGAGGGGCTCGGCCTGCTCACCGACAGTATCCGGGTGGATCCCGATGGCCACCATAGCACCGAGTACCGCACCCGACTCGAGGGGGTCTCCGTCTCCGAGTGATGACGGCTACGACGTGGACCTGCACGTGCGTGAGGACGCCGCAGACCGGATGGTCGAACTCTGGCGACACATGCGGGGTGACGAAGAGTGATCGCGGAGAACGCGCTGGCACTCAAGCTCGCGACGTTCGCCCTCGCACTTGTTCTCGCCCTGGCAGCCCTTCGGGGGTATCGGCGCTCGAGCGATCGGGCGATGCTCTGGGTAGCCGCCGGCTTCGTGCTGCTCGGGCTCGGCCCGGCCCTCGAGGGGATGGCCGTCGAGTTCGCCGTGGTCTCCCTGTACCAGGCGAGTATCGTTCACACCGGCTGCATGATCGCCGGGATGGCGGCGATCTTGCTATCGATCTACCGGCCACTCGAGTGACCTGAATCGTCCTCGGGCTGTGTGGGTTCGTCCTGCTCGCTGGCCGGGAGCAGTCGCTTCGCGAGTGCCCCGAGGCGCTCGTAGGCGAGATTGACGTAGAGGCCCGTCAGGAAGACGATCCCGACCAGCAGCGGGCCCGATGTGTCACCGACGAGGACGTCAGCGAGCAGGTACATCCCGTCGAGGACGTCACGGTCATCACGGCCCTGCAAGACGTCATCGAAGACGCAGCTACGTACGATCCATATTTGAAGAGTGGGTCAGGAATACGGGATGACCGAGAATCCTAACGTTCGGAAGCCCGAGTCGTACGAGAATATGTGTTCGACCTCGTAATCACCTGCTTGAACAGCAATGACATGATCAGTGATAGAAATCGATTGATCATGGTACGACTGGAATTGTTCGATTGCTCGATCCACTAACGACGGTTCGACATCCAGTACTTGCAATGATTCAGAGGATAGAAGCCGATCAACGACCTCCTGAGCCACATTCACGTCGGCTCGTGAGAGTAACAGCGAGGCGACTTCATCGAGGACATACTGATTCGTAATCAGCGGATAGTACGGGAGTTCATTGGTGCCGATCTCAGTCATTACATGCCTGACCTCATCGTGCTTTGAAGATCGAGGAGAATGATTTGCAACGATGACATTGGTGTCGATGAACAGTGGAACGCGTTCCTCACCGTCACTCGAGGGCAGGAATCGAGAACGGGACATTACTCCTCACTGAGAGCGTCCCCAAGAATTTTATCGGTGTCAGCCACGGCTATCGGTTCACCAGCCTCGATTGGTTCTCCGGTGAGGAACGGATCCGTCGGATCATGCTGTCCCTCCATGGAGATCTCCTGCTCTTCGCTACTCCACCATACGACAGCCCGACTACCGACCGTTCGGCGGGCAACTCTGCCTTGATCATGCAGGATTGCCAATTTCGTGTTTACCGCTTGGGGGGTGCAGCCCAGCTCATCCGCGATATCGCTGGCCGTTGCCACCGGATCATCACGGTCGCGGAGTATCTGGAGGACACGCTCGGGAGTCACCGTCTCGACGAATCGTCCACTATCATCCCGTGTCCGTTCACTCATTGGTTGCCCTTCGACAGCGATAATGATAACCCTATTGCTTCGTGTTAATAGGCACGGATTCTCGAACTCGCGGTCACTCCATCAACGCCTCCACGTCCGCCTGATGATTCGCCACCAACTCCGCAAATGCCGCAGCCTCCGCTGCTTCCTGCTCGGCCGTCGGCCGGTCGTCTCGAATGCGCTCGGCGATCACCCGGAGGGCATCTGGTGGATGGTCGGCGAGCTCGAGGGCCACGGCCCGCGGGTCCTCGACGACCCGCGAGACCAGCCCCATCCGCAGGGCCTCCTCGGCGTCGACACTCCGACCCGAGAGGGCCAAATCCATCGCATTGCCGAGGCCGACGACCCGGGCAGGCGGGCCGTCCCGCCCCAGGCGCCGAAGAGGCCAAAGGAGACGGCCGGCTCGCCGAGCGTCGCCGCGGGCGTGGCCACCCGTAGGTCACAGGCGAGGGCAAGCTCGAGCCCGCCACCTCTCGCGGCCCCATCGATGCCGGCGATCACGATCGCGTCGGACTGTTCGATAGTACGGGCAACCCGCTGGCCGAGGCGGGCGAAGTCGGCGGCGGTGTCCTCGGTGAGCTCGGCGACGGTTGGGAGGTCGGCCCCGGCACAGAACGCCGGGCCGGTGCCCGTGATGAGCACCACCGGTTGAGTGGTTTCGGTGATGGCCTCCTCGAGGGCTGCGAGCCCATCTCGGGTGAGGGCGTTGCGGGCCTCGGGGCGCTCGAGGGTGACCTCGCAGACCCCATCGGCGACTGTGGTCGAAATCATGGGTAGTGGTCGGCGAGTGGGGAGTTGGGTCTTCTGGAAGTTGGCCGCTCGAATCACTCGCGCTCGTTTAATGACTCGGTGACTCGGTGGTGGTCGGACGCTGCCCGTAAGCGCTCGTAGTCGTCAGTGATCGCCCAGTACCGCCCCCGGTGGCGAACGAGAGCGGTCTCCTCGAGGTGGCCGAGCGCCCACGTCACGTTGGTCAGATTCTCGTCGATTGCAGCCGCAATTTCCTTCTGGGTGAACGCGTACGCACGGTTCTGCGCGAGAAAGGACGCAACCGTGAGCGGGAGGTGTTCCTCGTCTCCGAGGGCACCGGATTCGAATGTCTCGATGGTGATTGGCATGATTGTACTGTTGAGGGAGGGTGGTTCAATTCGTTCCCCCACTCACCGGTATGTCGATCTCGAGGTGATCGTACCACACGATCGGCCGCTTCGCGTCACCCTCTTCTTGGAGGTCCACGAAGCCCCGCTCAGCGAGTTCCTCGATGTGCGTGGCAACGGTTGCGAGGTCTCGATTGACGTGCTGGGCCAGTTCGCGAACGCTCGGTGGCTCCCGGCTCGCAATGGTCCGAACGAGTTCGAGCGTCTCCGCACCCAGGACCCCCCTCGAGTGCCCCGACATCGAGAGGGCTCAGGACGGAGATGTCGTCCAGTGGCTCGCCAGCCTCGAGGTGGCGGACATCCGCCATGCGGCCTCGAAAATGCGGCTGTCGGCTCGACCGAATGTGGAGCGTAACGCTGGTCATGCAGTTCGGTTCGTACTGATTATATCAGCACTGGACACATAAGAGTTTTATCTGTTACCAGAATAGTGGTAATTGATAGATGTATGAGGTACTCTCGGAGCCGGCGGCCCAGGTCATCCTCACCCTCGAGCCGGGCGATTCGATCCGCCGGGTTGCCCAACGCCTCCAGACGCCCTACGAGACGGTCCGCCAGGCGGTGAACCGCCTCGAGGACGCTGGCTACGTCCGATACGATGACGGGCTCGCCGTGACGGACGAACGGGTGCGGGAGGCCGCCCTCGAATTCGTCGCCGCCAGTGCCCGGGTGTGCCCACCCACCATCGAGGAGGCCTACGTTCTCCCGCACTACGGGGACTGGCCATTCGCCTTCACGCGGATCGACGCCGTCTTCGTCTGGACGCGAGGCGGGTACCAGGTGAGCCGGGGGCCCGAGGACTATCCGCTTTTCATCGCCGTCCTGGAGGACGATATCGATGACTGGCAGCGCTTCTTCGAGTCATTCGACCAGCCAACCGCGTTCGACCGCCAGCCCACCGAGGAGATCACGGGATCGCTCCAGTGGGTGCTCGAGCCGCGGGAGTCACTCGAGATCGACGAGGTCGATGGATATCCAGTCGTGCCTCGAGCGGAGACGATCGATTACATGCGCGAAAACGTGACCCAATTCCAGTCAGGACTGGCGATGCTCGATCGGATGTACGAGAATCTGGACCTTGGGGTCACGTACCAAGAGACTGACTTCGCCCAACCATGAATTTCCAGAATCGGGGTGAGGCTCTGATCGAGCTTCTGGAGGATATGACAGATCGTGACCATCGCTACGTACTCGTTGGTGGTTATGCTGTTTCAGCGTTCAATCCACGATTCTCGACTGATCTCGACCTCGTCGTTGCATCGAGAGACGAAGCAGTATTTGATGAGTGGCTCACGTCACGCGGATTTGAAGAGCACTCCAAGCACGGAAAAACGTGGTTCTATGATACTACTGTCATCGAATATGAGCGGCGGCTTGCCCCAAAGCAGCCGATCGGTGTTCGATCTCCTCGTGAATGGGCTTGGCTGTCGCCAGACTGAGGCGCAGTGGTCGTTCGACTACCTGTACAAACACAGCCACGACCAAGAGGTCCAGGGCGGGACGAGTGCAACGGTGGCCCGAGTGGTCAATGGGGCGGTGCTCGTCGCGGCAAAACTTCATAGCGCAAGGGAAACGGATCTGCGGGATGTGCTGGCTGTTGCAGAAGATATCGAATTGGAATCTGTCACTCCCCATCTTCAGCGAGGTGATCTGGATGTGCTTCAATCCCAACTGCAGCAGGGAAGGGAGATTCTCGATAGCGACGAACTACAACACGGCTTCAAGAGCGACTTCGGAGCGTCCACCGTCTCCACCGAGACTGTTACAACCGTGCCAGCAGTATCTCGCAGACCAGCTCGAGCAACTGCAATGATCATGGGGTGTCGGGTGCGATCCGGATTACTCGAGAGCCCGAACAGTCGAATGGCCCAAGGCTAAGTGACCACACCGCCGACCACCACACCATGACCGTCGAGGTAACCCGGACCGTCACCGTCGACATCCCCGCCGAGGAGGTCTGGGACCTGCTCGCCGACCCGCGAACCCGTGCGATGGCCATCACGCTCGTGCAGGACTTCGACGTCGAGGTCGCCGACGACATCGACGGCGACGAGATCGTCTGGCACGTCGGCCTGCCCATTCCGATGATCGAGGAGACCATCGCGGTCCGAACCCGCGAGGTCGAGCGACGCGAGAACGAGTACGTGCGCTACACCGGCGAGTCGAGTGTCTTCGAACTCGTCGGCGATCCACGACCTCGAGGCCCAGGAGGGTGGAAACCCTCGTGCGGAACCAGTTCACCGTCGAGGGCAAGCTGCCCGGCGTCGAGACCTACATGGAACGGGAGATGGAGAACCAGCTCGATGCCCTGATCGACTACGTGGTCGAAGAAACCGGCGCAACCGTCGAGCCGGTCTGACCGGCAATCGTCACAGTCTCTCTCGTCACCTGTCGAGCCAGCCCCAGATTCCAAAGGCCTTTGATACCCCTTTTCATACGTTCACCCAATGAGTGAGGTCTCGCGGGTCCAGGGGGCCATAGAGGAGGCCCTCGCGGACGTGAAGCCGGGCGCCTTCCGCGAGCGGATCGACGAGCACCTCGTGGATATCCGGTACACGCCGGCGGTGTGTACGATGCGGGCCGCTCGAGCGGTCGACGGGACGGTGTCCGATGAGGCCGCTGCGGAGCGGGCAGCCGGCGTGCAGCTCAGCTACGAGGGGCTCGCGCTGACGCGCTCGCTGATCGACGAGGAGGCCCTGGCGGGAGGCACCCGACGAGGCATCGGATGTTGATTTGCTGGTTGCAGAGGTCATGGTCTCGAAGGGTGGCCGGCGCTGGCCCACTCCGGGGTAGTATCTGATGCGGTTGCCGTGGTTCGGCGGTTCGGTCGCGACCAGACCCGCGAGCAGCGAGCCGGCGAAGCCGAGTTGGAGTCGACGCTCGAGTACGACGCGCTCGAGCTGGCCGTGGTGGCCGGGGCAGACCTGGCTGGCGGGACGGTGTCGCCGGCGGTGTACGAGTTCGCCGGCGATCTGGCTGGACGACTGGAGTCCTGTCCCTTGCCGGGGGTAGAGGCCCTGGATGGCGTCGGAGAAGAGCTGGCTCGTGTGGTGCAGACGGCCGACGGCGGGGAGGAGTCACCCTCGACGCTCGATATCTGACGGCGGTTCGAAAGCCCTAATGCTTGTACGGCGGAACTGATGAGTGCGCCTGGGTAGCTTAGCGGTAAAGCGCGTCCTTGGTAAGGACGAGAGCCCGGGTTCAAATCCCGGCCTAGGCTTGTAACGTTTCTTACACCAATTTCACTACCCAAGAGTGTCAATTCCAGAGTTTCGGAATACGGTACGGGGTGGTGGTCCGCGTGGTAGACCACTGCCTCCACTGTGGGGATCTACCACCTTTGTGAATATATCGGCTGGTGGCGCGCAAGGTTCAAAGGTGTGCGTGCCTAGGTGGAATCAGCCGCTGGTCCGAGTGGATCGAAACACCACCTGTTCTTAGATTACTACCAGAGACGATCTTCTCCGACGATGTCGAGGTCGAAGCCAAGACCTTCACGGCGAGCGCCCTCTTGCAGGTCTGCAACCTGTCCCGTGAATGTTCCGTGCCGGGATGAGTTTCTTTTGATGACGGTGGCCGTACTAGGTCAGATCGTTCGCACGGATGGCGCCCGGGACTCGGCCTTTTTTCCGGAGGGTCGGGGCGCGGACGGTGTCGGTGCAGAGGGCTTGTAACGGCGGCATCGATTTCTTCATCGATATCGCAATCGCGGCGGGACTCCGTTTGATCATTTCTTGGCCAGTCGAATATAAGCGATCGTTCGCCTGCGGTTGGTATGCTGACCTTAGAGGACGGAACCGTGGTCATCCTCAAAGGGATATCGAGTACTGGACAGAGGTGGGGAAAATCGACCTCAAGCCGTGGGGGTGATCGTCGTCGGCGACGGCGACTAAGCAATGCCGAGTCGACGAGCGAGTACTCTTGAGCCCTGATGGTACATCTGCCCTGGGGAGGTCTTTGAGATGCCCAAGCGCGGTCTTGTACAATTGTGACCGAATTACTTACTATGCGACGATGACCCGTCTGTTGTCAGACTAGCAACCACCTTGGTCATCTGATTCCATTTCAGAGGGCCATGTCGGGCCCTCTGGACGGGGGATCTCTTCTACCAAACACTTCTCGAACTTCGAAGCTCTCCAGGCTATCACGTTTTCCTTCCGCTGGACGTACTTTTCGTCGGTATCCAGCCAGCGGGCAATATCCTCGTAACTGTGACCAGCACAGAGCAGCAGCATCAATGCGAAATCGAAGCAATATGCAGATTGCTCTCGTTCGCATCAGCATCAATACGGTCGAGGAACGCCTTTGAGGCGTCACCGACGAACTCCATCAATATCTCATACAGCTCCTCGTTATCAAATCCATCAAAGATGAATCCCTCCGTGATGTTGTTCCTCAGGGTCACTCTCTTCGGCATCCCAGCGAATCTCTTCGAGGGTGGCTCTTTCACAGTCTTGAAGTCCCGACAGGGGCTCTGGATACTCCTGTTCCCAGGTCGTGATTGTGTCAGCCACAGCCTCGGATTGAGCGTGGTCGATATAGGGATCACAACCTCGTCTTAGCGACGACTGACTCAATATTCTTTCCAGAAATCGTCAGTAGCACAGACGCACATCGATCAGTCTTCTCGAGGATCTGTGCGACTTCACGAAGCGATTCGAGTTCGTCAAGGCCTGCACGTTTCTGCGCGTCGTGGACGAGGTTGTTTCTGCGTTCTTTGACCTCGACAAGCGATCCGTGGTCGCCCTCGGTCAGTATTTGGATATCACAGAGTTTCTCTAATCGCTTAGCATGCCCCATACTCCGGATGTGCTCTGTGAAGCTGTCGAGACGAGCTTCCTCGCGAAAGAGTTCGTTGAGGACAGTTTCCGTCGTCAACTCTTCTATGAGTGCCGAGGCAAGGAGTAGGTACGAAAAGAAAGACCGCTCAACTTCGCTGCCGATCTCATCGGTGAAACAAAGTTTTTCAGCGATTTCAGCACGCTGTTCAAGATAATACTCAAGGACGTTGTCCGAGTGCCCGACTAGAGAGTTTTGGCGTTCTACGTATGCAACTTGCAGCAGTAATTCCTTATCGAAAGGCGTGCTCTCACTCAGCTCCTGGCACTTCTGGAGCGAATTTGTGGGGAGATGACGAGTCAAATAATCGATGTCGTCGTAGACCAGCGGTGTATTCGTCGGACAATTGTCTACGATTGACTGAAAGTCGTCGTTGTCAGCGAGTTCGTTGAGTGCAGCACGTATCTCGTCGACGCTAATTTCTCGGACATCTTCTGACCGGTCTGATTTTTCACCGACCGGAACAACGCGGTAAGATGCATCTCCAACGATGACTACTGGCCCTTCCAGATCGAGAACCTGATATTCTCTGATAGGACTCAGAGATATCTCTGAGTCTATTGCGAACGAAAGATCGAGATCAGTATCATCGCCCACGCGTCAAAAATTAAAGGGGGCTATTCGACCTGGGCTTCGTACTCGTCCGCAAAGCGTGTCGATGTCCGTGCCGGTCTCTCAGAGATATGGCGCAGCAGCTGCGCCCTGTTCTCGAACCGACGGAGCTGGCTCTTTGCACTCATCACCTAGCCCTCTAATCCCTAGCAGAATAAAACTTATTCATCACTTCTCTGTCAATTCTTCTCTCTGTGGTCTCCTGAATATATACCTGCGATCTGCGAATTGTCATTTTAAACACTTTTCTTAATGGATTGTGACAAATATGATCACAAATGCTTCAGCAGCATATCTAATTATTGTCAGTAATAAAATGGTCAAGATACATCCTCAAAAATGTATATGATATTATGTTTATATGGGTGTTATACTGCCTATGAAACCGGATTCAGAGTGGGTTGACAATATTGTCAAACCGTATTATAGGTGAAATTTTACGTGTGATTACATTTATCCTATTTAAGGAAAATGATCACCGAAAAACCTGTCAGGAATGTTTTTGAACTGCTTGAGAACTGGCGAAATAATCTTATTGTATAATATTCCTTACTACTGTTGACTATATGTTACGGTACAAAATATGGCGGACTGCTCATCAGACCGACTTGAGCGCAAATAAGAGCACTTTAGAACGGGAGCGTTGGGAGGTGATTATTTGAGGTGTTAACAAGTACGAGGCCTATGGCCTTATTTAGATCGGTCAACGGCTCTGTTGGGTGAGTAGAATCTATGATTGCCTTCTCGTCTAAGCGTTGTGGAAACGGCCGGAGAGGCGACTCTACCGCGTCTAAACAAGGTTGAGGCGACAGCATTCAAATCTGCAGGATCGTGTGGGAGGTTGGGGGAGTTCTACCCAGGGCCTGCGAGGTAGTTGTGGTATTGCTCCAAGAACTCGTCTAATTCGGGTGAGGCTCTAATTTCGCTTCTTATGAGACGGAATCCTTTTTCAGCATAGCAGTTGAGGACGGTGGTGCCGTAGTTTGATAGTCGTGTGTGGGAAGAGGAATCCAGAATCTTCAACATCATCTCCCGGATCTCATCTTTTTCCTCCCACGGAATTCCTTCCCGCTCGATTTCAGCGACGATCAGAGTGGCAGTAAATCTCGTATTTTTGATCTTCGTACGTCTTGGATGACATCGGTGACGAACTCTGTCAGCAGGTTTCTATCGTTCTTCCGGAACTCGGCTCCGGTCCTTGATTCCAGCCATCGCGGAGAGGTAGTACTTGGTCCCACAGGCTGTCAAACTGACCTGTCGTACTTCTCTCGTTGATCTGTCGGTTGTAGCTTCGGGCCTCGGTGGAGAGTCTGAACGACATATTATGCCGCCTCCTGTCGTTCTTCCTCGGACTGGAAGTCCATGAAGAAATCCCGGTCTAGGTGTTTTTCGATCGTCGCCAGGGGTGTCGGTTTTATGGATGGTACAGTACTGGATGTCGTCGGATTCGAGTTCGTTGACGAAGCTGGTCTTCGTCTCGGAGTGAGATGACGAAGATAATCAACTGTTCGAAGAGGTCAGAGATGATGGGTGCGACTTCCGCCCTTTTCTCGTAGTCGATGCTGACGGCGGGGCTGTCGATGACGAATGGGACGTCGAGGGGGGAGTCTTCGAAAAGGGTGGAGAGGTAGGCATATGCGATGGACAGTGCTTGGCCTTCGGAGATGTCATCCCTGTCTTCGATTTTGATCGAGTTATCGATGTCTTCGACCTGGACTTTGGAGAGACCGAGGATGCGTTCCAGCTTCTCGTTGGTTTCCTCGATCTGTTTATCTTTCAGGGATTTAAGGCATTTGTCGATGAAGTTGTCGAAGATGTTTTCCAAGAGATCGGCTTTCTTCCCGAAGTTGACCGTGCCACTAGCCTTCCGAACTTCCTTCTCGCCGCTGTTCCAGTTTCCTCTTACACAGCGGGATATTATTTTTCCAGTCCAAGCCGAACTCCTGTTGCTCGTTCTTGTCGTTGGTTTTGAGCCGCCTGAGCGTATCTTGCTTGTCGTCTCTTTCCCGTTCTTCTTCCTCGATTTCCTCGATGATGTTGTCGAGCTTCTCGTTGAGGTTGGGGTCGTCGAGGTCTACCCGGGCTCTCTCCTGTTCGGCTTGCTGAAGCTCGTCTCGCTTCTGATTGAGTTCTTCGAAGGTCTCGTCGAAGCTCTCGTATTCAGGGATGTTCCGGAGGTTGTCTTTCAGGGAGTTCAGGACGCCGATGTCCTGTTGAGTTAGGTACTTCTCGGCGTTCTCGAGAATGATTTCATGTTCGTGTTCTTCCTCGATATCTCGCCCACAGATACACGTGCTGGACTCGGAAAGCTCTGAGAAGAACTCTTGAGACGTGGATTTCGGGAGCTGCATAATGTTCATATTCTCCAGCAGCTTCTCCATGTCGTCGTTGAGGTCTTGGTCCAGCCTGCTGGGTTTCCTCATCGTGTTCAAGAGTTCCTTGGTCTCGGACTCCAGTTCGCTATCTGGGCACGAAGTTCTGGATTTCCCGCTCCAGCCGCTTGTCTTTCTCCAACTGTTCCTCGTTCTCCGCGAGGATCTCTTGGCGTCGTTCCTCGAGTGACGTCGATATGCTTGGTCGTGCTCATCCATCTCGTCTTCCAACTCGTTTTTCTTGTTCTGGAGTTCGTCGAGTCTCTCTTCAGTAGTTTCGAGACGTGACTGGATGTTGGAGTAACCCTGTTCCGTGGTTACGCTTGCCGTCGTCCTGACGGGCCTCGACTACCTGGTCGATTTGGTTCTTCTGGTTTTCCAGGCGGTTGAGGAAGTTGACGATTTTCAGGGCGTTCTCGGCTTCGTCGCTGCCGGTCTGGATGAAGTCCTCCGTGAGCTCGCCGTTGAAGACGAAGAGGTCGACGAAGTCCTCGTTGATCGACGTTGTTGAGCTCGTTCGGCAAGAAGTGACCGGCCATGTCGCCGCCGCCGACTTCCTGCGGTTTGATTTGTGCGGTACTGGTGTATCTCCGGCCTCGTAGTCGAGTTCGAGGCGGAAGGGTGAAGGGTTCGCTGGAGGAGACGAAGTCGACTTCGAAAGATCCGCCTATGGCGTCGAAGTCGCTTGGGTTGAGAAGTGACCGGTAAGCCCTCCTCTGCCTTCGTCCTCTTCCCAGGAGCGACGTGTCCGGATGAGATTCATAGTGGTCGTCTTCCCGGTGCCGTTCGGCATCTGGACGAGGGAGATGTGATGGGGGTTTCCTGGGGAGTCTTCGGTGAAGTCGAGCTCTACTTCTTTGAACTCGCGAATGTTCTCGTACCGGATGCCTGTTATTTTAAGATCCATCGAGCTTTTCCTCCTCTGGGAGTTCCACATTGTCGATCAGCCGCTCCAGGTAGGTGCTTCCCAGAGTTGTTCTCGACCGTGTTCTCGTAGAAGTTCATGAACCGGTCTTTGACTTCGTCTGATTGGTTGTACTCGTCCATTAATTCGCTCTGCAATTTCCTCTATGTTGGGCTGGTCTTGCCATGTCAGTTATTCCTCCTTTGTTACTTCGCTGAGGATCCAGAAGCCATTCGTACCTTTCCTTGTCCGGAGGAGTGTCAACCTCATCGTCGTCACGTCTCGGTTCTTCCTCGATGTCACTTCGGACCACGAAATCGACTATGTTAGCTGTTTTGCCAGGATTGGAGGGATTCGTTCTCAGTCGCCCGTGCCTATCCTCTGAATTGTGGTGCCTTTGGACCGGTTCGAGGTGAACAGGATGATGTTTTTCACTGATTTGATGTCGATGCCTTCGGAGATTGCCTTGCTGGTGACCAGAGTTGAGTCTCTCCGTTGGAGAAGTCGGCCAGGTTCTGCTCGTCGTCCTCGCCGTAGTACGTCCTGTAGGTCTTCGTGTAATCGTGGATGATCTCTTGGACCTTCTTCCCGTATTTTTTGGTTTCGACGAATATCGGGCAGTCCTTCGAGGACGTCGGTATTCTTTCCAGGTACCGCTCGAAGACGGGGAGTTTCTCTTCGGACTCTTTTCTCACCCGGGCCAGCATCATGTATAGCTGGCTTTTCGGAAGTGACGGGTTCTCTTTTTCATTCCCTGGAACCGGCCGAAGGCATCCTGTTGTCTCTCCTTATCCTTGGCCGAGAGCTCGTAGAAAAGGGGTGTGTAGTCCACTTCGCAGAGGATGCCGCGTCGGATTGCATCGTCCAAGTCGAACTCGATAGACGACGGGACCGACTTCTTCCCTGAGGAAGTCGTTCCGTTCGGGGTCGTAGGGATCGAAAGGTGTGGCGGACAGGCCGAGGCGGTACCGGAAGACGTCGAGTTCTCCTTGGAGCCGTTCCTGTCGAGTGTTTCGGACCCCATGTTGTGGACTTCGTCGCAGATCAGCAGGGTCTTCTGCAGCTTATTGTTGATGTCGGCGTCGATTGCACTCGTGGAGGTGGTCATAAGAGATGATCAATGCCTCCAGCTTGTCCCTATTCTTCGTGAGGAAGGAGCCGAGATCGTGCTGTCCGCCGTATTCTTTGTAGATCCACATCTCGTCGGCGGTGAAGTTCTCCGTCAGGGTATCGAACCACTGGTCGAGCAGGTCGTTACCGTAGGTGGTGACCACGACGTTGTCGACATTGTCATCCCTGAGAAGCCGGTTCAGTATTTTGAGTGAGGTCCGGGTTTTCCCAGTGCCCGTCGCCATTTTGAGTATGCCGTTGACGTTCTTTAAAGAACTCATTGACAGCTTCTTCCTGGTGCCGCCACCTGTAGGCGCTGGTCAGCTTGCTTCGCTCCGAAGGGTTCTCGTAGGGACGGTCGTCGGTCCGCAGCTCCGCGATGTCCAGGTAGACGCTATCGGGAAGTGAGAGGCTGTAGACCCCGGTTTTTGCGTTAGCCCAGATCTCGTCAAACCTTTTCTCATGTTCTTCTATCCTCTGTTTTTCCCTGTTGGAGATCCAAGAGGCGAAGACGGAGTAGGATTCGTAGTTGGAGAATCCTTTACTGCTGTCGTTTTGGGAGCCGTGGAATGCGATTTTGTCGCCGTTGGCGTCTCTGACGATCCCCCATTTGTCGTGGAAGTCGCCGGACAGTTCCTTCCCTGTGATTGCTATCTTGATGTCGAGGAGACCGTCCGCGATCAGTCCAGGCGATTGTATTCTGGGTCTCTTCTACGAGTCCTTCTTCGATGTCTGTGACCATGTGGTCAAGCCTGTCGTACAGCTCCTGGTCTCTCCGCGCCTCCTCACCTTTCTGAAGTGCTTCCCAGTCCCCTTCTTCGAGTATTGGACTGATAATCCATTTGGCGGTGCCTCCGTTTTCTGCCAGTCCTTTTAGTCCCCTTGCAGCGAATTGGAACCATGAGCTGGTGAAGTAGCCGACGCCGCGTTTGTATTCTTCCGCCACGCTGAGAGCAGGGTTGTAGAAGTCCTCTGCGAAGTCTACCTCGGAAGTCTCTATAAGCAGCGGGAGGTCCAAGTCCTTCAACCCACTGGGTGGGTTAAGCATCTATTTGATTAAACAGACAGAGTACATTTCAAGGTTTCCGTGATTTCGTAAAGCGTCGTCCGGTTGCTGTATTGAATTCTGGCTTTACTTTTTGTTCAGAGGATTAGCCGGATGGAGGTACTCGTCCCAATTCTTAATTGAGGACCTTCTGGGCAACTTCAACCTGGTCAGGTAGTAGGTAGATTGTGAGTGCGTCTTCGTCGCTTGACACATAGTTTTTATCATAACCCGTAACACGAACCCTGTTGACCACAATAATTTTCTACTGACCCTTTATCCAAGACAATATGGGAGCAGGTGAGGATGAGAAGCTGAGCAAAATCATCGGTTTAATCCCGAGAGACAGTCAGAAGGCGGCGAGGCCATCACTCCCGAGCTTCTGCTCGAGATCTACGAATTAGAGGAAGAACTGTCAACGCTCGATCGACGTCACGGGATCAAGCACAGGCTGCAAGAAATACTGGAAGACTACGTCGAAGAGGAAGATGCGGTTTAAGGAAATTATTCTCCAGAATTTTAAGCCCTTCTACGGAGAAATCCCTATCGATATCAGCGATGAACCAGGTGTAACTCTCTTCGGGGCAAGAAACGACCGGGGAAAAACCGCGTTCCTCGAAGCCGTCCGATTCTGCCTCTACGATTTTACAAGTGACGATGAGGGAAGCAGGGAGGAAAAACGGAACTTCTGCATCAACCGGCAGGCCGTAACCGAAGCTGACGGCGAAACTTCAGTAGCAATATTATTCGAACATAATAGCAGTGACTACAAAATCAAAAGAGTTCTCAAATACAGCCAGGTTGATAACCGGTCCGCAAGGACCGCTGAAAACCACTACGTCACCGTAACCATCGACAATCAAGAGACCCCTATATCGACACACAAGAAGAGGACTCTATCACCGATTACAGGAAATTCCGAGACGGAATCCTCCCGGAAAACGCATCCCAATTCTTCATTTTCGACGGCGAACAGATCGACGAATGCGCACAACAATTCGGAAAAAGAGACGCCGATGTCGCGAGAAGCAATCGAACTCGTACTCGGAATTGAGGAACTCCGGAAAGCCGAGGACGACCTATACGAACACGGAATCAGCGAATATCGAGACGACTTCCAGGAAGCCCGGTAAGAGGCCGAAGAGTACGAAAAGAAGAAAGACAAGCTCGAAAGCGAGCGAAGCGAACTAAGAAAATCTCCAAGAGGAAAGGGACGACAAGGAAGAAACACGAGGACAAGGAAAAGGAGAAAAGCGATGTGAGAAGAAAGGTTAGCAGATGCAGGTGACGTTCAAGAAAGGTATGAGAGCTGAATCGAAACCCGGGCCGAGCTGAGAGGACCTGAGAACGTCAAAAACGCAGAGAAATATTTTTCCGAAGAACAAATCGACGACCTGAGTCCCGGGCTCGAAACTAAATTAAGCCGGACTCGTGCGGACCGGCGAGATATCTACCAAAGGTTCGGACCAATAGCAGGTCGAGTCGCAGCAGAGACATTTGAGACATCTTCACTCCTCGATACCCCGGGCGGTGTACCCGATGTCCTCCGACTGACGCTCGATGATCGGCCTGAGGATTGTTACGTCTGCCTACAAGATCTTGAAGATGTTTCCTGGGCCGGGATGATGGATCGTTTAGACGAAATGACGAATGAGGCCACGGAAATGCCAGTACCTCAATCAGCTCGCCGAAGGACTCCGAGAAACAACCGATCAAGATATCTTCGACACGGGAAACCAGAAAGCTCAGTTCGAGAACTTAACTGCTCAAATAGATGATCTGATTCAGAAAAGGACAAAGCTGGAGACTAGGATCGAAACCATTGAAGAAACAATAGAGAACGCCGAGTTTGGTGAAGATGAAGTCGATGAAATTCGGGACCATCTCACCGATCTGGTCCGGCAAATCGAGCGTCTTGAAGTCAAAATAGAGAACCTTGAAGGCGAAATATCCGACCAGTTAGAAGTCGTCGAAGACCTCGAAGAAGAACTAGCTGGTATGGAAGGCGCAAGCGATGAAGAGGAACGCTACAGCAAATTGATTGAGATCGCTTGAACAAGCCCGAGATGCATTCAAGCCGTAAAGGCCAGTTACGTCAATCTCCGACGCGATAAGTCCAGAGAAAAAGCCTCGAACCTTTTCATCCACATGACAAACAAACGTGGGGTATACGAGGGCCTAAGCATCCACTCGGACTATCAGCTCCGAATCGACAACCGAGGGCACGTTCACAATTCCTGACCAAGACCCCAGCAGGAGCCCGACAAATCATCGCTTCTACATTCATCGCGGACTGGCACAGTTCTCCTCCCGAGACGCACCCATATCGATGAGCACGCCAATCGCCAGGCTGGACAGAGGCCATAAAACCAATCTTCTAAGTAATCTCCCCGACTTCGTCGATCAGGTCATTGTACTCTACCAACCCGACGAACTCCGAGAAAGAGACATCGACATTTTCGGGACCAAGACGCAATCGTTGACCACCACGATATCATCAAAGACCCGGACGACCCAATGATCTCCGTGATCGTGGACCACGACCCAGACCACTTTATCGAAGAAGAGCAGGTGACCGCAGATGACTGATATCCGAAACACCGGGAACACATTGAAAACACGGCGCTGGGAAGCATATGAAGAACTCGTTCCCACAGTTGGAGACAGCGAAGCAGCGGAGGAATACCCCTTCGAAAACGGGATTCAGCTGTTCTCCGCTGGACTTGTCATCGGGTACATGAACGAAGACGAGGATCTTCTTCAAGAGTTCGTAGACGATGGTGAGATACCGATCGGAGATGATGAAGATTCTCTCCCGAAGATCTCACTGACTTCCAAAATCTGCTTGAAAATAACGAAGAATATGCCTACACGATCGAATTGATGGATCGATTCATCGCAATAGAGCTCGCTTCACGGAAGAATGACAATGAAGACGATGGAAGCGAGGTGGAGAGCCAGGATCAAGACGAAATCCCTGAGGATGTCTGGGAACTCGTAGTGGCTCATGCTGCGATCGTGGAGTTGGAATCATCCGACAGCAGTGGAAGAACGATAACATGATAGACCTCGGGATCGATTCGGCGAGTTCGAGGACTTCTGGGAAGAGAAAATCGATGATATCTCTGACCAATTAACACGAATCCCGAACGCCCGGTGACCAAGGCCGTCTCCACTCAGGAGATTAAAAACCGGCTCTCGACCGCAATCCATGATCGAGTCCCGAATTATATCATCCACCTCGTTCTCTTCCATCAATACCTCACATTTGCCCACCGCATTTTCAACAGTACTCTTGAACCACTCAGGTGCATCCGGAGCGAAATGAACCGTATCGATTCAAGCATCAAGATAGATGGAGATATTCAAACCCTTGTTCGGATTCTCTTTCCGCGTATCGAGGTACTGAGGGGCTTGCTCCGTATCAATTTGATAATCTACTCGTTCTTCTCCATCGATAACAACGACGGTACTGTTACGTCTCGTGATTGACAGGAGGTTCTTGGATCCGATCGCTCGCATCTCCTCCTCGTACTAGGAAGCCCTTTCGTTTGTAGACGAAAGGAGCTCAGTGTGCTTCTTGGGTAAGGAAGAATAGGGATCCATGTCGTCTAAGTCGATGTCGTCGATGTCGGGCGTGGCTTCGTGGTCACTGCTATATGGTCGGTATTCCACTCGCTCAAAGTATATGTCGTGGTCTGTATCCCGGTTTAGAGCGACTGTGAAGTCTTCAATCGTGGTTTTAATCGCGACCGCTCTATCTGAACCGCCGTACTTCTCCCACATCGCCACCGAGCTCATGCCCCTTCATATGCCAGCAGTTGAGATCAGGTGAACCGACGAAGGCATTTGTTGATCTCCGCGTGAATTTGATGGCCAGCATTCTTCATCCTCCCCTCTGCTTCTGCTTCTTCGTATTCTCGTTTCCGGGCTTGCTGAGAATTAGTTCTGGGACGGACCCCTTCGAACCTGTCTTGGAAATCCGCTGCCTGATGGAAATGAATTTTTTCAGTTTCCAGTAGGGTGATAAATTTAGCGAAATCCATATAACGGTAAATTGTCTCGTCCGGACTGAGTCCCCAGATAATCCGAGTCCACGCGAGGCATTATAGAGATTTAGGGTAGTAATCAGTTCGAATGTACGAAGAACGTCATGAGTATCTTCATGATAAGGCAGTCTAAGAGCTTTCTCGCTAACCAATTTACCATTCAGAATGTGATGTTGCGGAGTCTGTTGACAATCCTGATGACTTCGTCGGTTGCGTATTCAATTTCTTCCCGGGTATCCGTCTTTCCCAAACCCGAATCTTATGGCATTGTGCCACCTTTCTTCGTCTTCTGTGATGGCTTTGAGTACGTCGGGGGCTTCGACGCTTCCGCTACCTGTGGTGCAAGCGCATGCTGCCGGAGGACGGCGATGTCGGGTTGCAGGTTCTTGACAAGTGCCTTGTTCTCTTACTCCGGTCAAGCCTGACGTTGAGGATCGTTGGGAAGTCCGACTTCGGGATGACCGTTGAGCACGACATCGTCCAGCTCGTCGGTCAACCGGTTCCACATGTAGGTGGTTAGTTCGTCGACATGGTTGGTCCGTTCCACCTTGTTCTGGTCAGCGAGCCGAACTGCTTTCCCGAAGCCGACAATGGAAGGTACGTTGAGTGTGCCGGAACGCCATCCTCGTTCGTGGCCGCCTCCGTGGATCAATGGTTGAAGTTTGACTTTCGGGTTTCTACGGCGGATGTAAAGGGCCCCGATGCCTTTCGGGCCGTATATCTTGTGTGGGGAGATGGACATCATGTGGATACCCATTTCTTCAAGCATCGAGGTCGATGTTTCCGAGTGCCTGGACGGCGTCGGCGTGTAAGAAGACCTGGTTGTCCTTTGCGATTTCACCGATTTCCTCGAGGGGTGCAATGGTCCCAATCTCGTTGTTCGCGGCCATTATTGAGATCAGCAGCGAATCGCCTCGGATGGCGTCTTTTACGTCGTCTGGGTCTACCTTTCCTGTGTCATCTACTGGGAGGTACGTGATGGATGCCGTCTTCTTCAGAGAGGATTCCGCAGGACCTTCCAGAACTGCGTCAGTGCTCAGTGACGGCGGTGATGATATGGCTGCCCCGATCCTTTTTCTCTGCGTATTCGGCTGCTCCTCTGATAGCTAGGTTGTCGGATTGTGTTGCCCCGCTGGTGGAGACTCGTTTCCTCAGGACGGCTGTTCACCGTTTCAGAGATGCGTTCACCGAGCTTCATTTACAGCTTTCTTGGCATTAGCCCCGTAGATGTGGTCCTCGCTTGGCGGGGTTCCCGTCGTGCTCTGTGAAGTAGGGTTGCATCGCTTCGGCCACAGCTTCGTCTTCTACGGAGTGGTGGCGTGGTGGTAAGGATCGATCGGTGTTTCCACGTTCAGGAGTCATGTTACCCGATTTGGTGGCTGGTAGTACCCTTTACTTTTCCCAGGGACAAGGTCCTCCAGGTCGGTGAGTTCACTTTCATCCTTGCCGTGGACCCGGATCACTCCCCGGTTAAGGCTGTGCGACGAACTCGTGGTACAGGTCTTGTCTCTGGATCTTTGTTTTCCTGGATCAAGCGTTCCTTTAAGAGGGCCATGTAGAGGGCGTCGTGCTCTCCCAGGAGGGTGTACCGGTTGAATGTCTTGCCTTCGTTATCGTATTCTTTCGGGTTGGGCGGCCTGGGTTCATTAAGTGAGTAACAGAACCCAATACGGCACAGGTAATTAGGGGTCATGCCGGTGTTGGCTTTTAGCATTTTCAACCGGTTGGTTGCGTCGTTCCCTATGGTAATACGGTTGAAATTTTGGCTCATGACGTGATCTCCTCCATCGACTTTTGGCTGTCCCTCTCCCCTGTCGCCCAGAAGTAGCCTTCGGGAGGGAATTCTGCGGCCGTCTGCTTCATCGTATTCGAGATGATAGGCTTGGGAGATGGAGTCTTCCAGCTTTCGGTACTGATTGTCATCGATCTCTGTATCGGTGGAGAAGATGATGACTTGGTGCCCTGCCTCCGGGAAGAAGTGCGTGATCAGGTTGTCTCTGTGGTCGTTGTCGAGGCGACCCAGCGGCGTATCGATGATAAAGGGCAGCGGACGGTCGGAGATCTCTGCCAGGGCCCAGAGCAGGGAGGTTGCGAAGATCTGTCGCTCGCCGGCAGAGAGTTCTGTCTGCGGTTTCTTGTTGCCGTGGATGGTCCTAATGGAGATATCCAGTGTTTCCTCATCGATCTGGATTTCATCGTAGAAGTCTCCTTTGTTGGATAGAGTAATGTATCGCTCACTGAGCCGAGATTCCAGTTTCTGGAGCTTCTTCTTCGCTAATTCCTCTCTGAAATCCTGAACGGCCTCACGGGCATCGGAGGCCAGGTCCGCTCGCTCGGAGACTCCTTCGACACGGGCTTTCTCTTCCAGCCTGTTTTCGATCTCGTTTTCTTTACGTTCCAGCATGGTCTGTGTCTTGCTAATATCCTCTTCCAGTTCCTTCAACCGGGATTTGACTGCGCCTTTCTCTTCGGTGAATTCGTTCAGTTCCTCTATAAGTGGGGAGATGACTTCTTGATCAGGTGCTTTCCCAAGAGCCGGATTCCACTTCCTGGCGTTCCCGTATCGCCTCTTCCAGTTTCTCTGTAGCCTCCAAGAGTTGGTTCGGAACCCGATTCAGCGCTTTGTCCACCAGTGAGTAAATTTCCTGGCGCTGTGCCTGGGAGAACTGGTGTGCAAGCTCTGCATCCTCTTCATCGATTTGGAGACGGCCCTGGAGTTTGTTCTGGATGCGTTCTGCTAACTGTCCCAGCCTCGGTCTTCCGGGAGGTCCATCTCCTCCCACACGTCATCGTCTTTGAGAAGGTTGTCAAGCTCGTCGGTTAGTTCGTCTCTCGCAGTAGCCTTATTCTGTCTAGGCAGTCTCAGTTTGCAGCCGGTCTACGACTGACTGACCAGTAGATCTGGTGTCAGGGTGAACGGGTACGCATCTTCAGCTATCTCCCGAATCTTTTCTTCGTACTCGGCCGATGTTGGCGTTGAGTTCTGCCCGCCGTTCTTTCAGCTCTTCTCGCTTGTCGGCGTACCGAATGCCGCCTTCCTGGGCAATCTTGGATTCCTTATTTTGAATTTCGGATCTAAGTTCATCCAGTTTCTGCTCCGTCTCTTCTTGCTCCTGCGTGAAGTCCTCCAATTTCTGCTCGAAGCCGTCACGCTCTTCTCGGAGTTCCTCGATTTCGTCTTTGATGCCTTCGACACCGCTTTCATCCAGTTTGTGGGAGATATAAATCGACAAGTCTGTATCGAGGAGTTTAATCAGGTCGAGGCCGAGCAGAGTGTACATTGAGTCCTCGAAGTCCGCATCGGATTCAACCGCCGAGGCAAGCTCTTGGATCTTTTCGCCATCGAAGAAGAACAGCTGGGAGACACCTGGCGGCACGAGTTCCTTTAGAAAGTCCTGCCACTGGTCCTCGTTCAGTTCAGACGGGACCTGGCCGTTCCGTCGGACTGCAAGGTTCTCGACGATGCTTTTGCCCCGGTCTCTCCAGGAGCGTTCGACGGAGTAGTGGTCGACTTCGCCCATGTGGGCGTACTCGAACTCGAGACGGACGACTGCCGAGTCGGCCTTGCCCTCGGGGTACTCGTGGAGTTTGCTACGGATGGCTTGCTCGTAGTCTTTCCTAGCGGTTCGTCGGCCGATCGAGGATTTCCCGTGGAGACAAAAACCTATGGCGTCAAACAGGGTGGTTTTCCCTGCCCCGTTCTTCCCGCCGAACAGTACAATTGGTAAGTCGTCGTTCGACGTGAGGTCTATCTCATTGCGTCCTCTATACGGTCCGAAGTCTGTAATCACCAGCTTGTTGATCCTCATAGAACAGCCTCAAGTACCTCCTATGCCGTCGTACTTCCACGCATCTATGCGATCTTCGCCCTCGAACTCTGCGACGATTTCCTCGATGTCCCG
This sequence comes from Natrialbaceae archaeon, assembly GCA_034521555.1. Taxonomy (GTDB): domain Archaea; phylum Halobacteriota; class Halobacteria; order Halobacteriales; family Natrialbaceae; genus JAXHMI01. The sequence continues at coordinate 577,578 of JAXHMI010000005.1, forward strand.
CCAGTCCTCTTTCATGACTTTGTCTATCTGGCTGTAGATGGAGGCGCGGCGCTTCATGCCATAGTGCTGGAACTCAGTGTCGAGCAGGCGTTTGATGAGTTCAGCAGGGACATCGTAGTTCTCACAGACCTCATTGAGGATTTCCGCTTCAAATTCCCCGAAGGATCCGAGGTCGTCGGTGACCCAGTCCAGGTCTTTGTCCATAATCTCGTTGTAGATCTTTGGAACGGAGTCCGCCCAGTCAGCTCGTTCTTCTCGCCAGAGACGACGAATCTCTCGGAGCTCTTCCTCCTGGATTAGCTCCATGTCCTCTTCGTCATCAGGGATGTTCTCGTTGACCTTTTTCTGGGTTTTCAAGAGCTTGCGAAGCAGGTCTTTGCAGAACTCGAACTTGTGGGCCCGGGGAATGATACCGTTGGCACCGTTAGTTTTCTCTTTGACGTAGCCGTGTTGACGCCCTTTCACCATACGGAAGGTCGGCTTTTTCTCCAGGGTCCTGTGTATCCTTGAGGAAGTCACGGAACTCTAGCAGTGGTTCCATCCAATCCTCCCCCTCATCAATCATGTTTTGCATAGCCTTATCCTCGGAGACGACGGTGCAGGTCCAGCAGCCGAATCGGCTGTTCCCGCAAGAAGGTGTCTTCGTATCGATGACCATTGGGCACTCGTCGTCAGCTTCCTGATAGAGTGCAGCAAGGTCGCGGTTGTTCTTTCCCCATGGGTTCTCAACGGCTTGGATGAGGTAGGTCCAAACGTCATCGACGGTCCAGTCTTCAATGGGGGTATAGACGAAGGCGTTAGCGAACTTTTTGTGGTGAGAAAGCACACTCCCCTCGATACTATGCATATCCATTACTTGCTCACGGGTAGCCGATTCAGCCTTTCGTGCCCCTAATATCACAATGACCTCACCATGTTCAGAAACCTGATCTTCAATGAACCGGTCTGCTGGATCGATTTTTAGGCGCTCGGTACACCATCTGAAATTTTGATTCGGGGCAGGATAACCGCGACCAATCAGATTGACCCAAAACGAATCGTCGACTCTGGGCGTCACCTTATGGGCAGTGAACGGTAGATCCTTCTTCTCGGAGAACTCATTGATGTTCTCGAGGGTTGAGATGATATGGTCAACGATTTTGGGAGTTTCCACCAAAGTATCACTTGAAATAACATAAATTGGTTTATCTAGATCTTCATTTGGAAGATCCTCCATAGCATACCAAATGAGCTGAAGGGCAGTGGTGGAATCCTTCCCGCCACTATAACCGATGACCCAGGGCGGATCATCGGCTAAGTACGTGTTTTGTATCTGAGTATAGATTTCCTCAAGCGACCGGCTTTCGAATACGGACTCACCTTCCTCATGTCCAGTTTTCGAAACTTCTAGATTTTCTATACTCATACTAAACCTTGTTTATTGGACCCGAACGGAATCAACTTGAAGCTACCCTTCTCCGCTACTTGGCCAGTACTCCTTCCATGACGAGTAGAGTGATGATTCATGGATGGCGAGGCCAACTGGTTCCGTTATTTGTTAATAAAGTACAGCCATAGAAAAAGTCCCGCCAACCGCAGTGGAAGTGAAGCTGGAATATTGATCAACTCACCGAAGTCACCAGCGACACCGCTGCTGCGAAAATATCGTACCAGCTCATCAAACGGTCCCACTCGAGTAAATTGTATCGCCACCCACCTCCGACGCGTTTGAGTCTCCTACCCGACATACGCCGACTCACTCACCGTTCGAGTGGTTCACAACGGCTACGAGGGTGGCCACAAAACCAACGAGCGACCAATGCCCTCGAATCAGACCATCCTGACCCGGCTCTACGAGGACGTGTGGAACGGCGCGAACCCAGAGATTGCATCCGAGTACGTCCACGAGCAGTACCACATCCACGACCGGGCACTCGCCGAGGAGCACCAGGGGCCCAACCTGTACACCGAACTCGTGGCGCAGACGCGGGCGATCTTCCCGGACATGGCGTTCACCATCGAGGACATGATCGCAGCCGACGACAGGGTCGCGCTGCGGTGGACCATGACTGGGACTCACGAGGGACCGATGGAGGGGATCGAGCCCACCGGCACGCACGTCGAGATGCACGGAATCGAGATCAACCGCTTCGAGAACGGCCAGCTGATCGAGACCTGGACCCAGAGTGACGAGCTCGGTCTCCTCGAACAACTCGGGGCAATACCGACGGACGAGTGAGGCCCCGCATCGGAACCCAAGCACGTCGTCGGCTCTGAATGGCCTGTACCACCCTGACCTGGTTACCGTCGATCAGCCTGTCAGCCTGGATATCCCGAGGACCCATTCCTCGAGGCCACACCCTGAAACCCATCGACCAGTCTTTAGCCCCTGGCTCTCGAGCAACCCACTGACCTAGCCGATGGCCCAACTGGCCGACCAATCCACCAGGGACTACGCAATCAAAACCGACAACCTGCAGGTCACCTACAGCGACGGCACCCAGGCCGTCACCGGGATCTCCCTCGAGATCCACGGGTGAGTTCTTCGGCTTTCTGAGGCCGAACGGCGCCGGCAAGACGACGATCAAGGTCCTGACCACGTTGCTCTCTCCGATCGAGCCATGGACACGGGATCGACGCTCGCTCCCATCGATGCGGACCACCGAGATCCTCGATGGCGACGACGTGGTCCAGGCGATGAACGATGGATTGCTGTTCATCCTCCAGCAGGCGTTCAATCAACAGGAAATCGTCCAGATATCCTCGCGCATTAGACAGGGACTGGCCGAGAAGCAACGCCGTGAGGAGCCGATTGGCCGGCCGCCATTCGGGCTGACGACCGACAAGCAGCGTGACAACGAGGACATTGCCACGGAATTTGTCCCAGACGAGAACTTCGAGACCGGCCTCTCAATTCTCGACGCGTTCGACGAAGCCGCCGGCATCACCCCGGAGAGTGACCAGAGTCCATCAGCGTATGAGGTCGGCAAGCGTCATGGGCTGTCGTCCCCCAGCAAACTGGTAGAATGGATCTGGGACCGACGGGATCTCTATCGAGAGACCGACTCTGAAGTCGGATCGTCGTGATATGAGTGGTAACTTACAAGATCGGCGTGCTGGATAGAGAGCATATACTCAGCAACCCTCCCGGTCAATCGTCTGTGTCGATCTGTGAATACGCATAGGCACCGGCACCGATCGCGGCTGCCGTTCCCACCGCCCCGATGGCGGGGATCGAGTCACCGGTTGTGGATTCACTCACACTCATTCGAGTGGCCGCCGTCTCGTTCGCGAACCTCGCTCGGACAGCGGTGGTTCCTGGCATCCCACCCACGAGAGGGCCGCGCCCAGCCACAGCGATGATCGTCGAGTTATCGCTAGCGAGTGTTGCCCGGTCGGTCACGTCGACAGTACGCCCGTCTGCAAGTGTCGCTTCGACGGTCGCATTTGTCGTCTCGTTGCGGGCAAGTGTGGACGCATCCACCCGCAGATCGAGCTGATCAATGTCGATGCTCGCTCGATTGGCCCAGACGTGGTGGTGACCCAACACTCCCTGGGTGACCCGTGCACCGTTGCTGGAGCCAGAGCCGCCTGCGTCGATCGCGACGACACCGTTGCGATAGCCCACGTAACACGTCCCATCCACGACCGTCGGTGAAGACCCGGAGGCTCGATCGGTGGCGATCGGTGTCACTGATTGGTCGTCCGGCGTGAACCGCTCGGCGAACGCATTTTGTTGGCGGTTGTACAGATTACTTGGCGGGTCGTCGATGGAGAGAGAGGTGGCGAAAAACTGGTTCCCAACGGCAGTCGGTGAGGAGAGGGCCGGGGTTCCACCGATAGCTTCGTGCCAGATCGGTGACGGAGACTCACCTGAGATATCCAGGGCGGCGACTTCTCGGACTAACTCGGTCTCTTTGCCCGAGGTGGGTAATATATCAACATCAGGCCGCCACCCAATCACGAAGAGTACATCATCGACGATAGTCGGGGTTGTCCAGTGATCAACTAAATAGTCACTAGAATATGTCCATAAAAATTCACCAGAATCCGCATCAAGCGCTCCTATTATATTTCCAGTTATGTAGACAGTTCCGTCTACGACGACCGGTGATGAGGGGAACTGGGGAATGGTAATATCACCGTATCGATGTTCGAAATTTTTAAATCTGATTCGTCCTGAGCCCCATCGCTTCTCTCCAGTCTCAACGTCGAATGACCAGATTCCCCGACGGTTTGTCACATAACAGGCCTCCTGGATGACCGCAACACCACCATCGTAGATGGGGTCAATGTTAACGTCACCTTCGGGCGTCGTATGCTCCCACCGTATGTCACCGGTGAAGATATCGACGGCATACATCGTATCACCGGCTCCGACGTAACAGGTGTCGCCCAAGACCGTCGGTGAACAGTGGGAGGTCCCTGGGAGATCTGTCCCGAGGGAGTTTAGCGCCCAGAGCTGGTCCCCCGTCGCCGCATCCAGCGCGTAGACCGTCTCCCCTTGCCATGGCTTGGCGTAGCACACACCGTCCACGACACACGGTGAACTGTACCCGAACGCTGGCATGTCTCGCTGCCAGTGCCGGTCGCCAGTTTCCGCGTCGAGTGCGACTAACCCCGTATCACCAGTGCCGATATAGACCGTCCCGTCCACGACAGTGGGCGACGACCAGGTGGCGCCGACCGCGGTGTTGTCCCACTTGATGGCATCCGCAGTGGTTTCCTCCGTGGCAGCGACGCCTGTCTCAACGGCACCGATCGTCAGACCGGCGAGGCTGGCCGCCTGGAGGACACGTCGTCGCGACCAGTCACCGAACTGCGTCACGACTACGATATTCGTGTCAGTCTACTTGATTCTGTTCGCTGGAAAGAATCGGTAGGTGAGGATCTGGAAAATGGTTACCGTGAGCGATATGCGCCCTGTATTTAGGACACCTGCTGAAACTTATCGCTATTCAAGGGTTTCAACGGCCCGTCTCCTCGGATTCCCCGGCTGGGTGGGGTTGATCGAAACGGCACCGCAATTCATCTACGCCGAATAGTTCGTAGTACGACCGCTCCACCTGCAATTGCGGTCAAGAGGATCACGAGTCCGACAACCTGGAGGGTTCCAGAACCAGGTGTATCTGTCTCACCCGATTCCGGTTCATCGGCTGCCTGCGCCTCGGGCTCATCTGTTTCCTCACCATCGCCACCTTGGGAGATGGTGTCCTCGCTAACGATGACCGTTCCGAGATCAACATCGCCTACCACAAGCTCGTACTCGCCAGCTTCATCGGGTGTAAAGCCGAGGGTGAGAGTGCTCGAATCTCCTGCAGCGATCGGCAGTGTGTCGCTCACGACCGCATCCCCGTTGGCCGTTAGTTGTGCCGGGTACTCGCCGTCTGCACTTCCTCGGTTCTCCACTGTCACGGTGAGGGAGATTGTCGCCGAGTTCGACCTCAGTCGATTCGAGGTCCCAGCTGACCAGGTCGAACCAGGGGGTGGCGGGATCCATCGGTGCCAGCCCGGCCAGACCGACGAACCACAATGGAGTCTGGCTCCCCGGCCTCGAAGGACACGGTGGCAGTATCGTTGCCAGCGTCAGGTTCACTGAACTGGACAGTGTAATTGCCGCTGGTGGTCGACGTGGCGGTGAAGATTGCGTGCCCGTCTTCGGTCGTTTGCTCGACGTCACCTGCGGCAATCCCGTCCAGCACAGCGACATCTCCCGTATTGTCGACCGTGACGGTAGCGTTCTCGACGGGGTTCCCGGTAGCGTCCTCGACAGTCACAGTGATCTCGACCTCGTCAGTCCCGTTTGCAACGGCGTTGTCCGCTGTCACAGTGGCATTGATATCGCTTGGCTGACCGGCCTCGAAGGAGACAGTGGCAGTATCGTTGCCAGCGTCTGGTTCACTGAACTGGACGGTGAAATTGCCGCTGGTGGTCGACGTGGCGGTGAAGATTGCGTGCCCGTCTACGGTCGTTTGCTCGTCGTCACCTGCGCCAATCCCGTCCAGCGCAGCGACATCTCCCGCATTGTCGACCGTGACGGTAGCGTTCTCGACGGGGTTCCCGGTAGCGTCCTCGACAGTCACAGTGACCTCGACCTCGTCAGTCCCGTTTGCAACCGCGTTGTCCGCTGTCACGGTGGCATCGATATCGGCCGGTGGCCCAGCCACGAACGTTCCGTTGGTGGCCACACCGTTATCGTCGATCCTGCTCCTCAAGGGTGAAAGTGATATTCTCCTGAGCAACAGTCGAGGTAGCAGTGACAGTCAATTGGCCGGTCCCGTTGGTCGTCTGGTTGTCGTCACCATTGTAGTCGATGCCGGTCCCAGCGTCGGTCGTGAGCACCCGAACACCGGGGACGGGGTTGCCGTTTGCATCCTCGACAGTGACCGTGAATTCCAGTGTATCGTTCCCATCAGCCACGGCAGTTGCAACACCCGTGTCGACGAATACGGCGTCCGCATCACCCGCCTCGAAGGTGACAGTGGCGGTGTCGTTGCCAGCGTTCGTCTCACTGAACTGAACAGTGAAATTGCCGCTTGTGGTCGAATTGGCCGTGAACGTGGCCCTTCCGTAGGCGTCTGTTTGGTTCTCGTCACCGCTCTCGATACCCCCAAGCGCGTCGACATTCTCGGCATCATCAACCGTAACGGTCGCGCCCTCGACGGGGTTGTCGAACTCGTTTTTGAGCGTGACCGTGAATTCGACTTCATCGTTTCCGTCTGCCACCGAATCGTCGACAGTCACGTCGGCGTTGATTGTATCGGCAGGGGCAGATTCGATGGTGATGTTTTGGAGAGCCTGATCATCATCACTTGTGACGGTCACGGTACCGTTGCCGGGTGGTGCCGACAGCAGTATCCCACTGCAGTGTGAACTCGACGGAATCGCCGCTGTCAAGTCCGACATCCTCGGTGTCCTGTAAGTCATCTCCGAAGCCAGTGTCGCGCAGTTCGATGGTCTGGGTACTGTCGTTTGCACCCCAATTGGTGACATTCGTCGTCACGTTGAGGGCGGTGTTCTCCGAGATTGGTGAGTTGGTGTCAGTGATTTCGACGACATAGAAGGGATCGTCGTTCTGCCAGGTTAGTGCAGGATACGAGTCTGTGACGTGCCAGGAGTCGGTAAAGGCCAGCCCAGACATGTTCCCGACAGCGGCCAATCCGGTCATCTCGCTGGTCGTGAGACCAGTCCCCCCGTACGACGAGGATTGCCCCGATGTCTCGTTGTTCCAGTAGCCGTCGGTAACGCTTCCGCTGGGGCTGTACCCAACGAGGCCACCCGCATAGAACGATCCGGAGACGGCACCGGTCGCATACGAATCGTTGACGCTGGCAGTGTTGTACCCGACGAGGCCACCAACGTAATCGTTTCCGCCGGAAAGGGTGGCCGTGGCGTTGCCAGTGGCGTACGTCTCGCTGACGGTGCCACCGTTGTTTCCGATGAGACCACCCACTTCTTCGGTCCCGGTGACAGTGGCTGTCGCATACGAATCCGTGACTATACCATCGTTGTAGGCGACGAGTCCGCCGACTCGATACCCACCCGACACGGAGCCGGTCGCGTAGGAATCGGTGACTGTGCCTCCGTTGGAGCCGACGAGGCCCCCCACGGTACCGTATCCAGTGATATCGGCGTCGACCAAGCCGACATTCTCGATGGTCGCGTCTCCACCAGTCGCCCCGAACAGACTGACGTTGAACTCACCGCTCCGGTTGCTGGTGAGATTCGATATCGTATGGCCACTCCCGTTGAACGTGCCCGTGAAGGTGCGAAGTGGGTCGAAACCGTTCCCCCCGTTGGCGGTGTCGTTGGACACGTTCTCGTAGCCAGCGGTCGTCTCGTTCGATCGGTTACCAGCGTGAAGTTTGCGTCAAGATTCTCTCGGACCTTGTCGAGGTGCTCCCAGGTCTCGATTTCGTAGGGAGTACTCGCGGTGCCATCCCCGCGGGCGTAGGGATTCTCATCGACCGTAACAGTCTCGAGGGCGGTGTCGTTGTCACTCGCAACGGTCACGTTGCCCTCGCCAGCGTCCCCTACGCTGGGTGTCCCACTCCAATAGAATCGAGTCGTTGAACTCCCCGCTGGTGAGCGAAAGCGCCGTGGAGTCTCGTTGTGTATCGGCAAAATCGGTGTCAGTGAGTGTCACTAGTTGGGAACCGTCAGCTCCCCAGTTGGTAACATTGGCAGTGACCGTCAGCGTCTCCTCCTCGGTGACCGGCGTGTTCGTCGACTCGATAGTCACCTCGAAGAGAGGGTCGGTATCCTGCCAGGAGAGAGCGGGATACGAGTCGGTGGCGTGCCAGAAGTCGGTAAAAGCCAGCGCAGCCATATTCTCGACGGCGGCCAGTCCGGTCATCTCGCTGGTCGTGAGACCAGTACCCCCGGACGACGAGGGTTGCCCGGTCGTCTCTTCGTTCCAGTATCCCCGTTGACGTTGCCGAATTCGGTGTCCCCGATGAGGCCGCCCACTAAGGAAGTGCCGGAGACGGAACCAGCCGCGTACGATTCGCTGACGGGGCCATTGTTCTTGCCGGCGAGGCCGCCGACGATATCATCGCCAGTGACGTCGCCCATCGTGTACGACTCGCTGATGCTACCGCCGTTGTACCCGACAAGGCCACCAACCCAATCGTTGCCACCGGAGACAGACGCGTTCACGTACGACTCACGCACGCTGCCTTCGCTGTAGCCGACGAGACCTCCCACGTAGTTTGTGGCGGTGATGGTGGCGTCGACCAAGCCGACGTTCTCGATGACTGCGGTTCCGCCAATCACCCCGAACAAACCGACGTAGTCACTACTGCGGTTGATCGAGAGATTCGAGATGATGTGGCCCTGCCCATCAGACGGTGCCAGTGAACGCGTAGATAATATCGCCAATCGGAGTAAACCCATCTCCGCCGTTCCAGTCCACGGATCCGCTGGCATTGATATCCCCAGTGAAAACATAGTCGGCGTCCAACCCATTGTCCCCGATACACTGCAACTGGCTGACGTTCGTCACTTCATAGAAGCCCGAACTGTTCGTCTCGTAGCCAATCCCTCCACACACTGGTGCGCTGTCGGTTGCCGCGGCCGTCCCAACCAGGACCGCGCCTACTAGGGCAACCACGAGAACGAACAAGCACAGGCGCACGGTCCTCCGCGACTGGCGGATCATGCGCCGTCACCTAATTCACCATGGTCTCCCCATCGCCGGTAAACCGGACTGAGTGTTCGTCGACTGTGCCTGTACCGCCGGATTATAGCGTCATGTCTCACGATATCATCGCGTCCAGATTACAACAGCGGCACAAGCTACCTCGTGTCCTCCCACAACCTGGGTCGCGTTCCTTTATCAATACTGACTGGTTGCCGGTTTAAGTGTTCTCTAGTTATATGTCAGGAAAGTGAGTGTGTTGGAGACGCTCGAGATCTGCCAGGTGAGTCGGCACCGAGTGAGTGCTCGTATGCTACCACTAGCCTATTCGGGTCCGGCCAGTCTTTTGTCCTTGGCTCTCGAGCAACCCAGTGACCCCGCCGATGACCCAACTGGCCGACCAATCCACCAGCCAGGACTATGCAATCGAAATTCAGGATCTCCAGGTCACCTACAGCGACGGCACCCAGGCCGTCAGCGGCGTCTCCCTCGAGATCCCCACCGGTGAGTTCTTCGGCTTTCTGGGGCCGAACGGCGCCGGCAAGACGACGACGATCAAGGTCCTGGCGACGTTGCTCTCTCCCACGGCAGGCACCGTCCGCGTCAACGGCCTCGACGTCAGGGACTCCCCGGCCACGATCCGCTCGACGATCGGTTACATGGCCCAGGAGATCAGTGTCGACGAGGAACTCACCGCCAGGGAAAATATTCGATTCGCCTGCGAGGCCTACGGCGTCCCCCGCAACCAACGAAGCGACCGCATCGACTCGCTCCTCGATCTGGTCGACCTCGAGGCCGTCGCGGACAAGCGCTCCGATGAGTTCTCCGGGGGGATGAAAAAGCGACTGGACGTCGCGACCGCGCTCGTCCACGACCCGCCACTGGTGTTTCTCGACGAGCCGACCACCGGGCTGGACCCCAACGCCCGCAATCGCCTCTGGGAGTACTTCAGGGACATCAACGACAACGGCACCACCATCTTCCTGACGACCCAGTACCTCGAGGAGGCCGACCAGCTCTGTGATCGACTGGCCGTTATCAAGGACGGAGCGATCGTCGAATCGGGCAGTCCCGAGGCCCTCAAACACCGTGTCGGGGGCGAGATACTGGACGTCAATCTTGACAGCCAGGCCCACGAGCAGGCAGCCAGGATCGCCGAGGGCGCCGACATCTTCGACCCGGATGCGACCGTCGGATGCGCCGACGATGGCATCAGCATCACTGCTGCCAATGCCAGGGAGCGGGGCACTGACCTGCTCGTGGCCCTGCGTGATGCTGGGATCACGGTCACGGGCTTCAATGTCAGGGCGCCCACGCTCGACGACGTCTTCCTGGCCATAACAGATGACAGCGGCCAGGACTCCGGAGGGGACACATGAGTCCCCCACCGACGCGCTCGAGCAACTCCTATGCCGGGGACGTCTGGGTGAACTTCAAACGGTGGAACCTCAAGGCGGTCCGCAACCCGTTCATCCTCGTCGTCTCGCTGGTTCAGCCGATCATCTTCCTCGTGTTGTTCACGGAGGTCTTCGGCAACGTCGCGTCGGGGGCAATCCGCCAGCGCGGCGGGCTCGACATCACCTACGAGACCTACCTGGTGCCCGCCATTGCCATCCAGGTTGCCTTCGCCGCGGCGGCGACGTCGGGCATCGGGCTGGTCAACGACATCGAGAACGGGATGTTCGAGAAGATCCTCGCCACCCCGATGAACCGCTCGGCGTCTTCCTGGGCAAGACCGCCGCCGAGATGGTCCGGGTCGTCATCCAGATCGGCATCATCCTCGGGCTCGGTGTCCTCCTCGGGGCCTCAATCGAGACGGGGATCATCGGCGCGCTCGGCATCGCGGCCGTTGGCATCCTCTTTGCCCTCTGGTTCATCGCCCTCTCGAACACCATCGCCGTCATCACGAAAGACCAGGAATCGACCATCATCGGTGCGAACCTGCTGCAGTTCCCGCTGCTGTTCGTCTCGAGTGCCTTCCTGCCACTCGATTGACATCCTCCCCGCCCTGAAGGGCAAGGATTCCACCATAGGGTCGGCTACGCCGATCCCTCGGCGGTAACTTGCGGGTATGTATGCACCTCGCTGGGACGGTGAGCGCGTGGTGACGCCGACCATCGGTGGTCGTCCCACGTGAGGCATACGGGCCGTGCCATCGGCCGTAATACGTCCTCGGCGTGACGTCGGAGGAACGTCTCCGACGCGGTGAGATCCGCATGGCCCTCGAAGCCACACGGACAGGTGAGTGTGTCGCGGTGTCGTGTGGTCGTCTCCGTCGACTCACACGGGGGACACATCTGACTCGTCCACGCTTCGGTGCGCACCTCGACGGTGATTCCGAACTCCTCGGCGGTACACGCCAGTCGGTCGATAAACGCACGAAACGCCCAGAAGCTGTGCGTCTTCGCGTTTGCCGTCACCGACCAGTGTGTTTCGAGGACGTCGGTGAGATCGCCCACGTAGACGGTTGCAACGCCCTGGGCGTACAGGCGTTCGAAGAGGTCGCGAGCGAGCGCGTCCATCGCGTGGTCTCGCCGGCGCGTCCGGCGGCGGTACAACCGGCGAATTCGTTTTGACATGTACCGTCCCTCCTCCCGCTTCAGCTTCGACTGCAGGTCCGCAATGTGCTGAGTGGTTTCGCGGAATCGCTTGAAGAGGGCTCGTCCCTCGTACAGATACTGCCGGCCGGTCGTGGTCGTACAGGCGACGAGATTGTTTGCGCCAATGTCCAGAGCAGCCGATTCGTCGGCTAGTGGTGTGTCCTGTCGAGAATCGTCGACGGTGACAGGTTGAATGGCCCGGTACTGGTCGCTCACCTCGTCGTCGTAGATTTCCAACCGACCCTGATCTCCCGACCACTTTGGCCTCCCACGAACCTCGAGCGTGAGCCGCTCGCGGGTGCCCATGTCATACTCGTCCTTGAGGTCGCTCCCGACCGTGAGTTCGATGGTCGATCGGTCGCTCCAGCGGAGCGTGTACTGGTCGTTGCGGATGTAGGTCCGCAACTCGCGCCCATCCTCCTCATTCCCCCAGTAGCCCGGCAGACCGTTGTCTTCTCCCGCCTCAGCGAGTGCGAAGAACGACTTCCACGCCGAATCGTTCTTTCGAATTACCTGCTGGGCGGTGGCCGACCCGAGAACACCGACGTACTGCTTTCGGTAGTCCTCGGTCTCCCACACTGACCGGTCGGTCGCTGGATCCGTGAAATTCTGGCGGCGTTCGTAGTTGAGCTGGTTCCATAATGAGGCGGAGGCGTCCAGCAGTCGGCGAAGCAACTCTTCGTCCGGTGCTGACCGTGGGACGACGGTGAACGAGTTGACGCGCCTCATCCAGACCACCGCTCGACCTGTCTGGCCGCTGTATCCTATATAAATGCTCGACCAGGACGACCCAGCGGAAGCGTTCATACGCAGCGCGAGACAGGCGTCTCTGAGAACCCCGATTTCGGTATTGTCGGCGGGCTGTCGGGCTCAGCCTATTGCTCGACCCCGCCCTGAAGGACGAGGCGTGCGTCACTACTTCAGGTCACACTGCCGAACTCCGTTGTCCTCTCCTCGCACGTCTCGAATTACACCTACCGTGACCTTCCACATGTTTGGAACGAACTAGCCGTTCAGGTCGCCTACGAGACCGACCTGGCGTTCGCACGGCAGCTGATGGTCGACGAGGCGACCGACTACCTGGGTGCGGAGATGAAACGGGCGATCGAGCGCTACCGCGAGCAACTGGCCGAGACACCCGTCGAACTCGAGATTAGCGACAAACCATCGGTCAACGTGGCCCAACGGGAGTCCTGGGTCGAACTCCGACTCCGCTATCTGGTCCATCCCCGCCGGGGACAACGGGTCCGCAACGAGCTCTACGAGCGGATTCTCGACCGAATGAACGAGAACCCCGACCGCGTGGCGTTTCCGGTCAGTCGAAATCGGTAAGAAAGCGGTCGGTTGCGGTCCCCGATACATCTGGAACGGAGACGTGGATTGCGGACAGCCAATGGGAGGCATCCCTTCTCAGGTTCGACTCCAGCCGTATTGTCGCCCCCATACCTGGAACAAATTGTACGGTGGTGGTACGAAAATCCCATGTAATACTCCGGGTGCTATGTGTGGATATGAACACGCTGAAGGCAGGCATACTCACTGCCGCTGAACTCGCACTAAATGCCGTGACAGTTCGAAAACTGCGACGTCGGCGAGGACCACTCGCATGACGATACCAACTGCCATTGATAGACGTACTGTAATTTGGACGCAGAAGCGTGCGTGGCTTGCCACGCTTTCGGTGTTGTTTACTTATATATAGTCGGCAGACACATGACCGCCAATGGCAGATGACCCGCCATCCTCCACGCACAGGGAAGGGTCACAGGTAACCGAAGAACTCAACCCCGAAATCGGACTGCTCGGCGCGCTGGCGATCGGCGTCGGGACGATGATCGCCGCCGGGATTTTCGTCCTGTCCGGGCTGGCTGTGAGCAACGTCGGTGCGGTCGCCATCGGCTCGTTCCTCCTTGCGGCCGTCGTCGCCGGGTTCACGGCTGCCTCGTATGCGGAGTTTTCCTCGATCTATCAGGAGAGCGGCGGCGGGTACATGTACGTCGCCAACACCTTCGACAGCGACCTCACCTACATCATGGGCTGGACGATGATCCTCGGGTATCCCGCCAGTGCCGCGTTCTACCTCGCCAGTTTCTCCGAGTGGTTCTCCCGGTTCATCTACCCGGTGCTGTCGATACCGCGAGCGCTCCCGTTCTGGATTCCCGGCCTCGTCATCCTCGCACTCCTCGTCGTCCTCAACATGAAAGGAACCGAGGAGTCCAACCAGTTCCAGATCGCCGTGACCGGGCTGAAAGTCGTCCTCCTCATCCTCTTCCTGTACGGCGGCCTCCAGACGTTCGAGTCCGAGCGTCATCATGACGTCGGTCGCCGAAAACATCGACGACGTCACCCAGATCGGGCTGACCAGCGCGCTCGTGTTCATCACGTTCTTCGGCTTCTCCGCGATCACGACCAACGCCGAGGAGATCAAAGAGCCCGGGACGACGATTCCCCGGGCGATCTACCTCAGCATGGGGATCGTGACCGTCATCTACGCGCTGGTCGTCCTCGTCATCGTCCTCGCGGTCAACGATCCCGCCTTCCTCGACTTCCTCACGGACAACGTCCAGCTCGGTGGATTGGCGCCCGCGGAGTTCGTCGCCGAAAACGGCGAGGTGTCGATGGGCTACGCCGCGCAGTACTACCTCGGGCCGCTCGGGTTCTACGTCATCATCGTCGGTGCGCTGGTCTCGATGCTCTCGGCGGCGAACGCGACCATCATGGCGGGCTCGCGGGTCAAACTCGCCATGGCCCGCCGGAACCACCTGCCGCGCGGATTCGAAGACGTGCATCCGGACTTCAACACGCCCTACAAGGCCGTTCTCCTCACGGGTGGGGTCATACTCACGTACATCGTCGTGTTCGCGGTAATCTTCGGCGAAGCCGCCGGGAGCGAACCGCTGTTCGGTCTCCATCTCGGGATCGAAGGGCTCGCCCAGTTCGCCAACTTCCTGTTGCTGACCGGGCTGAGCGTCGTCAACGTCGCGCTGATCCAGTCCCGCCGCAAGTACCCCGACGTCGACCGTGGCTTCCGCGTGCCCTTCGTCCCGATCGTCCCGGCGATTGCGGTGCTGGCGAACCTCGCACTCCTCGTCAACGTCGGGGTCACGGCGTTGCTGATCGGCCTCGGCGTGGAAGCGCTCGGCGTCGTCGTCTGGTTCGCCTGGAAGAGCCGGACACCGCCGATCGAGGAACTCGAAGAGGAGACGCCGACCGCCGTCGCGGAGTACCGGTCGTCGGGTGAGGACTACCAGGTCGTCGTCCCGATAGCGAACCCACGAAACAGCCGCCAGTTGATGCGGACGGCGATGACGCTCGCCGAGGACAACGACGGCGAGATCCTGGTCATGAGCGTCGTCACCGTGCCCGACCAGACGCCGCTCTCACGGGGTCGCGAACAGACCGACGAGAAACGCGAGATTCTGGATCGGGCGATGGAGCTTGCCGAGGAGCGTGACATCCCGGTCAGCGGGACGATCCGGATCGGCCACAACGCTGCCGACGCCATCCTGAATACGATCACCCAGCACGACAGCGATGCGGTCATCGTCGGGTGGAAAGGCCGCCGGGCGAAGCGACGGGATGTCGTCCTCGGGACGAACGTCGATCGCGTGGTCCAGGAGGCCGACTGCGACGTCTTCGTCGAGAAGATCGGGATGGACGCTGACGGAGTGGTGGACTCGATTCTGGTGCCGGTCGCCGGGGGGCCACACGCGGAACTCGCCGTCGAGACGGCCGGTGCAATCGCCAGACACACCGGCGCGACCGTCCACGCCGTGTACGTCATCGATCCGGCTGCATCGGATGAGAATCGTCAGCAGGGGGAGTCGATGCTCGCCGACCGAACGGCGGCACTCGACGACGTCACGGTCGAGACGAGGCTCCTGGAGAGCGACGACGTGGTCAGTGCGCTCGTCGAGGAGAGTGGGGACCACGACCTCACGATCCTCGGTGCGACGAGGGAGGGGGTGATCCAGAAGTTCGTGTTCGGAACGATTCCGGAGACCGTCGCAGAGCGCGCGCCGACGACCGTCATCATGACCAAACGGTCGCTTGACGTCAGATCGCGGCTCCAGGTCTCGCTGGACAAACTCCGGGAACGTGTGCGTGGCTCCCCGAATGCGATGGAGCAAGACGGAACGGAGAGTGAGGACCGTGACTGAGTCGGGATCCATTACGGGTGGAATATACGACGGTCGCGGAGCTGATCGATTTCATCACGTACGCCGTCGAGAGTATCAGTCTCGAGTTCGACCGGTGGGAGGAAGAGTACGTCCGTGGCCCGGGCCTGTACTTCGTAGACGTGACCGGCGTTCATTGATTGACGAGGGTTTCACCGGCTTCGTCGGTTAGACTCCTTTCGGGGCACACCGCTGGGAGACGAGACGAGCCATGTCAGGGTCACTTGTTCTCGAGGGCGTCGAGAATGCACGCGGTCGGCGACTACCGCCTCCTTCGGGACGGTGTCGGCGTCGTCGATGCTCACCGTGTAGGTGTCCCGAAGCGAGAACTGGCCCTCGATGTCACCGACGTGGTTGCCATCGGGATCGAATATCTCGTACTTGTTCGGGACGAGATTGGCAATCGAGCTGAGGTGGCGGAGTGCCGAGAGGAGTTTGTTCTTCGACTGGATCGTCGCCAGCGCTTCTTCCGTATCGGGGTCACGAATCGTCCAGTTCTCGACGAACAGCGAGAAGTCCTCGTCGAGGAGGACGACCTCCTCTTCGGTCTCCCCGTCCTTGATCGTGTAGTTCCCTGCGATGTCCATGATACCGCCGGCCTTGACCGTGAAGGCGTCCTCGTCGTCGTCGGTGACGAACGGGAACTCCTCTTCATCTTGAACATCTTCTGCTTCCCGCGCAGGACGACCTCGCCGGTGCTGTCGCGGATGACGTACTTGTTCCGGATGAACGACTGTTTGACCTCGTACTCGTCGTCATCGAGTTCGACGGTTGAGAGGCTGAAGTCCCCTGTCGGCGGATCAGCGGATGCTGGCTGCTGACGTCGATCATGGGTGGTGCCCAATCGGTGAAAAACGTTCGTGAAAATTGGCGAATCTGCGGGTCGGAAATAACGCTGACGTTCCTGGTCTGCCCGGCCAAGCGTCAGCTCCACCCAGACCGTCTTTCGGTTAACGAACTCCCTGATACCAGGCTCGCCGAGCTCGCGACCGTACCCCGACTCGCCGATACCCCCAAACGGCACACGCGGATCCGATTTCACGAGCTGGTTGACGTACACGCAGCCGGCCTCGATCTGCCGGGCAATGGCCTCACCGCGCTCGCGATCCTCGGTCCAGACGCTCGCGCCCAGGCCGAACACCGTGTCGTTGGCCAGCTCGATGGCCTCGGCCTCGCTGTCGACGGCATAGACGGCCGCCACCGGCCCGAAGGTCTCCTCGGTATCGACCGGACAGCCAGCGGGCACGTCCGTGAGGACCGTCGGCGGGTAGTGCGCCCCCGGTCCGATCCAGTGGCTCACCGCCAGT
Source organism: Natrialbaceae archaeon (assembly GCA_034521555.1). Taxonomy (GTDB): domain Archaea; phylum Halobacteriota; class Halobacteria; order Halobacteriales; family Natrialbaceae; genus JAXHMI01. The sequence continues at coordinate 594,781 of JAXHMI010000005.1, forward strand.
GACGACAGGTCGCGCCGGCATCGACGCTCGCCTGGACCTGCTCGTGGAGCGTCTCCACGGCCGCCTCGCTGGCCAGCGGCCCGATATCCGTCGTCTCGTCCATCGGGTCACCAATTGTGAGTGCCTCGAGCTGCCGCGAGCACCCCCTCGAGGAACGGCTCGTAGACCTCCCGGTGGACGATGAAGCGCTTGGCCGCGATGCAGGACTGTCCGCCGTTGAGCGCCCGGGCCCAGGCACCGGTCTCGGCGGCCGCCGACACGTCGGCATCGTCCAGCACGACGAAGGGGTCGCTGCCGCCGAGCTCGAGGACGGTCTTCTTGCCGTGCTCGCCGGCCGTGGCCGCCACAGCTCGCCCAGCGGGGCCACTCCCGGTGAGGGTGACCGCCTTGACGCGATCGTCTGCGATGACGCCCTCGACGCGATCCGAGGGGATCAGTAGCGACTGAAAGACGCCGTCGGGGTAGCCCGCCTCCCGGAAGACATCCTCGATGGCACCGGGCACAGCCGGGGACGTTCGAGGCGTGTTTGAGCAGGCCGACGTTGCCGGCCGTGAGGTACGGTGCAGCGAAGCGGAACACCTGCCAGAACGGGAAGTTCCAGGGCATGACGGCCAGGACCTGCCCGAGCGGCTCGTGGACCGTCTTGACTGTCGACCCGGCAGGACTCGGGTGGTGGTCAGCCGCGAGGTAGCGTGCTGGCGTGCTCGGCGTAGTGGTCACAGGCCCACGCGCACTTCTCGATCTCGGCGACGGACTGCTCGATCGGCTTGCCCATCTCCCGGGTGATCGTCTCGGCGTACTCGCGGCTGTTGTCCCGGAGAACGTCCCCGGCCGCCGCGAGCAGCGCTTCCCGCTCGCGAATGGGTCGGTCCCGCCACGGTGAGAGCGGCGTCGGCCGCGCTCGCGAGGGCGGCCTCGACCTCGGCGGTAGTGTCCACCTCGAACTGACCGATTGGCTCACCCGTGGCCGGATTCGTGACCTCCATGGGCAGGCCTGACGGGACTCGGCCATTTGTACCTTGAGTCGCCCCAGGGACGAACATATCCGGGAGTGTACACTCGGCCCTGCCGTGTGACCACTCGAGAGAATGATCGTCGTCTCCAATCGCGTGCGGGTGCCAGCGGATCGCATCGAGACGTTCATCGACCGGCTCTCGACGGATCACGGCATCGCAGACCAGCCCGGGTTCAACGGGTTACAACTGCTCGAGCCAATCGAGGGCGACCGGTTCGTGACGATGACGTGGTGGGATACAATCGAGGACTACGAGGCCTGGCGGGAGGGGACCTCCTTCGACCGGGCCCACGCCGGTCGCTCGAGCGAGGCGATCTTCGAGGCGCCGAACGAACTCGAGATTCACGAGGTGGTCGTCGACCGGTGAGGTTCACGCGTAGTGGTCCTCGAGATAGGCCACGATATCCTCACTCTCGTAGCGGGTCTCCCCGCGGCGCTGGTCGACGAGGAAGGGGATCTGGTCCTCGCCACCGATGGCGAGCAGCTCGTCGTGGGTCTGGTCGTTCGTGACGTCGCCCCCAACGTCACCCGGGAGTCGCGGGTTGTGGATGACATAGGAGACGCCAAGGTCGGACAGGGTTTCCCGAACGCGCGCACTGTACGAACAACCCTCTGTCTGGTAGAGTTCCAGCATGGCTACCACCAGGGCCCGGAGCGAAAAAGAACTGCCCCTCAGGGGTACGATACAGGTACTCGAGGGATACTCACTTGAGGCCCTTCCCAAGACACCCATACCCGGTATTTTAGAGGAGGAGGATAGGGTAGGAAGTATGTCACGAAGTAACGAGGACTCGAGGACCATGGAACGCCGGATATCGACACAGCCCAGACCCCGATGTGAACTGACGGGGTTCCGTGACGCTGGTGGAGTATGAAGAGACGCCTATTCGTCGCCGGTGTCGCGGCCGGCAGCATGGGGAGTCTCGCTGGCTGTCTGTCCTCGAGCGACGACGGCGGAGAGCTGAGAGGTGAGTACACCGGTGACCCAGCGAAACAATTCGAGGACGGCTGCCACCGGGGGGAAATCGTCGATGATCAGGTCAGGCTGTCCGGGACGCTGAGCTCCCGGGTGATCGGACCCTCGAGCGCCACGTGGCGTATCGACATCGAAGCTGGAACGCACCTCATAATCTCCCTCTCTGTCAGGAATCCTCGCGAGGTAACGCCCAAACCCCCCACCGTGGAGTTTATCGGCCCCGACGGAAGCGGTCCTGCTGGACCGAACTGATTCGGACAGCTCATACGATGTCACCCTCGACGCAACCGGGGAACACGTGCTCCGTGTCCATAGTCGGGAGTTGATCGACCGACACTGGTGGAACGTCTCTGTCGGATGGGATCCATACGAAGAATGTTAATCTCGCTCGACCCCGCCGTCACAGACGCATGGTCAGGCGTCGACCTCAGTGACTGAGTGTTCGCCAGTGTACTATCCCGGTGGACGGTGTAGGGGCCCCGGTGAGTCAGCCCCACCAGCGACGATGGGAGTATCGAAGCGTTCGACCACCTCGTGAGGAGACGATGAAAGAGGCCAGCGATCCGACTGATCGCCTCAACGAACTCGGTGCTGAAGGGTGGGACGTGGCCACCACCATCGATTACGAGAGCGGTGGGACGAAATACATCATCATGAAGCGGCCCATGGGGGGTGGGAACCGGGAATGAGGCCTGAGGAGATTCAGACGGCAAACACCATGCGGGACCGTGCAGATGAAAGCCGGTTCAAAATCTGGCTTCTCCTCCGGACGAATCGGTTGCTCATCACCGGAATCCTCGCAATTGCACTGTTCTTCGTCGCGTTCATGAGCTCTGGAGTGTCAGTGCTCGAGCCATCATTACAAGCCAAACTTCAGGACAGCGGACACGATCGAAACGCTGTTCTCGACGATGATCGGCGTCGTCGTCACGGGCTCGACACTGGTCGTCACCATCAATCAGCTCGTTCTCTCCCAGGAGACGGGTCCGCTCGGCGATCAGCGCAAGCGAATGGCCGACGCGATGGATTTTCGCACCTACTCGAGTGACCTGTTCGGCGGCGTCGTTCCGGCCGATCCGTCCGCGTTTCTGCTGAAACTCGTCGAAGCGACCGAACGGCGAGCCGAAGCACTCGACCGGTTGGCTGCCGAGGGTGACAACGATGCGTTCGCTCGCGAGGTGACAGCGTTCATCGATAGTCTCCACGGAAATGCCAAAGAAGTCGAGGACCAACTCGAAGGGGCCCAGTTCGGCACCTTCGACGTACTCTTTGCCGCGTTGAATTTCAATTACTCCTGGAAGATCTTCCAGGTCGAGCGATTGACCGACGAGTTCGACGCCTCGCTGTCCGAGAACCAGCGGACGGCACTCGAGGATCTGCAGACTGCGCTTCTCGATGTTCGGGCCGGGTCGTGAGCACATCAAAACGATGTATTTCCAGTGGGAACTCGTCAATCTCTCCCAGTTTATCCTCTATGCGGCAGTCCCAGCGATCCTGATCGCCGGCGGGATGCTCACCTTCGTGGGTGAATCCACCTTCCGTGGGACAGTCCTTGCGATACCGACCATCACGTGGGTCGTTGGCATCGCCTTCACCATCACGCTGATCCCGTTCCTCCTGTTCACGTCCTACATCCTGCGTATTGCGACGCTCGCCAAGCGGACGCTCGCAATCGGCCCCCTCATCCTCCGGGAATCCGGGCGGTGATCCAATACGGCGGTTGGCGGGGCCGCCTTTGCTCCAGCGGTAATTCGACTGTCCCCGTCAGTCACTGTGAATAACTACGAACGTATCGGGCGATGGTCACATCGACTTGAGCCACTCGAGGGTTTCCTCGGTATCCCAGGTGGCGACACCGATGTTCCGGAGCTCCTCGAGACCGCGCTCGTAGGTGCCAGACAGCGCATCGGGGACACACACGATGCGGAAGTCGCGCTCGCTGGCCTCGTAGATCGTGGTCCGGGGACAGTTCGGAAAATTACCAGCCGACAGACGACGACGGTGTCGATCGATCGCTCCTCGAGAAACGCCGCCAGCTCCGTCTCGAAAAACGCACTCCATCGAGGCTTGTACATCGCCCACTCGCTCGAGCCAAGGGGCTGGAACTCACCGGCGAGGAGCTGGGCAGCATCCAGGCGCTCGGTCGTGAGGGCATCGACCAGTTCGGCCCCGTCAGAGCCGGGTTCGACGATACCGGCACCGGCTTCGATGTCCTCACGCCGGCAGCGATCGACGTTCGATCCATCCGGCCGGTAGAGTCGAACCACGTGAACAATCGGGGCCGCGAGCGACCGGAAGGCCTCCACCAGTTCCGCCATCTGTGGTACGGCCTCCGCGGTTCCCTCGATCTCGGCGGGGGCGCCAGGCACGGTGAAGTCCCGCTGCACGTCGATTGTGACCAGGGCTGCCCGGTCGGCGTGGGGCCGAACGTACTCGTCCATGGCCGTCGTGTTCTCGACAGTCCCCCTTGAAGCAGGGGGTCGACCACTGCACGTACGCCAGATACGCCGTACCCTCGTACTCGAGCAACCAGTCCCCGTAGAAATCGTCCACAGTAAGTCCCTCGTGCTCACGGATCCGATCGACCACCGACCGGAATGCATCGTCGTCATCGAAGTACGCCGAGTCGATTGCCTCCGCGACAACGGCCCGCTCCGCCCTCAGAGAGTCCCTAGAGGGTCGAACAGATACGTCGTCGCGGATTCCGTCTGCGAATGCCCCAACCGACCCCGCAACCGTCGTCACCGTGTACTCGTAGGTGCCTTCCGGGGCCGTCCGCGAGTCAACGCTCACCCGATACTGTTGGCCATCGTATTCCAGGATGTCGTACTGCTGGTCGGGCACGAACACCGAGTCGGGTCCGACGGCCTCGTGACTGCCGTAGTCCACGCCGACATCGACGCCATCCTGATCAGGTGGGGCCTCCAGACTGACCAGCCGCTCGAGGCGATCTCGATCGACTGCCGGCAGGTCATCGTAGGCGATCGTGCCGATTTCAGGTGTCGTATCTGCCGGGTCGAGATCGAGCATGACCTCGTAGACGGTCACCGCGCCGTCCCGCGAGAGCTCGGTCTCGGAGACGCGGTAGAACGATCTCGATCCGGACGGTTTCGTTCGGCTCGAACAGGGCGTAGCGGCCCTGGCGCTGCGCGGTGCCGTTCTCGATGGCGGCCGTGACAACCCGATGTTCCGGGTCGCCGGACTGAACTCGCTGTGACACTCTGTCCGCAATGGCCTCGTCGGTGGCCGGCTCGAAATCCAGCACGACATCTGGATGGCCACAGCCGGCGAGGCCGACGGCCAGCATGGCCGAGGCACCCGCCAGGAAAGTACGACGTCGCATACCTGGACCAACAGACACGGGATGTGAAAGAGTTCCGGAGGGTACAGTGGTCATTTCACCATCCCGGTTCCTCAGTCGGCGGTGTCCTCGAGCTCGAGGGTCATCGACTCGGGCAGATCCGGAACCGGTTCACGCCCGGCGGTCAGCACCCGTTCGGTGAGGGTGAGTTCCTCCTTGGCCGGGCTGGGCTTCGCAACCGGCTCGAAGGATACCGCAATCGAGGAGCCCTCCCGGGCAATGCGGACGGCGGCCAGCTGATAGGTCGGTGCAAATACCGGGGGGACGACACCGATAATCCCGTCGCGACGATGGAGGCGCTTGAGCCAGGTTCCGGTGTTGACGAGCAATCCCCCGTCGACGGCCGTGAGCTTCGGGCGGTGCGTGTGGCCATAGCAGAAGATCGCCGTTTCGGGCTCCCCGGTGAAGATCTCGCGGGCGGCTGCCTTGTAGGACGTCGTGGGATCGACGGTCAGATCCGTCTCCAAGAGGCCGAATCGGTTGATCGTCTTGCGGATGTCCCGCCGGATGAAATACAGCGGAATGCCCACGAGCACCAACAACCCGGCCACGGTGACGTTGAGCAGGACGAACGACCAGGCCACCGTGCCGGCGATCCCGAGCTGGGCAAACAGCGCCTGGATCTGGTCGACGGGAATCGGCCAGATACCCAGCAGATGCACCCCGGTGAGGATCGCGATCAGGGCACTGATATTGAACAGCAGGAGGAAGGGAACGAGCGAGTACCGCAACAGCGGGTTCATCTCGCGGTAGAAGTACTTCGAGAACAGCCAGACCGGCAGCCGCTCGGTCGGCGTGACCGCCTGGACGTCCTTCAGCCAGTTGTATCGGCCCCGATCGGAGAGCTGGCCAGCCCGGCTCGTGATCATCGTGTTGTAGTAGTAGCCAAGCGGGGTGGCCGCCGGATTCCCCCAGTCGTCGATGCGGTTGTTCGGATCCTGGCGGTGGCCGTGCTCGAAGTGGATCGTGCGGTCGCCGATGGGTCGTGTCAGCGTCTGCTCCTGGATGACCTCGACGTTGTAGTCGGCAAACCGCTCGCGGTACTCGTCGTAGGCGGCCAGTTCGTGGTCGTGGTTGCCCGGCACCAGCGTGATGGGGACCGTCTCGCCAGTCCGGCGAAGCTGCTCGAACAGGCTGGGATACCGCTCCTCGAGCAGGTCGAACTTCTCGAGGCCCTCGACCGTCGTCATCTCCCAGAGCCCGAAGGCGTCGCCGTTGATTACCAGTTCGGCGGGCTCCTCGGTCGCCTCGAGTGAGCCCAGAAAGACGAGCAACTCGTCGAGGAACTCGACCTCCTCGAGCTGCTCGTCACCGCCGATGTGGAGATCGCTGATGACGTAATAGACCGGGTCCTCGGCGTTGCCCATTCACTCGTGACTGTGCCTCGATGATTATCTTCTTGTTCAATTCCGGCCGACCGGGAGAGTAATGCTTTTGAGCAATTGGTCCCTGGATAAGGGACACGTTCCCTGATACGTACCCCCATGAAACTTCTCTCCTGCAATGCTGGCTATCTCCTCGGGTACGAGACTATGCTCGGTGGGTATCTCCCCTCCCCAGTCGGCGCACTCGTCGGCGATCCGGCCGTGGAAGAAGCGAGTCTCGAGCGACTCGTCGACATCATCACCACCGAGACACCCGACGTGGTGACACTGCTTGAGGTCGACCGGGGCTCGTACCGGACAGCCACCGAAGGCCAGGTCGCCGCCATCACCGATGCTTTGAACGATCAGGGCGTCGACTACGAGCCACTCATGGCCAACAAATACGGTGATGGGGTCGTGGGCTCGCTCCCGTTTTTCGGCCAGCTCGGCAACGCCGTCTTGACACGGACGGATCGCCCCATCAGGACCCACTACCTCTCGGCAGGCCGCAAGCGCCTCGTCTTCGAGATCGACCTGCCCGATGCGACGTGCTTTGCGGTCCACCTCTCGCTCGGCGCACGAACCCGGCGCCGGCAGTTCGCCGAACTCGCCGACCTCATCGCCGAGACCAGCGGTGACGTCATCGTCACCGGCGACTTCAACACTTTCGATGGTACTGGGCCACTCGAGAAATTCGCCGACGAGACCGGCCTCGAGCGGCGCTGTCCGGGTGAGTCTGTTCCCGAGCGCCCACTCGACGACTACCTGATCGATTCCCGCTATCTCGATCAATTCTTCTGCTCACCGTCCCTGCCGGTCGATCGCTGTCAGGCCCTCGATGTCCAGCTCTCCGATCACCGGCCGATCGTCCTCGAGACCGCCCGATGACCATCGAAGCAACCAGTGGGCTCACACTGCTTGGCACCCGGAACACTGACCGGACCGCTCAGGCGGCCATCGCCGACCTATTGGCTGGGGACGGGACGGTCTACCTCATCAGCGGCTACTTCACCTACCAGGGCTATCGGACCATTCGCCCTCACATCGTCGAGTTTCTCGAGCGATCGCGCGAGAACGAACTTATCGTCATTGTCGGCCCGGCCTCCGATCAGTTCTCCGCTCGCATCGCCTATGACCTCTGGTCGCTGAACGACCACGACCAGATCTCGCTATTGAAACAGCGACGCGGGTTGCACGCCAAGCTCTATCTTCGGGATGGGAACGATGCCCACTGCATCATCGGATCGGCCAACATCACCCAGGTCGCGTTCAAGTACAACATCGAGCTCGGCCTCGAGTTCAATCGAGACTCCATCGACCACCCCGACATCGCCCCGTTTCACGACTGGGCAGAGACGATGGTCGAGCAGTCACGCCCGCTCAGGCGTCGTGATCTGCTGGTTCCCGCCCAGGTGGGCAGCTCGTTTCTGAACTGGTCGAACAAGGCCAGACTGTTGCCGGTTCGCAATGTCGCGATTCGGGTGATGCCGATTCTGCTTGCCCTGGTAGTCCTGGCAACGCTGTTTCGCTTCATCTGAGGCCAGTACCAGCGCCGTCCTGTCTCAACAGCAGATAGTCGCCATCTGACGAGTATACTCGACAAAAACTTGTTTAGCCGTTGAATCATATGGAAGCGCATGGCTTCGCCAGCACCGTCGTACGAACCGACGGACATGATGGACCGTGAGTCACGGTCGAATCGCTACTACCGAAACGCGGTCGAGCGCCACTGGGATCCAGCTGACATCGACCTCGAGACCGATCGAGAGAATCTGATCAGCTTCGCCGAGACCCACGACTGGTTCGACGAACAGACCTACCACGACCTCCTCGGCGGGGTCGCACTGTTCGGTGCCGGGGAAGACGCCGTGACCGAGGACCTCGCCCCGCTCGCGACAGTCGTGGAGGACCTCGACGATCAGCTGTTCCTGACGACCCAACTCTACGAGGAAGCAAAGCACGCCGACTTCTTCGATCGATACTGGCGAGAGGTCGCCTGGGCCGTCGAGGACGAGCTCGGCTGGGAGCAAACGAACCCCCGCTCGGACTACTGGTTCGGCCCGAACTTCCTCGAGCTATTCGATCGGAATCGGGCCGCCCAGTACCGGCTCCTCGAGGAGGACACGCCCGAAAATCGGGCCAAAGCCTACACCCACTACCACCTGACGGTCGAGGGAATCTTTGGCCAGACCGGGTACTACGGGATGCAAACCTCATATGGCGGGAAATTCGATGACCTGCCCCACCTGCCCGGCCTCGTCGAGGGCTTCGACAACATCCGGAGTGACGAAGGCCGCCACGTTGGGTTCGGCATGAGCCAGCTGAAGAAACTCGTGGCCAGCGGTGCCGTCGACATGGCCGTAATCGACGAGACCGTCAACGAACTGATGGAGCTCCTCATCGTCGACGACGACGAACCGAGTGAGCTCGACGATCGCGGGCTCGAGGACGACGAGCTGGTCAGTTACGCCTGGCGAAAACACAGCGAACGGATGAACCAGATCGCCGAGGCGAGTGAGGATATCCCGGACGTCGACGAACTCGTCGCCCTCGAGTAAGCTAGAAGTAATTCACGCTCGGTGGCAGTTCCATCTTCAGGCCCTTGCGCTCGCGGATCTCCATGATCTTCTCGTTTTGCAGCGAGTCGGCCAGGAACTCGAACCCGGCGTTCTCCGTGTTCCAGGCCGCTCGGCCCTCCGTGGCACTGCGAATGTCACTCGAGAAGCCGATCATCTCCTCGACGGGGGCGATCCCCTCGACGACCATGAGGTCGCCCTCCTGGTACATGTCGTCGACACGGCCACGGCGGCCCTGAATCTCACCGCTGGCGGCGCCCATGTGCTCGTTGGGCACGTCGATCCGGACGTCCTGCATCGGCTCCATCAGGGTCACCCGCCCGTCGATCAGCGACTTGTGGACGGCCTCGCGGGTTGCCGGAATGACCTGGGCCGGCCCGCGGTGGATCGTGTCCTCGTGGAGCTTCGCGTCGTGCAGTCGGAGGAGCGTCCCCTGGACGGGCTCGCGGGCCAGCGGCCCGTCCTCGAGGGCCTCGTCGACGCCCTCGAGGATCAGCTCCATCGTCTCGTTGAGGTGCTGGATCCCCTTCGTGTCGTCGAGGAAGATGTTCGCCCCGTAGATGTGCTCGACGTTCTGGGAGTCGTCCTTGTCCATGCCGGCCTCCTGGAGGGCCTCGCGGCGCTCCTGCTCGGGCATGTCCATGGCGACCTCGCCAAGCTTGATCGCCTCGACGATCTCCTCCGACAGCGGCTCGGGCAGAGATGTAAAAGCGGTTGTGGCGGTTCGGCGAGATGCCCTCGACGACGTCGCTCTCGCGCTGGATCGACTCGCGGTAGACGACGATCGGCTCCCCGGTCTTGACCGGAATGCCCTGGTTGGCCTGAATCCGCTGGGTGATGACCTCGAGGTGGAGCTCACCCTGTCCGGAGATGAGGTGCTCGCCCGTGTCCTCGTTGATGTCGATCTGGATGGTCGGGTCCTCCTTCGAGACCTGCCGGAGTGTCTCGATCAGCTTGGGGAGGTCGTCCATGCTCTTTGCCTCGACGGCCTTCGTGATGACCGGCTCCGAGATGTGCTCGATCGACTCGAAGGGGGTCATCTCGGCACTCGAGACGGTCGACCCCGCGATGGCATCGCGCAGTCCCGTCACGGCGGCGATGTTACCGGCCGGAACGGCGTCGACCTCCTCGCGTTCACCGCCCATGAAAATCCCGACACTCTGGACGCGGTTCTTCCCAGCCGTTCCAGAGACGTACAGCTCCTGGCCCTTCTCGATCGTGCCTGAGAAGACCCGGCCAGTCGAGACCTCGCCGGCGTGGGGGTCCATCGAGATATCCGTGACCATCAGGACGACCTCGCCGTCCGGGTCGACGACCCGCATCGACTCGGCGATGGGGGACTCGCTGTCACCGCGCCAGACCCGCGGAATGCGGCGTGGCTGGGCGTCGACAGGATTCGGGAAGTGCTCACAGACCATGTCGAGGACCACGTCAGACAGCGGCGATCGCTCGTGGAGTTCCTGACGGTTGTCGTTTTGCTCAAGGTCGATTATGTCGCCGAAGTCGATGCCCGTCGCCTGCATGGAGGGCATGGATACACCCCACTTGTAGAGCGCCGAGCCGAAGCCGACGGTCCCATCTTCGACCGAGACGGTCCAGTCGTCGACGTCGTCCATCTCGTCGGTCATCCCCCGGATGAGTTCGTTGACGTCCCGAATGACGGCCACCAGCCGCTCCTGCATCTCCTCGGGGCCTTCCCGAAGCTCGGAGATGAGCCGGTCGACCTTGTTGATGAACAGGGCCGGCTTGACGCCCTCTCGGAGGGCCTGGCGCAGCACCGTCTCCGTCTGGGGCATCGCCCCCTCGACGGCGTCGACGACCACGAGTGCTCCGTCGACGGCCCGCATCGCCCGGGTGACGTCGCCCCCGAAGTCGACGTGGCCCGGTGTATCGATCAGGTTGATGAGGTGGTTCGTTCCCTCGTACTCGTGGGTCATCGACACGTTTGCCGCGTCGATCGTGATCCCGCGTTCCTGTTCGTCCTCCTCGGTGTCCATCGCGAGCTGCTCGCCGGCAGTTTCGTCAGAGATCATGCCCGCTCCTGCCAGCAAGTTGTCACTGAGTGTCGTCTTGCCGTGGTCGACGTGAGCGGCGATGGCGATGTTCCGGATGTACTGTGGTTCGTCCATCAGCCGCTCGCATTCCTGGACAATCTTCTTGCGTCGGCCCATTCTTACGTTCGCTACTGGTAGGTGGGTCAAAAGGGTAGTGTTTGAGTGGACGAGGTCGCCGAATTTCCGGCTTGAGAATCGGTCTCTGATCCACTCGAGAATTGGAACCAATTTGGGAGAGAGTTGGGTCAGTCTCCGGCCGAACCTTGAGAAATTGCCTTTGTAGGCCTTCGTGACCGGACTGATGCATGTCACACCACACAGTCGACCGTCGCCAGTTTCTGGCAGGCATCGCCGGAGCAACGTCACTCGGAATTGCCGGGTGTATGAACGATAGCGGTTCGATGAACGACGGGGCCGACGCTGGAATGGACGGATCGATGCCGGAACCGATGGATCCGTCCGATGCGGAGCGGGTTACGATCGACCGCTTCAGCGAGGAGGCGGGAACGCTCATGGTCCGAGGAGCAGACAATTCATTGCCGGGTCCCGGGGAGCCGATCGATTTCGACCAGGGCCCGTTCATCACGTCCGGGCTTGACCCCGATGGAGCGCCGGTCCAATACTACAACTTCGACGTCATGCCCGCGAGTCCGGCTCCGATCTACGCTCTGTTTCGTGAGGGTGAGTCGATGCCAGTCGATGACCAGCTCAACATCGTCGGCACGGTGCCCGGTGATGATGGGTATAACGACTTCTGGCATGTCCACAAAGTCACGGTCCCAACGGACTACGTCGCGAATACGGCGACCAGTGTCGCCGATCTCCAGGAGGCCGGGTACTCGATCACGCCCACCAATATGGTCAAGAACTGTCCGATAGTGCCCGACGGCTCGACCGCGATGAAACGCCACGGCGATACCCAGACCGGCCTCGTAACCGGCTGGTACGATGGAAAGCTCGTCAGTTACTTCCTCTTCGAAGAGGCGCCAATTACGGTGACCGACGGCAGTGTTCCGCTGTCACCCATCTATGTCGCCTTCAACACGAACCCGAACGAGGACGGTGGTGGACCAGCATCGGGATTCATGACCGAATCCGACAGCACTCAAACGCACAACGTTGTCGCGACGGTTCCGGGCGATGAGGGCTATTCACCGCTCTGGCGGGTCAATGTCTATAACAATTCGGACTTTGGCAGCGTTATGGACCTCGAGTCCGCCCAGGACGCGGACATTCTCGCCATGGGTGCCGCGATGGTCAACTGTCCAATCGTCTCGGTGATGTAGATATTGGCGGATCTCGAGCGGTTCCCGTGACGAAACGACTTTGACGGTGCCAGCGGCACTCCAATCCGGATGGAAAAGGCCCTCTGGTACCTGTTTGCGGGCACACGGGGCGGTGCCAACCGCGTCCGCATCGTGCGGGAACTCGCCGACCGCCCCCGGAATGCCAACGAACTGGCGACCAGGTTGGACCTTGATTACAATACCGTAACACACCACCTCGATATGCTACAAGAACACGATGTCGTCGAACCGGGCGGGAACGACTACGGGAAATTATATTTCCCAACAGAGCGGTTCACCCGCCACTGGGAGACGTTCGAGGAGATTACCAGCGAGGTGGAGTAACATGGTCGAATCACTGCCGATGCTTGTTGGCGTTGCGCTCGCCGGTATCAATAGCGTACTGCTGATTGTCCTGGCGAGCATCTGGCTACGGAACTATCGGGAGTTTCGTTCGAATCTCATATTGGGCCTGGTTGCGTTCAGCGGCGTCCTCCTCCTCGAGAACGTCGTCGCGATCTACTTCGTCCTTCACAGCATGCACATGCTGTATGCCTCGGATCCACTGGTCGGACAGGTCGTCGTCCTGATGCGGGGGCTGCAGTTCCTGGCAGTGGCGTTTCTGACCTACGTCACGATCAAGTAAGTCACTCGCGGCAACGCCGATACCCGCTATTTTCCCGATCGACAACCCGGCTACCTGCCCTGGTTAGCCTGAATCCGCTGGGGTGATCTCAAAAGATGAAACGCTCGACGGCTATTTCGCCGTGATCCGGCCGTCAACCGGCCAATACTGCCGTACCCATACATTAACGTGTCTCCCTGCGAACCAGTCGGGCCATGAGCAACGATGACACCCCGCTCGGCGGTCTCGAGCTCCCGAATCGGACGACGACCCGCCGAAGCGTGGTCGCCGGAATCCTTGCCCTCGGCGTCGGCGGGCTGTCCGTCTCCGGCGCCAGGGACCTGCTGGAGATGGCGGCTCCGCTGTCAGGACGCGTCTGGGATGGGGCCAATCGATCGCCGCCCGAGACCGTCGAGAGTCCCTACGGGGAGGCCACGATCGACCTCGACGAGAACGGCGTGCCACACATCCAGGCCGATGACGAGCAGGCCGCCTACTTCGCGGTCGGCTACACGCAGGCCTTCGATCGGCTCTTCCAGATGGAGCTGATCCGCCGCCAGATGCGCGGCGAGCTCTCCGAGGTGGTCGGGCCATCGACGCTCGAGGACGATCGATTCCACGTCCAGATGGACTTTGTCAGCGCCGCGGAGGCCACGGTCGAGGCCTACGAGGGAACCCAGCTCTACGGCCTGAGCGAGGCCTACCGCGACGGCGTTAATGCCGTCATCGAGAACGAGCCGCTGCCCCTCGAGTTCCAGGTGCTCGATTTCGAACCCGATGCGTGGACGCTCACCGACAGCCTGCTGATGGAAAAGCAGATCTCCTGGTCCCTGACCGGATCGTTCGAGGAGCTGCAGTGGCCCGCCGTCTTCGACACGCTCGACCCCGAGCTGATCCGGACCCTCTGGCCGCTTCAGGAGGACCACGACTACCCGATCCTCCGCGAGTCCGTCGACCCCGAGGGGGTCGCCGACGACGAGGTCGGTGTCCCGAACCCGGAGGACGGCATGGGCCAACCACGCCTCGATCCCGCCCTGGGCAAGTATCTCGGCCAGTTCACGAGCCCACCCCACGTGGGCTCGAACAGCTGGGTCATCAACTCCGAGCACACCGGTGGGGCCCCCATCGTCTGCAACGACCCGCACCTCACGCTCATGGCCCCGCCGGTGTGGTACGAACAGCACATCGACGTCCCGGACTACTCGGTTCGGGGAGTCACCTTCCCCGGTGTTCCGTTCGTCATCATCGGTGCCAACGAGAACGGCGCCTGGGGGTTCACCAACGTCGGGGGCGATGTCGTCGACGTCTACACCTACGAGACCGACGGCGAGGAGTACAACCACGACGGGGAGTGGCGTGAGTTCGACAGTGAAGAACGAACCATTCGCGTCAGCGGGGCCGAGAACGAGACGGTTCAGGTCCGCAAGACGGTCCACGGCCCGTATCTCGAGCGCAAGGGCGAGGAGGTCGGCGTCGCCTGGACGGGCATGACCGCTACCCGGACCGTCGAGGCCGTCCACGAGTTCTGCCGCAGCGAGTCCGTCGATGACATCCTCGAGCACGCCGAGAAGTTCGACATCCCGACCCAGAACATGGTCTATGCGGACGACGAGACCACCCTCTACTGCATGGTCGGCAAGCTCCCGGATCGAGGGCTCGAGGATTCCGTCGTCCCGGACCGCCGCGTCTGGGATGGCTCGGCCGGCGAGGGCGAGTGGGGCGACGGCTACACGCCGTATGGCGAATCGTCCTGGGAGGGATTCGTCCCGTTCGACGAGAAGCCACACGTCGTCGGGGCCGAGTACGTCGGCACCGCCAACCAGCGCCTCGTCGACAATCCGGCCCACTACATCGGCGTCGGCTACTCAAGCGTCGATCGCGGGAAACGCGTCTACGACTATCTCGATGCAGCAGCCGAGGACGGCGGGACCATGGACGTCGAGTTCTGTCGGAAGATGCAAACGGACCTGGTCGACGGCCGGGCGGCGTGGTTCGTCGATGACCTCGTCGTCGCTGTGGCCGACGCGGACGTCAGTGAGACGGTCCAGGCCGCTGCCGACGAACTTGAGGCCTGGAATCGCGAGATGCACGCGGACGAGCGGGCCCCACTGCTCTTCGACTGGTGGCTGGATCGCTACGAGAGTCGGGTGGTCGACCCGCTCGTAGAGGACCTCGAGCGGCCGCCCGGCGTCAACGGGTCGGTCATCGCCGGCCTCGATCCGAATGGAGTTGCCTTCGAAGGGCGCTCCCGGGACGAACTGATGGTGGCCGCTCTCGAGGAGACTGTGAGCGCGATCGACGAGGAGGGCCTCGAGGTCTGGGGCGACGAGCACACCACCGGCTCGATCGAGCACCCATTCGGCGTCGAGCTCGGGTTTCTCAACTACGCGGACGAGCCCGCCGATGGCTCGGGCAGTACACTCCGGTGTTTCTCCAGCGGGGTGGGCTCGAGCTGGCGCCAGATCGTCCAGATCGGTGGGGAGTCACTCGGAATCCTTCCAGGCGGAAACAGCGGTGACTGGTTCTCCGAGCACTATCAGGATCAGCTCATGCGCTGGGAAGCAGGAGAGTACAAGACAATGGCCCGAGAGATCGCCGGCACTCGCCGGATCGACTTCGTGGGGGAGAGCCAATGAGCGCAAGTCAGACGGAGCCGGTAACTGAGTCGAGCGCGAGCCTGCTCGAGCGGATCTACGAGGATAGCCGCCTCACCATCGCTGCGCTGGCGGTGATGATCGTGCTCGGGCTCGTGGCCGCGAGTCTGCACTGGGTTGGCCTGGTGCTCGGTGGCATCCTGGTGGGCATCGTCTCGAAGACACAGGTGCGTGCGCTCGGGGCGGCGATCGTGTTCGTCGGCGCGGTCTTTGTTCTCTTTGCCATCCTGAACGGCGGAGACGTCACGGCCGTCCCGGGATGGTGCCGCTGTCGTACGTGACGATCGGGGCGGGTGTCGGCCTCCCGCTGTTCGGTTCACTCGCCCGAAGCGTCCTGCCCTAGCCCACCGTCACTTGGCACCGCGAATCACGTGCCCGTATTTCAGCAGGGCAACGAAGATGGCTCCGCCGAACGCGTTGCCGACGGTCGCCAGGGCCAGGAACACGATGTAGTCGATCGGCGTGATCGCCGGTGAGATGAAGAGCCCGAAGAGCACCTCGACGTTCCCCGCAATCGAGTGGGGAAGATGGAGGAGCCCAATCGTCGCCGTCACGATCCAGATGATGAGCAACCGACTGGTGGTATCTCGAGCGGCCGTGAAGAGCCAGGCGAGCAGGCCCATGAGCCAGCCGGCGAAGAGGCCACCCATGAGCAACCAGAGGGCATCGTGGTCGAGCAGTTTGAGCGCGATCGTCTCGAACGCTTCCGGGTTGACGACCCCGAGCCCTGGCAGTAACAGGACGACGAGCATCGTAAACAGGAGCCCGCCGACCACGTTCCCCACATAGACCAGAACCCAGAGCCGACCCAGTTCCCCCAGTGATGCCTTGCCATCGAGTACCGGAATCACGGCAAGCGTGGTATGTTCGGTAAACAGTTCCGACCGGCCCATGATGACGAACATGAACCCGATCGAGTAGACACTCGCGAGCAACAACTCGGTCCCAAGATCGCCGTATCCGCCTGTCGAGAGTGTCAGCACGACTGCCATCATGAGTGGGCCAAAGCCGATATCCAGTCCCGCAGACAGCCCGGAGAGGAGTAATCCCGACCGTTCTCGATTGATCTCGTGGAGGCCGCTATCGATCAGGGACTCGAGAACGTCGCTGCTGGGAGTGTGCTCCATATCCGCGATATTCTCGTCATCTGGATTGTTCACGAAGATGACCTCGAATCGCTCTACGGACTGACGGTATCCAAATCTTTTGAATGCGGGTAACCGATGCAGGCCGACCATCGCGTCGGTGATCCGCCGTCAAGGTAATACGGGCTGATCCCTCCCATCGTAGCATGCAGCTCCGTGTGCGAGGGCAGGGGCCGACCGCCCCCTTCCTGAGTGCCCGTGATCTCTTCGAGACGGAGTACGACCTCGAGACGCCAGTCGAGGTGAACCTCGAGGACAGCCCCGAGGAGCGGACCCGCGTCGCCCACTATGACGACAGGCACGTCCTGACGATGTCACGCCATGCTGCCTCGAGTGCCATGGCCCGGGAGCTGGCACTCCACGAGTTCGCCCACATGGCCCGCCACGAAGAGGCCCACCCATCTCACACGCAATCGACCGGTGAGGCGATCTCACTGGCGCTGGCCGGTCGGCGCGTCGAGCGTCGCAAGCTCACCCACTGCTATCAGATCGCGAACCACATGAAGGACATTTACGCCGACGATATCACACTGACCGTCGGCCCCGGCGAAAAACTACTCTCCTTTCTCGAGTCGGGGCTCGCTGCTGCCGTGGCTGACCGGCCAGTCCCACGCCATCCCAGCGGCCGTCGCATCACACCGGCCTCGGATCCGGAGATAACAGCCGTCAACGCCGCATTCGCCCTCGCCCTTGGGGAACGCCACGACCTCCTCGCAGACGATCATCGGCTCTACGATCTGGCGCATGCAGCCGCCCATGATGCACCGGCGATCGACTTCGAAGGCTTCCGTGAGCTGTTCCGTGAGCTCACGACCGAAATCAATGCAAGCAGCTATCGCCAGTCCCTCGTCGATGCGACTCGGTCGTATGTGGCTGGACGAACCGCCGAGTGATCAGGGAATTATTGAAGTGCTCCGTACGCATCCATCCACGGATATGAGGACAATCTCCCTCGCAGACGATGCGTACGAACAGTTGAAAGCAGAGAAACAGGAGGGGGTGAGCTTCAGTGACGTTGTTCGTCGGTTGACTGAGGGAGTGTCACTGGACGACTACTATGGGGTACTTGGGGAAGAAACCGGCGAACAGCTCGAAGCGGCAATCGACAACAGACGCCGTGAACGTACCGAAGAGTCCCACGCACGCGTTCACCGAATAGCCGACGCGCTTGAATGATGGTCGATCGACCTTTCTCGTATCCCCTTCGTGGGGACGAATCCGTTACTCCGTATTGAGACGGAAACCCTTAGCGAGCCGCCGCTGCAACCCGCTCGGTCTCTTCTTTCTGGTTGATCGCGTAGTTGTTCACGTCGTAGTTCGCGGCCGCCGTGAGCTGGTTGGCGATGGCCTCAGCAGCGGATCCGGTCGACTTGAAGGCCTCGGCGGCGACGCCATCGGCCAGGAACTTCAGGGACTGATCGACGCGGCGCTGAGGCGCCACGTCGACGGCCTTGGGAACCGAGATGCCCCCGTACTTCAGCCGAACGGTCTCCTCACGCGGAGCCGCGTTCTCGACAGCCGTCACGAGGACCTGCACCGGGTTCTCGTCCGTCCGGGCGTGGATCAACTCGAAGGCCTCACGGACCAGATTCAGCGTCTGCTGTTTCTTGCCCGTGTTCTCGCCGGATTGCATCAGCTTGTTGATGAACCGCTCGACGATGGAGAGGTCGGACTTCTGGAACTGCTTCGAGGCGTGCCGGCCCGCGGTGTGAGCGATCGGCGTCACGGTGATGTAGCGCTTGGTCGAGGGGTCATCGTAGACGATATCGGCGACCTCCCACCGGCCAAAGAGCTTCGCAGAGAGACCTCGGCTCGACGTCCGTCGGGGTCTGGTCGTCTGCACTCATGGTTAGCGCACCGGTTTCTCGGCGTTCCCGCGGACGAGCTCGAGCAGGGCGACGCCGTTGACCTTCTCGACCTTGTAGTTCACGCCGGAGAGGTCCCCCATGGCGCGGCCCTTCGCCCCGCCGATCCCGGCGATGGTGACCTCGTCGTGCTCGTCGATGAACGAGATGGCGCCGTCACCGGGACAGAACGCGGTGACCTGCTTGCCGTTCTTGATCAGCTGCACCCGGACGCACTTCCGGATGGCCGAGTTGGGCTGTTTCGCCTCGATACCGACCTTCTCGAGGACGATGCCCCGGGCCTGTGGGGCACCCTCGAGTGGGTCCGACTTCTCGCGGAGACCCGCGCTCGCGGCGCGCGTAGTCCGAGTCGGACCACCGAAAGCTTCTGGCGGTCCTTCTTCAGCTTCCGCGCGGCGTACTTGCCGTTTGCCATAGTGCCCATGGGTATCCGACGGCCGCACTTAAGAGCCCCGTTCCGTGCCGTGCGATTCGAGATCGCTACGGTTATTCGGTCCGCCGCGGGACTACCGTCTATGCAGCGACACGGATCGATGGATTATCCCCGGCTCACCAAGATCGGCTTTCTGGTCGGGGTCGCCATGTTTGCCATCGGCACTGGTGGCGAGTTCGCCGGCCACGCCATCATCGGCGAGTTGCCAGCCTGGGAGAATACCCTGCTCTTTGGACTGACCGCGATCGGCCTGGTCGTCGCGTTCTTTGCACCGATCATCTTCGGCATCGTGTTGCCGCTGACCGAGTGAGCCAGGCCAGCTGGACGTCGTCGATGTCAAAGTGGCGGGCAGCAAGCCGACGGGCTGCCTCGATCGTTCGGCCATCCGTCCCGATGGCCACTCCTCGATCCTCGTCGGCGACCTCGACGTAGGCGATGGTCTCGTCGTTCTCGCTGATGGTGACCCCATAAACGGCGGCCGGGGCCAGTGCATTGGCGACGAACGCCTCGGCCTGATCGGCATCGGACACCAGCCGGACCGACCGGCCGAGTCGATCCTCGAAGGCCTGGACGGTCTGCCCAGTCGGGACCGATCGCCGTCGGCCATCTCGTCCGGCGGGACGACGAGTACCACCCGATCTCGTCCTGGACGATGACAGTCCCGACCGGCGACGCCACTGACGTCTTCGAACGCACCGAGAATTCGACGCTCCTCGTCAGAGAGCGTGATACCCATTCTCAGTCGGCATCCGGAGCCGTCGAGCCCATCCGGAGGGAGACGTCACCGGTCCCCAGCTTGATCGGCTTGCCGACGATGACGTTCTCCGTGACGCCGTTCAAGGTCGTCGATCTCGCCGTGGATCGCCGCATTGAGGAGGTGATTGACCGTGACCTCGAAGGCCGCCCGGGCCAGCACCGACTTCTTCGCTCCGGAGATGCCGTGGCGACCGATCGACTCGATTTCGCCACGGTTCGTCATGATGTCGGCGACCAGCATCAGGTGCCGGACGTTCACGTCGTCGAGCCCCTGCTCGGCCAGCGTGTTGTTCGTCTCCTCGATGATCGCCTCGCGGGCAGCCTCGATCCCCAGGTTGCGATGGATCTCGTGGATGTTGTTACAGGTCGACCGGGAGGCGTCGACGCCCTCGATCTCGAGGACGTCGCCGAAGGCCGACCCCTCGGTGTAGAGGACGAACTCCTCGCCATCGTCCAGTTCCTCGCGACGGATGACGACGCGGCTGACCTCGTCGATACCCTTGAACGTGATCTCTCGCAGCTCCTCGACGAGCTGCAACAGATCGCGGTAGGACGGCTCCTCGGGACCGAACTCGATCGTCGGTCCCGTCCTGGAGCGTCTCGACGCCGAGGCTGTCCTCGATGATCTCGGCGATCTCGTCGGCGACGGCGTCGAGTCGTCGACGGTCGGCCAGCGCTCCTCGAGCGTCTCCTCGTTGAGGTCGATCTGGACGCGCATGTCCGCGACGTTCGTCGAGACGTCCCCGAGCGCGAGGATGCGCGTCGCCTCGATCTTCCAGACGACCTCGTGGGCCCGCTCGCGCTCGCTCGCGTACTCGTCCTCGAGATAGACCGTCATCATCGGCGTGTCCGGTGTCTTCCGGGCGTCGACGAGCTCGATCAGCCGGGGCAGCCCCTGTGTCACGTCGATCTCGGCGACCCCCGCGTAGTGGAACGTGTTCATCGTCAGCTGGGTCCCCGGCTCCCCGATGGACTGGGCGCTGACCGTTCCGACCGGATCGAGTGGGTCGACACGCGTGTCAATGTATCGATTCTCGACGGCGGTGACGATGTCCGTCACGGCCGCCTCGTCGCACGTCATCGCGGTCTTCGATCGTGCGTGTACACCTCGTCCTTGCAGGCGTCGCCAGGGCAGTTCGGTGTCCTCGACGATGGTCTCGGACGTCCTCGGCGACATCGAAGTCTGCCGCGGTCTCAGTCATCGGATGGCACCTCCGGGGTCCCCTCGAACTGCGATCGTCGGCGTGCTCGGAGAGGTTCGTCGGTCGCCGGCGTCTCGCCGAGGAACGCCTGGCTGCTCGTCCTCGAGTCGAACTCCGACGTCGAGGACGCGGTCGGCGATCTCGTCGACGTCGATGTCGAACTCCTCGCCGGAGGAGACCTCGACCGGCGACGTGCCGTCCTCGCCGAACTCGAACTGGACGATGGTGTCCGAGGTGTCCCGGACCGTGCCGTCGTACTGCGTCTCGAGTTCCGAGAGGGCGTTGATCAGCCGGCGCTGCAGGTAGCCGGACTTCGACGTCCGGACTGCCGTGTCGACCAGCCCCTCGCGACCACCCATCGCGTGGAAGAAGAACTCGCGTGGTGTCAGCCCATCAGTGTAGGAGTTCTCCACGAAGCCATGGGCCTCCGCGGAGAGGTCGTTGGGCGCGTAGTGGCTGAGGGTGCGGTCCTCGTACCCGCGGTTGATGCGCTCGCCCCGGACTGCCTGCTGGCCGACACAGCCGGCCATCTGGGTCAGGTTGAGCATCGATCCACGCGCCCCGGACTCGGCCATCACGACGGCCGGGTTCGTCTCGTCGAAGTGCTCCTCGGCGATGGTACCGGCGTTGTCACGGGCCCGCGAGAGCGTCTGCATGATCTTCATCTCGAGGGTCTCGTCGACCGTCCGGCCGGGCAGGGACTCGAGGTCGCCCGCCCTCGTAGGCCTCGATGAGCTCCTCGACGCGGTCGTAGGCGTTCTCGATCGCCTCGTCGATGCGGGCCTCGGCCTCGTTCGGAATCGACTCGTCGTCGATCCCGATCGAGAACCCGAAGTGCATGATCGCCCGCATCGCCAGCGTCGAGACCTCGTTGATGAACACGCGGGCTCGCGTGTTGCCAGTACTCCTTGGCGATGGTGTCGACGATCTCGCCACCGAACGCACCGACCGCGTCCTCGTCGATCGTCCCCTCGATGAGCTGGCCATCCTCGATGACGACGTCGTCGCCGGCCGTCGCCGGTGAACTGCATCTCGAGATCGTCGGGCAGCAGCTCCGAGAACACGATCACGGCCGGTCCAGTACGGCTCGCCGTCCTCGTCTCTCCGCTCGGGCTCGGGTAGCTCGTCGATTCGCGTCGCCCGAAGCAGGTCGAGGGCCTGGGTCTCGTTGAAGTGCGGGTTGTCGTTCGTCAGCAGGTAGGTCCCGCTGATGTGGTCCTGAATGGCGCCGATGATGTTCTCGCCGAAGCGCGGCGAGAGGATCTGCTCCTGGACCCGCATCAGGACGCGGGCCTCGGCACGGGCCTCCTCGTTCTGGAGGGCGTGCATGTTCATCTCGTCGCCGTCGAAGTCGGCGTTGTACGGCGGACAGACGACGGTGTTGAGCCGGAACGTCTTGTACGGCATCACGACGACCTCGTGGGCCATGATGGACATCCGGTGCAGCGACGGCTGGCGGTTGAAGATGACGATGTCGCCGTCGATCAGGTGACGGTTGACCTCCCAGCCGGGTTCGACCTTCTCCGCGAGTTCCTCGCAGTTCTTCTCGGTGACCTTCAGTCGGCGGCCGTCGGGTCGGCGGACGTAGTTCGCACCCGGATGGTTCGTCGGGCCATTGGCCACGTACTGGCGAGCCTGTTCGACGTTTCGCTCGGTGACGAGCATCGTCTGGGTCATCTCCGTGGCGACCCGATCGGGGACCCCGACCTCGTTCAGCGAGAGGGTCGGGTCCGGCGAGATGACCGTCCGGGCCGAGAAGTTGACGCGCTTGCCCGAGAGCGAGCCACGGAAGCGCCCCTCCTTGCCTTTCAGGCGCTGAGAGAGCGTCTTGAGCGGCCGGCCGGAGCGGTGGCGTGCCGGCGGCGTCCCGGATATCTCGTTGTCCATGAACGTCGTGACGTGGTACTGCAACAGCTCCCAGAGGTCCTCGATGATCAGCTGTGGTGCACCAGCCTCGCGATTCTCCATGAACCGCTGGTTGATACGGATGATGTCGACCAGCTTGTGGGTGAGGTCGTCCTCGCTGCGCTGGCCGTTATCGAGGGTGATCGACGGTCGGGCTGTCACCGGTGGCACGGGCAGCACCGTCAGGATCATCCACTCCGGTCGCGAGCGATCGGGATCGATCCCGAGGACCTCGATATCCGCGTCCGGGATGTCCTCGAACCAGTCCCGGATGTCCGAGGGCATGAGCTTGTTCGTGTCCTCCTCGGTCAGGTCGACGTCGAGGGCCTTCTCGATGGCCTTTCGCTGGTCCTCGCGGGGCCGGAACGACCCCGAGAGGATCTCGTTGATCCGGGACAGATCGATCCCGGTCTCCTCGGCGAGTTCGGTGGGCGAGGTTGGTTCGATTTCCGCCTCCTCGTCGCCCTGCATCGCCCCCGCCATCCGCTGCGAGTACTGGCTCGTCAGGACCTGCTGGACCTCGTAGTAGGTCGTCGGCTTCTCGTGGTCGATGTCGAACTGGATCTCGCCGCAGTGGGGACAGCGGTCCTTCTTGCGGGCCTGCCGGATGGCACTCTTCGTCACGTCGTTGAGGTCGCGGTCGAGCTTGCGCGAGAGGTCGATATCGGCGTGGAACTCGGCCATCTCATCCTCAGTCGAGCAGCAGTCGCGAACACTCGCGACAGGTCCCCCGGAGCAGCCGGCGGATCAGCTTCGTGAAGCCGACGTGGATGACCGGTGCCGCGAGTTCGATGTGGCCGAAGTGGCCGTTGCACGAGCCCGGAGTGCTTCCCGCAGGTCTTGCACTCCAGACCCGGGTCGATCACGCCGAGACGCGGGTCCATCAGCCCCATGTCGATGGGGAACCCGTCGTCGTCGTACGTGTCGGCCGTGATGACCTTCGTCGCACTCATCTCCCGGTACTCCTCGGGCTCCATGAGCCCGAAGCTGAAATCGAACCGATGTCCTTTGGGGTGGCTGTGCATCATCAGACGGCGTCCTCCAGTTCGAGTCGCGGCGCGATTCCGAGCGCCTTCATCTCGTCGAGCAGGAGCTTGAACGCGTAGCTCATCTCGATCTCGTGGATGTCGGTCTCCTCCTCGCAGTTCGGACAGTAGACCCGGCGTTGTTCGATGTTCTCGACGGCGGCCATCCCACACTGCCCACAGATCGGGATGATCTCGCGGTCGGACTCATCAAGCAGTCGCTCCTTCAGCGTCATGGCCGCGCCGTGGCCGATGAAGACGTCCCGCTCCATCTCGCCGATCCGGAGCCCGCCCTCCCGGGCGCGCCCCTCGGTGGGCTGGCGGGTCAGGACCTGCACGGGCCCCCGCGACCGGGCGTGGAGCTTGTTCGAAACCATGTGGTAGAGCTTCTGGTAGAAGATCACGCCGACGAAGATTTCGGCCTCGATCTTCTCTCCGGTCACCCCGGAGTACATGGCCTCCTTGCCGGCCGAGTTGAAGCCGGCCTCGGCGAGTCCCTCGCGGAGGTCGGCCTCGTCCTCGCCGAGGAACGGAGTCCCGTCGACCCGGCGGCCCTCCATGGCCCCGACCTTGCCGCCGATCATCTCGAGGATGTGCCCGACCGTCATCCGCGACGGTAGCGCGTGCGGGTTGACGACGAGGTCGGGGACGACGCCCTCCTCGGTGAAGGGCATGTCCTCCTGTGGCGCGAGGTGGCCGACGACACCCTTCTGGCCGTGCCGGGACGCGAACTTGTCCCCGAGTTCGGGGATACGCTCGTCGCGCACCGAGACCTTCGAGAGCTTCGAGCCGTCCTCGCCCTCCATCAGCGTGACCGTGTCGACGACGCCGGACTCGCCCGAGCGCATCGTCACGGACGTCTCGCGGCGCTTCTGCGGCGAGAGGCCGCCCATGTCGTCGGGTTCCTCGAGGAACCGTGGCGGGGAGGTCTTCCCGAGCAGGACCGAGTTCTCGTCGACGGTGGTCTCCGGATTGACGAGACCGTCCTCGTCGAGGTGGGTGTAGGCCTCCTCGCCCCGTGCCCCGCGGACGTCCTGGCTGGGAATCTCGAAGCGATCCTCCTGCCCGCCGGGGTAGCGCCGTTCCTCGCCCTCGTAGGTCCGGAAAAAGTGCGAACGGGCGAGCGCCGCGCTCGACCGATCCCTTGTTCATGACGAGGGCGTCCTCGATGTTGAACCCCTCGTAGCTCATGACCGCGACGACGAAGTTCTGGGCGGCAGGCCGGTCGTCGTAGCCGATCTGCTCGGTCGTCTGGGTCTTGACCATCGACAGCTGCGGGTAGTGCAGCAGGTGCTGGCGCGTGTCGGGCCGGATGCGGTAGTTCGCACTCGGCAGGCCCAGCGACTGCTTGATCATCCCCGACCCCATCGTAATGCGGGGGCTGGCGTTGTGCTCAGGGTAGGGGATCATCCCTGCACCGATGCCGAAGATCAGCTGCGGATCGATCTCGAGGTGCGTGTGGTCCTCGGTGAGATCGTCCTCGTCGACGGCGACGAGGATGTCCTCTTCCTCCTCGGCGTCGATGAACTCGACGTAGCCGTGCTCGACGAGGTCCTCGAAGGCGAGGTCGCCATCACGCAGGGCCTCGATCTCGTTCTCGGTGACTCGTGGTTCCCCATTCTCGACGACCAGCAGTGGGCGTCGGGCCCGACCGGCGTCGGCGTTGACGATGACCTCACGGGTCCGGTCCTTGACGGAGACGTTCACCATATCGCTGACGTCGCCGATCTGTCGCGATTCCCGAATCTGTTCGGCCAGCTCGTGCGGGTCGGGGTGGGTGCCCACCAGCGACCCGTTGACGTACACTTTCGCTTCTCGTTGTTGGCTGCTCATTGATCAGTCGTCTGCCGCAGTCGGCTCGGCGCGTTCGATGCGCTGGAATGCCCTCGACGCCCATCGACGCCAGTTCACGTTTGAGTGACTGTTCGTCCTCGACGGCCTGGGAGAGTTCCATCGCCTGCGCGAAGTTCTTCACCAGGCCACAGTTCGGCCCCTCGGGGGTCTCGGAGGGACAGATCCGCCCCCACTGTGTCGCGTGTAGGTCACGCGCCTCGAAGTGCGGCTGGCTGCGCGACAGCGGGGA
Organism: Natrialbaceae archaeon; assembly: GCA_034521555.1. Classification (GTDB taxonomy): domain Archaea; phylum Halobacteriota; class Halobacteria; order Halobacteriales; family Natrialbaceae; genus JAXHMI01. The sequence goes on from JAXHMI010000005.1 coordinate 621,106, forward strand.
GCGCAGTCGGCGAAGGTGGCTCAACACCCCCATGTAGTCCGTTCGGTCGACCAGCTGTGAAACGCCGGATCGGCCCCCGACCCAGTTGCCGGTCGCGATCGGGTGCTCGAGGCGCTCGGTCAGGACGTCCGAGCGAACCACGGTGTTAACCGACAGCTGTCGGTTTCGCATGTTGGCCCGCTCGAGCTGATATTTCACGTCGCGGGCGAGCTTGTTCAGGGCCGTCCGGAAGAGATCGCGCATCAGGTCGCCACTGACCTTGAGGCGCTTGTTCGCGTAGTGGTCCTTGTCGTCGGCCTCCCGGCGACCAAGCGCCAGTTCGAAGCAGGCCTCGGCCATCCGACAGAGGTAGTGGGCCTTGTTGATCCGGACGTCCTCGTCCTCGACACCCTCCTCGTGGAGGTGCGGCAGGAGGTAGCGATCGATGACGTAGTTGGCCCGCTTGAGCTGGTAGTTCTTGCCCTGGCCGGCGGCGACGCGCTGGCCGAGGTCCTCGATGGCGGCCTCGGTCGTCTGGACCTCGGCCTCCTCCAGATTCTCCAGCATGAACTTCACGATCTCCGGATCGTTCGAGACGCGGTGGACGATCTCCTCGTCCGACTCGAGCCCGAGCGCCCGGACGAGCGTCACGAAGTTGATCGAACCCGAGACGGAGGGGAACGAAACCTCGAGCAGGCCGTCTCTGTTTCGCTCACAGAGCACCAGCGCCCGGTAGCCCCGGCGCTGGGAGAAGGTCTTGGCGACCTGGATTTCGTCGCCGTAGCGGGAGTCGTACTCCGCGAGAATCTTGTTGGGTGCGAGGTCCTCGCTCGTCATCAGGACGCGCTCGGAGCCGTTGACGATGAAGTACCCACCGGGGTCGGCCGGGTCCTCGCCGATTTCGATGAGGTCCTCGTCGGTGAAGCCGGCGATGTTACACTTCTCGGAGCCGACCATGATCGGCATCCGGCCGATCTTGGTCTCGGTGGAGTCGACGACCCGCTCGTCACCCTCCTCGCCGCCGACGATGCTCATCTCCATGAACACCGGCGCGGAGTAGGTGATGTTGCGAAGCCGGGCCTCCTGGGGATAGAGCAGTTCCTCGGAGCCGTCGGCCTCCCGGACCCGTGGGGTGACGACCCGGACCTCACCGAGTTCGACGTAGACGGGTTCCTCGCCCTCCTTGTCGCCGATGTCCGTGTCGATGGTCTCCTTCTCGTCGACGACCTCCTGCATCCCGCGGTTGAGGAAGGCGTTGAACGAGCGGAAGTGGTGCTCGGCAAGCCGATCCCGGGAGAAGTACTCCCTCGAGATATCCCGGCGCTTCGAGCGATCAGTTTCGATCGGCATCAGGCCACCACCAGTCGGTACACGATTGCCTGATCTGTCGTTCGAGAGTCGCGGGTTGATCTCGAGGACGTCCCCGACCTCGGCGTCGTCCGGCAGGGCCGGATCACCTTTCTTGATCTTCGGCAGATCAGTGCGGTCGATGTCGTACTCCTCCAGGACATCCTCGAGGACCGCGTCGTCCATGATGCTATGCTCTGGGACGAGTTCGTGTTGACTTACATCTACCATGTGTGCGTGGTCGCTATTGGGGAAGAAATTGCTATCACGAGAGACTACAGTCGGTTATCAGCGGCAGCCATTTAACGGTTTCTAAGTCGCCTGAGAAGCGTCGCTATCCGGCCGTGCGTCGCGGACCGGGACCGTCGTTCACACCAAGATATTGGTCCGTCTCGAATATATCCCTTGTGGCGTGGGCACACGGCCCGAAATCGGGGGATTGGAAAGCCTTAATACCGTAACCCGGAAACGATTGAGTGCCTGCCCGGGTGGTGTAGTGGCCCATCATTCAACCCTGTCACGGTTGAGACGCGGGTTCAAATCCCGCCTCGGGCGTCCTTTCCGGTTGTTTCAACCCCGAACAGGGATGGTTCTGGGTATCAGTCGGGGCCCGATGTGCCGGAACAAATTTTTGCGGCCAGATGGTTCCTGCTATTCCGGCGACAATGAGAATACCGCCCACAAAGAGGAGTACTGGCGGTTCCGATTCCGGTGGTGGGTAGGCGCTCCATGCCATCGACGCCCCAATAACGGCGATGGCCAGATAGACGACTCGGACCCCATGTTTCAGGATGGACAGACTCATTCATGAATTCCGTTGTGAGTTATCGGATGTAAAACTCCTGACTCGCTGTGGGGTCTTTGGATCATCGACTGGTAGCGCCGCTGGAAACAATGCTGCGATACCCAAGGATGCGAAACGGTTTATGATTGTGACAGAAATCTGGCGATATGGTTGAACGCCAGAACTCGTCTCGGCGACGAGTCCTCACCCTCGCGGGGACCGCGGTCGTCGGTGGTCTCGCTGGGTGTACACAAAGCGATCCCGATGGAAATGAAAGCGAACAACCCGATTCGACCGACACGCCAACCCGGCCAGACTGTTCGTCCCCAACGTCCCTGTCTCCGGAAGACGTGAAAGACGGTGGGGAGATTGCCCCAGGCTGCTATCAGGCGGATCAGCGACTGATCGTCGAAAACGGGACGCTCAGTATCGATGCAGGTGTTCTTATTGAATTTGCGGCAGAGGCCGGCATCGATGTTAGATCCGGCGGGAGCTTGCAGACAAATGGGACAGCGTCTGCACCGGTGGTACTCACAGGATCGGAGGATGTCCGGGCCTCCTGGAGAGGGGTGCGGTTCAAGAACAGCAGATCTGATCAGAACATGCTCGATCACACGATCATTGAGTATGCGGGGGACTCACAGTGGCACGGTGCGGATCGGTCCAAGGCCGGGCTGTTTCTCGAGAGTGGAGTGACGGCTGTCATCCGAAACGTGACGATCAAGCAGAATGCTAAAATGGGCCTGACTGCGACCGGCGAGCAGGCGGATCTGACGATCGAGTCCGTGTCTTTCGAAGGGAATGAGGCACCGCTGTGGCTCGAGGCGAATCTGGTGGGTGCCCTCGACGCATCAAACGCCTTTTCGAATAATGATGACGCATACGTCTATCTTGGATTTGGTCACTCGACGACGGATGTGACAGACGAGGCCACCTGGCCTGCACTGGGGCTGCCGTATCGACCAACGCGAAACGTCTCAGTCGCTGCGCCAGTGGAACTCCAGCCTGGCACGACCATCGAGTTCGAGCAGGACGTTGGCATGCGAGTGCATCACGACGGTCGGCTCATTGCCGAGGGGACAGGCGAAGATCCAATCGTATTCACGGGCATCGAGGATATCTCCGGGTTCTGGCAAGGGCTCTACTTCATCAACTCGCTGAGCACCGATAACTCACTGGAGCACGTGGTGATCGAGAACGGCGGCAGCTCCAGATGGCACGGGGGCGAAAATTCGGTTGGAAATCTCTTTCTCAGAGGCGGTGACAAAGCAGCCGCTGTATCGATAACCCAGTCAACGATCCGAGGGAGTGGGAAGTATGGAATCAGCATGGAGGGCGGTGCAAGAGTGCAAGGCTGTGGGGGAATGGTATTCGAGAATAACACTGGAGCCGATACCTACAATGACGAGACCGGTGGCCCCATCGCGTCCTGTCAATAGCATGGGAACCACCTGAGTCCCCCTCGAGCCCCTAGAAGGTGAAGACTCAGTTCTTCGGGCGTACAGCGAGACCAGCCGATACAATGAGCGCGATAACCGCGACCACCACTCCAAAGCCCGGGACCGCACTATCATCGCCAGATTGCTGATCTGCGTTCGCTTGCGCCGCTGGCTCAGAAACCGTCAACGTTGCACTCGCCGTCGCCGTTTCCCCCGCGTCGTTTTTGACGGTGAGGGTTACCTCGTACTGGCCGGGAGACGCGATCGACGTCTCAGTCGTTTCCCCTGCCAGGCGCTGCCCGTCAAGGGACCAGCTGTACTCCGTTATGGCGCCATGTGCATTGGTCGACGGACCGCCGTCGAGCGTGAACGTCTCACCCGCCGACACGGTTGCAGGGACCTGGGTCATCACTGGTTCAGGGTCACTCGTTGCGACGGCGGCAAGTATCGAAAACCCTGGCGTGCTCGCCTCGAGGTGAATCCGCTCGCCCGTTGTCCCTGTAATCCGAGTGGACAACCGTTGCCACTCGCCACCGCTGTGTCTGAACAGCACCAGGTTCTCCGGCGCTGCACCGGCGGCCTCGAGCCTGTCGGTGGAAACGAGATACTCGAGGGTCGCGTTCTCGGCTTCGAGTCGCTCCGGGACATGTACATCTGCCGCACTGATCAGTGTCCCCGGTGGATCGAGTTGCCCCAACCCCGAACCACGCGTATCGAATAACACGATACCGGCCGTCTCGGTTGTCCTCCCTGTTGATGTGAGACTCGGTACCCTCGTCTCACGGCTGAATTCGTATGTCGTTCCCGTATCCGTTACTGTGCCCGCGGTCCGCTCGGCCAGACTGGGTGAAAGTCCCTCCAGGATGTCGAATTCGCGGTGAATCGTCTCCGGATCGGTAAATCGCTCGGTCTGCTCTTCGTCATCATCGGACGCTGAGGAATCTTGCCAATCGATCCCCGTGGTCCCAACGGTTAGGTGCGTAGTCCCAGACGTCAGATTCTTGCCCCGGACAGTGAGCGTGTGGGTCCCATCGGTGCGCAGTTCCTCGGAGCTGATTTCGATGGTTCCCTGCCCGTACTCGTCCAACGTGAGTGACTCGAGAGTTGCGACGATGCCATCAAAATTGGACTCGACCTCGACTGCCTGTGTAGTTTGCTCCGCAGCTGGATTGCCGTAGCCGTCTGTCGCCCCCACGGAGATGACAGTATGGTTTCCATCATCGGGTTCCGGTGCCTCGATACTGCTGATTGCTTCGGCCTGCGCTGATTCCACGGAAAAGGCATCAGTTTTGACGGCATCGTCCGCGAGAACGAGGCTCTGAGCAGCATCAATGGCAAAGCTCAGGTGATACGTCTCATCTGCCTGTGTGATGACGAGATCGTCGAAGACGGCGGTACCGTTTCCGTCTGTGGTAACGGCCGTTTGCCCAGCCGCGATCGATCCGGCGCCTCCTGTCGCTGTCGCAGTCACCTCGACACCCGATACCGAATCTCCGTTCTGATCAGACACAGCCACTGTCGGCGACCCACTGATAGGTTCCCCGGCAGTCTGCATGGCATTCGGCTGGGACGTGAGATCAACGTCGACTGCGAGATTCGAGCCATCGATTACCTGGCCATCGATCATCGAGGAGTCATGGCCCTGCACTTCGGTGCTGAATTCGGTACCGTTCGGGACATCACTGAAGTCGAACGTCCCGCTGAACGTCCGATCGTTCTCGACGACTGCAGACGCTGTTTTCAGGAACGGGTTGTTGCCGACGGCCCGGGCGGTCAGGGTGAATGACGTCCCCGGTGCGAATGTCGTCTCGCCCTCGAGGGTCTGGCTCTCTCTGATGTCGGCGATCCAGTCGTAGCCCCCGTTTAATTCGACCCAATTCGACGTCAGGGCAAAGGTCGCTGTGGCGGACTCCTCTGGGCCCTCACCAGTATCTGGCGTGACATTGTTGAAGGCACCGTCGAGCGAGTACGTTACGTTCCAGTCGCCGGGGTCGTTCGTAGATGCGTTCGGTGGCGTCCACAGCACGTAGAAGGAATCGTTGACCAGGTCATCGAAGACGGTGACATTCGACCCGATCGCTGCATCTGCATCGAAGCGCATCTCCGTTGCGTTCGGGCCAGCGTCGACCTGACTGATCGTGAGGTTGAACCCCTCGATATCGTTGACGTCGTTCTCGGAGAAGAATCCCTCGAGCCCCGAGACGTCGGAAAATTCAGCGATTGCGACGTCTCCGTAGGTCACCTCGTGTCCTGGAGTGCTCGCGGATTGAATCGTCTCCAAACTTGCCGTTGTGGGGTCAATGGAGCCTGGGGCAACCATCGTCGAAGCAGTGCCAGCCGATCGACTCTGAACGATGAGCGTCCCCACGTCTGATTCGGCGTCCGTGCCGTTCGGGGTGACACTCAACGGATAGTCATCGGCAACCACGGGGTCGGATGGTGTACGCTCCGGTGTCCCAGCAGCCGAGTCCGCTCCAGCAGCCGTTATCGTGTTCGAATTGGCCGAGCGATCGCTCAGATACGTATTGAACAGCACGGTAACCTGGCCATCGCCGTCCACGTCGGTGGCTGAGAATGGCAGCACGAAATTCACAGCCTCCGATCCGATGGTGCCGGTAACACCATCGGTATTGACCAGATTGATGCTAATCTGTGCGACGTCCCCGCGGTCGACGACGGTGATCGATTCGGCAAACGAGGCGTCTGGCGGATCCACGGTGAACGTGAACTCCTTGGAGGCTGTGTTGCCCACTGCGTCTACGATCGTCAATCCGATCGTAACCGGTCCTGGCTCAAGATCAGAGGAGACCGTGACGTTGACAGTGCCAGTTCCGGTGAGCGTCGCCGATGCCTCACTGCGTTCGGTCCCCGGTGCTGTCTTCGTACGTATCAAGTGTCACGTTCGTCACGCTCGTGGTGGCGTCACCGACACTGACCTCGAACGTCGGACGGGTGGTGGTGTCGCTCGGGCCACCGGACCCGAATGCCGGACTATCCGCATCGAGAACGAGTGACGTGGTTGCATCCGCAGTAGCGATGGCAAACGGTGTGGAGTTGTCAGCAGAATCGGCCGTTTCCTCCTCGATGGCGGCGACGGTGACCGTTGCGCTGGTCGTATTCGAGATGCCATCGGCCGCCCGTGGTGAGAACGGCGTGAAGGTGTGATTCCCGCCTGACTGGCGGGTTCGACGACCACCACTTCACTGGATTGAATGGTATCGTCCCTATTCGCATCTATGCCGAGGACGATATCATTCGTGCCATTCGCTGTGATCGTGCCCTGGATCGACGCATTGGGGGCCGCCGGCTCGCCCGAGTGGATCGTGAAGGGGCCGGAGGCGCCGGCAGCACTCCCGGTGACCGCGAGCAATGCGGCGACGAGAGTGATTACGACGAAGCCCGCGAGCGCTGTTCGCTGTAAAAATCGTTTGTGAGCCATGGCGTGTGGTGGTCCGTCTGGCAGCCGAAGCCTCGACCGAGCAGGGGCGAACTAGCAACGCCTGCCGCCGGATTGTATCGTTTGAGATGACATTCAGGAGAATCACTAAATCATTTTGGATTCACATCGGGTCCATAAATCCTCGAGCTGGCCGATATCGGGATGGCCGAGTGCCGATGACCAAACCAGACGCTGACCCAGCAGGTATTTGAGACTCGATTCACTGGTCTGGCGCATGCGTGTGTGGGTCCCGGCATTTGTCAGGTCCGCATGGAGTGGCCGACCATGACAGCTTCATCGAGACCTCCGTGGTGGCTGCTATCGACCGCTTCCGATGGTCCAGCGGGTCCAGCTGTATGACGGCAATCGGCCTCGGGGCCATTCAGTTTCCCCTCGACACCGAGGCGGTGGGCAACCGGCAGCAATACGAGGACCGGATCGAGACACTGGTCGAATCGGCCATCGAAGAGCTCGAGGACGGTCCCTGCATTATCGCCCTGCCAGAGTATCTTGGCCTGTTCCCGCTCCTGTTCGGGAAGCAAGAACTCCTCGCGGACACCGACTCGCTGAAGGGGGCGATGGCCGGCTACGTCAGCGACCAGTTCAAGTCGATCAGCTGGCTGCGCGTCCGGCGTCAGGTTAGCTGGGGACGGGCAATCCTGCTCGAGGGACAGGACAGGATCGCTGACTTCTACTTCTCCGTTTTTCCCGAACTCGCCAGGAGGTACGACACGTACATCGTCGGTGGAACCGCGCCCCTTGCCCCGGCCACGGTCGAGGACCACGTCCCGGACGGGGTCCCCGGCCGGTCCGCAGCGGGCGGGAAGGGCACAGTCCATAGCGTGAGTGTGCTCTTCGACCCGACCGGCGAACCACGACTCGTTTCCAGGAAGGTCGAACTCACGGATCTCGAGGATGCGGACAAGCTGGATCTTGTCGCGGCCGATGCGGATACCCTCGAGACGGCCGAGACTGACGTCGGGACCGTTGGCATCGGTATTGGACTGGATCCATTCAAGCAGGCGCCTCGATCGGCACTCGAGCGGGTAGAACCCGAGATTCTCGTCCAACCAACGTCGAACCCTGCGGACTGGCGCGATCGCTCAGTCCAGGAAAGGTGGTGTGAGGATGTTCTGGGTGCTCGTCGATCGTTGGGGGTGGCCTACGGTGTCACGCCGATGCTCGCTGGATCGCTGCTCGATATGCCGTTTTCGGGACAATCGAGTATCACGGGTCCTGACGGTCCCGGAGAGATCGGGTATCGTGATCTCGAGCCGCACGAAGAGTTTCTTGCCGTGGCCACTGACTACACGGGAGGAGCAGTGGCGACAGCGAATGTTCCCCATCCAACCAAGTAACCGGGGGGCGTCTCCTGGCCAGGCTGTGCTCGTCTGGACGGTGGGTTATTCGACGGCGACGGCCCCTTTCATCCCGACCGAGAGGTGGGGCTCACAGTGATAGAGGGCGATACCGGCCTCGTCGAACGATTGTTCGAACGTCGTGCCCTCTTCGATGACCGGCTCACCAGAGGAGAACTCGAAGTCAGATTCGCCGATCTGGTCGTCCGGTTCTGCCTCGACATTGTGGGCCCCGCCCTGGCCGGTCCACTCCCAGGTCACCGTTGTCCCCGAGCTGACAGCGATCGCTGGTGGATCGAACTCTGTCCCCGTGTCGCCGGCCCCGACCTCGACAACGATGTCATCTTCCTCGCGCCAGTCGACAATATCGCCATCGTAGTTCGGAGCAGCGGCACCGATCTCCGTCTCCGTGAGCCACTCGTCGACAGCTGGATAATCCTCACCGGGGAGCGTCTCTTCACCATTTTCTTCGCCACCATTGCCCGCACAGCCGGCCGCGCCAATGGTCACCGCGGTCAATACGGCCGAGTGAAGGTACGTTCGTCGGGAAATTGTCATAGGTCCATTATATCTAATCACGGCCAGTGACAAATAGAATGCCCCGATTACAGCCACTCAGCCAAACAGTATCTCATCAGACAATGAGGTACTGAGCAGATTACATTCGATATCGTTGAGTCCCACTGGCCAATCAGTTACCGTCTATCGATGATTAGCCCAACACGATGGCACAGAGTGACATCCTCCGAGTGATCTGAGGAACCCTTCAATCGCGTGCTTCGTCGGGTGGCTGGATGTCGAATTCCTGATTATAGTCGTCGAAGGTCATCTCCATGCCGAGATCCATCGATCCCATTGTCGAACTGATATTGGCATCGAGGGTCATCCTGTAGAGGAGATTATCATCCTGTCCAAGGTAGAAGACGATGTCAAACTGTTCGAAGGTCGCGTTCCCGAACGAGCTCTGTGGGAGTTCACCGCCCTCGAGATCTTCGCTGAGAAGTTCGGCAACCGTCTGGCCGGACGCGTTGAGGCGGAGAACGTTCACCGTTCGATCGCCGAGTTCTTCAGTTCCCTCGTGGGTCACATTGGCGTTTTCCAGTACTTTACGCTGATCTTCGAGGTCCATCGTGGCTGTCTCGAAAACATCCCCCGGGGCAGGCTCGGTCGTCCACTCTCCGGAGACCGGGCTCATCGTGTACATCGTATCATTCACAATGTAGGTATCCACTGACCCGATCATTGGCATGCTCATAGTCATTTGCATCCGTTCCCTCAGAATGTCGACCGCTCCTTCCACATCGATCTCGAACGGACCAGCCATGAACCCGGAGGACGACTCACTGTCAATCGACATCGTCATCGTCAGATCGAAGCTGTACGACTCAACCGATTCCATCGCCGCAAGAGCATCATTTTGAATCTCCTCGGCAGTTCGGTCCTCTCCAGTGAGCCCACCAAGACAGCCCGCGGCGAGAAGCACCGCGACAAGGCTCACAACGGCAATCGTGCGTGGTGATCGGTCCATAATCCGTCATAGTGTGGACCTATCATATAGTTGTGGGACCGGCCCGAAGGGGGCCTCACTCCGTTGCCTGCGGCGGAATGTCGATTGCGAGCTCTTCGTTGTAGTCATCGAAGTCCATTTGCAGTGTTGCCGAGACGGTCTGGCCAGCGCTACGGAACGTTCCAGTCACGGTGACCCGGTAGAGCAGATCGTCCTTCTGACCGGTATAATACCGAATTGTGGCGGTCTCGACGGTGACGTTCTCGAGGATACCACCCGTATCGGCCGCAAATGCACTGGCGTTCGACTCGCCGAGGAGCTTCTCGAGGTGAGACTCGACCGACGCATTGTCGACTGAGACGGCAAGAACATTGACCGTTCGTCCATCGATCTCTTCGGTTCCCTCGTGTTCGACCTCGGCACCTTTGAGCAATGCCCGGTGATCGTCGATGACGGTCTTCGTTGTGAAGTAGTTCGTTTCGAGTTGCCTCGAGGTCCAGCCAGTTTCGGAATCGTTGATGTACACGGTGTCGCCGTCGATGTAGGTCTGGGTTTCCCCGCGTATTGGGTCGCTGAGTGTGCTGCGTAAGCGCTCGTTTCGAGTATCCACGGCGCCGCTCGCCCTGGCCATGGCCGCTACTGGAATCCCACTACTGCCGGGATCGACCTGCAGTGTTGCGTTGAAGGTGTACGTCTCGACACCGTCCATCGCGGCAAGGGTGTCGCCTTTGACCTCCTCTCCAGTGGGGTCTTCGCTCCAAATGAGGCCGCCGACACAGCCCGAGAGGATCACTGCGAGGACCATCGCGAGGAGAGCAAGTCTGGGGCGCCTGGTCATGGACAGAGCGACACCCGCCTCGTAGTTAGTTAAGGATCGCCGAGAACCCAACAGAAGATCTCCACGGGGCCGACCGGGCTATCGCCAGTGGGTGGTCAATACACCGACGCAAATGGCTGCTGCCACCCCGTGCATCACCATCAGAATCCCCACCGCCGAGACCGTCGCATTTGGATCCGAAACAAGGAGTCCGATGTCCGGTAGCAGCGACAGAATGAGTGCGATTCCGGCCACACGGACAAATAGCTGGTCTGGGTTCTCCCGTCGTGCGGCGAGAAATCCATCAGACAACAGTCGCGCCTAACGTCCCCATCGTGGTCAGGAAGACAACCGGGGGATACCGAAGCGGATCGAACGGTATCACGAGGTCGGCCTCGAGGACAATCGTGAGCAACACGACATTGGCGAGGACGGCGAGCACGATCGCAGAAAATCCCCTGATCGCGATCCGCTGCCAGTCTGGCTGGGAATCCATACCGAGCGACAGGACTGGTAGGCCCTTTGGTATTACGCCGCTGACTGGAGGAGGCGCCGCAACACGGTGTGGAGGACGCCGCCGTTCTCGACGTACTCGATGCCGGCCGGCGTCCCGACCTCCGCCTGCACCGGGAAGGTAACCGTCGAGCCGTCCTCGCGTTCGGCAGTCACCTCGAGTTCCTCGTTGACCTCGAGGCCGTCCTCGAGTCCGTGGATGGTGAAGTGTTCGGTGCCGTCCAGCTCGAGGTCCTCCCAGGTGTCACCCTGGAACGACAGCGGCAGGACGCCCATCCCGACGAGGTTGTCCCGGTAGATGCGCTCGTAACTCGCCGCGATGGTCGCGCGAACCCCGAGCAGGTCCGTTCCCTTCGCCGCCCAGTCACGGGAGGACCCGGTCCCGAACTCCTCGCCGGCAAGAACCACCAGCGGCGTCCCCTCCTCGCGGTAGCGCTGGCTGGCCTCGAAGACGGTCGTCTCCTCGCCGGTCGGATGGTGGATGGTATAGCCTCCCTCGACGTCGTCGAGCATCTCGTTTTCGATGCGGACGTTCGCGAACGTGCCCCGCATCATGACCTCGTGGTTCCCGCGTCGGGAGCCATAGGTGTTGAACTCGTGCGGAGCCACGCCGCGTTCCTTGAGCCACTGTCCGGCCGGGAGGTCCTCGCTGAACGGCCCAGCGGGGCTGATGTGGTCGGTCGTGACCGTATCCCCGAGCAGCATGAGACAGCGGGCGTCATCGACCGTCGGGACGCCGGGCTCCTCGATCGGGAAGTCCTGGAAGAACGGTGGATCACGGATGTACGTGGACTGGTCGTCCCACTCGTAGACGTCGCCGGTCGGGGCGTCGAGGGCCTCCCAGCGCTCGTCACCCTCGTAGACGCTCGCGTACTTCTCCTCGAACATCGAGGGAGAGATGCTGTCGTGGATCGTCTGGCGGACCTCCTCCGGGTCGGGCCAGATGTCCTCGAGGTAGACCTCATTGCCGTCGGCATCCGTGCCGAGCGGGTCCTCCTCGAGGTCGATGTCCATCCGGCCCGCGAGGCCGTAGGCCACCACCAGCGGCGGACTGGCGAGATAGTTGGCGCGGATCTTCGGGTGGATGCGCGCCTCGAAGTTGCGGTTGCCCGAGAGCACGCTGGTCGTCCAGAGGTCGTGTTCGTCGATGGCGGCCTCGATCGGTTCGGCCAGCGGACCGGCGTTGCCGATGCAGGTGGTACAGCCGTACCCGACCACGTGGTACCCCAGTTCCTCCAGGTCATCGAGCAGGTCGGCCTGCTTGAGATACTCGGTCACGACCTGACTGCCAGGGGCAAGGCTGGTCTTGACGTACGCCGGAACCTCGAGGTCATGTTCGGCGGCGTTGCGGGCGAGCAGACCAGCCGCAACCATGACGGATGGGTTGGAGGTGTTCGTGCAGCTCGTGATCGCACTCATGAGGACGCTACCGTGGCCGATCTCGACCTCGGTACCGTCTCTCGAGCGTCGACGGGGACCTTCTCGTCGAGGTCAAGACCGCGGCCAGCGACGAGGGCACCATCACCACTGTCGACGTCGCCGCCGACGGCCGACCCCGTCTGCATCGACGACACCCTCCTCGCTCGAGCAGTGCCGCGGAAGTGCTCGTCGAGGTTGCCCATCGGAATGCGGGCGTGGGGTTTCTTGTGCCCGGCGAGGCTCGGCTCGACCGATCCGAGGTCAAACTCGACGACCTCGGTGTACTCCGGTTCCTGTTCACCGAAGAGGCCCTGTTCCTGGAGGTAGGCCCGGACCATCTCGATGTGCTCTGGATCTCGGCCGGTGAACTCGAGGTAATCGAGGGTCTTCTCGTCAGGTGGGAAGAGGCTGATCGTCGACCCCTGCTCGGGGGCCATGTTCGCGATGGTTGCCCGGTCGGCCACGGAGAGCTGCGAGACCCCAGGGCCGAAGAACTCAACAAAGCGGTCGACGACGCCAACCTGGCGGAGGCGCTCGGTGATGTGCAACACGAGGTCCGTCGCGGTCGCCCCCTCGGGCAGCTCGCCGGAGAGTCGAACGCCGACGACCTCGGGCAGGGTCATGGTAATCGGCTGGCCGAGCAGTCGCGGCCTCGGCCTCGATACCACCGACTCCCCAGCCGACGACCCCAATGCCGCCGATCATTGGCGTGTGACTGTCCGTGCCGACGAGGGTGTCGGGCAGCAGCCACTGCTCGCCTTCGACCTCCCGGTCGTGGACGACCCGGCCGAGGTACTCGAGGTTGACCTGGTGGACGATGCCGGTGCCCGGCGGGACGACGTTGAAGTCGTCGAAGGCCTGTTCGGCCCACTTGATCGCCCGGTAACGCTCCTCGTTGCGCTCGTACTCAAGTTCGACGTTCTTCTCGTAGGCATCGTCGCTGGCGAAGTAGTCGACCTGGACGCTGTGGTCGATGACGAGATCGCAGGGGACCTCGGGTTCGACGACGGTGGGGTCGACGCCCTTGCGGTCGGCCTCGGATCGAAGCGCCGCCAGGTCGACGACGGCCGGGACACCGGTCAGGTCCTGGAGGACGACTCTCGACGGGCTGAAGGGGACTTCTGCATCCGGGACATCGGGTTCCCAGCCGGCGGCGGCCCGGACGTGGTCCTCGGTGATTGTCTCGCCGTCGACGTTGCGGAGGACGGACTCGAGCAGAATCCGAATACTGACAGGAAGCGAGTCCAGATCACAGAGGCCCTGCTCCTCGAGGGCGGTCAGTGAGGCAAATTGATAGGTCGTTCCGTCGTGATCGAACTCGCGGATGGCGTTCAGTGGGTCGTCAGCGGTCATACGGGCGGTAGTGGGTGACTAGCCTTTAAAATAGCGATAGCCGAGAGTGTTGCGCGATTGGTGACTAGAGGCCACGCTCGCGTTCCTGCGCGAGGATGACGAGCATCGAGAGGCCGGATATGCCCAGCAGGAGTAACGTCGGCACGGCCGCGTACTGGTAGAGTGCGCTCTCCTGGGCCCGCCAGATCTGGGTGACGATCGTATCGAAGCCAGTTGGCCGAAGGATGAGCGTAATCGGCAGTTCCTTCATGGTCGTCAGGAAGACCAGTGCTGCTCCCGCGATGATCCCGGACCGGACCAGTGGCAGGGTGATTCGCCGATAGGCTCCCACGGCCCCCTCCCCAGTGTTCGACCGGCCTCCACCAGGGCCGGATCCACCTGGAGAAGGGCCGTCCGGCTCGAGCCCACCGACTGCGGCAGAAAGCGCACCACGTAGGCGAAGATGAGCAGCGGAATCGTCTGATAGAGCCAGGGGGCGTAGCCCGACCCGTAGTACACGAGTGCCAGGGCCAGGACGATTCCGGGAACGGCAAACCCGACGTACGAGGCCCGCTCGAAGACTGTCGAGAGGAGCGAGCCGTGGCGCGCCGCATAGTAGGCGATCGGCAGGGCCGCGAGGGCTGCCACCACCGCCGTTGCGGAGGACACTGCGATCGAGTTGACGGCATGGCTCCACTCGAACGCGAGGGAGGGCTGATAGCCCACAGAGGATCGCCTGACCCACAGCGTCAGGATCCAGACAGGGACCACCAGGGCGACCGAGGCGACCGTAGCAGGGAACACCGTTGCCGCCCACCGCCAGCGGCCGAGCGAGATGATCGAGCGCCGCTCTCCAGCACCATCTCCGTGGATGGTTTCTCGGGGCCGGATCAGCCACTCGAGGGCGATCACGACGAGCACCACCGCAAGGAGCTGGACGGACAGCAACACGGCGTACTCGCTGTTGAAGGCGTGATACTCGACGAAAATCTGGCGGGTGAACACCGGCAGCCGCATGATCGCAGGTGTCCCGAAGTCGGAGATCGCATAGAGGGCCGTCAGCAGGCCCCCGGCTGCCACCGCCGGCCGAATCTGCGGGAGGGTGATCCGCCGAAACGCAGCCAGCCTACCCTGGTCGAGCGTTCGTGCGGCCTCGACCTGTCGGGTATCAAGGGCTAGCAGGGCTGCCCGCGTCGTCAGAAACACGTAGGGATAGGTGTAGAGCGTGATCACCAAAATGGCCCCAGGGAGCCCGTATATCTCGGGGATATGGTCGACACCCACTGGCTCGAGCAAGTCGTGGAACTCGCCCTGCGGGCCGAATGCAGAGACGAACGCGAACGCGCCAATGTAGCTGGGGACCACGAGGGGCAGTGCAACGAGGATGGTCCAGAATCGGCGGAAGGGCAGGTCCGTTCTGGCTGTCAACATGGCAAGGGGAACCCCCAGCAGCACGGCGCCGGCCGTAACGCCAACTGTCAACTCGATACTATTGAACAACACATCGAGCGTGCCAGGATCGGTGAGCAGCGAGCGACTGCGCTCGGGATCGACGGTGACCACCTCGATGAGCAGCCAGGTGAGCGGAAACAGCACCGCAGCGGCAATCGCGCCGCTCAGGACCGCAAGGCCCATGGAGGGTATCCGGTCGCTCGAGGTGCCACCGACAGGAAACATGTGCGGTACTCGGTGGCCGGGTTTCGCTGGCTATAAGGATTAGGTTTGCCTAATCCGCTCGATGGATCTCACTCGGCGTGATGCAACCGTCGCCCTAGCCGTCCTCGGGGCTGGCGGCGCCGGTGTTGCCGCCACACAGTTCGCAGCTGAGGAGACCCCTGACAGCCTACTGAGTCCGGAGGAGACGGTCGAGGCGATGACCGCCGTCGCGTCCGTCGTCTTTCCGTCAGCAGTCTCAGGTATTCCCGCGTTCGTCGAGCAGTATCTCGAGGGCCGCCTCGAGGGCGATCATGGTCGGCGGATTCGGGAAACCGTAAGCCTGCTCGATGGCTATGCGGTGGCCTGGCACGATGCGTCCATCGCGGATCTCCCGCTCGAGCGGGTCGATACCCTCCTCGAGGAGGCTGGAACGGCGACGGCATCGGAGGATCCACAGGGCACCGCTGCCGAGCGGATCCGGTACTACGTGGTGAACGAACTGCTCCTCGGCCTGTACAGCTCGCCCACTGGGGGCGTACTCGTGGGCCTCGAGAATCCCCAGGGCCACGCGGGTGGCCTGGCAAGCTATCAGCGCGGCCCGCAATGAGTCCGGGATCGAACGACCGCGTCGACTGCTGTATCATCGGCGCTGGCCCAGCAGGCGCAATCGTCGCCGATCGCCTTGCGGCCTCGCACGACACAGTGATCCTCGAGGCCGGACCGCGGTTCGACCCGAGCGATCGGCCACCGCCGCCAGGAGCGAGCGATCAGGCCGGCGTTCGACCGGCCGGATGTCTGGGACAGCGACCCAGAGCGAGACGAGTACAGGGCAAGTGGTGAGCGGTTCTATCCCCTCAACCACGCCCGTGCCCGAGGAGTGGGTGGTTCGACACTGCACTGGCAGGGCATGGTCATGCGCCTGCACGAGGCCGACTTCAACTCCGCGAGCGAACGGGGAGTCGGGGCTGACTGGCCGATCGACTACACGGATCTGCAGCCGTTCTACGCGACTGCCGAACGCGAACTGGGCGTCTCGGGGGCGATGGACGACCCATTCGCACCACCGAGGGACGATCCACACCCACTCGAGCCGTTCGGGCCTCTCCTACAGCGACGGGCTCTTCGCCGAGGCCTGCGAGACCGAGGAGATCGTCATGCACTCCGTCCCGAACGCACGGAACTCGGAACCCTACGATGGCCGGAGTGCCTGCGTGGAGATACGGCACCTGTCAGCCCGTCTGTCCATCGGGGGCGAAGTACGACGCCACCGTCCAGCGTTCCGACCGGGCGGTCGATCGGGGAACGACCGTTCACGATCGTGCAGTGGTCCAGTCACTCGAACACGACGGCGATCGAGTTACCGCGGCGGTCTATCGTGGCCCCGACGGCGAGAGACACCGACAGCCCGGCCGAGACGTTCGTAATCGCCTGTGGCGGCGTCGAGACACCTCGGCTGCTCCTGCTCTCGGCCTCCGACGCGTATCCGGACGGCCTGGCGAACTCGAGCGGGCTGGTCGGCCACTACTTCATGGATCACCTCTTCGCTGGCATGGGCGGTCGTCTCGACCGGGAAACTCGACAGAACCACGTCGGCTTCCTGACCAGCGAATGCCACCAGTTCTACGACGAGGCCGACGATTCGATCGCCCCCTTCAAGCTGGAGTTTTTCAACTATGCGGGGCCCTCACCGGTGGAGATGGCACTGACGGGTGACAGCTGGGGAGACGAGTTGCTCGAGCACCTCCGGGCGGAATATGGAACCCACATCGGCATGGGTGCCCTCGTCGAACAGCGCCCGGACATCGAGAACTTCGTCGGGCTGGACGAGTCGACCGAGGACGCCTACGGGAACCCGGTACCGGACATCCACTGGCAGGTTGACGACCGGGCGCTGCGCACCATCGAGCGGGCCAACGAGATTCAGCGGCGGATTCTCGAGCGCCTCGAGGCCGATATCACGTGGACGGTCGGGCCAGAGAACACCGGGCCTGCCTACCACCACATGGGCACGACGCGGATGGGCACCGATCCTGCCGAGAGTGTGGTCGACTCAAACCTGCAGACCCACGACCTCTCGAACTGCTGGATCGTCTCGAGCAGCGTGTTTCCGACCGGCGGGGCGATGAATCCCACGCTGACGATTGCCGCCCTGGCCGTGCGGGCCGCAGAGCACATCGACGCGACGATCGGGTAGAATTTAGGTAAACCTAAACCGTTAAGGAAGCCCGGGTCCGAGACGCCAACAATGGGTATCTTATCCCGCGGGAACGGGGACGCATCAGAGCAAGCGTACAGGTATTCGGACGTCAGCGTCGTGATGGGGACGTACAATGAAGAGGAGGCGATCGAGGCGGTACTGGCCGACATCGATCGGGTGACGGAGGGACAGGCCGAAGTGGTCTGCGTCGATGGTTCCTCGGATCAGACGCCGGAAATTGCCAGCGATCACGGTGCCCGGGTGATTCGCCAGGAACCACAGGGCTATGGCGTCGCCGTCAAGGCGGCCCTCGAGGCCGCCACCCGCCCGATCGTCATCACCACCGACTGCGACGATACCTACCCGATGGAGGCGATTCCCACGTTCCTCGAGGCGATCAATGCGGGAGCCGACGTGGTGAGTGGCGATCGCCTCTACCACGGGGCAGACGCGATGCCGGGCTTCAACCGGTTCGGCAACCGGGTCTTCGCCGCGATTGCAAGTGTCCTGATGGGCCGGCGGGTCCACGATACGACGACCGGGATGCGGGCCTACCGCCGAGAGGTCTTCGAGGCCATCGAGTGGACGGAAAACACTGGCCTGTCGGCCGAGCTGCTGATCAGGCCGCTGATGCGGGGCTACACCATCCGGGAGGTTCCCATCGAATATCGTGAGCGAGCCGGCGAGACGAAACTGGACCCCATCAGCGGTGGGTCTGGCCATCGCGCAAATCGATCGTCCGGGTGCTCACTCGAGGAGCGACTCGGGGGGAATCACCGGAGTTCGACGTCGAAGGTGACCACAACGTGCGTGCGGGATCGTCCGGTAGATAGGCGCCGATTAGACCGCAGTCGAGTCGACCAGGGGACATACGCCGGCGCTCGGGAGGCCAGATGACTTCGATCGACGAGTTCGTTGCTCTGACGACCAGGTCCTGGCGATAGGTGACGTCGAGCCATCTGGCTGGACGAAGCGTAACGGTCAATGACGGTGAGTCCGACGCCGGCGATCGAGACTGACTGATTGTCCAACGAGATGGCTGTCGGTGTGAGTGTCCAGTTGACCCGGACCGTCGACCCCGGATCTCTGGCGGTACGCCGTGACCGCCTCGCCGTCCTTGGCGAGCCGAACGATGGCGCTGTCGACGCGGTCTGGAACGCCGACAGTCGTCTGACCCCGATGCGAGGAGCCGCGCTTGAGGCGGAGCGGCTGGAGCTTTGGTGTAACGGTGTCCGTTGGCCCGGGAGTCCACTCCCTCGGTAGGTGTACCGGTAAAGCGATCGGTCCGGGTAACGATCGATGACCCGAAGGTGTCGGTTGGGCCACGGTCGAGAGCATAGACGACCGGCCCGTCCAGCCCCGGGTCGTTCCTGAGGGCCTGGAATGGATGGTGGTGCCAGTCACCGTATGGCGTCGGAATGAACACGAGGGCATTCTCGAGCTCGGTCTCCTCGAATGGGCACTACGCGCGGCTCGTACGTTCGCCGTACTGTCGGCATTACGCTCGAGCTGGTGGCATGACAAGTGCCCCGGTAACGGTACCTGAACGAGCAACTGCCATCGCACAGCCGACGCAATGCAGGCGGCCTTGTGACTGA
Source organism: Natrialbaceae archaeon (assembly GCA_034521555.1). Lineage (GTDB taxonomy): Archaea > Halobacteriota > Halobacteria > Halobacteriales > Natrialbaceae > JAXHMI01. Next base: position 640,491 of record JAXHMI010000005.1, read on the forward strand.
GGACCCACCCGCAGTTGTGCTTGCTTCTTGGCCAGGGGAACGATCCACTCGACAGTTCTGACGAGCCCGTAGGCGCCGAATATGGCGAACGGAACGAGCAGATCGAAGTGATAGAACGGGCCGAACTGCGCAACCATCCCATTAGTCGGGTCGTCGATTGTGCCGAGGACGTTGACGTTTCCCCAGAAGAACAGATTGCCCAGCGGTACTGTCACGAAGACGCCGGCCGATGATCCAGCCCCTGTCCTGGTCGATAGATCGTGGTATCCCGTCCATCATCGACAGAAGGCCAGGATCACGCCAACGGCGGCAAAGCCCACCCCAACGAGTCCCAGAGCGACCCACCGTGTCGCCAGGAATCGAAGCGCCCACGTGTTGGCCTCGAGGGCCAGTTCCGGCGTGTACTCCATCGAGTGGGCAAGGATCTCCCGGTGTCCGAAGCCGGGCCCATCCTCGGGGGCAAATACCTGGTACGGGAATCGGAGTGCAGAGCCGGTCAGTACTCGATTGTACGCCAGCGTCACACCGACCAGAAGGAGACCCGCGAGGCCCGTCGTGCCGGTCGTCAGCAGACGATCAGTGGCTCCGTTCCTGAGGCCACTGACGTGGCAAGTCCAGCGTGGATGATGAACGGGAGGGCAAAGAGGAGGGCAGTAAACGGGCGACCGAAAAAGGAGAGGCCGATGGCGAGCCCGGCACCCGCCGCGGCCGGTCGTGACTCGGTCCGGATGCTGTACAGGTACAGGACGGCAAACACGAGGTTCAGAGCGGTCGTGGCGGCATAGGGCAGGAAGGTAGCAGTGGTAATGAGAGCCATCGGCGAGGCCGCAAAGAGGACGGCTGCTGTCAGTCCCACGGTCCGATCGACGAGGAGGGTCCCAAGCCGGTAGACCAGCAGGAAGCTCCCGCCGGCGATCAACGCGAGACTGATCCGGGCTTCCCCGAGGGCCATCCCAATCGCGTAGATGGCCGACGGAACGGGCGTGTACTTCGGGTAGAGGTGACCGCCATCTGCGACGAAAAACCAGGGCCGGAACACCTCGACCAGCTCGCCTGCCTCGATGACGAACTGCCCTCAAGGAGCATCGCCGCCTGCAGCAGGTAGACTGCCTCGTCGTGATTGTGCGAGTGGTATGCAAACACCGTGCTCGCGATGAGGAACACGATCGCGGCGAAGAGCAACGAACCACAGAGTGCCAGAATATCGATCCGCGTCAGGCCCGCCACTCCGCGCCCTCGAATCCGGCGGAGCCGACGACGGAGGTCCACAGTCTGTCTCAGACGTTGATGCCGACGTCGCGCATCAGAGTCGATGGTCGGCTCGAGGTTCGACAGCTGGGCAAGGTCGATATCGGGCACGTCGAGCTCATCGATGCTCGGAAGATCGCCGATCGGCGTTCAACCTCCGAAATGAGGGGATACTCGAACGTGCTCCGCAAAGCAGTCCTGTGCCCTGCAGAGAGGAGGTGGCGGATGAAGTTCTTGGCGACAGAGGGCGAGTCGGTACTGTCGACGACCGGCTGCTCCTGCGACGTGAACATGGATCCGGCATCCTCGCGGTAAACGCGGTGGCGATCGGGGCACTTGGATTCCCATCGAGAACGCGCTGGATGTAGTAGTGATTCGTGAACGCGGCATCGATCTCGCCGTCAGCAATTGCGAGACAGGCGGCGAACTCGTTCGGGTAGTCTCGGGGATCCGAGTCAACCATTGCCTCGAGCCAGGACCGTGTCGCTGATTCGCCCTCGATCAACCGCATAGCGGTGATGAAGGCCTGGAACGACCCATAGCTCGGCGCCCAGCCGAGGGTCCCATCGAACTCCTCGGGATAGGCCATAATATCGCTGGGAAGGTCACTGGCGTCGTAGCCGGTCGGTGTTGTACGGCACGGTCCTGGCACGGCCGGAGGTGCCAATCCACGAGTCTGTTCGGAACTGGGATCCGACCATATCCAAAAGATCGGAGCTGAGCGATCGCGTCCGACCCTCGTCGGCGAGGGCACCCAGCGAGCCGGCGTTGACCGAGTAGAAGACGTCCGCCGGTGAACCGGATCCCTCATTCACGATGTTGTTGACCAGATCCGTCGAACCGCTGTATCTGACGGTCAGCTCGAAGTCATCGTAGAGGTCGTTGATGAACTCCACCAGCTCGCCCACGAGGAACTCTCCGCGGCCCGAATAAACGTGGAGCTGAGCCCTCGAGATCTGGCATCTCGGCCATCGAGGTTCCACCCGGAACGTCGCGGCCTTCACGGCCATAGCCGATGAGGCCGAGATCAGAGTCCGGTTGGTCGCCTGGGTCGCGGGTCACGTACCAGGTGGCTCCGAGTAATCCCGCTCCGCCAGCCGCTCCGAGGCCGCCGAGGGCCTGCCGCCGCGTGATGGATCCGATAATCGTGTCGTCTGGTGGCATTGTTTTAGGGTGGCCTAAAATTTACTTATATCCGTCGATTCTAATCGTCTGCTGGGATCGGCTCGCGTTCGAGCGCCGTGAGACAGTCGAGCCAGGCGCCCAGTTGGTCAGCGATCAGGTGCAGAAACTCACCGTTTCGGTACTCCTCGACCTCGGTGTCGGCCAGAGCCGACGCGATCGCGCGTGCAACCGCCGCATAGCTCTCGGCCTCGGTGCCGGCCTCGTCGATCGAGCTCCCAGAGGTGCTCGTTCAGCTCGAGGCCGGCGACCTCGTTGTGCAGGTCGTCGAAGGTCGATCGTGGCGCCTGTTCGTGCTCGCAGAGTGGGGCCCCATTGTAGATTTGATCGCCGAGAACATCGCAGGCACGCTTGAGAAAGACCCACTCCAGATGTCGTCGAACCGGCCGACCTCCCAGGGATTGTCGTCCATCGGGAGCTGGTAGAACACCGGAATGATCGAGCGCCTGAAGGCGAGGTTCATCGAGCAGACCGTCAGGTACTGGCCGAGGGCAGCCAGGAAGTCCTCGCCGTAGTCAGATCGATCGAGCCGAGTCTGGGCCTGTCCCTCGAGGTCACCATCCATCAGAATGCGCGACCGCATCCAGATCAGGCACGTTCGTCCAGAGGCCCTGCGGAGGCCACCACATCTCCCGCGGAGACGGTGGTGGTCTCCTCTTCGACAGTTTCACCCATCGCAGCGTAGGGGTAGCCCCGGGGGTAGAGATCCTCGTAGGGGGTCCGTTCCAGCACGTTGACCCAGCGGGTGTCCGACCGAAGCTGGTCGACCGGGCCGGCGTGGTCGAGATTGGCGAGATGCTGGCCGAAGAAATCGGTGCCGTCGTGTGGCAGCGTATCGTCGTCGATGAAAACGCCGGTCTCGAACTGCGGATGGGACCACATGTAGAGCAGGCCGAAGCTCGTCTCGGCATGGCTGGCCTCGGGAATCAGGGACTCGTAGGACTCGAGGTCCTTCGCCGAGAACCACTCGCGCCGCTTGGTGCCATCGAAGACCGCCCCCTCGACATCGAGGTCGGCGAGGAGAGCCGCCATTGCGTCCGTCTCACAGAAGTCCTCCGTGACCAGCAAGAAAAACAGTCGGTCCGTGTCGAAGTCATTCGCTCTCGCGTTCTGCACGTAATCCTCGACACACTCATACTCCCGAATGGTCGGAATGATGACGCAGATGTCCTGTTCGCTCGGCTGTGGGTGCATTGCTCTCAAATTTTTAGGTGTGCCTAAAAACCTGACGATTCAATATCCACCGAGTGGTCGGTCTTACGGAGGGTTGCATACCCCCAGAGTCCCACCGGCCCCGGTCACGACATTCTTGAGACCGTGATCGAGAATCGCGGCTAGCAGGGCGATCTCGAGGGCGATCGGCGTACTCGACACGATGACCGCGGCGAATGCGGCCTCGTAGAGCCCGACGCCCCCCTGGGTCAGCGGGAGTATTTTCGCGACGTTTCCCGCCGCCACTGCGACTGTCCCGACCAACACAAGGGTCAGGGGTGTGCTGGCACTCACGAGTGATCCAAGGACGAGGACTGCCGTCGCGACGTCCAGCGCCCAGATGAGGAGGCTTCCGCCGACAATGGCGCCCAGTGCACGGGGGGCCGTCAGCACGCGGGCCAGGCTGTCGATCGCCTGTCGGCACCCCGCAATCAGTTTTTTCACCCAGGGATGGGTGAATTCGGAGAGTCGAACCGACGCCGATCGATCCACGATCACCAGTCCACTCGCGACGGCCAATAGACCGGCGACCGCAACCCCCCCAGCCAGTAGCATCCTCCGGTCGAAGGGCACCGTCGGGACGACGAGTTGAGTCGACAATCCAGAGCGCACCACCGGCCAGGACACCAAGCATCCCGATCGCGAGCAGGTCGACCACCCGTTCCACGGTCAGCGCGGCCACCCCTGTCGACAGGGGCACGTTTCGCTGGTCGGAAAGGAGGTACGCTCGAGCACCGTCGCCGGCTCGAGCGGGCACCACCAGATTGGCTGCCTGGCTCACGAAGACAAGAATCGTTAGATACCCAGTTCGACAGGGCCACCCCATCGCCCCGAGAACCCGACGGAAACGATCGCCCCGCAGGGGCCAGGAGGCCGTGTAGACAATGATCGCAGCCCCGACATATCGCCACCGGGCGTCCCGGAGCGCGGCGAGAAACGTATCGGACCTGCCCGACTCGAGAAGCCCACCAGCCAGCCGCCACGAGCAGCACCTCTCGAGCAGCACCGTCGGTGCAAACCGACGGACTGTGCGGACCCGACTGGGCGGTTCGGCGGCGTGGGCGCCGTCCATTGTTGATTTAGGTTTCCCTAAACCTCAAAGACCTACCGATTCGAGGTGGCCTCTGCGACTGTCGTCACGCCCGTCCAGATTGCAAACAGCGTCGCGGCGGTCCAGAGGAATCCGAGCAGATACCCGGATGGCCCCTGTGAGGCGAGAAAGGACGTACTGGCAATCAGGGCCCCGAGTGCCGAGAGTGCGAACAGCGTCAGGGCCTCGATGAGGGTCTGCCGGGTCTCCGAGAGGACTGGTCGCCCAACTCCCACAACCACGATCACGAGGCCGGCGATACCGAGCAGGAGGCCAATGGGGATCGCTACGATCTCCGGCGCGGGCCTGAAAGTCGGCCGAGCGCGGTTGCCAGGCGCGGAGCGACCAGCGAGCAGTGGACCGCCGATCAGATGTTCCGCGCGGATGCCATCGACGTCGTCTCGTGTACCGGCCGACAGCCCTTAACTCTCGAAGTGATTTACTCGGCGAGATGCGTGTCGTCCGTGGGCACCGAATTCGGGATCGAACCCCGAGGCGGGTTGAGATGAGCTCGACCAGGTGCACGGAACGCTGGGGGAACGGGATCTCGACGTCGGCAGCCAGGAGCGCCTTGTAGATGGCACGGTTGAGCTTGTGTCGTGCCTTGTTGGCTCTGATGGGGGAGTTGACCCAGCAGAGAAGTTCGACTCCAGGGCTGATTCGCCGAACGCTCGAAAGCGCATGCGCGGGGACGGTGAATCAAGCACGAGGGGCTCCTCCTCAGCGAGGGCGGTGACCGATCGCTTCGAACTCGTCGATGTCGGTTCCAGTAGGCAATTGCCGATCGGCACTTTCAGGCGCTTGCGGTTCTGGGGGCTGACTGGTTGATGACCTTGGCCGCATTGAGCACCGAGTTCGGCACGGTGACGAGCACCTCGTCCCGCATCATCAGTGTCGTCGAACGAACACCGACCTTGACGACCAGTCCCTGCTTCGCCAGAGTCGATCTCGATGTAGTCCCCGAGCTTGTACGTGTCATCGAAGTACAGCGCAATGCCACCGAAGAAGTTCGCGACGGTATCCTTCGCGGCAAAGCCGATGGCGATGCCAGCTGAACCAGCAGCCGAGCAGCGGGGTGAGATGCTGTACTCCCAGACCGAAAGCAGCAGGCCAATCGTCCCGATGATGACAATCAGCGTCCAGACGTTCGAAGAGACCGGCGCAAAGCTCGAATCGCAGAGCCCTCTGTTGACCGCATCGAGCGAGGCGGGTTGACCATCCGATTGGCGGCGAACGCCCACGCCGCGACGATGACGGAGAGCGACGGCTTTCCCGAAGACGACGTCGTTCAGCTGCTGGGCGGTAGAAGTAACGACGCTCTACCTGGCGACGGTCGGAGATCTGGGTGAGTGCGAATAGATGCCGACCAGGGCTACGGTCAGCACGAGCGGGGAGCCTCGAGTTCTCCAAACGACGATGTCGCGGTCGGCCGTCGTCTGCATAGCGACCGGTGCATCGGAGGAGCCAGCCGAAGCACGACAGGCCTCGAGTCGAGGTACCGGCGCCGATGACCAAGGCGAGACTCCAGCAACCAACAGCATCGGTCGCCCGCCAGGCCGGCAGGGCGGCGAACGTGTGTGTCGCGGCCTTCCCTGAACTGCTGGCATCACTACCACTGCGCTCGGTCGGGAGCAACCGATAGCGATTGCGCTTCGGTGCGCGCCCCGGTCGCTGCCGCGCCGAGCCGAACCGTCGAACTCCTCGTGGGTAAACGGCTTGGCGTCCTCGCCGGCGTAGGTCCCCACGACGTGGCCCTCCCCTTCGAGCAGCCAGGTGTAGGTCGTCAGCCCCTCGAGGCCGACCGGGCCACGGGCGTGGAGCTTGCCCGTGCTGATGCCGACCTCGGCCCCGAGCCCGAAGCGATAGCCGTCACTGAACCGCGTCGAGGCGTTGTGAAACAGGCTCGCGGCGTCGAGGCTGGTCATGAAAGTCCGGGCCCGGTCGTCGGCCTCGGTGACGATCGACTCGGTGTGCTTCGAGCCATAGCGGGTGATGTGCTCGATGGCTGCCTCGAGCGAATCGACGACTGCCACCGAGAGAATCAGATCACCGTACTCCGTCGACCAGTCCGTCTCGCTTGCCGGGGCCATGTCGACGATGGACTCGGCGCCGTCTCGTCCCCTGGCGAGTTCGACGCCGGCCTGCGTAGCGTTCGGCCATCTGCCGGCAGAAACTCCTCGGCGACGGCCTCGTGGACGAGCAGCGTCTCGACCGCGTTGCAGACGGCAGGGTACTGGACCTTCGCGTCGTAGGCGATTTCCGTCGCCATCGCGAGGTCGGCCGCCTCGTCGACGTAGACGTGACAGACCCCCTCGGTGTGGCCGAGGACCGGAATGCTGGTGTTGTCCTGGACGTAGCGAACGAAGGCCGAGCTCCGTCGGCATGAGTAGGTCGACGCTCATCGTCCAGCTGCGCAGGACCGTGTCCACGTCCTCGCGGGCCTCGATCAGCTGGGCCCAGCCGTCCGGCAGACGCCAGGGTCGCCTCGAATCGACCTCGTGGAGCACGCGGTTCGACTGAGCCGCCTGCGCTGCCACCCTTCAGGATCACCGCGTTGCCGACTTCAGGCTGGAGCCGCGAGGATCTGGACGAGCGCGTCCGGCCAGACTTCGAAGACGGTGCCGATGACGCCGATCGGCACGGTCACCTGGTAGAGATCGAGGCCATCGTCGAGGTGACGGGCCTCGCACGTATTGCGAGGCCGTAGCGGGGGTCCGTCCTGGCTCGGCGACACTTCGGACCATCTCGGCGATGCCCTCGTTTGCTTCCGAGGGTGCGAGCCGAGCGCGACCAGTGCCTGGCTGTACTCGCCGGCGTCGAGCAGCTCCTCGGCGGCTGCGACGTCGCGCTCGTTCGCCTCGAGGATCCGGTCGGCGTTCGCCTCGATCGTCTCGGCGATGGATCGAAGCGCCGCATTCCGATCGGCCGCCGGTAGATTGGCGAGGGCCAGCGCCGCCGACTCCGCCTCGCCGACCTTCGCCTCGGTGGATCGGTCACTCATCGTTGACGGGAATGAATATCGTCCCGACCGATTTGGCAGTAGCGATTCGCTCGAGCACGTCCGGCTCACTCGGACCCGGCGATGATCGCCGGGATGCCGTGTTCGCTCACGTCGCGGGCCCCCTCGACTTTCGTCTGGATGCCGCCGAACTCCCCGGCGAGCACTCTCCTCGATGATCGACTGGACCTGGTCGCATTCGCGCCGACGGCCTCGAGGATCGTCCAGTACTCGTCCTCTTTCGGATTGGCAGTGTAGACACCACCCACATCCGTCAGAGTCACGAGCAGGTCGACGTCGAGGCCGAGGGCCACGGAGGCCGACAGCATGTCGTTGTCGCCGATCTGAATCTCCTCGGTGGCCACCGCGTCGTTCTCGTTGATAATCGGCACGACCCCCCACTCCAGCAGCGTCTCGATCGTGTTCCTGACGTTGGTGAACTGGTCAGGATCCTCGAGGTCCTGGTTCGAGAGGAGAATCTGGGCCACGGTCCGATCGTAGCGCTCGAAGCTCTCAGTGTAGCGACGCATCAGGTCGCTCTGGCCGATGGTGGAGAGGGCCTGGAACTCTTCGACGGTCTCACCGGTGTAGTCGATTCGGCCCTTCCCGGCCCCGATGGCCCCCGAGGAGACGAGCAGGACGCCCTTCCTTCTCCCGCTGGAGCAGTGCCTCGAGGCCGTCGACGAGCGTGTCGAGTTTTGCCCGGTCGAGATTCGACTCGGCGTCGGTCAGTGAGTTCGTGCCCGCCTTCACCACGACCCGACCCGCATCGGACGCCTGCTGTCGGGCCCGATCGATATCGGCTGCCGCGATCGCCTCACTCATTGGTACTCTCCTCGGCCAGTTCACGAGATCGGACCGCCGCTGCCGTGAGCGCCTCGTCGAGAACAGCAGTCACGTCGCTGTCCCTGAGGACGGCCATTCCCTCGATGGTCGTTCCGTTTGGCGAGCAAACGGCGTCGATGAGTGCCTCGATCGACTTATCGGAGTGCTTGATCGTTCTGGCGGCCCCCTCGAACGTCTGGGTCGCGAGGATCTCGGCATCCGCCTGGTCAAAGCCCTGTTCGACGGCCGCATCCCGCATCCCCTTGATCAGGTAGAAGACGAAGGCCGGTCCGCTGCCGTTGAGGGCCGTCGCCGGCGTCCATCTGCGACTCCTCGATCTCGACGAACGATCCCAGCTCCTCCAGAAGCGTCGTCAGCGGGGCCTCGACCCGATCGCCTGATACCGCGGCAGCCATCGTGCCCGTTTCGGCCGCAAGGTTCGGCATCAGCCGGACCACCTGGGCCTCGGTGCGTTCCTCGACGAAATCCGTCGGCACGCCGGCGGCGATCGTCACCAGTGTCTGCTCCGGGGCGAGCGAGAGGTCCGCCAGGACGGTCCCGACCAGATGAGGCTTCACCGCGAGGATGACGATGTCTGCCGCCGTCGCCTCCGCCGAGTCCGTAGTCGTTCGGGTGGCAAACGACTCGACCGCCGAGAGCGCGTCGGGGTCCGGGTCACAGGCCGTGATATCGTGCTCGCCGCTCCTGGCGAGACCTTTGATCAAGGCCCCGCCCATGTTGCCACAGCCGATGACACTCACGCTCGTCATGCTGACCGTTCGGTAGGAGCCGTGTCCATTAAACGGCCTTTGGTTCCCGCCCGGGACTCACGGTGAGCCAATTCCCTCGAGAAATGCACGGGTGGCGTCTTTGAAGCGGTCGTGGGGTACCGTCGTGAGGTGGTCGGCGTTCTCGATCAGCTCGAGGTCGGCCGTCGGGATTGCCTCGGCAAGGGCGACGGGATCGCCGAGAATGGGATCGCTCGTCCCTGCCACGACCAGGACCGGACAGGTAACGGCGGCGAGGGACCCGGGATCGACGCCAGCCTGGCTGGCCCGGGCACACGCGGCCAGTGCCGACAGATCGTTGTCCAGGCTCTCGGCAAACGCCCGAAACAGTGCCGCCGTGGGGTCGTCGATGGTTGAGGGATCATCGACCTCGAGGCCCCTGGCCAGCCTCTCGCCGGTATCGAGACCCTCCAGAATGGCATCACCCACACCACCGAGAACGACCCCTGCCCAGCGCTCCGGCTGGCGACTCAACAGATGCAACGAGATCGCCGCCCCCATGGAGTAGCCCATGAGGACCGGCGACTCCAGCTCGAGATGCTCCACGAGCGCGAGGACGTCGTCTGCCATCCGAGACCCGGCGTAGGCGGATGGATCGGTCGGTTTGTCGCTCTCGCCATGGCCCCGACAGTCGAGGGCGACGAGGTGCCAGCCGGCGTCGGTGAGGGCGTCGTACCAGCCCTGCACGGCCCAGTTGTTCGAACGATTGGAGGCAAAGCCGTGGACGAGAACGATGGTCCCGGGGTCTTCGATATGCGTGGGCCAGCGCTCCTCGAAGGCGATCGACACGTCGTCACGGTCCAGCATCTCGGTCACAGCTCAGCTCCGTTCCCCGGCGCCCACGGCACTCTCCCCGACCTTCTCGTGGCCCTCGATGACCTCCTGGCCGCCCATGTAGGGCCGTAGCGCCTCGGGGACCGTCACCGTGCCATCCTCGTTCTGGTAGTACTCGAGGATCGCCACCATCACCCGCGGCAGTGCCAGACCCGAGGCGTTCAGCGTATGGAGGTACTCGGCGGACTCGTGGCGCTCGGGTCGGTAGCGGAGGCCCGCACGCCGGGCCTGGAACGCCTCGAAGTTCGAGGCGCTGGAGACCTCGAGCCAGCGACCGCCCTCGGTCGGGGCCGTCGGGCATGTCGTCTCCCGGCGCCCAGACCTCGATGTCGTATGTCTTCGCACTAGCGAAGGTCAGATCGCCGGTACAGAGGTCGAGACCCGGTAGGGGAGCTCGAGGCGGTCGAGGACTGCCGCGGCCTCGTCGAGCAGTGCCTCGAGGCGCTCGTAGCTCGAGTCGGGGTCGACGAAGTTCACGAGTTCGACCTTGTTGAACTGGTGGACGCGGACGATCCCGCGGGTCTCCGTCCCGTGCTCGCCGGCCTCGCGTCGGAAGTTGGGGGTGTAGGCCTGGTGTTTCAGCGGGAGGTCGTCCGCGAGCAGGATGTCGTCGCGCGTACATGTTCGTGACCGGCACCTCGGCCGTCGGGCAGAGCCAGAGGTCGTCGTCATCGTAGGCCTCGTCGTTGCTGCCGCCGACGCCGGTAGGCGTCGTCGGCGAACTTCGGGAGCTGCCCGGTGCCCGCGCATCGCGCTGGCACTGAGACCGGATCGGCGGAAGCACGTCGACGTAGCCCTGCTCGCGGTGGACGTCGAGCATGAACTGGATGAGCGCGTGCTCGAGGCGGGCGCCGTCGCCCTTCAGGAAGTAGAAGCCGCTGCCGGTGGTCTTCGCGCCGCGGGCCTCGTCGATGATGTCGAGGTCCTCGCCGAGGTCGTAGTGGGGAACGACCGCCTGCGGAAGGTCGCGCAGGTCGTCGAAGCCCTCGCGGCGTCGCCTCGACGTTGTCCGCTCTCGTCCTCGCCGACCGGTACCGATCTCGTTGGGGAGTTGCGGGAGTCTCGAGCAGTTGCCGCCTCGAGATCTGACTCCAGGGATCGTCGGCTCGGATTCCCACGGCCTCGAGCTCGTCCTTCAGGTCCTGTGAGCGCTCGATGGCCTCCTCAGCTTTGGCCTCCTCGCCCGATCGTTTGTACTCGCCAATCTGCTCGCTGACCTCGTTTCGTTCGTGGCGAAGCTCGTCGCCGCGGGCCTTCCGCTCCCGCCAGGCGGCATCGAGCTCGAGCAGGGCATCCAGATCCACCGCATCCGCGAGCCCTCGGTGCTCGAGTGCTGCCCGGACGCGGTCGGTCTCCTCACGAATTATCGACCGATCGAGCATGCGTTGGCCTCGGTTCATGGTGACCCGGCAAAACCGTGTCGAAACCCCAGGCGGTCGCGTTTCGCCGAACCCCTGAGCCGAGCAGGAACGAGGCAAGCCCGATGACACCGAGGGCTGTCACCAGCGTAACGAGGGCATTCAGGATCGCGATGAATCGGTCGCCGCGCTCGAGGAGCTGGACGGTCTCGACGGCAAAGGTCGAGAAGGTCGTAAAGGCCCCGCAGAAGCCGACGCCGAGGAACAGCGACACGGGCGACCCCGCTCCGGATGCATACACGAGCCCCAGCAGGGCACTCCCGAGGACGTTGACCGTGAACGTCGCCGCCGGGAGACTGCCGACGGTGATCCGTCGATAGACGGCATATCTCGCGATGGCCCCAATCGACCCGCCGAGTCCGACGAGAGCCAGGTCGACAAAGAGGCTCATGGACTCGCCCCCAGATACCGCGCACCAGATCGGCCGACGAGCACCCCGAGGAATCCGAGGCTGTAGGTTCCCAGGGCGATGAGCCCAGCGGCGAGAACACTCGAGGCAACTGCCACCTGCAGGGCGAACGTGCTGTAGGTCGTAAACGAGGAGAGGATACCGGTGGTCAGGAGCAGTCGGGTCCGACGCTCGAGGCGATCGCCCAGGCGTTCCTCGTAGACGAGAAAGCCGAGGAGAAAGCTCCCTGCTCCATTGGCGACGAGGATGGCGAAGACCTCGGGGAGGACGAGGGTCAGTCCATGGCGAGTCCCGGCCCCCACTGCGGCCCCGACACCCACGATCAGGCACAGGCCAATAAGCCGGACAATTCGCATCGACGATCTGTTGACCCACACGGAGGACAAGCGTTTCGCCTTCAGCCGGTGGGAAGGTTCAAGAGTCGAGTGTCGCTATAACGGTCAATGAGCGAGGCCGATCGCCAGCAGTTCGCGCGGGCGACCTGGGCCAACGTCATCGGCAACGCGGCCAAGATTGCCGTTGAGGTGAGTGTCGGCCTCGTCTTCGGTAGTGTTGGACTCCTCGCAGACGCCGCTCACTCCGTCGTCGATCTTGTGGGCAGTCTCGTGGTGTTGATCTGGGGGCAAAGCGCCTACGAAGAACCAGATGTGGACCATCCCCACGGACACGGCCGCATCGAGCCGCTCTCGGCGCTCTTCGTTGGGTCCCTCATCGTTCTGCTTGGCGGCTGGTTGCTCATCGAATCTGGCTCACGGATTGTCTACGGGTCGGCCGTCAAGTTCGACCAGCTGCTCCTCGTCGCACTGACCTTCGCGATCGCCAGCATGTTCCTGGTCTATCGCTACACGGAACGGATCAACGAGCAGCTCGGATCACCGGCCCTCGCCGCCCTGGCAGCGGACTGTCGCAACGATATCTACACCTCGATTGCGGTCCTGATCGGGGTCATCGGGATCACCATGGGCCTCCCGATTCTGGACCCCATCGCTGGTGCCCTGGTGAGTCTCCTCGTGATCTATCAGGGACTCCAGATCGGCCGGGAGAACGTCGCCTACATCGTCGGCGCGGCTCCTGATCGGGCGACCCGTGAGGCCATCGCCTCGTCGCTTCGATCCCACCCTGCCGTGGAGGGGATGCACGACTTGCGGGTGTTCTACGATGGGCCCGACCTCGAAGTGGAGGTCCACGTAGAGGTCGATGGAGACCTGACACTCCGGCGAGCCCACGAGATCGAGACCACGCTGGCCAGCAGGCTCAGAGAGCGGGACGACGTTCGAGACGTCCACGTCCACATGGACCCATCGGGCATCGGCGAGTGGAAAGACTCCAGCGAGACGACCTAGGCTTATCCCGCCAGGGGTCCCTGTTGGAGCCATGGCCGTTGCGCTCGAGCCCGTCGCCAACTGGGACGCCCTCTCGATGCTCGATACGGAGATGTTCGGGACCACCGAGTACGGGGCGGTCTACGTCATCGAGGACGAGCGGCCGGCAATCGTCGAAACCGGAACGGGCGCCAACGTCAATCGAATTATCGGTGCGCTCGAGGCCAACAGCATCGAACCGGGAGCCATCTGTCTCACTCACGTTCATCATCGATCACGCCGGCGGCGCCGGTCATCTCGCAGCGACCTACCCCGACGCGACGCGTCTACGTTTCGGAGGTGGGAGCCCCTCACCTCGCCGATCCCGATCGACTCGTTGCCGGCACGAAGGCGGCCGTCGGCGACCAGTGGAGCTACTACGAGGAGCCACTTCCGGTCGAGTCGAGTCGGATCGAACCACTCGCTGCCGGGGACGAAATCGACCTCGGGACGACGACGCTCGACGTCCACGAGGCGCCGGGCCACGCCCCCCACCAGGTCGTCTTCGAGGATCCAGCGCGGAATGCCGTGTTCACCGGAGATGCTGCGGGTATCTTTCTCCCCTCGACCGGGGAACTCGCGGAGACTTCGCCCCCGCCACAGTTCGATCTCGAGCAGTGTCTGCGGGACGTCGAGCTGATCCAGTCCACTCGAGCCGGAGACGCTCCTCTATACGCACTTCGGGCCCGGCGATGCCGAAGGGGCCCTCGACCGATACCAGCGCGTGCTCTCGGGCTGGGTCGAGACCGTCGAGTCGATCCTCGAGGAGGACGGTGACGAGGAGGCCGTCCTCGAGCGAGTCAATCCATCGCCAGGACGCATCGCCGTCTGGGGCTGGGAGAAGGCATTCGCCGAGGTCCGCCTGAACGCTCGAGGGGCACTTGCCTACCTGGACTCGTCCTGACGCTCTCTCGTACGTGAATGCGATACGTTTTAACATCTGTCAGTTGTTTGCATCCACCATGGACTGGCTCGAGGCAGAACGCGAGTACGAGGATGCCGTTGTCGGGGAGACGACGATCGGCCGCCTCTTCGAGGATGGCGCCGAGCGACACACCGACCGTCCCGCCCAGATGTACAAAGGTGGGGTCTACGACCGCTCGATGACCGGCGAGATTCTGCCGAAGGCCCCACCGGACGGGTGGGGAACGATCACCTACGGCGAGATGCGCCGTGTCGTCCGGCGACTCGCCGCGGGCTTTCGGGACCTCGGGATCGAGAAAGGGGACCGCGTCGGGATTTTCTCGGACACCCGGATGGAGTGGGCCCAGACAGACTTCGCCCTGCTCGGAGCCGGCGCCGTCGTCACGACCGTGTACCGGAGTTCCCGGCCAGAGAAGGTCCAGTACCTCCTCGACAATCCCGGGGCAATGGCCGTCATTGTCGAGGGGAAGAACCTCTCGAGCGGGTGCTCGAGGTCGATGACGAGCTGGATCTCTCGTTCATCGTCACGATCGACACCGTCGAGGGATACGATGACCGTGAGGACATTTTGACCCTCGCCGATGTCTATCATCGGGGGGATGAGGCCTACGACGCTGATGCCTACCAGGAGTGGGTGGACGAACCCGATTTGGACGACCTGGCGAGTCTGATCTACACGAGCGGGACGACCGGGAAGCCGAAGGGCGTCCAGCTCACCCACGGCAACTTCCGGGCCAACGTGAATCAGGTCCAGAAGCGGGCCGGTCCTCGGCCCGACAAGGACGACGAGCTTCCGGTCATCGACGAGACGACCCTGGTGGTCTCCTACCTGCCGCTGGCGCACGTCTTCGAGCGCCTCGCCGGGCACTTCCTGTTGCTTCGCGAACGGGGCCTGCGTCGCCTACGCAGAGAGTCCCGACACGCTCCAGGAGGACTTCGCCGAGGTCCATGCCGTCGGGCGCAACGAGCGTGCCCCGCGTCTACGAGAAGATCTACGACGCCATTCGCGAGGAGGCATCGGCCTCCTCGGTCAAGGAGCGGATCTTCAACTGGGCGATCGGCGTCGGCCGGTCCTACTACGATTCGGACTCGCCCGGGCTCGGGCTTCGGATCAAGTTCGGGCATCGCCGATAGACTCGTCTTCTCCTCAGGTCCGGGACGCCCTGGGGGACAACGTCGAGATGCTGATCAGTGGCGGGGGCAGCCTCTCGCCCGAGCTGGCGAAGCTCTATCACGCCATGGGACTGCCGATCCTCGAGGGCTATGGCCTCACCGAGACCTCTCCCGTGGTGACCTCGAATCCGGTCGAGGACCCGAAGATCGGAACCATCGGTCCGCCGGTCGTGGATTGCCAGATCCGCATCGACGAGGGTGCCGTTGGTCAATGCGACCTTCGAACGATCCAGGCAAGGTCGGCGAGTTGCAGGTCAAAGGCCCCAACGTCGACACGAGGGCTACTGGGAGAAGCCCGAGGACGACCGAGGCGGCATCCAGCGGGACGAGACGGCGTGGTTCAGAACCGGTGACATCATCCACAAGCGACCCGGATGGGTACCTCGAGTTCCGCGAGCGACTCAAGCAAATCCTCGTCCTCTCGACGGGGAAGAACCTGGCGCCCGGTCCCATCGAGGACAACTTCGCCGCCAGTGAGGTCGTCGAGCAGTGCATGGTCGTCGGGGACGAGCCGCAAGTTCGTCCGCGCACTGATGGTGCCGAACTTCGAGTACTTCGACTCCTGGGCGAGCAGTGAGGGGATCGACCTGCCAGACGACCCCGACGCCATCTGCGAGGACGAGCGGGTCATCGCGGACGATCCAGGAGGAGGTCGAACGGGTCAACGAGCATCTGGACGAGCTACGAGACGATCAAGAAGTTCCGGCTCGTGCCGGTGGAGTTCACGGAGGACAACGACATGTCGACGCCGTCGATGAAGAAGAAACGGCGGGTGATCCTCGAGCGCTTTGCCGATGATGTCGAGGAGATGTACGCCGACCCCGTTCCGGCGTAGTCGACGCGGTTGCGCATTTTAGTCTGGCGTCCGTAGCATTCAACCATGGTTGACTGGATCGAGGTGCCCATCGCCGCCCACTGCTCACGCTCACTGCCGCGGTACTGGTGTCCGAACTCGTGGGTGTCTCCGGATCGGTATTCACGGCGATGGGCCTCGAGAGCTGGTATGCGGGGCTCGAGTCACCAGCATTGGCACCGCCAAACTGGGTCTTCGGTCCCGTCTGGACCACCCTGTTCGCGCTGATGGGTGGGGCCGTCTGGCTGGTCTGGCGCCAGGCACGGGTCCAGGATCGAAACGTCAGGATCGCGGTTGGGCTCTTCGCCGGCCAGTTCGTCCTCAATGTGGCCTGGTCAGCGGCGTTTTTCGGGGCTCGCTCGATCACTGCCGGGCTGGCCGCGATCGTGGGCCTGTGGCTGGCAATCCTCGCCACGATCGGCGCCTTCGCGCGAGTCGACCGCTGGGCCGCCGTGCTGCTAATCCCGTATCTCCTGTGGGTCAGCTTCGCGGCCTATCTCAACTACCGGTTTCTCGTCCTCAACTGAGCCTGTCGACGGCGAAAAAATCGCTATTCTCGAGCTGTGACGTGGTTAGTTGACGTCGAACTCGATGGCCGCTCCCTGCCCGAAGCCAACACACAGTGTCGCGAGGCCGAGGCCACCACCGCGCTTTTGAGCTCGGTGGATCAGCGTCACCGGTAGTCGCGCGCCAGAGGCTCCCAGTGGGTGGCCGATGGCGATTGCCCCACCGTTGACGTTGAAGATATCCTGGTCGATTCCCAGTTCGTCCCGCGAGTAGACGGACTGACTGGCGAAGGCCTCGTTCAGCTCGACGAGATCGTACTCGTCGATGCTGCGACCATTCCGCTCGAGCAGCCCCTCCGTCGCCGGAACCGGACCAATGCCCATGATCTCCGGATTGACACCGGCCACGTTGTTCATCCCAACCTCGGCCATGATCTCGAGGCCGTTGTCCTCGGCGAATTCGCGACTCGTCACCAGCAGCGCCGAGGCACCGTCGGAGATCTGTGAGGCGTTGCCGGGCGTGACCGTCCCGTCGGACTTGAACACGGTGGGCAGTTCGGCGAGCTTCTCGGCGGTGGTGCCCGGTCGGATCCCCTCGTCTTCGTCGACGGCGCCATCCTCGGTCTCAATTGGGACGATCTCGTCGTCGAAGCGTCCCTCCTCTGTCGCGGCGGTTGCCCGCTGCTGACTCTGGGCGGCGTACTCGTCCTGGGCCTCTCGGCTGATGTCAAACTCCTCGGCTACCTCCTCGGCGGTCATGCCCATCGACAGCTTCGCGATGTTGTAATCGTCCATCATCCCGGGATGGACCTTGCCCGTATTGGCACCCATCTGCACCCGTGACATCGACTCCATCCCACCGGCAATCACGGCATCGCGGTTCCCCGCAGCTATTGCGTCCGACGCCGAGATGACCGACTGCATCGATGAGGCACACCATCGGTTGATCGTCGTGGCTGGTACCGACTCACCGAGGTCGCTCAGGAGTGCAATGACCCGGGCGACGTTGTTGCCCTGCTCGTCTCGTTGCTGTGCACAGCCCCACATCAGGTCGTCAATGTCCTCGCCGGTGAGTCCGGTCTCTTCGAGGATCTTGTTGATGAGGGGAATCGAGAGGTCCTCGCTTCGAGTGTCGGCAAAGACGCCATCTTCCTTGCCCTGTGCGGTTCGATACGCCTGCACGACCACTGGTTGAGCCATGATCTACTGCTTGCGCCACGGTACCTTAAAACACAGAGAACAGCCAGCGACGAGATGGCAGTTTACCAGCGGGGCAAATCCTTTTGATGCCACCTTCGGTACGGGCCGGTATGAGCGAGGACCCGGCATCAGATTCGGAGGGCATGGACGAGCCGGATCCAGACCGCGACCTCGAGCGGGCAGATGAGACCGTACCAGATGAATCGCCGCTCGAGACACCCCGTGAGGGGTCCTCATCCGAACCAGGTGAATCGGCGAGCGAGGCGACCGAGCAAATGGGTGCCATCGGTGAGAGTGACGACGCAGGGGCCCCCAGGCCGTCTGTCCCTGAGGACGTCCAGAAGTACGCCCGCTTCAAAAAAATGGATGGGGCGGAGTACCGTCGAGTCAACGACTTCCTTCGCGATCGTACCTACATCACCGCCGAGAGTGGGCGATTGCCCGCCTGCGCGCCGACTTCCGGACCGAAACGGGTGTCGAGATGACCAAAATCGGCGAGAATCTCCCTGAACTCGTCCCGTTCATGACCGACACGTACACCCCACAGGCGGTCAATCAGGCTCGAGCCTCCTTCGAGGAGAAGGTCCGAAAGGCGGGTGCCACCTTCCTCTACGGGGCGATGTGTGATTTCTTCACGGCCGAGGAGCTCGACGACGTGATGTACGAGGTCACCGAGGTGGCGAAATTCCTGCTCGAGGTCGAGGGCGTCGACCTGGACGTCGAGGACGAACTCGAGGCCGAAGAGCGGATCTCGAGTGTGATGCGAGAGGTGCGCGAGGCAAGTCGCGATCTTCGTGAAGAGGACGTCTGAGCGACCGTCGTCTGTCCCGGTAATTACGCCATAACGATAGGTCGGCCCTCGGTCAAGCCAGGTGATGGTGGTATCGGCCCCCAGACTGCTCGTCTGCCGTGGATCCGCTGGATGAACCGCGAGGCCTTGCTGGCCCGCTTCAGGGCGGAACTCGTCGGTCGGGTCGTGGTGCTCGCCGCAACGGGGGCGACGATGGTTCTCCTCGCCCGCCTGCTCGATCCGGCCAGCTATGGCCAGCTCTTCCTGGCGATCGCCATCTTCGGCGTGCTCGGTATCATCGCCAAGCTGGGGATCGCCAAGTCAACGGCCCGATATCTCGCCGAGTACAAGGAGGCAGACCCAACCCAGCTGCGGCACATCCTCGCGAGCGCACTGGCGTTGAACCTCGCCACGATCACCCTCGTCACACTGGCACTGCTCGTGGGTCACCAGCTCCTTGCGGAGTGGCTCGGGGAACCGGAACTGGCGCCCTTCCTGCTCCTTGGAGTTGGCTATGTCGCCGCCGAGGCACTCGCGACGTTCGTCCGGCTGGTCCTCCAGGGCCTCGAGGCCATCCAGCTCGCGGCGGGCGTCCTCGCCATCGATCGGGTCGCCAGACTGCTGCTCGCCGTTGGGCTCGTCCTCAAGGGTTTCGGCGCGCTCGGCGCCCTGGGCGGGTTCGTCGCGAGTGCAGGTATCGCCGCCGGACTCGGCCTCGCCCTGATCCACCGGAGATACTACCGCCCGCTCGAGGTCGCCCCGGTCGAACCGGGGCTACGACGGCGGCTCGCCGAGTACACGATCCCGCTGACGGCGACAAGTTCAGCGAACGTCATCGACAAGAAAGTCGATACGGTACTCGTCGGGATTATCCTCTCACCCGTCGCCGTCTCGGCTTACGTCATCGCCAAGCAGGTCGTCGACTTCGTCGGGACGCCCGTCAGTGCCCTCGGCTTTACCCTCTCGCCGACGTTTGGGGCCGAGAAGGCCGCCGGAAATGTCGACCGGGCTGCCCGGCTTTACGAGATGGCGATGGTCCAGACGCTGGCGCTCTACGTGCCGGTAGCGGCGGGGATCGTTCTCGTGGCCGACCCGACCGTCGTCTTGCTGTTCGGTCCCGACTACGCTTCAGCCGTTCCGGTCCTCCAGGTCCTCGCAATCTATGCCGTCCTCCGCTCGATCACCAAACTCACCAGCAACGGCCTCGATTACCTCGGCCGGGCCAGAGCCCGGGCCATCGTCAAGGGAGTCACGGCGGTCGCCAATGCCGGACTGACCGTCCTGCTCCTGTTGCTGGTGGGGGTTGTCGGAGCGGCGATCGCCACCGCTTGCACCTATGGCTGCTATACGATCGCCAACCTGGTCATCTCTCTCCCAGGAATTCGATCTCCGGGTCGGGTATCTCCTCGAGCGCCTGGCCCGAATCGCTGCTGTCACGGTGGGGATGGTGGGTGTAGTTCTGCTCGTTCGACCGTTCGTTGCCGGCGTCCCCGGACTCGTCCTCGTTGTTGGACTCGGGGGAGTGACCTGGGCACTGCTCGTCACCGCTACCGGCCTCATCGACATCACAACCATTCGATCAGCGATATGACCACCACACCCTACAGCGACCTCCAGACGTTGGATCGACACCTCGTCTGTCCAGCGTGCAGTGGTCACTCGAGGACCTCCCCTGTCCCACCTGTGGTGGCGGGAGCTATCGACACGGCATTCCGTCCTTCGGTGGCACTGTCGATGACGAGTGCTCCCGGTGGCTGTCGCAGCGCGCTCGAGGAACTTGCCCTCGCGGTCGAACAGAAGCCGATACGCCCAGCGATCATGGACTGTCTCGCTGGCCATCAAGCCCGCTCGAGCGTCCTCGATGCGTGCTTTGCCGTCCGTCGAGATGCCTGGCGGTTTCTCGTGGGTGGGGGACTCACCGGCCGGTGTCTCGAGGTTGGCGCGCGCTTTGGCCGGCGCAGCGAGCAACTGAGCGAGGCCGTCGAGACGGTCTACGCGGTGGATCACAGTCTGGCCCATCTTCGCATTGCGGCCGAACGCACCCGCCCTCGGCAGGGGGTCATACCCGTCAACGCGACGGTCGACCAGCTCCCCTTCGCCGCAGGATCCATGGACACAGTCGTGGCCGATCTCGATCGCCTGGCCGGGGATCCGGCCAGGCATCTGGATATCCTCTCGTCGATGGTGGCAGATGGGGGCACGATGTATGTCCTGGCCAGCGGCTGGACCAGATCGAGCGGACTCGCGGCCCGGTTCGGCCTCGAGCGGAATGAGACGGATCGGCGCGGTCACAGTGCCTGGTGGTATCGTCGGCGCTGTGGGTCAATGGGCTTCGAGTCCGTGGACGTGTATGGCCTACTCCCGACGGCGGATCGGCCGCTGTACTGTTTCAACACGAACGATCGAGCGGCCGTGGCCGAACTGGGACAGTTCCTGCGGGGGGATACCGGCTTGCTCGCAACGCTCACGGCTCGAGGCCTGCGAAGCCTCGATCGATTTGGCATCCTGGAGCAGTGTCTCCCCTCGTATCTCATCGTCTGTGGCGATACCGGCACTGGCCCGGTTGAAGACATCGTGGAGCCACTGCAGGTCCTGGGACGGGCGCGGTCGGTCATTCTCGAGCCCGACGGACGGCGGGTGTACAAGATCCCGAACTGCCGGCGCAACGAACGGCTCACCCGACGCGAGCACCCGAATCGTCAGCGACCTCCGGACCCGTTCGGAACTGGCGGCCGAGTGTCTGCCGGCTGGCTCCCTGCACGAGTCGCGTATCGGTCCGGTTCGGGTGGAATCACGCCTGTCAGGGAAGAGCCTCTCGGAGAGGCTTTCAAAGCTCCCGGTCGATGCCGGCACAGTCGTCGAGACCGGCCTCGAGTGGCTTGCCCGCTTTCAGCACTCGATGTCTCTCGAGCGGACCCACCGGAAACCAGACGACATCGAGCGGGAGCTATCCTTCGAACCGGCTGACATCACCGGCTTTCGACCATCCGAGCCACTCGAGACGATCATCACACCGGTCCACGGGGACTACCTGCCGGGCAATCTCCTGGTCACGGACGGGCGGGTCTCGGGGGTGATCGACTGGGAGTACGGGGCGCTCGAGGGCTCTCCGGCAGTGGATGCGGGACTGCTCGTCCTCGATGTAGTCAACCAGGTCGCCGGCGGGCTGGCACCCGGTCTCAATCGCCTGGTGGATGGAGGACCCCTGGCCGACCAGGTTGGTCGTCCGCTTGCGACCTACTGCGACACCCTCGAGATACCCAGCCGGTCCCTGGTGACCGATCTCCCGTTGGCGTACGTCCACCGCCTCGAACTGGACTGGCAGGTGGGGACGACCAGCACCGCCTCCTCGCGTGTGGAGCGGCGGGCCAGAGCGGTCGAACTGGTGGCCGAACGCCGCCCGGACCTCGAACGCTGGCTCGAGTCGTATCGCTAGTTCGAGCCTGACAATTCAAACATCGTGAGAATATTGGGAAATTTTTCCGACAGATAGTCATGATTTCATCAGTATCAGTTTATTTTATGAATAAATGGGCGGAAACTTTATGTTACTTTCCCAGAGTTACCAGAATTGCATGGCACGCGATCACCCGGTGCGACACAGAGAGGAATCACCCGACGGAACGGGCCCCGATGACTGTAGGAGCGCCCTACTGGATCGGCGGGACTACCTGAAACTCGCTGGTGCGACCACCGCCGCCGGTGCGGCCCTGGTTGGCGGTGTCAGCCGCAACGGACTTCGAGGTCATCGAGGCCAGGGGGCAGGTCATCGAGATTGGCTCCGGGGAGACCTTCGAGAACAAGATTATCGACTACACGACCGGTGACTGGTGTCGTGTCCAGGCACTCGGGACCGACTGGACGATCCGAAACGTCGGCTTCCTGGGGGCCCATGACCGTGACGAGAACGCGATGGCTGTCGCGGATATGGGTGGCGGGACGAGCGTCATCGAGAACGTCTACATGGGCGACGGCGCGATCCGACCGTCCGACTTCCGGACCCACGGCCAGATCGCCATCTGGGTCCACTACGACCACGACGGACACATCGACATCCGCAACTGCAACTTCCAGAACTGGCCGAACAATGCCGTCTACGGCTCTGCCCCGGTGGCAAGGGCAATGGATCGATCCACATCGACTCGTGCTACGCGGCGAACAACTACGTCGCGAGCTACCGGCTCGCCAACGGCCAAGTCACGAACAGCGTGGCCGAACTCGACAGTGATGGGTACGACGGCCGGTGTGTATGGGTCTGGCCCGGTGCCGGCGACGTCCTTGTCGAGAACTGTGAACTCCAGACGCGCGGGAACCACTATGCCATCGTCACCAGGGATGGCGTCGACCACCTGACTGTCCGGAACACCTCGTTCGACACCGGATTCCACGGCGGCTATCGAACCGGTGACTCGAGTACGATCGACTTCGGCGATGGTATCGACAACGATCCGCAGGCGTACGTCCCCGACGGAGTCCCAACCTCCGCAGAGGAGGCAGCTGGCAGCAGCATCGACTACGGTGGAGATCACCCAGACCTCAAGCACATCTTCGAGTTCGTTGCCGAGGACACCGACGAACCGACTGATTACTACTTTGAGATCGAAGACGGACCGATCAAACCATCGACGGCCAATGGCGCCACGATCGAGGAGTCACTCACCTGGGTCAGCGAGGACGGCAGCCGGGCGGCGGGTCGGGTCGCTGGCGGTCGACATGCCTGGGAGTTCGACACGCTGCTGGTCGACGTCACCGTCGAGGGGCCGGCAACTCCGATCATCAACGGCAGCGAGTCCTACCTCGAACGCTATCCCCTCGAAGGAGCGACTGGCGATGAGTGGAAGGGTGACATGCCCTGGCACCAGTCAAGCGAGGGCAACCTCCTCGTGATCGATGGCTCCGAGACGACCGGCAGCACCAGCTACGAGTTCGAGGTTAGCGGGTCAGTCGAGAAATCGAATGACGCGGATGCCTGCGATCGACGGTGGTGATCAAATCGACAGCGGCCACGTCGTCGGCTCGGTGGCCGGCTGGCGGGATGCCTACCGATTCGATGGTGACCTCGAGCTCCTGACGCTGTCGGGCCCGGCGACGGTCACACTCAATGGCGAGATCATCGACCCCGACAACTACGGGCAGCCGCTCCCCCACGTGCTGACGGTCGCCGGTGTCGACTCATCGAACACCTACGAGGTGAGTGTCGATGGGGAAATCGAGCCAATCGCCTGGGACGAATCCGCTACCGAGGCCAACGTCAGCTCGAACCAGACCGTCGAGGGGTGGCTCGAGCAAGGCGACAGTCATCGATTCCGATTCTCTAGCGAGATCGCCGACGCAACCGTGACGGAGGGCGAAGTCCGGTACTACGTGGATGGCGAGCGGTACGAGCCGGCCGATAGTGAACCGGTGGTCCTGCCGCACGCCATCGTCGTCGACGGCAGCGACGCTGGCCGGACGACCTACCGTTTCGCCGTTGACGGTGACGTCATCAAGTCCAGCTATCGGGACGCCTCGAAGAACAGCGGTGACGAGATCCAGGAGACGACGGCGAGCGGAGCGGTCAACGGCGGCGTCGATGCCTACTGGTTCGAGGGCAATATCATCGACCTCAATGTCGACGGCGATGCGAGCCTCGACATCGAGTACGACGTTCACGACGGATGACCGTCGAGGTCGGTGATCTGCGTCGGCTCGCCGGGACAGAGTTGCGCTTCCAGCCGCTGACAGGCAGTTGCTGGCTCCGGGGGCGCATCGATCCCGCCGATGCTGTCGGGGTCGAACGGCAGTCCCAGCGCCTCGTACACGGCCTCGAGGCAGGCGGTCAGGGAGGGCTGGGACTCGAAGAGACACAGCCCAGCCACCAGCGACGCCTCGGCGGTGACACGCTGGGCGAGCCCCACGAGCTTCCGGCCGCCGTGGCTGAGTGAGCAGGACCCCGGACAGACCGTCGCGTCGGGTTCCCCTCGATCGGTCTCAATGCCGAGAGACTCGAAGGCTGTCGCGACACGCTCGAGTGTCACGGTGAAGCGATCGCTGATGGTCGTATCGTCGATTGGCCGGGCGAGCAGGAACGCGATCGTTGCCTCACCGTCGAACGCCACCGCCCGTCCCCCGACCTGCCGCTCGTATGTCTCGAATCCCCGCTGACGTGCCCCCTCCAGTGCGCGGTCATAGCCGCGCGACGTTCGATCCCGTCGGCCAAATGCGACATGCCGCGGGGGTATCCAGACTCGCATCCCTGGTGTCCCTCCGGCGGCCGACTCGAGGAGCCTGCCTGTCCACTCCCGGTCAGCCTCCAGATCGGCGTCTCGCCCCCGCACGACGTGCATGCGTCTCGATGCGACCGGCCACGAGTTAACACCCTCGCCCAGCGGTTTCCGGGGCCGAATATCGGGTATGGAGCCACAGACTGGGCGTTTCCTCGATGGTATCAGGGGTCACACCACTGGAAGCGGTGGGTCCAAGGGGATGCCAGTGCGACGGTTGGTATGGCCGATAAGTACGAGCTGATTGGGACCTACATTCAGCAGTACATCGACGAGTACCACGAGTTTCTCTCCTGGATCGGGACAAGCGTCGAGGACGTTGGGCCCGGCACCATGACGATCTCGATTCCCTACGACCAGAAACTCACCAATCGCCGGCCGGACAA
This sequence comes from Natrialbaceae archaeon, assembly GCA_034521555.1. Classification (GTDB taxonomy): domain Archaea; phylum Halobacteriota; class Halobacteria; order Halobacteriales; family Natrialbaceae; genus JAXHMI01. The sequence goes on from JAXHMI010000005.1 coordinate 665,951, forward strand.
GCCCGAGGAGGAGGCCGACATCCAGGGTGGCATTGCGGCGACACTCATCGACACGGTCGGCGGCATGGCCCTCCGAACCGCCATGGATGACCCGTCGACCGGGGGTGTGGCCACCATCAACCTGAACGTGAACTATCTCAGACCGGCCACGAGTGACCTCGTCGCAACCGCGACGGTCGTCCGGATGGGGTCGACGGTCGGTGTCAGCGAGGTCGTCGTCGAGAGCGAGACACCCGAGGGCGAGACCAAGGAGGTTGCGATCGGCCAGGGCGCCTACCGGGTCTTTTAGCCGAACGTTAGCTCCTGGGACTCGACGACCTCACCGAAGAGCCAGTCGGCGTGTTCGAGGGCGTACTCGTGGTGGGCATCCTCGATTGCCCCAATGCAGTCCTGGACCATGAGCGGCCGATAGTCACGAAGGCCAGCACTGCCGGCGGTGTGCAGGACACAAACGTTTGCCAGGGTGCCACAGAAGACGAGGTCCCGAATGTCCCGGGCCTGCAGCCAGCCCTGAAGCTGGGTCTGGTGGAAGGCATCGTAGGTGTGTTTCTCGATCACCGTGTCCGCCTGCTCTGGGGTGAGTGGGTCGACGAGGTCGGCCTCCCAGCTGCCCTCGAGGACGTGCTCGCCCCAGCGCTCAAACTCGTCGTAGTAGTGGGCGCCCTCGAACTGCTCGGGCGGATGGACGTCCCGCGTGAAGACGATGCTGGCCCCTGCGGCACTGGCTCGGTCCACCAGCTCGGCGATCGGCTCGATGACGTCCTCGCTCCCGGGTGCATACAGCGATCCATCGGGGTGGCAGAATCCGTTCTGCATGTCGACGACCACAACCGCGGTGGTATCGATATCGAGGTCCATAGTGCACTTACTGGGTGATCGCCCAAAGCTATGATGGGACCGGGGTGCTTTTGCCCACCGACTGCCAATCCCCAGCCCTACTGGATGACCATTCGATCGTTGCTTTTCACTGTCTTTCTCCTTCTCGTGGTGGCCGCCGGAACGGCCGCAGCAGCCCCATCGGCACAGGTGACCGGGCCGACAACGAACGGCACGGTCGGCTACGTCGACGGCTACTGGTACAACGACTCACTGGCGGTGGACAACCAGGCGGATCCGGTCGTCCCGGAGGAGGACCTCGAGGCCGTGATCGCTCGAACGATGGCCAGAATCGAGCGGATTCGCGGCGAGACATTCCAGTCGGCCGTCCCGGTGGAGGTCATGCCCCGGGACGAGTTCCAGGACCAGGGCACCGACCTCTTCCTGAACGCCAGCGAGGCGGAGCTGCGACGCGACCGGGTCCTCTTCGAGGCGATGTTCATGCTCGAGCGAGACGTGGACATCAAAGAGGAAGTACGACGAGCTCTATGGCGGGCGGTGTCCGGGTACTACGAGCCCTCGAGCAATCAGATCGTGGTAATCGCCGAGGACACCGAGGAACCGGAACTCGACGAGATCACGCTCGGGCACGAACTGGTCCACGCCCTTCAGGACCAGCGAATTGGCCTCGATTCGTTCAACCGCTCGACCATCGACACCGGTCTGGCGATCAACGGACTGCTCGAGGGCGAGTCGGTCATCGTCGATCGGACCGACCGGGCCCGCTGTCGGGGCGGCTGGTCCTGCTCTCTGGTCGCCGGAAACGGCTCCGGGGGGCTCCTAGAATCCGGGCCTGTTCCTGCTCATCTATCAGCCGTACAACGACGGGCCTGGCTATGTCAATCACCTGCTCGAGAGTGGCGACTGGTCGGCAGTCGACGAGGCCTACGAGATGCCACCATCATCGACCTCCGAGGTTATCCGGCCGGGGTCGGAGCGCGAGCCGACACCGATCGACATCGCTGATCGCTCAAGCAGCGAGTGGGAGCCCATCGAGGTCGACGGACGGACCAGCCAGCGGATCGGCGAGGCCGGCATGGCCGCCATGGCGATGTATCGATCACTCCAGGGGATCGGGGTCGTCCTCCCCGATGGTGCCGTCTCCGGGTTCAGGCGCACAGTATGACTACGACCACACCCTGACAAACGCCTGGGCTGGCGACGAGTTCACGGCCTACAGTTCCGGCCCCGATGCTGACGAAACGGCATTCGTTTGGAGGTCGGCGTGGACCAACGACTCCAGGGCCGACCTGTTCGCCTCGGGGTACCTGGCGATGCTCGAGGGCCTCGGCGCCGAGCCGGTCGAGGACCTGAGCGACACCTACACCCCTCACGGGGTCGTTCCCCGGCGCGTACTACATCGAGCAGAACGGGAGCAGGGTCACGCTCGTTCGGGCACCAACCGTCGGCGCACTCGGGGAGGTGTACGAGGGGGCAGCACCGATGGGGCCCGATTCGACCTCGACGGACCGCATCTGGGACCGCCTCGAGAACCAGGAATCAGATGGTCTCCCAGTGCTGTTTACGGCGATCGTCTTCGCCGTGCTCATCGCGGCGGGTCTCTTGCTGATCGCCGGTCGGCGAAACCCCTAACCACGGTGCCGTGGAATCGGCTGTCGAATGAGAGGGCGCCGGTGGAAGGTCGTGCTCACCGTGGCGCTGGTCCTCACTCTCAGCGGCTGTGCACTGCCGGCAGTCGATGATGATCGCGTCGATGGCCAGCAGGTCGGGACCGTTGCCGGGTACACCCCGAATGACACGTTCGGGTCTGTCGACGTGGCAAACGCGTCGCCAGCAGAGCGCGAGGCGATCCGATACCGGGCCATGGCCAGAATCGAGGAGATCCGGGGTGAGGCGTTCCAGTCTGATGTCGACGTTTCCATCAGCACCCCCGATGATATGCCCGGATTCAGTGCCACCGATCGAACACGGTCCGAACTCTGGCGGGCACCATCGATCCTCGAGCGGGGGGCCGACCTCGAGTCCGCATTCGAGGAGCTCGCCCGGGAGGTCGTGGCCGGCTACTACGTCGGTGGGCAGATAACGCTCATCGATAATCGCGGGGCCACGGAAGCCATCCTCGTCCACGAACTCGTCCACGCCCTCCAGGACCAGCGGGGGCAACTGGAAACCGCTGCCGCGACGACCGATGGCTCACTGGCAAGTGATGCCATCGTCGAGGGGGAGGCCGACCACGTGCTCGAGCGGTACCGGATGCGGTGTGCCCGGGGATGGGAGTGTGGCGAGACCGACCGGGCGGTCGGCAGGTCTGTCGACCCGTCGAACCGGACGAACGGCGTCTATCTGACAACGATCGCGCCCTACATTCTCGGCAGTCACTACGTCGCGGACACCATCGCGGCTGATGGCTGGTCCGGCGTCGACGCTCACCACGCATCCCGGCCGACGTCGATGGCCGCCTTCATTGACTCCGGGCCTGCTCAGCCGACATCACCTGTCCACGAGGATCGCTCCAGCCCCGGGTGGGCGCCGATCACGCCGCTCACCGAGGCGCCGGCCGAGAGTGCCGGAATCGTCCCGCTGACCGCAGCTCTCTATCACACGGGCGTGATCGAGGCCACGCCCACCCTGACCACCGAGACGTACAATCACTCCGCCACCCGGGGCTGGCGGGGCGATACGTTCGTCGCCTACGAGAACGAGACTGGAGCCACCGGCTTCGTCTGGACACTCGAGTGGGGGAGTGCTGCCGATGCGGAGGAGTTTGCATCGGCCTACACCAAGGCACTCCGGGCCCAAGGGGCAACAGCCGCCCGGAACGGAACGTATCGAAGTGCCTGCCAGTCACGGCTTTGCGGGGACCTACCGACTGCAGACGGTGAACGACACCCTCGAGATCGTCCGCGCGCCCTCAGACAGGGCGCTCTTGGAGATACGACCGGCTATCAATACGAGCGCGACACCAGAACCAGTGGCGGCAGACTAGAGCTCTTCGACGCTGCCGCCGGCCTCTCGCTCGCGGAATACCTGTCCCTCGAAGAGGGTGACGATTACGTCATCATCCTGCCAGGCCTGCGGAGCGAGCCCGGCCTTTCGGCAGGTGCGGTCGATGTACTCGGTGGCCGACCAGCCGTTCTCGACCGGGACAGTGGGATACAGCCAGCCGCTCTTGCCACCGCCGTCAATGGCGACGCCGTGGGTGCCGAGTTCGAGGTCGGCCAGGGGATCGTCGGTCAGTAGAACGTTCTTTACCGCACAAACCGATACGGTCAGGGAATCCAGTTCGGAGGGACGGACCTCCGAGCCACAGGAGTCGTCACTTGCGGCCTGAATCGCCGAGTCGACGATCACGTGACCCAGTTGATCTCCGGAGCGATAGCCCCCGAGCACCCGCGAAGGCTTGCACGCCCCCGCGTTGACTCGAGACGGACGAACGCCCCGGTGCGCTCGTAGAAGGTCTCCCGCATGCTCCCCGGGTGTTCACGCTGCCCGTGCTGAACATACGACTCGACGGCTTCTCGTGCAAGTTCAACGGCCCGGGCGCCATCTTCGTAGGAAAGTTGTATCCCCTGTCCCTGGGACATGTCCAATTGATGTGGCTAAGGGGTCTAAAGCGCTTCTATTCGCTGGGCAATCAGTCGCATGGTAGACGGTAACACGGTGTACCGAGGGACTTATTCACCCACACAGGCAACAATACCACGGGAGAGAGAGCCTGGCTGCCGCGGCGACGAAATCGGCAACGGTGGCGTCGCATGCGTCGATTGGTCCCTTGCGGACCCGTCGGCGTCGCGAGGAAAGTCCCCCCACCCCCGGGCGGGTGACCGGACGCAAGTCCGGAGCGGGAGACCGCTGGCTCTGGAACAGAAACGACACGTCTCGGTCCGACCGATGAGGCGCGCGAACCCGACCGCAAGGAAGGGGAGTTGACCCGCCGAGGGCCGACGGTCGAGAGCCGTGGTTCGACACCACGGGTCGCGCCAGACGCGACCGACCGTCAGCGGACCGAGGATCGATGGAACGGCGAACCCTCACCGGTGCAAGTCCACGCGTAGGTAGCCCGGGAATGACGTGGACGCTCAGCCGAATGCCGGGACGAACAGAAGGGGGCTTACTCCTCTCACCCATTTCACACTTAAGAACCACTGGTGATCCGCAGTGGCCACACAACAACTAATGCGAAATATGACCTGATAGGCCACCATGAGTGGTGGTAACGTGGACCAATTCTCAGCGTTCCTTGAGAATACCTTCGGTGATCGGCTCAGGAGCGTGACGTACTACGACCAATCGAGTGTCGAGTACGTGTACCTGCGGGATGGGGTCCTCGAGGCGTACACCGAGGAGACAGTCGATCAGATCGTCAACGATCTCAGACTCGAGTCGATGGGCAAGCCAGTTGAGGAGAGTCGATTCAATCACGGGGACCTGCAGGCGCGGGTGAGCTGCTTCGAGAACGGGACCGAGATGAACTTCGCATTCGGGAAGGGGGAGGGTGTCGTCGTTGGACTCGAGCGTGGGGCGCTGGTCACGGAGGGGACCTTCATCGGTCGATGTCTCGACGAACTGGGGACCCCAGAACAGTGATCGAAGCGACGTCCTGACGGAGATTTGAACTCCGGTCTGCGGCTCCGCAGGCCACAAGGATAGTCCACTACCCTACCAGGACTCGAACTATTCTACTCGTGATTGCGTTAAATCCCTTTCGAAAGGGTGAGTGGTTCCCTCGGGCGATTTCGGGGAATCCCGGTGTTCATATCGGATGCCGACGCGAGGTGTTGTAATGGCACCTGGTTGTAGTGAAATCGACGGACAGCAACCCGACCAGTCGATGGACAACGCTTATAGAGCGGCTGGGCATGCTCGGGGATAGGATGACCGACATCGAGGCGGTCTACGAGGACCTTGAGGCCGAAGACGTGTCCCTCGAGGACTTCCGCGAGGCGGTCGCCGCGAAGGTCGACCAGATGGGCGGCCTCGCGGACGAGGAGACCGCCGCCATGCTCGTTGCCCATGAACTCGGGGAGACGGGGGTGCAGTCGGTCGGGGACATCGAGCCCGGCATGGACGAGGTGTCCTTCGCGGCCAAGGTCACCGGCGTCGGTGAGGTGCGGACATTCGAGCGGGATGACGGAGAGGACGGTCGCGTCATCAACGTGGAGGTCGCCGACGAGACCGGTCAGGTCCGGGTTGCCTTCTGGGACGAGCACGCGATCGCTGCCGAGGACGAACTCGAGACCGGCGATGTGCTGCGGATCAAGGGCCGGCCGAAGGACGGCATGGGTGGAGTCGAGGTGAGCGCGAGCGCGGTCGAGCCCGACGAGGAGACGACCATTGATGTATCGATCGATGACACTCCAGCGATCGAGCTGCTGACCCTGGGCCAGTCGGACATCACGGTGATCGGTGAGGTGCTCGGGACCGAGCCGATGCGGACCTTCGAGCGCGACGACGACACCGAGGGGCGGGTCGCGAACCTCACCATCGGGGACGAGACCGGCCGCATCCGGGTGACCTGCTGGGACGACCGGGCCGAGGAGGTAGCAGACTGGGCTCCCGGCGAGCCCATCGAGATCGTCGACGGCTACGTCCGCGAGCGTGACGGCGACCTCGAGGTCCACGTCGGCGACCGGGGGGCAATCCAGGCCAGCGAGGAGGCCGTACAGTACGAGCCCCAGGGCCAGCCGATCGACTCGGTCGAACTCGAGGAGACGGTCGATCTCACCGGCGTGGTCCGGTCGGCCGATCCGGTGCGGACGTTCGACCGGGACGACGGCAGCGAGGGCAAGGTCAGGAACATCCGGCTCCAGGACGAGAGTGGCGAGATTCGGGTGGCCCTCTGGGGGGAGAAGGCCGACCTCGATGTCGGCCCCGGCGATCGGGTCGCGGTGACGGACGTCGAGATTCAGGACGGGTGGCAGGACGATCTGGAGGCATCGGCCGGCTGGCGATCGACCGTGATCGTCCTCGAGGACGGGCTGACGTCCGAGCGAACCGGTGGAGGATACCGACGATGGGGCGAGTCTGGCTGCCTTCGAGGACGAAGATAATGGCGAGGAAACGGCAGTCGAGACGACCGATCCCGAGGACGGCGAGTCGCTCGAGTTCACGGGCGTGGTCGTCCAGGCCGGCAATCCGGTGGTGCTGGATAACGGTGAGACGACGATGAGCGTCGAGACGGAGACGGATGTCGGCCTCGGTGAGGAGGTCACCGCACGCGGGGTCGTTCGAGACGGTCGGCTCGATGCCGACGACGTCCTCTAATTGGCGGAGGAAAAGGGTTAAGGCCCTCTCTTCCGGCTATCGGGATATGAGTGTGGAGCTCCCGGTCGCGCCGGTCGATACGATCATCCGGCGGAACGCGGGGGGCCTGCGAGTGAGTGCGGAGGCGGCCGAGGCGCTGGCGAGAGGCATCCAGGGCCACGGCGCCGAACTTGGCCATCGATGCCGCCGAGCGGCAACCGAGGACGGTCGAAAAACGCTGATGGCGTCGGATTTCGGTGTCGAGACCGTCCCGGACAAGGACGAGCTCGTGTTGCCGATTGCCCCGGTCGATCGTATTGCCCGTCTGGACATCGAGGATCGCTATCGGGTGGCCATGCGAGTCCGAATCGCCCTGGCGGCAATCCTCGAGGACTACGCCGACGAGGTGGCAGCGGCGACAGCCACCCTCGCCAGACACGCCGACCGTCGAACGATTACAGCCGACGACGTGGAGAACATATTTACGCTGTCGAGTGA
>JAXHMI010000006.1:0-89207 GCA_034521555.1 Natrialbaceae archaeon
CGTCTCCGTGAAGACGTGCTAGCGACCATCGAGTCCGTCAATGAGCTGCGTGAGGTCCTGATCAAGACGGCTGCCGCGCATGACGAGACGATCATGCCGGGCTACACGCACCTGCAACCGGCCCAGCCAACGACGGTGGCCCACTGGGCGCTGTCCTACGAGTCGACCCTCCGCCGCGACACGGAGCGGTTGCTCGAGGCCTATTCCCGCGTCAACCAGTCACCGCTGGGGGCGGCCGCCTTCGCGGGCACGCCGTTCGACATCGACCGCGATCGCACGGCCGAGCTGCTCGGCTTCGACAGTGTCCTCGAGAACGCGATGGACGCCGCGGCCTCCCGTGACGTGCTCATCGAGGTGGCCGGCCACCACGCCACGCTCGCGACGACGCTGTCGGGGCTGGCCGAGGATCTCGTACTGTTTGCCCACCGCGGCTTCGTCGACCTCGACGACGACTACGCGTCGACCTCCTCGATCATGCCCCAGAAGAAGAACCCGGACACCCTCGAGCTGGTCCGTGCCACGGCCGGGGACGCGACGAGTGGGCTGGCCGGGCTCCTGACGACGATCAAGGGCCTCCCGCGTGCGTACAACCGTGATCTCCAGCAGGCCACGCCGCACGTCTGGGCAGCTGTCGATGCCGTCGCCGAAGCGACCACCGTGAGTGCCGGGGCCATCGAGACGCTTTCCTGGAACGAGGCGACGCTCGGCGAGGCTGCTGGCGAGGGCTTTTCGACCGCCACCGGGGTCGCCGATGCGCTGGCTATGTCCGGGCTGCCGTTCCGCACGGCGCACGAGGCCGTGGCGATAGCCGCCGACAACGGGGCGGATATCGAGGCGATTGCCGAGGCCGTCGAATCGATCACGGGCGATCCCCTCGAGACGTATGTCGATCGCGAGACGATCGAGACGACGCTCAGCCCGGCGGCCTCCGTGGCGATCCGTGACTCGCAGGGCGGGCCTGCACCGGCGGTTGTCGACGACGCACTCAACACCGCTCGCGAGACGCTTGCGGGCGACCAGCAGGCGCTGGCGGAGACCCACGAGGCCCTTGCCGCGGCCGAAACGACACTCCAGGACGAGGTGGGCCGCTATGGCTGACACACGCCGCCGGTCCCCGCCCGGGGACATCATACTCACTTCCTGATACGAAGAACCGATCCGATGCGGAAATCGCCACTCTCTCGCCCTTAGCGACCAGTCTGAATCATATAATTTCGCTGTTAAGTTCGAAGGCTTTAAGGGTAGTCGTCCCGGAGATGGGGCCACAATGACAGAATGCGTCGAGTGCGGGGCCGAGGTGCCCCTGCACGACGATTTGGAGGTTGGAGAGATCGTCGATTGCACCACCTGCGGCGCGGAGCTGGAAGCCGTCGAGACCGAGCCACCAGTCCTCGAGCGGGCCCCCGAGCTCGAAGAGGACTGGGGTGAGTGAGGGTGCAGATCGGCCTGCTCTACTCCCGCATCCGCAAGGATGAGAAGCTCCTCCTCGAGGAGCTGCGCGACCGCGATCACACCGTCGAGAAGATCGATGTCCGCAAGCAGGGCTTTGACCTCGCGAACCCCGGTGCGGCGGTCGCCGACCTCGACATCGTGGTCGATCGCTGTCTCGCGACGAGTCGCAGTCTCTACGTCACGCGCTTTTGCGAGGCCGCCGACATTCCGGTGATCAACACCGCCGCGACCGCCGACCTCTGTGCGGACAAGATCAAGACGACAATGGCCCTCGAGGCCGCCGACATCCCGACGCCGAACACGACGGTGGCGTTCACCACCGATGCCGCCCTCGAGGCTATCGAATCCTACGGCTACCCGTGTGTGCTGAAGCCGGTGATCGGCTCGTGGGGCCGTCTGCTCGCGAAGATCGACTCCCGCGATGCCGCCGAGGCGATTCTCGAGCACAAGGAGACGCTCGGCCACTACGAGCACAAGATCTTCTACGTCCAGGAGTTCGTCGACAAGCCCGGCCGTGACATCCGCGTGCTCGCGACCGACGGCGAGCCCGTCGCGGCGATGGCCCGCTCGTCGGATCACTGGCTCACCAACGCTGCCACGGGCGCCGAGACGGAACCGTTCACCCTCGATGATGCAGCGCGTGACCTCGTCGAGCGCTCGAGTGCCGCCGTCGGTGACGGCCTCCTCGGGGTCGACCTTATGGAGACCGGCGACGGCTATACGGTCCACGAGATCAATCACACAGTCGAGTTCAAGGCGCTGAACGGGTCCGTGAACGTCGATGTGCCAGGCACCGTCGTCGACTGGCTCGAGGACCGCGCCGCTGCCGGGGTGTAATCACGCATGACGCTCACCGCATCGGTCGTCGGCGGCCGCGGATTCACCGGCGGCGAGCTCCTGCGCCTGCTCGATGGCCACCCCGACTTCGACATCGTTCAGGCGACGAGTCGCTCGGTGACCGGCAAGAGCGTCGGGTCGATCCACCCGCCGCTGCGCGGTCGCGAGCTGCGCTTTTCGGACCCCGATGATCTCGAGAGTGTCGACGTCCTCTTCGCCGCCACCCCCCACGGGGTGTCGATGGGCCGCATCGACGACTTTGTCGACGCCGCCGACACGGTCGTCGACCTCTCGGCTGATTTCCGCCTCGAGACCGAGGCGCAGTACGACGAGTGGTACGACGGCCACGAGGCCCCCGAGTACCTCGAGCGTGCCGAGTACGCCCTGCCGGAGATCAATCGTGCGAACCTCCCCGGCGCCGACCTCATCGCCGGTGGCGGCTGCAATGCGACGGCGACCATCCTCGGCCTGCACCCCCTCTTCGAGCACGGGATTCTCGACGGCGACGAGCGCATCGTCGTCGACGTGAAAGTCGGCTCCTCGGAGGGTGGGGCCGGTGGTGGCGCAGCTTCGAGTCACCCCGAGCGCTCCGGCGTCGTCCGTCCGTACGCCCCGACGGGCCATCGCCACGAGGCCGAGATCGAGCAGTTCCTCGGCACGTCGGTGGCGTTCACCTGCCATGCCGTGGACATGATCCGCGGAGCGAGTGCGACCGCCCACATCTTCCCATCGGAGCCGGTTGCGAAGGGCGACCTCTGGTCGGCCTATCGCGAGGCCTACGAGCCGGAGCCCTTCGTTCGTCTGGTCGCCGGCGGCTCCGGCGTGTACCGCTACCCCGAGCCGAAGGCCGTCGCCGGGACGAATCACGCGGAGATCGGCTTCGAGCTCGATCCGCCGAATGCCCGCATCGTCGGGTTTTCGGCAATCGACAACATGATGAAGGGCTCGGCCGGACAGGCGATTCACGCAGTGAACATCGCGCTCGGACTCGAGGAGACGGCCGGCCTCTCCTTTACCGGCCTCCACCCGACCGGCGCACCCTAGGCCAATGACCACGGTACTCAAGATCGGCGGGGCCCGCGCGGTCGACCCAGCGGGAGCGCTGGCCGACGTGGCCGCCCTGCAGGACAGCGGCGAGTCAGTTGTGGTCGTCCACGGCGGCTCGACGGCTGTCGACGAGACGCTCGAGGAACTGGGCCAGGAGCCGACCTACGTCGAGACGCCCGGCGGGGTCGTCGGTCGCTTTACGGATGAAGATACCATGGACGTCTTCAAGATGGTGATGCCCGGCAAGCTCAACACTGACCTCGTCGAGGCGCTACAGAACGAGTCGGTGAACGCCGTCGGCCTCTCGGGCTCGACGGCCGGTTGCTGGTCGGCAAGCGCAAGTCGGCGGTTCGCGTCCTCGAGGACGGCACGAAGAAGATCAAGCGCGGGGACCACTCGGGGACCATCGAGTCGGTCAACACCGACCTGCTCGAGACGCTGCTCGACGATGGCTACGTCCCGGTCGTCTCGGTGCCGGTCCTCGGCGAGGAGAAGGAGGGTGGCTACACGGCGGTCAACGCCGACGCCGACCGCTCGGCCGCGGCGATCGCCGGCGCTCTCGAGGCATCCCTCGTCTTGCTCACCGACGTGAGCGGCATCTATGCGGATCCGGACGATCCATCCACGCGCATCGACAGCGCCGCAACGCCCGAGGAATTCGCCACCGTGACCGACGCCGCTGAGGGGTTCATGACGAAGAAGGTCATGGCCGCGACGGAGGCCCTCGAGGGCGGGGCGAGCCGCGTCATCGTCGCCGACGCCAATGCCGACGAACCGGTCCTGTCGGCCCTCGACGGAGAGGGCACGATCCTCGAGCCCGGCGCCATCGAGGAGGTCTCACCATGAGCGGCTTCGTCTTCTCCCAGAAACCCATCGAGATCGTCTCGGGGAGGGCGTCTACCTCGAAGCCGCCGACGGCACGCAGTACCTCGACGCCGGGGCGAGCTACGCCTGTACGCCGGTCGGCCACTGTCACCCGGCCGTCGTTTCGGCGGTCCAGGACCAGGCGGCGGACCTGCTCTACGTGCAGGGGTCCTATCCCGTGGCCGCCCGCACCGCCCTCTACGAGCGCCTGGCCGCCCTCGCGCCCGGTGCCATCGAGAACGTCTGGCTGTGCAACTCGGGAACTGAGGCCAACGAGGCCGCCCTGAAGTTCGCCCGCAGCGCGACGGGCCGCACCGACATCGTGGCCACCAAGCGCGCCTTCCACGGCCGCACGGCCGGCACGCTCTCGGCGACCTGGAAGCCGAAGTATCGCGAGCCCTACGAGCCGCTGCTCGAGGACGTGACATTCGTCGACTACGGTGACCCTGACGCTCTCAGTGAGGCCGTCGACGAGGAGACAGCGGCGGTCATCCTCGAGCCGATCCAGGGTGAGGGCGGGATTCATCCGGCACCCGAGGGCTACCTCGAGGCCGCCCGTGACGTCACCTCGGATGCCGGGACGGCCCTGATCCTCGACGAGATTCAGACGGGCCTCGGCCGCACGGGGGCCATGTGGGCCTGCGAGCACCACGGTGTTACCCCGGACATTCTCACCTCGGCGAAGGGACTCGCGAGTGGCCTGCCACTGGGCGCGACCCTCTGTGCCGATTGGATTGCCGAGGGGGCCGCCTCCCACGCTTCGACGTTCTCGGGGAATCCCGTGGTCTGTGCGGCGGCCAACGCGACCCTCGAGGTCCTCGTCTCGGACAATCTACCGGAGCAGGCCGCCAGTGTTGGCCAGACGCTCCGTGACGAACTCGCGGCCGCCGACCTGCCCGTCAGAGCCATTCGCGGCGAGGGACTGCTCGTCGGCCTCGAGGTCAAACGCGGGTCGAACCGCCTGCTGCGCGATCTCGCCCTCGAGCAGCAGGTCCTCGCCCTCCCGGCGGGCCGCAGCGTGTTGCGCCTGCTTCCGCCACTGGTCCTCGAGGAGGCCCAGGCGAGTGACCTCGTCGGGGCGATCAGCCAGGTCATGACCACGGAGGCGGACACATGACGGCCAGCGTCGAGTCACCCCTGGTGACCACGGAGGAGGCCCGCACGCTGCTCGAGGAGCTGGTCGGGATTCCATCCGTCTCCGGCGAGGAGAGCGAGGTCGCCGAGCACCTCGTCGCCTTCTTCGAGGCCCACGACCGTGAGGTCTGGATCGACGAGGTTGGCAACGTCCGTGCGCCCGCCGACGATGCGGTGTTGCTCACCTCCCACATGGACACCGTGCCGGGGGACATCCCCGTCGAGGTCCGCCCGGCCGAGGACGACCCCCTGGCCTCCGACGGCGAGCCGATCCTCTGGGGCCGTGGGAGCGTCGACGCGACGGGCTCGCTGGCGGCGATGGCGGCGGCCGCGGTCAACACCGGCGTCTCGTTTGCCGGCGTGGTCCGCGAGGAGACCACCTCCACCGGATCCCGCCACCTCGTGGCCGACCGCGAGGCCCCCGACGCGCTGGTCAACGGCGAGCCCAGCGGGGCGAACGGCATCACGCTTGGCTACCGCGGGTTCATGTGGGGCAGCTATGTCGCAACGAGTGAGTCCGGTCACTCCTCGCGCCCCGACCCGAACGCCATCCAGCACGCGGTCTCGTGGTGGAATGCCGTCGAGGACGCCTTTCCCTACGACGAGTACGCACCGATCTTCGAGCAGGTCACGACGAAACCCGCCGAGATGGAGGGTGGCCGCAGCGAGGACGGGCTGTCCGTGGAGGTCACGCTTGGCTTCCAGCTGCGCGTGCCGCCGTCACGGGACGTCGAGATGATCCGCGAGACCGTCGAAGGGGAACTCGAGATCGGCACCATCTCCTGGAACGACCCGATTCCGCCGGTCATGCAGAGTCCCCGCACGGCGGTGGCCCGTGCCTTCCGTGCCGCCATCAGAGGGGCCGACGAGGAGCCGCGGCTGCTGCGCAAGAGCGGCACCAGCGACATGAACAACTTCGCCGAGGCCTGGACCTGCCCGATGGTCACCTACGGGCCGGGAGATGCCGGTCTCGATCACACACCTCAGGAGCGCCTGCCACTGGCGGAGTTCGATCAGTCCGTGACGATCCTCGAGGACGTCTCGAGCACCCTCTCGGAGGACCAGTGAGCATGCCACAGCACTTTCTCGACATCGACGATATCGACGCCGCCGAGCTGGACCAGCTGCTCGATCGCGCCGAGCGGCTGAAGGCCGAGCGCGCCGACGGGGCGATGGAGGCGACCCTGCCCGGCCACACGCTGGGGATGATCTTTCAGAAGCCGAGCACCCGCACCCGCGTCTCCTTCGAGACCGGCATGCAACAGCTCGGCGGGCAGGCGATCTTCCTGGGCTCGGATGACATCCAGCTCGGCCACGGCGAGCCGCTGAAGGACACGGCGCGCACCCTCTCGCGCTACGTCGACTGTCTCATGGCTCGCGTGTTCACCCACGAGCACGTCGAGGTGCTGGCCGAGTACGCGACCGTCCCGGTGATCAACGGGCTCACCGACGACGCCCACCCCTGCCAGACCCTGGCCGATCTGCTGACGATTCGCGAGGCGATGGGTGGGCTCTCTGACGTCTCGGTGACCTGGATTGGCGACGGGAACAACGTCGCTCAGTCCTTCGCCATCGGCTGTGCCATCGCAGGGATCGACCTGACCGTGGTGACACCTTCGGGTTACGGGATCGACGAATCGGTTCTGGATCGAGCCGCCGACCTGGGGGCGGCGCCGACCACGAGTACCGACCCCGCGGCTGTCGCCGGGGCCGACGTCATCTACACCGACGTCTGGGTGAGCATGGGCCAGGAGGACGAACGCGACACCAAGCTGGCCGACTTCGATGGCTTCCAGGTCAACGAGTCGCTCCTCGAGCACGCACCCGGGGCCCGGGTCATGCACTGCCTCCCAGCCCACCGCGGCGAGGAGATCACCGATGCTGCCATCGAGGACGGCCGCTCGATCGTCTTCGACCAGGCGGAGAATCGACTCCACGCTCAGAAGGCCCTCCTCGAGTGGGTTCTTCGAGCATAGCGTTTTCCCGGAGATTAAGTGGCGATACTACCCACTAGCGTCAGTTATGCTCACGTTTCGCCATTAAATTCAGATAAAATATACACTAATTTAATACCATGCGACACCTATGATAGGCTACGATGGAACTGAAACTCGCCGTTGGCACAGCATTCATGCTCGCCGGACCACTTGCGCTGCTCGGCATCGCGCTGATGTAGCGGTCGCTTCGAAACCACACGCACTTTTCCCTCCGACCGCCCACTAGCGGTCAATGACCGAGCTCACGACGGAGCAGCCGGCACCACCGGCCGACGTCACCGACGGGGCCTGGCTCGCCTGTATCGAGTGCGGGGCCACCTACCCCTGTTTCGAGGCGGTTCGCTACACCTGCGACGACTGTGACAGTCTGCTCGAGGTTCGATACGAATCGCTACCGACGTTTGCGGACTTCGCGGGCACCGGCGTCTGGCGCTACGACGACGCATTGCCACTGGACAGCGGCGTCTCGATTCAGGAGGGGAATACGCCGCTGTATCACGCCCCCCGGCTCGAGGACGAGATTGGTGTCAACACGCTGCGCATCAAACACGAGGGGATGAATCCGACCGGCTCGTTCAAGGACCGGGGCATGACCGTTGGCGTAGGCGTCGCCCGCGAGCTCGGCGTGGATCGTCTCGCCTGTGCCTCGACGGGCAACACGAGTGCCGCTCTGGCCGTCTACGGATCCCGGGCGGGCATGGAGACGCTCGTGTTGCTCCCGGCGGGCAAGGTCGCCGCCGGAAAGGTCGCCCAGGCCAGTCTCCACGGCGCCCGGATTCTCGAGGTCGATGGCAACTTCGATGCCTGTCTCGACATCGTCCAGGACCTCGCGTCCCGGGGGGAGGCCTACCTGCTTAACTCGCTGAACCCGTTCCGGCTCGAGGGCCAGAAGACGATCGGCCTGGAGATGCTCGAGGTCTTCCGGGCCGACCACGGGACGATTCCCGATCGAGTTGTTCTACCCGTCGGCAACGCGGGCAACACGGCGGCCCTGTTCAAGGCCTTCCGCGAGCTCGTCCAGGCCGGCGAGCTGGCCCTGGACGACGTGCCCGCACTGACGGGAGTGCAGGCCGAGGGGGCCGCCCCCATGGTTGAGGCGATCGAGTCGGGGGCCGACAGCATTCGGCGCTGGGAGGAGGTCGAAACGAGGGCGACGGCCATTCGCATCGGGAACCCCGTGAACGCGCCGAAGGCGCTGCCGGGTATCCGTGAGACCGGCGGGACGGCCGTGGCGGTCACTGACGAGGAGATCACGGATGCCCAGCGAGCCATCGCTGGGGAGGGCATCGGCGTCGAGCCTGCCTCGGCGGCCTCGATCGCCGGGCTGCGGACACTTCGACGCGAGGGGGTCGTCGGTGCCGACGAGGACGTGATCTGTCTCACGACGGGGCATCTCCTCAAGGACCCGGATGCAGCGGCTGCGGCCGGGACCGATCCGGAACCCGTCCCGAACGACACGGATGACGTGCTGGTCCACCTCGAGTCCTGATTTCGGGCGTCTGACGGCTGACTGACTGACCTTTTTGGTCCCCATGTGTGTAGGGACAGTCCCCATGTCCACCGACGGTTCGCAGTCCACTGCGGATGTGTTCATCTCTCACCCCGACCAGCCCCGACTGACGACCGATACTTCGCTCGAGGCTCAGATTGAGCGGACGATGCTCGAGACACGAGCTGCTGCGTTAGAGCGCAGTCTGCAACAGTCCGAACGGCGACGGCAGGCCGTGGTGCAGCAGTACGAGCGCCTCATCGACGAGGCCCGCGAAGAGGCTCGCTCGGATGCCGATCGGAGTCGAATCGAGCAGTGGCTCGAGCGAATTCGCTGACTGGTATTGGGACAGCATTTTCGCACATCTCGGTGGCTTCGAACGGCTGACGTCCCTCTACCACACGGAACTGGTGTACCGATCACCTTCATATCATGATTATCCGAAGAGGTCGTGGAATAGGACAAATGTCGAAAACGTCGATACCGTCGCGCTGACAGTGTTTGCGTCTGTATCTACCGCCGACTCTACGGGAACGAATGTCTGAAGGGATTCATTCACCCGAACCATCCTAATGTCGGATTCATTTTCATCTGAGACGAGTGACTCATCATATTGGATTGTGACCGTGGCACTCTCGAAGGACTGTTCGCTCGTCACCTCGACATAGGGGCTTACTTTTGCACTCCGTGTGGTTGGGTTTTGGAAGATGGCTCGGGTACCATCCCGAATGCGAACCCGAGAGCCAGCCGTACCATTGCCGGTGACAGCAACCGTCGTTCCCAGCGAGGAATCCGTGTGCACGTGCGTATACCGCTCGTCCCCATCGACGGTCCCGTCTCGATCTGTGTCTGCGACCAGGGGATCAGTCTCATACGGCTCTGTGATTTCGATTCCGTCTTCGAGTCCATCACCATCGCTGTCAGGCGTCATGATCTCTGTCCCCATCTGGAGTTCAACGGAGTCGTTCAATTCGTCGCCATCACTGTCCGGCAGGGTCGGAATTGAACCGATCCGCTGTTCCTGCAGTGTCGAGAGGCCGTCACCATCGTGATCATGTGACGCATCGTTTTGGGATGTCGGGTCGGTCCTCAGGATAGACACCTCGTATGAATCAGAGAGACGATCACCGTCCGTGTCGGGATTTGAAACATTCGTCTCAAGCGCCAGTTCGATCGAATCGTTCAGGTCGTCGCCGTCACTGTCCGGCGCATGCGGATCAGACCCTTCCCGCTGTTCCTCTCGGGCCGTTAGTCTGTCGTCATCATGGTCCTCTGCAGCATCGCTGGTACCATCTCCGTCAGTATCACGAACTGATGGATCGGTCCCGAGGATTGATTGCTCGAAGTAGTCATTGAGACCGTCACCGTCAGTGTCGGCCGACTGTAATTCTGTTCTCGACGTATCATTTGACGCTGGGCGATCCCCCTCCGATTCAGGATTCACTATATCGGGTGACAGATCAGTCATAGACCCTGAGGCGAGGATAGCCACTATAGCGAGTACGGCGAGCACTACCACGACAATCTGGGTCGTCCGATCACCCAGATCTGGTGACATATATTCCTGTTACAGTGGTGGTTACTTGAATTTTAACCAATACTAATCAGTATCCACGATCATCAATGTGATCAGGAAGCAGTTTTGCTCGTTTTATGACGTCCCTCTCGAGAGTGGAATGCCGAATTGCTCGTGACCATCGGTGAGGCCGTCGTTGTCGGTATCTGGCTGCCAGGGGTCGGTTCCCAGGCTCTCCTCGAGGTACGTCGGCGTCCAGATCTCGAGCTGGGCCGGATAGTCGTCAATTGGTGAGACTGGATCGCCCCCAATTGCCATTGGCTAACCGTCAAACTGGAAACACTTGAAGGTTTACCATTGCCAATCAGTATCAGCACCAACCGATGCCGATACCATCCCGAGTCCGCAACTGACAGGGTCGGTGGCCGAACCGAGACAGCGAACACCAGAATGCCCTCTGGGATGACAGTGTCAGTCCCCGACACGACCGGTAGGGAATACTTACTGACCCTAGTCAATGAGAGTAATGTGGGTCCCCGTGGACGATTCGTGTCGCCCACCATGGACACCACCGACACGGTATCGGTCTGTCCGGAATGCACCGGTCGGCTGCGCTCGAGTGACACCGAGACCGTCTGTGAGGAGTGCGGGCTGGTCTCGGCCGAACACGCGATCGACCCGGGCCCCGAGTGGCGCTCGTTCGACGGCCGGGTCTCCTCGCGCAAGCGCACCGGCGCGCCCCTGACCCGCTCCAGGCACGACCGCGGGCTCTCCACCGAGATCGGCTTCGGCTCGCGGACCCGCGTCACTGGCCGCAAGCGCCGCCAGCTCAGCCGGATGCGCCGCGAGCACAACCGGGCACGCATTTCGACAAAGGCCGACCGGAACCGCATCTACGGCTTCACCGAGATCAGACGAATCATCTCACGACTGTCGCTGTCGATGGCCATCCGCGAGCAGGCCTGTGTGCTCTTCGAGTCCGCCCAGGACGCCTCGCTGCTCCAGGGCCGATCCATCGAGGGCTTTGCCGCGGCCTGTGTGTATGCGACCTGTCGCACCCAGTCCATCGCCCGGACGGTCGACGAGATCGTCGAGGTCGCCCGGGCCTCACAGGCCGAGTTACGCGCCGCCTACGACGCGATCAATCGCGACCTGGGACTGACCACCGGCCCGATCCATCCCGCCCAGTACCTCCCGCGCTATGCCTCCGCGCTCGAGCTCGAGCCCGCCGTCGAGCGCCTGGCCCGGACAAAGGTCGACCGGCTCTTCGAGTCCCGCGAACTCGGCGGGCGCAATCCCTCTGGCGTGGCGGGGGCCTGTCTCTACGCGGCCGCCCAGGAGACCCCGGGCGTGACACTGACCCAGGCGGACGCCGCCGACGTGGCCGACGTCTCGACGGTCACGATTCGGGGAACGGTTCGACTGCTCGACGAGATCGAGTGAGTGCCGCCACCAGGTCCTCGACGGCGTCCGGGAGGTCTTCCCGGGCGGTCGCGGTGACCGGCAGGGTGGGGGCATCTACGGTACTCTCCTCGTCGATCACGAACACCCCACCGAGTGGCGTCTCGAGGGCCATCAGCCGCTCGCGAGTGGCCATCGCATCCGCGATCGGCGTCTCGCCACCACACCCCAGGACGATCAGGTCGGCGACGAAACACAGGGCGTTCCGGGTGTGTGCGGGCGCGGCCGGACAGGCGATGACGATGTGGGGATAGTGCCGGCCCAGTCGCTCGAGGACTGCGGGCAGCTGCCGTAGATGGCGGGGCCGATCGAGCCCCCAGCCGTGGGGACACACGCCTTCCTCGCAGACCGACTCGAGGTCGGCCTCCCCGGCCAGGACATCGCCGAGGCCCGGCTCGGGGTCGACTGAGGCCCGGACGACCACTCCCTCGAGGGCATCGCCGAACAGTTTCGCCAGGAGTTTCGCCTCCTCTCCGAGGACGGCGATGATCATTCCGGCACCCGCCCGGCGAGAACGGCTCGGAGCGTCACCGGTGGTTCCTCCCGGGCCCGCTCCGAGGTCAGCACCGCAACCGGGGGGTCCCCGACCATCCCCGGCGTGGCGAAGCCAAGCCCCTGGCGCTCACCCGGCTCGAGCTGGTCACACCACACCCCGTCGGTCCACTCGGGGACCACCACCCCGTTCTCCCGGGGCACCCAGACCGGTCCCTCGAGCTGCGGCTCCACGGCAATCTGCTGGCGAGTCGAGCGGTCGTTCTCGAGGACGGCACCGACCAGCGTCACCCATCCGGCCCGGGTCACCGTCGACGTGAGGACAGCCATGGCCGGCCTCGCCGCGCTATGCGACAAAAACGTGCGCTCAGGTCGTCCGCAGGGTGCCCGAACTCGGCTCGTAGACCTCGCCCTTCTGTTTCAGCTTGTCAATTTCGTGCTCGGCGGAGGCACGGTCGAGCCCCTTATCGGCGGCCACTTCGAGGACCTCCTCGAGGGGCGCCCCCTCGTCGTGTTCGACCTGTAACTCGCTGATGATCCCGCGAATGCTCTTGATCCGGTCGCGCTGGGACTTCGAGGTGCCCGCCTCGACGATGTCGGCGTCGAAATCGCCCGTCTCGGGGTCGACGCCGATGTCCTCGAGACTCGAGCGGACGATGCCGATGACCCGCTCGGCATCCACTTCCGTGACGGTATCGGAGAGCCGAACCCGGGCACTGGCCTCGGCGAGTCGAACCAGCCCCTCGAGTTTTCGGGCGGTCACCGGGACCGGTGAGTCCTGGTCGGCCCCTCGCGAGCGGAGATCGACGTAGAAGTCCCGGATTGCATCCCGGGCCTCCTGGGTCATCCGGGGGTGACAGCTCTGTTTCGCGTGGGCGACGTACTTCCGGAGCAACTCGGGATCGATTGCGGGGTCGACCACCTGGGTCGCCTCCGCGATGTCGGCATCGCTGATGTCGGAGGCGTGCATGTGCTCGCGCTGGGTCGTCAGCTCGCCCGCGTAGTTCGTCGTCAGGATGTGCTCGGCCAGCGCGGTGTCCTCCTCGGGATCGGGCTGGTCGGTCACGATGAAGATCAGATCGAACCGCGAGACCAGCGCCGGCTCGAGGTCGATCTGCTCGGCGATCGGTTCGTAGCGGTCGAAGCGGCCGTACTTCGGGTTCGCCGCCCCGAGCAGGGAACACCGTGATTTCAGCGTCGCGTTGATGCCGGCCTTGCTGATACTGATCTGCTGTTGCTCGAGGGCCTCGTGCATTGCACTCCGGTCGTCCGGGGCCATTTTGTCGAGTTCGTCCACGGCCGCTATCCCCTGGTCGGCGAGGACGAGGGCACCTGCTTCCAGCGACCACTGCTGACCGTCGCCGAAGTCATCCCGGACCGCTGCGGCCGTGTTGTGGGTCACGATACCATTTCCAACGAAGTTGTGGGTATCGGGGACGGTCAGGTCGAACACCTCTTTTCGACCGGTGTCGGCAGCGGAGACGACCACGTCCCACCGGAGGTCTGCATCGATCACCTCGGTGACAGTCTGCGTTACCGGGCCGATGTCGATGTCCTCGAGCATTTGACGGGCACGGGCCCGACTGGGATTGTGGCCCTTCTGGACGTTATTGTGATACGCTTCGACTCCGCCATCGGTGGCGACCAGCGCGTCGCCGATCGGCATCGTTTCGTCCCGCCGATGGGGCTCATCGACGATTCGGTCGAGTGCCCGGCGTTTCTCCGTGGCTTCGAATCCGATCACGTCGGCGTATCGATCGACGTCCACCCCGTACAGCTCGACGAAGTATTGGACGTGCTTCGATTCGATCGTTTGACCGTTCGCCAGTTCGGAGCACCCACGTCGGTCCCGTTGTCGCTTCCGGGACCGGACACCGTAGGACTCGAGCATGAGTTGCACCTGGGTTGCGAGCCGGTCGCTAATGGTCGAGAGGAGGACACTCGACCCGCCGGTATCTCGCTCGGACACGGACCCGTCGGCGTCCATCAGTCCACGGAGAAAGGCGTCGGCGTGTTTCGCGGTCGTTAACTCGGGTGCGAGTGCGAGGTCCTGTTTCGGCGTCTCCATGCCGGCGTTCGCGAATAGTCTGGCTATGGTCGCGCTGTGGACGCGGATACAGGGGACTCGATCCGCCTGGCGTTCGATCTCCGGGTGCGTGTCGAACGCCTCCGCGAATATGGCTGCGGCACGCTCGAGGATTGCTTCGTCCCCGTTCAAGAGACGGACCAGTCCGCGGTTGCCGTCCCGCCGATCGAGTGCGATGTCACCGTCTCCGAAGATGAGCCCGAGAAGATACATCAGGTCCGAGTCGAATCGGTCGGGAATCGTGATGGAGTCCCCGTGTCGAATCATCAACCGCTCGAACTGGATTTCCGCACGGGTCGCGTCGATCGGCCTCGAGCAGCAGGTCGAGCTTCTCGAGCGGGACGTGCCGGTTCTTGAGATAGAGGTAGATGAAGTCCTCGGAGAGACCGAGTTCGGCGGCTGCGTCCCGGAGTGTCCCGAACTCGGTGGTTAACGCCTCCCGGAGGAACTGGATGGAGCCGTCGGTCAGTTTGATCTTCTCCGTACTGAGCTCCAGGAAGTCCCGAACCAACGGCTCCGTTCGGGTACAGTCGTCGTACTTCGGAACAGCGACGTGATCACCAGGCTTCACGTCGGAAATCTTCGTCCATTCGATTCCCGCCTCGCCACAGGTCAGCACGGGCGTGTTGGCCGATGCCTCGAGTCCCTTCCCCCACCGCGTCTCGATCCGGTGACAGGGTTTTTCTGGCATTCGCCAGACGTGCGAGGTGGACGCATCGGTCATCTCTCCTGTGGCTCGATCGAACGTCTGCACCCCGATATCCCGCTCGGCGGCAGACTCGGTCGACACTGGTTCGGGGAGATCCTGTGAGACGATGTCCTCTATCTGCCTGAATCCACGGTCGGTGTGGATCATCGTGTCGCCAGTGACACAGAGCCCCGCGGAGCTACTGCCCTTGCCCGAGGTGTAGACCGACCTCGGCGATATTTGTTTGATATATGATAGTATTTGCGACTTCCCGGTACCAGGGTCTCCCACCAGCAGGATATGCAAATCGCCACGGATCTTCGACCCGTCCGGCAGGTGCTTGCGGACCCCCGAGAACAGCTGCAGCGTCAGCGCGAGCTTTTCCTCCTCGTAGCCGAAAATCGATGGGGCGATGGACCCGACCATCTTCTCGTAGACGTCCTCACTCGAGGACAGGCGCACGATCTCGGCCTTGTCCTCCCGGGTGATGTCCATCTCCTCGAACTGCTCGTCGTCGATCTCGATCGAGGTCCCCTCCATGTAGAAATCGAAGAGGGGTGATTTCTCCTGCTGGTTGCCCTGTTGCTCGAGCCGGAGGACACCGGTCACCGAGACGTGATCGCCCGGGGTCACCTCTCCCGTGATGTCGTCCTTGATCGTGATGTCGATGGCTTCGGGAGTCTCTCCGCCACGGAGCCCCTCGGGGCTCTCCTGGATCCGGAGCTTCTGGGAGTCGACGAACTCCGAGCGCTCGAAGTTCACCCGGAAGGGGCCCTTGCGCTCACAGCCCTGGCACTGGTGGGGCTCCTGGAACTCGCCGTGCTGCTGGGGGACCTTCGCGAGCGTCCCACAGAGCTGGCACTCGAAGGCTGCCACCCGGATCTTCGGGCGCACCCCCGTCGCCTTCCGGACGATGCCGCGGATCTGGACGAGCTGGTTCATGTCCTCGGCGCGGATCTCCCGGATCTCGGGGGACTCCTCGGCGGGGAGATTGTAGATACGGACGTGGGCCCGCTCGAGGGTCACGTCGATCGGCAGGTCGTAGACTTTCAGGGCCTCCTCGGCGTGCTGGCGGAGTTCGCCGGGCTGGTCGAGATAGTCGTCGGCGAGATCCGGGTCGAACTTGTAGAGGTCACTCCAGTCGACGAACAGCGACCGGCGCTCGTTCGGATAGCCCCGGGCTATCTCCTTGATCTCGCCGGCGTAGTAGTGCCGAAAGAACTGCTCGAAGCGATCGACAAGAACGGTATTTTCCGCGCTGGCCATTGGCCACTCGTCTGAGCCATCACCTCTTAATCCCCATTGTATCGATACCGATACGACCGATTCCCAACAGGTCTCAGCCGCGGGCCCGCATCCCACTGTTCATGCGCTCGCCCCCGCCGGTGACGGGAGGGCTCGCAGCGATCGCGGCGGCACGAGGTAGTTGCCCCGCCGGTCCACGAAGATGTAGTGTAAAATGCCGTTGTTTTGTCGGGGGACCTCGAGGTCGGCGCCAGTCATGGCCGCCCGCACCTGGACGAAGTCGGCGATCGTCTCATGGAGGGCCAGGAAGTGAACCCCGGCCGGTCGCCATCGACGGTGTTGACGTCCCGTCGCAGGAGAATCGGCTCGCCGTCCTCGCGGGCCTGGGCGGTCTTCTGGGCGTGGCCGACGATTCCGGCCCGGGCGTCGGCCTCCGTTGCCTCGATCCGCTCGTCGGTTAACGCATTCGAGGTCGAGAGCTTCTCGCCGACCTCGCCCACGAGCTCTTCACTGGCGTGTTCGGGACTGAAGAGCTTCGAGACGCGCTGGTCGTGACTGTCCTGAGTGAACCACTGCTCGAGCTGGACGCCCATCGAGGACATGTGCTGGGTGGTGGCCCCGGCGAAGGGCCCCTCCTGAATGGTCACCCGATCCTCCGTGGCCTGGCTCTCGAGAAAGCCCGACCGAAAGCCCATGAAGAAGGGGGCCTCCTCGGGAATCGCGTCCGGAACCCCGGGCACGTCCGTGTGGTCAGCGGGCAGCCCGGGGCCGATGAAGCCCGTCCGCCGATGCTCGGCCACCCGGTTGAACACGCCCGTGAGGTCGGTCTCGATGGCCCTGTCGTTGACCGTGTCCACCTCGCCGAACAGGCCCTCCTCTGCCTCGAGGACGACCTCGGGATGGTCACTCGCGAGGTGCAACAGCGCGTCGAAGTCGTCCGTGGCGAGCAGCCCCTCCTCACGCGGGGTCAGCGGCTCGGGCGACGGGAGATCCACCGACTCGGGGAGTGATTCGTCGAAGCGATCGAAGTACGCTGGCGTGTAGCCCAGGGTGAACACGAGGCCGGCGTTGCTCCACTCGTAGGCCCGCTCGAGGGATTGCAGGGCGGTCTCGACGGTCGAGCGCGCCTCGTCGTCGATCTCGGTCTCGAGTTCCAGGGCGACGTAGACGTGGTGGGCCGGCTGCTGGATGTTCCCGTCGTCGTCGGTCTCGAGCCTGGCGTTCCAGGCGTGCTGGCGCTCCGGTAGGGAACCGGGATCGTCGGTTCCCGCTGGGATGTCGAGGTCCTCCTCGCCCTCGAGGCAGGCACTCAGGGCGGCCGTGCCCCCCGCGGCGACGACCAGCCGGGCGAAGTCCCGTCGGCTGAGCGTTGCAGGATCCGGTAACGTCACTGCCGGGCGCTTGGGGGTCGAGGGCCAAATGTCTGTCTGGGTTGGTCTCTCCCGGTGACGAGGGTACAAGTGGTGGGTTCCCCACTCGATCGAACCATGAACCGATCGAGTGGGGGTGCTCAGGCGGGTCGGAGATACGCAACCTCGTAGTGGGGGTACGAGGCAGGTAGGGCTGATTCACCAGCACTCAATAAGTCTACTGGTTTTGGTAATTTCCGATAATATTCATATATTCCTCGAGTCGCATCCGACTGGTGATTTACTCTCGAGCCGATGACGGTCGGACAGTTTTCTTCGATGTACCGCGTCCTCGAGGACGAGCTACATCCCACGACACTGATTTCGGGAGTCATCCAGTATTCGATTGCCCTCGAGTATCTCGAAGAGGAGATTCGTGATTCCGAGGAGGCAGCCGTAGCGGGCTTGAACGACAGACTCGTGGTAGCGCTTTACCACATTCATCTGCCGAATGCTAGCCGATGCTGGGATGGTAGTGCACAACACGGACAGGCAGACAATCAGCGAGATTCGATCTCCAGAGGGGCACTTTGGTGGACTCGAGTTCGATCGGTCTCTCGAGGGGTGGTAATTCGATCCTACACGCTCACCTCGATTGAGGCCGAGGAGATCGTGCTCGTCGAGATCGACGAGGAGACCGACGATCTCCCACGCAAATTCAATTATCATAGATGGGGGTCAATGAGCCCTAAATTATGCCAATATATATTTATGATAAATATGAAAGTCACATAGATCAAATGGAACTTCGTGACCTCGCGGTCCAGAATTGGCGGCAGTGGGAGCAAGACCGGTTTCTAAAATCCAACACGAAAACGAAGACGGACAATTTCGACCCCGAGTCGTTCCAACACGATGGATTTGACGACAGGGATCGATACGTCGAACAGTATGTCCCTGGACTCGCACACAACGAGCGGATTCGAACGGAACTTGAGAATTTTAAACCCCCGAAGGTCAGCGATATTAATGCCTCCCCCTACCAGGCATTTGTCATTCGATATGGGATCCTCAGAACCCTCATTGAGCAACCCAAATATATCATGGAAAAGGATAGTCTACTTAAATCAGTCCAAACCTGGCAAACGAGAATTATCGAGACCAATGCCGGAGTAGAGTACGATGACGATCTCGCGAAACTGGCTCGGGCGGCCGTCGAACACAACGCCGATGTCGACGACTCAGAACTCAACTTAATTGGCAGTTACTGTCACCTGCATAACCAAGATCAAGAATTCAAACATTTAGACTACACCTGGCAGGACCTCTTTGATCGCCTTGCCGCCATTGATCGTTTTCCAAAGGTTTCCCGGTCCGACTCGCCGGAACATGCCCTCGAAACAATCAAGCAGGGGCTATGGTCCCTCCAGATGCAAGCACTAGTATACGAGATCTCCGACGATGACCTCGGTCAGATCGTGGGCATCCCGGAGGACTACGAGGGGTGTGTTCGCGAGTGGCTCCACTACGAGATGGGTCCAGCGGAGTACCGTCAGATGCTTGAGCACTAGAGCCGTTCGATCGACAGAACACACTGATCGATCTGACTGAGACGTTCGACATTCAAGCCAACAACTACGGTCGAAACGACAAACGACGGGAAAATCTGGTAGAGGAAGGTATCTATCCTAGTGATGTTCTTGCTGAGGGACTAACAAAAGACGAACTCAAGAAGGCTGTGGATAGGTTCGGGCTGGACGCCCATAAACGCAGAAGTAACGAGATGATCCAAGCGAGTCATTAGGTACTTTGATCAGACAAGTTCCCATACCGTCGAAGAAGAGATCGATGAAGCAGCCCTATATATTGCTGCCTACGAGGATATCGCCGACGGTCACGTAGAGGAGGTTCCACCCCAACTACAGCAGCTCGTGGACGAGGAAAACGCAGAAGACAGACTCGACATCTTGTTCGAGGAGGCGACCGCGACTGTCTTTCAAGAGACCTTCAATCTTGAAGGTACGAATTTGCTCGGCCAGGGCGCATCCGGTATCGTCGCCGATGGTGAAGTCCAACAGGGAGAAAAGTGGCTATTGTGGGACAACAAGCGACGGACTGGAAATTTCAAACTGGGAAGTGATCCCCAGAGTAAGATCATTAATTACATCGAGCAAAAACGTCAACAACACCAAGTCGAGTGGTTTCTGATTATTGCTCCTAGTTTTGCCTCATCGGCTGGTGAAAATGCGGTGACTATTGAGAAACGACTAGGGATTGACATTCGTTTAATCACGGCTGGCGATTTCAAAGCACTCGCTGAGACATGGCGTGAGAGATTTGCCGCAGAAAACCGAGAATTGCCATTGTCAATTTTCTACGGGTCGGAGGAATTCAATCTGGAAGCGTCTACAGGGGCCCTCGTCCTAATTCGTAGTGACTGATAGGTGGATTAGACCTCAACGCTCCGATCGAGGCCGAGGCGATCTTGCTCCAGGAGCTGCTCGTCAAGCTATTGGATGAGCCTGACCACCTTTAGTTGCGACTCACTCAGGTTCATCTCCCCGAACTGGAGTCGGATGGGCTGCTCAAGTTCGATTAACGTCAGGGCAAGATTCGGCATCAGCCGTGTAACCTGGTGCTCGAGGCAATTGGGATATGTGGAATAAATTCGGAATCAGTCAACGTGTGCCTTAGGGCATACAATCAAAATACCTCGCTCCGCTTCCGCCTCCGCACCCGAAATAAGGGTATTCGCACTGTCGTCAATGTCGTTGTCTGAATCCAACATTGGAATGGCTGGTTTTCGATCCCCAACCGAAGACCACGGCCCCTATGAATGTCACAATTACAGAGGATTTCCACATTTGCACGCCCAAGGTCGTATAGTATAATTCAAAAATTCCACTCCTGGGGGGGGCGGGGGGTTAGCGAGGCAATGCCATATGAACCCGAGCAATCCGATTAACAATGTGATTGCACCAAATAATTTTGCTCTTCCTTTCAAATCCATATTATTCGGATGTGAGTTTTATTGATAAACCATTCTCCTGTCCGATACCCCACGGAACCGGATATCCTCGCGACTTCAAAGGGTCGCACATCGGAAAACCCAGGTTCACGAATAACAACCTCTTCAGCACCGCATCCGAATTTCTATCCCGAGGAACACTTGTTAGGAAAATCTAAGTATATATAATAATCTTAATTATTCTATGCGCGAAGATTCAGATGATAATTATGACGGTGTTCTTGGACCTGAACCACCAGATGAAGTACCACGATTCGAGAAAGTAATTAAGGATAAGATTGGCAAGGTTAGTTCCTTCTACGAAAACCGAACTGATTTTGGCCAATATTTATTCAAGATCGTTGTAGTTGCTCCACCCAGTATCCTAGCGTTTCTATACGAAGAACCAATTCGGCAACAGGCTCCATCTGTTGATTCTGTATTAACCGCCATACAAGGTTTAATCACAAACGATGTGGTTATAGTAGTGTTATTAGGAGTCTTGCTTGGCTGGCAATACAGCAACTCAAAACGCCTCAGACGAGTTCACAGTATCACTTACCATACCTATCAATATTCAACCGAAGCTTCTAACGGAGAGGGTGACCAAAATACGGATATGGACACCCCCAGAACCGATGGGGGAAGAAGTCGGCCGCGAGATGAGAGTGGCCGTTTCGAATCCCCTGATGACGGACCGCGTGGTGGTGGACTCATCGGTGGTGCGATTGCCGGGGCAGCTATTGGATCGACCGCAGGTCCAGGAGGAACGATTGCTGGGGCACTAATAGGGGCTTTTGTAGGTGATGAGCTTGAGAAGCAATCAAAGGATAATGATTGAGGTATAATTATCAGACTGCTTCGTCCTTGACCTGATCGCCTATTATAAGCCTCTATGTATAGGAGTCAGCAGTTTTCGAGATAGTATGGTTGCGCACCCGCTTAATCGGTTGTTCAAGAATTCCACGAGGTGGACATCCGTGTGACCCCAAGGGGTCGCACGTCGGAGAATCCCGTTTCCCGAATATGAACACGAGCTTGAGGAGTTGCTTGACAAGCTCGGCGAGGAGCCGGACCACCTCCATAAACGACTCGCTCAGGTCCATCTCCCCAACTAGAGTCGACTGGCTCTTAGAGCTCGATGCGAACGAGGAGACTACACCAGCTGTGTAATCTCCGTTCGAGGTGATTTGGCTGGCAGACATTGATCAGCCCTGTAGAATCTCAATACCCAATAGTTATATTAATACTGTAAAATATTTCCAACTATGACAGTCGGTATCGCTGCAATTACGGAATATGAAACAGATGTACCTAAAGTGATCGTTTCTGCTGATAAAATGCTAACAACTAGGCAGCAGTCTGCGATTGAGCATGAACATCCTGATACGAAGTTAACATCTATTGCAGAAGATGTCCCGAATGTTGAAATATTAACTGTGTTTGCTGGTAGTGTGAGCTTAGCTGAGGAATTAAGGAATTACATTGAACAGGGTTTGTGGGAACTACTTGACACAATACATGAACCTGATCAACCTGTTAATGTTAATATCACAAATGTCGCCAAAGTGGCCGGCCGAGAGGTACCAAAACTTGGTACAAGACAAAATTGAAAATATTGTCCTGTCAACATATGGCCTTACAATCAGCGATATGAGCAAGCAACATCAGTTCAAGGACGATTTTTTCAATGATGTTTGGGCGCAGGCAAATGACCTGGATAAAAAAATAACTCAAAATTTAGTATTACTCCTCGGTGGAGTGGATCCATCAGGTGCGTATGTCTACGAGATAGGCGGAGGTGATGTCAGAGGTCATAATGATATTGGTTATGCTACGATTGGTAGTGGTATTCAACCAGCACAGTCAGAGTTTATTAAAACAGGCTATGGAAAAGAAGATAATTTCGAAACAGGACTCGCTACAGTTACTGCAGCGAATTATCAAGCGAAGACTGCTCGAGGAGTAGGGGATGAAATGGATATTGGAGTAGTAACGCCTGACGGTACAGATTTCGTTGACGATGACACAGTCGAAGAACTTATAGAAAGGCAAAAGAACATTGCGGGTGAGCAAGAGCAAGTTCGAGAGAATAAACTCGATGATGAAACAATAAGTTGGAGGCCCAATATATGAATCTAACAAACCTCGACAGACGACGTCACAAGCCTGACGGAGTTCGAACACACGGTCCTGCGAGAAGTAAGGCTAAGGGAGAGGACATTGAAGAGTTGGTGGAGAGGATGACTGGAGAGGTTGAGGTAGTGATAACCGAAGTTAGTCGAGAGCCAGAGATCATAAGGACAACATCGATCGAGAAGAGTAAGAGTCGTGGGTTCAAGGGGTCGCACGTCGGAGGATTGCTTTTCCCGAATATGAACACGAGCTCGAGAACAGCGTGTTCATATTTGGGCTGACCGAGCGAGATCTCGAGCCGATCGGCGAGCTCGAGAAGGCCAATTCTGTCTCCCTTTATAAACAGTCCACCACTCTCTAAGTCGAGATAACCGAGAATATCGCTCCGTGTTCACGAGAATGGAGCAAAATCCACCTAAATCAGTCCGAATCCGAACCGACGAGGGGAACGAATGGCGCTATGACGCGATCGAGAAGGCCGCTGACTTCTACCAGGTCAACCGATCGAACGCAGCTGCATTCGCGTGCGAAGATCTCGTCCAGCTCGTCGACGCTGCTCGAGCAGTCGTCGATCGCCACGACCTCACCATTGAGCAGCGTCGGGAGATCGCGTCGACACTCTCGACGAGATTCGTTCGGTTCGACGTCCAGGAGGAGATCGGGACACAACACCAGCGTCGGGTTTCCATCATGAACTTCAGTATCAGGATCCTTCCGACAATCGAGAGCGCCGCAGATCGCGCGGACCAACCGATATCATTACAATCAAAATGTATCAAGAACCTTCCGAAAGTATCAAGATCTTTATGGGACCGCTCGGATTCGAACCGAGGTTACGGGCACCCAAGGCCCGAAGTATACCAGACTAACCCACGGTCCCGTACCTCAACGCTCTGGGGCCGGCGGATAAAACCGTTTCTCACCGTCAGTCCCGCCACTCCTCGAGCTGGTCCTCGATCTCATCGTCGCTCACGTCGGAATCATCAACCTCGACCTCGAGGAGCTCGTCGGGGTCCATGTCCGTGGGATCAGCCGCCCCCTCGAGTCGCTCGGCGATCTCATCGTCCGAAGCCGGTGATTCGGGGGCCTGTCCGAGCTCAGCAGCTTCGTCGTCATCAGCGCCGAGCCTGGAGGCAATCTCGTCATCGGAGGCCGGCGCGTCGGGCTGGACTGGCGCGGCACTGGGGGCTGGCTCGTCGTCACCGAGCCGATCGGCGATTTCTGAATCAGAGGCCGGGCGGTCGGGCGTCTTCGGGCCAACTGCCTCGGCCCCGTCGTCATCGAAGTTCCGGGCGATGTCGGAGTCGGTTGCCGTGGATCGACCGAATCGGGGCGCCGATGACTCTTCGCGCTCGCTTGGTGGGGCGGCCCCGAGCCCGGCAACCTCGACCTCGTCGAAGAGGGGCTCGAAGGTCTCGAGCGTGGGGCCGTCGGTCACACTCGGATTGAGGTGCACGTGGGCAGTCGCGTCAGCCGACCGAAGTCGTTCGTTGAGCAGTCGGATGAACTCGAAGGTCGTCTGCTGGCTCGTCGCGTCGATGAGGTGCTCGAGTGAGTGGATACAGACGACCAGCTCGACGTGGTCGCTGCCCCACTGCTCGCAAAAGGAACTCACCTTGACACCGACGTCCGAGAGGTCCGCCGGATTGTCGACCGTCTCGACGGAGACCATGCCGTCGAACGAATCCGGTCGGGGGACCGCCGAGGGCTCGAATCGTCGAGCCGACGCCGATGACCCCGACGATGTCCGTCCCCTCGGGCGTCTCGACCAGATCGGGTCCCCCGAATGTCACCGTCAGCCGGGCCTGCGTCTCAGCAGGCCGTATCGCAGGCTGTACACGCCTCGGGGACGACCCCGGGGGAGTGTACGAGCATGACCGCTGCGCCTGGCTCGGTGATTACCATTCTCTGTCAGCAGCGTTCGACAGAATATCCCTTAAATTCATTGCATTTCCATTATGAATCCTGATCGGCCAGTTCCATGCGCGCGATCAGGTCGGCCGGTGACTCCCGGTTCTGATCCCCTCGAGCAGACTGAACGACTCACTCGGTGCGAGGAAGTGCTCGGTGACGACCCGACCCAGTGGCGTCAGATTCGAGCCCGTCGATGAAGCCGTACTCGAGCAGCTTCCCGATCGCGTGCTCCGTTGGCACGGCCCCGATCATGTCGTCGGCCAGCCGCTGGGCGTTGACCCCGCTGACGGCGATGTTCGCGAGCGTCTCCTCGATGGCATCCGCCTCCGGATAGTGCAGCGAGACGCGTGTCCATCTCGTCTTTCAGCAGCGCAAAGGCCACCTCCTCTTCGGTCTGTTCCATGCCGCGATGGTACCGACAGCCCGGCTCGACGAGCAGATACACCGTCCCGGTGTCGTGATAGTCGGGCCGGCCGGCCCGGCCGAGCATCTGGTGGAACTCCTGGACGGAGAGCCACTCGATGCCCATCGCCAGCGAGTCGAAGACCACCTGTGAGGCGGGAAAGTCCACGCCAGCGGCGAGGGCGGCCGTCGTCACCACGGCCGCCAGGTCCTGATCGGCGAACTCCTGTTCCACCCGCGATCGCTGGCGACCATCGAGGCCTGCGTGATAGGGGGCCGAGGGATACTCGAGCCGGCGGCTGATCTCGTGACAGCGCCGTCGGGCGTTCGTAAAGACGATCGTCTGGCCGCGATAGCCCTTCGAGGACTTCGCATCGAAGGCCCGTTTGACGAGCGTGTTGGTCACGTCGACTTTCTCCTGCCCATCGGCGAATGTGACGTGGCGCTCGATGGGGATCGGTCGCTCCTCGAACTCGATCGGGGTCGCCTTGAGGGCGTCGCCCAGTTCGCCGGGATTGCCAACTGTCGCGGACAGGAAGATCCACTGGGCGCCGCCGTAGGCCGACTCCCTGGCGGCTCGCTGCTCGCAGGTGTAGCGCAACCTGGTGATCAGGCCATCGAGGCGGTGGCCCCGTTCCTCGTCGGCGAGTGTGTGGACCTCGTCGATGACCACGGTTCCGATGGGGCCGAGGTCCCGACCAGTCCGGAGCGCGTGGTCGATCCCCTCGTAGGTCCCGACGATGACGTCCGCCCCGGCATCGAAGCGGGTGTCGCTGTCGTCGATTCGACTCGCGCCGACGCGGAGGGTGACGTCCACCAGGTCGCCGTAGTCCTCGGTAAAATCCCGGTACTTCTGGTTCGCGAGGGCCACGAGTGGCACCAGAAACAGGAGCTTGCCCTCGCCCCGGAGGACCCGATTCAGGCCGGCGAGTTCGCCGACGAGGGTCTTGCCGGTCGCCGTCGCCGAGACGACGAGCTGGTCATCGCCCTCGAGCAGGCCGTGCTCGATGGCGAGACTCTGGACCGGGAGCAGGGTCTCGAAGCGCTCGCCCAGGCGCTCGCCGAGGGCCGGATGGAGGTCGAGGTCCTGGACGGGAACCGGATCGACCTCGCCAGTCGTCGGGCTGATGGTATCGAAGCGGGTCAGCTCCGGATCAAGCCGGCCCTGGAGCGAGATTGACGATCCGATCGAGGTCCTGGACCGACCCGCATCAGCTCCTCGAGCCGCTCCTGGGCCTCGCCGCCGACCGAGCCGACGTAGGTCAGCTCGCGCTCGAGGATCGATGCCGCACAGTCTGGACAGAGCTGGTCCTCGCCGTGGCTGATCGCCGTCTCGCTCGTGATCGGCGTGTAGCGGCTCTCGGCTGCACAGGTGCGACAGGTCCGGACGACCCGGGCCTCGAGCTGGTAGCCACGGAGCATAGCCTGGAGGTCGGCCCGGGCCTCGGGGGGAGTCTGCTCGGAGATTCGGATGCGCTCAGCCCGGCGGGCCAGCTCGACGAACTCGTCGGGCGGGCGTGGCTCGACACTCGAGTCACGTCGCAGCCGGAACTTCGCGGGTCGAGGACCGGCCCCGGTGTCGGCGAGCTCGAGGTCGGCCCGGACCGTTCGCTCGTCGTCACGGCGCACGACGACCCGGTACGCCGTCGCCCGTCCCATGACAGAACAGCGTCTCGACGTCCGGGACCTGCTCGGACACGACCGGCTGTAGCCGCGGCGCCCCCTTGAGCGATTCGGCACTCACTCGCGAAGCTGGATCTCGTCCTCGCCGGGTGGCACGACACAGAGGAACGCCCCCTGGGCCGGCCCGGGATTGTGGTACCAGTGGACGGTCTCGGCCGGGACGAAGACGGCATCGCCCGCTTCGACGGTGTACTCCGTGTCCTCGAGCCCGACCGTGTACTCCCCGGCCAGCACGTACTGGAGGTGCTCGACAGCGTTGGTGTGTCGCGGAACGGTTCCGCCCGGCTCGAGCGTAAAGCGCCTGAGTGCCCCGGTCTCGGCTCCGTCGTGACCGTCAATGAGCACGGTCTTGGCGAGCCCCTCGCCCGCCGGCACGGCGTCGGGCGATCGATCTCCCTCGTGGATCACCAGTGGTTCGACCATGGGTGGCCCTCGGGTGCCTGGCCCTAAACGGTCACTCCTCGATTCCCTCCTCGAGGGTCACGAGCCAGTAGCCCCCGTAGGCGATGAGTGCCACGAGAAGGAGCGACACGAAGCCCCCGACGAACCCGCCGAGCTCGCGCGGGCTGAGTGCGCCCGGATCGAGTACGATGGCCCCAGCCACGCCCGCGACAAAGACGGCCGCCGTGAACGCGACGACCACGCCGTAGAACTGGGCGTCGGTGAGGTCCATGTGGGCTACTCCAGTGGCAGCGACGAAAATCCACCGCCTTCAGTCGGTGAGCCCGACCCCGCGCTTGAACAGCGCGATGTCCACCCCGACCACCACGAGGGTCGCCCCAACCAGGATTCCCAGCGACACAGCGGGCGTCAGCTCGGAGTGCCCGATGAAGCCATAGCGGACACTGTCGACCATGTAGACCATCGGGTTCAGCAGCGAGAGGCGCTGCCAGAGCAGCGGCAGCAGGCTGAGCGAGTAGAAGACCGCGCCGAAGAAGACCAGCGGCCGGAGCAGGAACTGGTTCATGACGGTCAGATCGTCGAAGTCGCGAGCCGAACAGCCCGCCGATGATGCCCAGGCCAGCGAACAGCACCGAGATCGTGATCATCACGACGACCAGATAGGCCGCGTGGTCGACCCTGATCGTGGTGAAAAACAGCCCGATGACGGCGATGATCACGCCAACGATGAGTCCCCGGAGGGCACTCGCGATAACGTAGGCGCCGACCATCTCCGTGTAGGACAGCGGCGAGGTGAGCGTCTCGTGGATGTACTCGTTCCACCGGCCGTGGAAGATCGAAAAGGAGGCGTTCTCGAAGGCATTCGAGATGGTTCCGAGCACGACGAGCCCGGGCAGGATGAAGAGGATGTAATCGAAGCCGGCGATCTGGTCGATCCGGCCGCCCAGGATGACGCCGAAGACGGCGAAGTAGAGGACGTTCGTGATCGACCGGCGGGAGGAAGGTGTTCTTCGGCCGGCGGACGAACCGGAGCACCTCCCGGCGGAACAACGTCCGGGCGACCCACCGAGATCATCGGGTACGATCTCCTCCTGGCGTTCGCGGTCCCGCTCGTCGTCACCGCGGGCGTCCGCGTGACGGTTCGATCCGTGCGATCGGTCATCTCGACGAAGATCTCCTCGAGGGACGGCCCGCGTGACGCTCGATGGTCGCCACGCTCGATGCCCGTGGCCTTCGAGGTCGTTCGACCAGCCGTCGGGAGCGGCTCGCGCCGCCGTTCGCGGCGGTGACCTCGAGGCGACTCGTCGGACAGCGGACCGACACCCTCGGCGTCGTCGACCGAGGCTGGGCGCCCCGGCCGGGTCGTCCTCGAGGATCGCCACGATGGTGTCGGTCCCCTGGGACTTGAGTTCGTCGGGCGTGGCGACGGTCGACCTTCCGGCCCTGGTCGAGGATGGCGACCCGATCACAGAGGCGTTCGGCCTCCTCGATGTAGTGGGTCGTCAGCAGGATCGTCGTCCCCTCCTCGTTCAGCTCGGTGATGTCCCAGAGGTCGTGCCGGAGCTGGACGTCGACCCCGGCCGTCGGCTCGTCGAGGATGAGCAGGTCCGGATCGGTGACCAGCGCCCGGGCGAGCAGAAGTCGCCGTTTCATCCCGCCGGAGAGCCAGTCGAAGCGCGTCTCGCGCTTGTCCCAGATACCGACCCGCTTGAGCGACCGACTCGACCCGCTCTTTGGCCTCCTCCTTGGGGATGCCGTGGTAGCCGGCCTTGTGCATCAGGACCTCCCGAATCGGGAAGAACCGATCGACGTTGAACTCCTGTGGGGCGAGGCCGATCGCATCCCGGGTCTGGCGGTAGTCTCGCTCGACGTCGTGGCCGAAGACGGCCGCCTCCCCGCCGGTTTTCTTGACCAGCCCGACGAGGATGTTGATGAACGTCGTCTTGCCCGCGCCGTTCGGGCCGAGCAGGCCGAAGAACTCGCCCTCCTCGACGGTCAGCGAGAGGCCATCGAGCGCCCGCAGGTCGCCGTAGTCCTTTACGAGATCGGTGACCTCGATCGCTGGCGGCATTCCTACCCGGTGGTCGGTGGTGTCTGCGGTTAAGGGTATTGTCGTCGATCCACCGGACACCCTTATTCCGCTGGACGTGGTGTAGTACACCACATGGCAATCACCTACAAACCGACGGCGATGATGGACCGCGAGTCCCGATCGAATCGCTACTACCGCAACGCGGTCGAGCGCCACTGGGACCCCTTCGAGATCGACCTCGAGCAGGACATCGAGAACCTCCTCGCCTACCGGGAGAACCTGGAGGGCGAGGACGTTCGAGGAGAGCGAGTGGGACCGCCTGCTCAGCGGGATCGCGAAGTTCGGCGCCGGCGAGGATGCCGTCACCGAGGACCTGGCGCCGCTGGCCGTCACCCTTGAGAGCATCGACGACCAGCTGTTCCTCACCACCCAGCTCTACGAGGAGGCCAAACACGCGGACTTCTTCGACCGCTACTGGCGCGAGGTCGTCTGGGCGGTCGAGGACGAGGTCGGCTGGGAGCGATCGAATCCCCGTGATCCGAAGTGGTTCAACGAGCCCTACCACGACCTCTTCGACCGGAACAAGAAGGCCCAGTACCGGCTGCTCGAGGCCGACACCCCCGAGAACCGGGCCCTCGCGTACTGTCACTACCACCTGACCGTGGAAGGCATCCTCGCCCAGACCGGGTACTACGGGATGCAACGCTCGTTCGGTGGCGAGTTCGAGGAGTTACCGCACCTCCCGGGACTCGTCGAGGGCTTTACCAAGATCCGTAGCGACGAGGGCCGCCACGTCGGCTTCGGCATGAGCCAGCTGAAAAAGCTCGTCAGCGACGGCGCAATCGACCCGTCGATCATCCAGGAGACGGTCGGTGAGCTGATGCCACTCGTCCAGGGGATCACCGAGGACGAGCGGTTCATGCCACCCGAGGACGAAGAGATCGGCCTCGAGCGGGGCGAACTCGCCGCCTATGCAATGGACAAACACGCAGACCGGCTTCAGCAGATCATCGATGCGGCAACGGACATACCGGACGTCGAGGAACTCGTTCAGCTAGAAGGCGACTGATTCGATACCGGGGTGGCGGGGCGTGTGACAGCGCTGGCCCGTGCTTCCGCGGACGGCGCTCCCCGCCAGCTTTTGTCTCGAACGCAACAGGAATAGCGTTTTCGGCCTCAGGGCTGCATCGGGCCACCGACTGGCTCCTCGCCGCCCTGGCGGGCGTCGGTCGAGACGATTTTACGGTTGACAGTCCCGATGTTGTCGACGACTGTCTCGACGAGTTCTTCGGTGACAGCCTGGACGTCACTATCTGGGTTCTTGACGACTGGCCCCTCGGTCCCGTCGGCGCCGTAGTCGCTGTGGATCGGGAGCGAGCCGGCCAGTTCGACGTCGTAGTTGTCCGTGATCGCCTCGGCACCCCTGTCTCCGAATGGATCGTGGCGGTCGCCGCAGTTGGGACAGTAAAAAGCTGCCATGTTCTCGACGACCCCGAGGACGGGCGTGTCGTGTTTCTCGAACAGGCGGAGGCCCTTCTTCGCGTCGTCGATGGACATCTGCTGGGGGGTCGTGACGATGACCGTCCCGGTGATCGGCAACGACTGGAGCAGGTTCAGCGAGGCGTCCCCGGTCCCCGGCGGAAGGTCGACGACGAGATAGTCGAGATAGCCCCACTTGACGTTCCGCAGGAAGTGGGTCATGACGTTGTTGACCATGGGCCCGCGCATGATCGCGGGATCGTCCTGGTTGCGGACGAGAAAGCCCATACTCATGATCTTCACGCCGTCGGAGTCCGGTGGAACCAGCTCCTCTTCGTTCGGGGTCCACCCCGGCTCCTCCTCGACCGGTAGCACCCGGGGACGTTCGGGCCGTGAATGTCGGCATCGAGCAGCCCGACCAGGGCGCCCGGGCCTCGAGACCGGCCGCGAGATTCGCGGCGACGGTGGTCTTGCCGACCCCTCCCTTTCCGGAGGAGACGGCGATTACGTTGCGGATGTTCGGGAGGATCTCATCGTCGAAACCGTGGTCGGCGCTCACCTCCGCGCTCAGCTCGGGCTCGAGTCCCGCCTCTATGATGACGTCCCGTATCTGTTCACCCATCTCGATCTCGGCCGGGGCATAGGGCGTGTTGAACGCGAGCGAGACCGTGGCGGTCCCGTCCTCGACGGTAATGTCGTTAATAAGGTTGAGCGAGACGATATCTTCCTCGAGGACCGGATCGATAATTTCTGCCAGCGCTGCTTCGAGGTCCTCTGCGGATGCACCCATGGAGGGATAGTCGGGCCTCAAGAGGGTGTGGCTTTCGGTTCAACGAGAAATGAACGTGGGTTAAAAGAACACTAGTCCGATCACGACCGTCGTGAGGAACAGGCCACCCCAGAGGGCGGTCGTAATTCCGAGCAGGTAGGTGATGCCCATGAGGGCCTTCTTCGGGTTGCGTGGTCGACCGGCGAACCAGGCAATGAGCATCGTGTACACCGGGATGAAGATGATCCCGAACACCACCCAGGTCCCTGGGAGGATGTTCATGCGTCCACCTCCGTCTCGGCCGCCTCGTGCTGGGACTCTTCGGCAACGTGCAACTCGACGACCGGTATCACCTTGGCGATGAAGAGGAAAAACAGCGCCGCCATGGCGACGGTCCCCACGAGCGACATGATCTCGATCGGACTCGGGACGTAGGTTCCCGGAACCGCGCGATAGATGTCGAACGTCGGGTGCAACGGCCCTTCGATCACGAACAGCGTCTTCTCGGTCAGGGTCGCACCGAGAATCGCGAAGCTGGCAATGAGTGAGCGCTCGAGCGAGAAGACCGATTTTCGTACGGCCTGTGCGAAGATGTACGACAGGACGAGCACGGCCGTACTAATCGCGATGATGTAGGCTGGATTGTGGAGCTTTGCCTCTGTCGCGTGGAGTTTGTCCAGTGACGGAGCATAGACACCGCCGAGGACCTGCTGGAGCTGCAGCCAGAGGAACAGAAGCGTAAACAGGCCAAGCCAGAGCGTGAGCCCGCGGAACACCTCGTTCGTGAAGATGTGGTCCCAGTCGTAGGCAAACCGGAACGCATACGCGAGAATGATGACACCTGCGATCGCCGAGGTCAGTGCAATCGTCAGGAACTGTGGTCCCTGAACCGCACCAAACCAGCCCGGCATTGTCGGAATCAGGGCGAACAGCCACGGAATGACGCCGCCGTGAAGCAGGAGTGGGGCCAGCACGATGACCGCCAGTGCGAGCCACCAGACCATTCGCTCGACGACCTCGTCTTCTTTCTCAGAGTAGCCGATCGTCAGGAGCGAATAGATCGGACTGAAGATGTCGGGCAAGTCGTCCCGCATCCGGCTGATGTCATATCGGAGTGTCAAGCCCAGGTAGGTGGCGGTCATCACGAAGTACAATGTGATGACGGTCACGTCCCAGATGAGTGGTGAGGTCTGGACAGTCGTGATGTAGGCTGGGATGATGCTCGTCACGATCCGGTCCGGTCGACCGACGTGGACGACGATGTACATCCCGGCCATACTCAGGGCGCCCAGTGTCAGTAGTTCGGCCAGTCGAGCGACTGGCTTGTACAAGTCCAGGCCGACGAGTCTGACTGCGGCAGAGAGGATGATCCCGCCGTGAGCGATACCGACCCACCAGATGAACGCGCCGATGTACAGGCCCCAGGTCGAGCCGCCACCGGTTCCCCAGTCGGAGAGGTTGGTGACGATCAATCCGTGGTAGAGCTGGTAGGACCAGGCGGCCATCCAGATACCGGTCAGGATGACGCCCAGAGCGACCATGATGAACCACCGCCGGCTGGTCCAGTTGATCGGGCGGAGCAGGTCGTCTGTGGAGATTTTCTCAGTACTCATTTACCTCACTCCATCTGGTTGGCTGCCGCACCGAGATCGGTGTGGTTCTTTCGTCGGTCGGTGACCTCCCGTCCGTCACTGGACTGGAGGACGTCGTAGGAAACCGGTCCCTCAACCTGCTCGGCCTCAGGGCCGGGCTGGTTGCCGAGGTACGTGACGTTGGGCTTGGTGCCGATGTCCTCGAGCAGCTTGAACGCAGAGAGTTCACCCTCGGCAGTCGCCGAGCCTGTGATCCTATCTTCCTGGGGATCATCGGACGTTGCCACCTCGCGAGATTCGGCGAGCTCCGCCCGCTGCCGGAGCAGGCGGTTCGGACGGCTGTCCGGATCTTTGAGGTCGCCAAAGTGGATCGCATTGCTGCCAGTCTCGTCGCAGGCGTCCATGCAGGCCGTCCGGCCAACCATCTCCTCGCCCTGGACCCCGTCCTGACGACTCGGGCAGAAGGTACACTTGCCCATAGTCCCTTTCGGCGGCCGACTGTCGACCCACCAGCCGCGGTGGTCGACCGTGTGGTCGCCCTCCTCGTTGAGATGGGCAACGCGCTCCTCCTCGCCCATCGCCCGGAGTTCATCAAGACTTGTGTCGGTCTTCAT
Organism: Natrialbaceae archaeon; assembly: GCA_034521555.1. Lineage (GTDB taxonomy): Archaea > Halobacteriota > Halobacteria > Halobacteriales > Natrialbaceae > JAXHMI01. The sequence continues at coordinate 33,688 of JAXHMI010000006.1, forward strand.
CATCTCGCTTTCCGGAACGTCGGGATTCCCCCACTGGAAGTAATTGACCCCGTAGGGACAGGCAACCTGACAATACCGACAGCCGATGCAGGTCTCGTAGTTGGTCAGCACGATGCCGTCTTTATCACGCGTGTGACGGGCGCGAACTGGACAGACCTTCTCACACGGTGCGTTGGTGCAGTGCTGACACGGTCGAACGAGGAAGTTCTCCTGCTCGGTCTTCTCGTCCTCGTAGGTCAGCACGTACATCCAGTTCGCCCCGGTTGACGTGTCGTTCTCGTCGATACAGCCGGTCACACAGGAGAGACAGCCATCACAGCGCTCGAGGTCGATGACCATCCCCACTGAGTATCCCGATCTTCGTATTCTTGGCCGTAGGGATCCCCAACCTGTTCGTTCCTCGCGTCTTTGGTGGCCAGCCCACCGAGGCCGAGGAAGGCGGCGCCGGCCCCCATCTTCTTCATAACTTCGCGGCGGTCGACGTCACCGTCGCCCTCGAGTTTCTTCAGGGAGTCGATGAGCCCCTTGTCCTCGAACTCCTCGGCATTGGGCCGATCGTCCATGCCGAATTCGGCGACGATCGCGTCGTGGTATTTTTCGTGGAATTCCTGCTCGGTCATCTCCCCAGCGACGAGTCGCTGGGAGTCCTCGGCGATGTCCATCCCGAGTTCGGTATCGTACTCGGTGTCATCCAGCATCGCCTCCATCTCTGCTTCCCACTCTTCCCCCATCGGGTGGAAGGAATCGTCGTCTGCGCTCATCGGACGACCCCTCGCATGGAGGACCAGTCAATCTCGGTGTCACTCGAGAGTGTTGTTCGGTTCCTGAATAATCCGGTCATTCGTTACTCCTCTAGCGAAGGGTTCGAAGGCGTAGTTAAGACTCTTACGGAAAGCCTACCACGCGGTGCTCTCGGCCGGTTTTACCGCTCCGACGGTCCCGGTATTTCCGCGCATCTCAACCTTCATGAGCCTAACCACCGTGGCGATGGTATGGAGGGCCTACAGCGAATTACCGCCAAACGCCTCGCATTAGTTGGCGTTTTCCTCTTGATCGCGCTTCTTGGTGCCTATCTGTTCACGCCCTCTCTTTTCGGCGTCGATGCCGGCGATCCCGAGGCCTATAATGGAACCACGGCGACCATCGTCGATGACGAGACAGGCGACCCCCTCGGGACCGTCGCGGTCGTCGTCGCTGATGCGTACTCGGAGCGCTACACTGGCCTGAGCCAGAACAGAATCACTGCCCGAGGATCGGGGATGCTCTTCGTCCACGATGATGTCGATGAGCGCACCTATGTCATGCGGGACATGTCCTTCGGCCTCGACATCATTTTCCTCGACGCCGACGGGACGATTACGAGCATTCACGATGCTCCCGAGCCCCCGCCGGGAACAGATGGATCTGAGCAAAAGTACAAAGGAACGGGACAGGTACGTCCTCGAGGTCAACCGTAACTGGACCGACGAGCGTGACATCGAACCCGGCGATCGGCGTCGAAATCGACTGGGCGGAGTAAGTTCTACTGGCCAGTCAGGGCCTGCAGGCGCGGCAGTGCCCTCTGGTAGCCCAGAACGTACAGGCCACCGATGAGCAGGATCCCACCGAGTGTCGCCTCCCAGGCTCCAAGAACAACCGCTCCCTGGGAAAGATCACCGAAAGCGGCATTCTCGATGATCATACCGGCAACGGCTAGGACCGTCGAGATAAGCGGAGACAAGGAGGGTACTGCCGATCTCGAGTAGCTCTTCCATACAGCAACGCGGCACTCGGCAGCTATGACTTTTCCGGATGCCCGCTACAGCACTCGCCTGACCTGTTCGACCCGATCGGGGACCTGTTCACGTATTTCGTCCACGTCCGTTGTTCCGTCGAGGTTCACGAGGTACGTGCGACCGGGAACGGATCCGTAGACGCCCTGGAAATCATAGACGAAGCCGTACACGCTTGTGGAGTCTGGCACCGCTGGGTCTTCTCGCAGGAACGCCACCTGCCGATCGACGTTGTACTCGACGAGCTGGTTCACCAGCCCGGTATCGCCGTCTCGGTCAATTCGATCTTCCGCCAGTCCCGCCTCGACGACCGGTCTGAGCAGGTCGACCCACTTGGCGATGCCCGCTGGATGCTCGAGTCGTCCCATCTGTCTCGACGGCCTCGAGGGCCGCCGTGACGGCTCCACAACCCGTGTGTCCCACGACGGCGACGACCTCGGTCCCGGTGTTGGCGAGGGGGTACAGCAGACTCCCGTCGACGACCAGCTCACCGTCACACTCGTCCCAGACCTGGTTGCCGATCGTACTCGGCGTGAACAGCCAGCCTGGCTCGGAGACATTCCACATACCCTCCTGGGAGACCCGCGAGTCCGAACAGCACATCGAGACGACTGCGGGGCGCTGTCCGGTCTGGACCTCCGCAAAGTGATCGTCGGAAAGCGAGTCGGTGTGGGACTGGTTCCCCGCGAGGAGGGTCTCGAGGATGTCGCCTGCCATGGCTGATCGATTGCCCGACGATTGAGATTGAATGATCTGGTTTACTCTCGTCCTCGGCTTACAGCTCGGGGAACTCCTCCTGGTAGGCCGTCCCCTCTACGCGGTCCTCCCGAAGCGGCCAGAAGGCCACCATCTTCGCGGATTCTCCCTCGACGGTCCGTGAGGCGTGGGGAGTCTCTGGCGGAATCATCAGCGTGTCGTAGGGCTCGAGTTCGATCCGCTCGCCGTCGACGAGGAAGTCGAGCCGGCCGTCGACGAGCATGTTCATCTGCTCGAAGGGGTGCGAGGTGCGGATCCTTGTTCGTTCGCTCGTCGGAGATCTGGGTGAAACCGACCATCTGGTCGATGCCGCGGAACATCACCTGGGAGAAGCCCTCCTCGGATCGGTAGGGGGCAATCTCCTCGAGGTTGTAGACGGACGGAATTTTGGAACGGTCGTAGTCTCGTGGCATGATCACCAGTCGCGACTACCGCACCATAAATGGCGTTATCCGCCGCGACGCCGATGTTACGGTGACTCCGTCCAGGTCTTCCCACACGGGACGGGCCGTCCCGTCCGGGCGGCGCAGGGTCATGTCCTCGAACGCGGGCACGTCTCCCCCTGGTCGTACATCCACAGCCAGAGCAGCGTCTCGATGTTGATACCATCGATGAGGTCGACCAGGCGCTCTGCGAAGGCCACCTGCTGGGCCTCGCTTCCGCTCCCATCCGAGCCCCTTCGATGTTGCTGACCAGCCCGTTTCGGTGATGGCGATCGTCTCACCCGCGTGGTCTGCGGCCTCGACGTAGTACTCGTCAGGTATGTCGGCCGAGTCGCTCGAAGACGAGGTCCGGATAGGAGGTAAACGCCACCAGGTCCCGTTTCGGGAACCGCTCGAGAAGGTCCCACTGGGCCTGTGCTGCATCGTTTTCGCCGCCGAAAATGCCGCCACGGAGCCCACGCATCCACTCGAGCTGAAAGACGGGGTAGACCTGGGTCCCGACCGTGACCGTCTTGATCGCATCGTACACCTCGTCGTAGAGGGATACGAACGTCTCGAATTCCTCTGGCTGTTCCTCGGCGTGGATGTTCACCTCTACACCGATGCCGAGAAACGGGGGCTGCCACTCACTCGCGAACGCGATGAGCGTGTCGAGGAAGTCTGTCTGTCCCGCCTCGTCGAGGGGGCGAAATAGCTCTCCGTCATCGACCGAGTAGACGCCCGTCTCGATGATCGGGTGATAGCCGTACTGCTCGGCAAGCGAGCAGACGACACTCGGGGCCCCCTCCTCGCTCTCGAGGTCCGTCCAGCTTCCGGCCCAGCGCACATCGAGGCCGGCCTGCTCGACGAGTTCGAAGAACTCGTTGAAGTCGGCCTCCTCGTAACTTCGGGGAGAAAGCGAGATACCACGAAGCGGATGGGCACGCGCGTCCGGATCCGATATCCGGTTCGACGGCCCATCCTCGTCAGGCCCATCCTGCTGTTCGCCGCCGAGACATCCCGCGAGCAATCCAACCCCCGATGTCGCAAGAAACGCCCGTCGATCCATCTTTCCGGGACCATTCCAGCGAGACGGGTTAACTGTTCAGCTGTCGCCGCCGATGATGCTCCGACGTCAGCGATCGCTGGCGAACTGCCCGTGGAACCCGAAGGGAATCACGTGTGGGACTGCTGCCCGGCCGATCTCCTCGAATGACTCGGCGTCAAGGACGAGGAGGAACGAACGCTCGCCCTCGGCGTCGAGAACGACCGAGAGTATCACGCCATCGTCCTCCTCCGTTCCAGCCGGGTCGGCGGCGAAGACGGGCTCACCTGGATACGTGCCCTGCTCTGACCAGGTCGTGGCGGTCCTGCTCTCGACGTTTACCTTGACGAGCTGGTTGAGAAGTCATCCGAGCGGTTCTCGTTGCTGCTCAGGCCGTAGGCATACTCGTAGGGGCGCGTGTTGTACTCCCGGTAGTGGATGGCTGGCAGGTCGTACCCGCCGGAATAGAGCGTTTCTCCCTCGGCGACACCGCCATCAATTGGCACTCGATACCGGCGAAGTTCGCTTTCGGCAAGTGTCTCGAACGTCGAATTCTCGGCACGGAGATCGTCCAGATAGAGGTCATCGAGGACCGAGGCGTCCGGATACGTCGAGCAGTCGAGGACGATCTCGTCACCGGATTCGAAGGCATTGACGTGGTGAAAGGCGAAGAACGGGTCGGCCTCCGACCGCGAGACGACTTCACCAGTCTCACGGTCGAGGACGGTGAACTGGACGGGCTGTTCCGGGTGCCAGTTGTAGTGCTCGATGAACGGTTTGTTCGACAGGAGCATCCGGAGCGGACTCGATGCGCAGCGGGAACTCCGCCAGCACGACGTACTGCTCGGTCATCCCGAAGCTGTGCATGTAGGCTGGTTTGTCCACCTCGACACTCCCCACCGGGGATCGTGACGTGTTCTCGTCGTCGCGTTCGTAGACGACGTACCGGCTCGTGCGCCCAAATTGCGTGATATAATTGACCGTGACGTTCCGCTCGAAATCACGGTGGGGATGGGCGGTCGACGTCTGGCCCTCGATGTCGTCGTCGAACTCGAGATGGCCAAGCGTCTCGAGTGTCTCGGGATCGAACTCGACAGGTATGGGCGTCTCGGTCATCGCGATGAACCGGTCGGCGTGGCGATCGATGCTGACTGCGGCGTTGTCGGTGATGTCCGGCCCGGTGAACATGACGAACACGCGCTCGAATCGATCCCGACAGGGGTCCGTCGCGAACTCGCTGTACGTGAGCGCGCCTTCTTCCTCCGCAGACGTGTGGGCGTCCGACTCGAGCATCCGATTCGAGTAGCTGACCCCATCGGCCGTGAGCTGGAAGCGATGCAGCATTGCGTGGCCGTCGAACCAGTGATTAACCGACTGGTCCTCATAGTCGAATTTCCCGGGCCCATTGCGGAGGAGTGTCCCCCGGAGCCAGTCCGGAATCGTTCCCTCGACCTCGAGTTCAAGATCCTGGACCTCTCGCTCGAGAGTCTGGAAGCCGACCGACAGCATACCCTTGGACGCACGGGAGTTGGGCGTCCGGGACTGCTGCGTCGAGTCCGGTTCACGGTGGTCCATATAAGTCCAACAAACAGGGCGTGGATAATAAAGCAGCTACGATAATTCCGTGCGCCGCAGGATGGAGATGGAGACCACCAGCAGGAGACGGCGAGCACCGGCGGCTGGCGCGACGAACTCCTGTCGTGGGGTGGCTGGTACAAGGTCGGCAACCAGTACCGCAAGGAGTGGTCGATGCTCTACAAGGACGTCATCGCGGGCTTTCTGATCTACTTCTGCTCGAGCTGCTGCAAGCGAGCGGACAAACAGATGCCAGCCGACTTCAGTGAGACGTATTCGGTGACTGTGAGTGGTCACGAAGGTCACTTCCCAGTGAGCCGAACCCTCGATCTGTGTCAGTCACCAATCGACTCGAGGATCTCCACGCCAGCGGATGCACCGATCCGTGTTGCACCGGCCTCAACCATCGCGAGGGCCTCCTCGAACGTGCCGATCCCCCCGGAGGCCTTTACCCCCACGTCGGGACCGACGGCCTCCCGGATGGTCCTGACCTCGTCGGGATCACAGCCGCCCTCGTAGCCGACGGCGGTCTTGACGATGTCAGCGCCTCCTTCTGCAACGAGTCTGGCGGCAGTTGCAATCTCGTCGTCTGAGAGGGCTGGTGACTCGATGATGCACTTGAGTGTCTGATCCCCGACCGTCTCCCGCACTGCGGCGACGTCATCGACGACGGCGTCGAAATCATCGTTTGCGAACGCCGTCCGGTTCATGACCATGTCGAATTCGTCGACCCACTCTGACAGTGCCTCGACCTCGAGCTGTTTGGCCCGGCTGTTCTGCACGCCGTAGGGAAACCCCACGACAGCGGTGACGCTGGCGGTGCCCTCGAGACACTCCGACGCATACTCGGCGTGGTACGGCACCACGACGGCTGACCGGAATCCGTACTCACGGACGTCTGTACAGAGTGCCTGGATCGCCGACGCCGTGGCGGTGGGATCGACGTTCGTGTGCTCGATGAGCGAGGCAACCTGCTCGGGATTCGCGCGTAACTCGGCTGGATCCACGGTATCGGTTCATCAGCCACTTGTGTACTTCCCTGTTGTGCAAGAGATACCCCATGTTCCCACGTAACCGGAACAAGGGAGGTTCATATACCAAGGCGGTACGTACCCGCATACGATGACGACCGACGACGAGCGACGAATCGCCTTCGTCTGCCCGTCGTGTGATGAGTCGATGGAGGTCAACGAGTCGATGAAGGAGGCTCTCCTCGAGCGCGGTTGTGTTATCTGCGGTACTGATCTCACATCCGCGGCGTTTCTCCGTAGTGCTCATGCATCTCGACTGACGGAGCCGGCTTCGGACAGCTATATGGTGATTGGCTGGAATACCGGCACACGGAGTATGCCCCTGGAGGACGAAACAACCCTTTCCGCGGCGGACACCGATGCCGTACTCAGCCGCAACGAGACGGGGGTATTGTCGCTGGCGCGGGCTGACGAACCGTACTCGATTCCGATCTCCTACGGGTATGACGGGACGGAGCGCCGCTTCTTTCTCCGGCTCGTCTCGACACCCGAGAGTGAAAAACGGCAGTTCTTGTCCTCGGCTCCCACAGCCCGGCTCGTGGTGTACGAGGAGGAACCGCCGGTCTATCACAGCGTCCTCACCAGTGGCACACTCGAGGAAATACCTCGTGACGACCTCACCGTCGAGCACATCGAGCAGTATGGTGCCGCCAAGCGCCCGCTCTTCGAGATCTGGGGGGCGTTCCGACAGGATCTCGATGTTCAGCTCTATCAGCTTGCACCCGGACGAGATTAGCGGTCGTCGGATCGAGATCGACCGCGGTCAGGGTCTAGGGGGGGGCGGGGTCCCCGTTAAGTGCCTGGCCTCTCTACTGAGGCGTAATTGTGCCACCAGGAATCCGCGCGACGGTGGCGTTTCCGACACCGGATATCTGCCCGGTGACCGCGGCCTCAGCCGAGGCGTCGACGCGAATCGAGGGTGTCAGCACCAGCCTATGTTCATCGACATGTGGCGACAGTATCGTCGAGTTCTCGGTGGATGACGCTGCCCTTCCGCTCGAGTCCGATCCGATCTTCTCACATGGTCGGACCGATCGCTATCGTCTCCACCTCGAGGACGCGGACTGTCCCTGTGCCTGTCTCGGCGAGTTCGACTGTCCCGTTGCCCGCTACGTCGCAGACGACGGGGTGCTGACGCTCGTCTTCTACGCGACCGATTTCAGCCAGCTCCAGACCATCGTCGGGGAGTTGCGCGATCGCTATCCAGCGGTCGATATCAAGCGATTCATTCGGGGCCCGGCTGGAGAGCATGTCGAGGATACCGCGATGATCGACCGGAGTCGACTGACGACCCGCCAGCTCGAGGTCCTCGAGACGGCCTACGAAATGGGCTATTTCGACCGGCCACGACAGGCCAATGCGACGGCGATCGCCGCCGAGCTGGGCATCAATCCGTCGACGTTCCGCGAGCACCTCGTTGCGGCCGAGCACAAGATCTTCGCTGATCTGCTCTGAGACTCGGTATATAAACCCACCCGAGTAGTGTGGGGGTGGATTCCTCCCGGTCCGCCGTGACTGTCAGGTATGAGTCAATCATCGGCTGTAGTCTCACAGGCTCACTCGGCAACCGGAACGTCAACCCACAGTATCGATGCCGAACAGCCAATCCAGGAGCTGCTAACCGTTCTCACGGATGCCGACTGCCGCACCATTCTGCGCCACACCAGTGATGAAGCACTCTCCGCGGGCGAACTCACAGAGGAGTGTGAGATCCCATCCTCGACCATCTACCGAAAGCTCGATCGGCTCACCGACACTGGCCTGCTCACCGAGCGTGTGCGGATCCGCGAGGCCGGCAAGCACACTAGCGAGTACGAGCGAACCGTGACCGACGTTTCCGTCTCGATCAGTCTCGAGGGCGAGATGGAACTCGCCGTCTCACTCGAGCGATAGGGCCACTGGCGCACCTCGATAATCGAGACTGGCCGCGAATCGGTTGTCCTTTTTGTTTGTCATTGGAGTGTCTCGAGATCGGGGCCTATGTTCGGCGATTTCCACCGGTAACCGGATGTCGATTTCGTCGCAGCGAACGCTGAGATGAACGGCTGAAGCTGTCCGACCTGACAGTCAAACTCACTTCCCACTGGTCGGGATTTGGTAGCTCCTTATTTACTCTCTCCCTGCCTTTCATACAGTATGGGAAATATTTCCAGACGACGGTACCTCTCCGTAACTGCTCTCGCCACGCTTTCAGCTGGAATTGCTGGATGTTCCGATGACGGTGAGGATGGACCTACAGACGAGGATACTCTGGACGGTGCAGACTACCCCGCCGTCGACGAGTGGCTCACAGAGACCGATATCGGAGCCGCCGCGCCGAACTACGACGGCCAAATCGTCGACTGGCGCGACGAAGATGACATTACCGTCAACGTTGGAACGGGTGACACTGGAACGGAGTACGATCCCGAAGCAATCGCCATCTCCTCGGGGACGACGGTCACCTGGGAGTGGACCGGTCGAGGCGGTCCGCACAACGTGGAGGCCGAGCCCGACGGTCAACTTGGAGAATCTGACTACGAGTTCTCCTCCGGAGAGCCAATCCCGGATGAGGGGAATACCTTCGAGCAGACGTTCGACGAGGCAGGCATCGCGTTGTATCACTGCGAACCCCATCTCTCCGTGGGTATGAAAGGCGCGATCGTCATCGAATGATTCTCTCTGTATTGGATTCGCTTTAGTGCGGGATCGCGTCCGATTTCTGCGACAGCCTGCCCAGTTCGACTCCGCGGGAATAGCCGGCCGGTTCTTACGTTAAGAGAACAGAGCATGTAATGGCCCGTGCGAGGTGGGCGTGCGATCAACCGGATCGGGAGTGGATAGGACAGCTTCACCGTTGATCTCGCGGGATTTCAACCCGAACGGGTGAACTGCTGGCTGTGCCTGACTGTCTAACCCTCTATTGCTGCCCAGTCAATCTCGCCGATTATTTCACCGAAATCGCCTCTCCGTCTCACAAACGGCGGTCGGGCTCAATCGGCTCGATATTCCGTCTCGAATCCCCGAAATTCCGTTCGATGGGCCTCCTCATCAGCGAGAATCGTCACCGCAAGATCCTCCGAGACGGGATCGTTTGCCTCCTGGGCGGCGTCGATGAGTGACCGATACGTCTCGATTGCGTCTTCTTCGGCCTCGAGTACACCCCTGACCACCGACAGGACATCCGTGGAATCGGCGGGCGGCTGGAGCGATTCCTGTCGTGCTGTAAACTCTGCAGAGCCGGGCGGGCGGGCGTCGAGCTGCTTGAGCCGCTGGCCGATCTGTTCGGCATGTTGCAGCTCCTCCTGGACGTCCTGCTGGAGACTCTCTTTGATTTCTTCGGCTCGAACGCCATCGAGGACGATTGCGTTCGTCTGATAGTTCATCACCGTCTCGATCTCATCACTGTACGCCTTTCTCAGAAGTTCGATGACACGATCTGTCTCCATACCGCTCGAACTTATGCCACCAACGGATAAAGGACTGCTGGGATGAATAGTCCTCGCAGCAGCCGATTGAGAGACTGTCTCACAACCGAAGCTTGACAACGGATGTTTGCTAATTGATATAGGAATGGTCGAGATCATCGGTCCCCTTCTCCTTCGTCTTCTCGTTGCCTTTGGGATTGGTGCGCTCATCGGACTGGAACGGGAACAGGCAGAGTCTGGTGGCACGTTCGCGGGAAGTCGCACCTTCCCGCTTTTTGCTCTCGTCGGAGCGATCGGCCAGGCATTTTTCCCCGATCTCTTACCCGTCATAGTACTCGCCGTTGCACTTCCCCTGACCATTGCATATGTCGGGAAAATCGTGACTGAAGGAGATATTGGACTCACGACAGTGATCGCAGCCATTCTGACTGTTCTCCTCGGAGCGTTGACGGTCTCATCTGAACGCGGGGCGATTTTCGCCATTATCGTCGCCGGAATCGTCACTGTCCTCCTGTCTGCAAAGTCGATGATTCACGGCATCGTTGACCAGATCGACGAGCAGGAACGTCGTGCCTCGCTTAAATTCATCCTCGTCGTGTTTGTCGTCCTTCCCGTTTTGCCCAACCGCGAACTCGACGTTCTGTTCGGACTGAACCCACGGTTCGTATGGCTCATGGTTGGGTTCGTTACTGGGTTGAGCTTCGTTGCCTACATTCTGAGCCGTGTCGTTGGTGCCAAACGCGGAATCGCTATGACTGGGATACTTGGCGGATTCGTCTCCTCGACTGCGACAACGGTCTCGATGGCCGAACGAACCCGAGAAGCCCCTGATCTCTACAAGATCGGGTCGTTCTCGATCGTCATCGCGTCGGTCGTCATGTTTCCGCGAGCACTCGTTGAGGTCGCCGTCGTCAACCCAGACCTTCTCCCTGGAGTCATCGTTCCACTCGGAGCGATGACGGCCATTGGCCTGCTCATCGCGGGCATTGTCTACTGGCAATCGACAACCGAACCAGAGATTGAGGCCCCTCTCAAGAATCCGTTTCGACTCCAACCGGCGCTGTTTTTCGGTATCGTCTTTGCGCTCGTTCTTCTGGTGTCACAGTCGGCGAACACCTGGTTCGGCGATTCGGGGATCTATGCGACTGCATTTCTCTCGGGACTCGCTGACGTCGACGCTATCACGATTACATTGAGCGCCCTCGAGGCGGACGGCAAGATATCTACCTCAGTAGCGACCACCGGCATTGTCATTGGAGCAATCGCGAACACACTCACGAAGGCCGGACTCGCCTGGCTACTGGGAACAATAACGCTCGGCCGGCGAGTGACAGTTGCCCTTGGAATCGTTTCGGTTGTCGGCATCGCTGTCGTACTGTTAATATGATGAATAGTGCAAACTGTCGCTTTCGAGGCCGTCGCTGTCGCCGTATTCGACATGACCTCCGTCAGAAACACGACGACGATAGCGATCGATAGCAACAGAACGACCAGTGGAACACTCGAGAAATTGGCCAACGTCCGTGCGATAGCCGCATCTAGCCCACTCATAGGGCTGTCATCAGTTCAGTATGGAGATTACATCGGAAGGGATGAAGAATCACAGTCTTTCTCACAGCATAGGAACAGTAGCCAAATCTAACCGGACAACGCGCGAAGCACTAACTGGATCATGAGCGAATCAGATGACATCGATACGACTGTCCAGCGAGTACGCGACGCTTTTGACGAGGCAGTGAACGAGGCCGAGGACCTGAGCGACCAAGCGCGCGAGAGCGTCGAGGACGCGATCGACGATCTCGAACAGCGAATCGAATCCCTCCGTGGCGAGAAGTAATCGAACTCCTGTCGGGTGGGGGGCCTTTCGCAGAGCTTCGACCGAGCGATTGGGGGGCCTCCAATAGTGCCGCTTCAGTCGTGGACTCGGTCCGAAACAACCTGCAATTTTACTGGGTGTGTCCCCCTATGGCGATAGACTGGAGACAGAAAAATGCGTGCACTATTTGATATCAAGGGATTACAACCTCGAGATATAACATATCGTCAACGATTATTAATCGCCTATGTGGGCAGTCTCGCCTCGGTTATTCTCTTCTATACTATCATTTATCACTGGGGGATGGGAGCCCTCGAAGATCGTCCCCAGTCGCTCTTCCAGTCATTCCAAACAGTCGTCGAAACGATGACAACGACGGGGTACGGCGCGGACTCGCCCTGGGAGACACCGGTAATGAACGTGCTCGTGGTATCGATCCAGATAACCGGCATCATCATCGGCTTGGTCACGCTGCGAATATTGATTATCCCGCTGTTTGAGCGGACGCCGCTAAACCTCGATGACCGCCTCACGCCCAAGGACGATCACGTCGTCGTCGGGGAATACGATCTCGATACCGACGTTCTCCTCGACGAACTCGAAGAACTCGATGTGTCCTACGTTCTCATTGACTCCGACGAAGAGGAAGCCAAGCGTCTCTCTGACGACGGGTACCAAGTCATCAATGGAAACCCCGAAGATGGGGACGATCTAAAGCGTGCCACGATCGAGCGAGCATCGGTTCTCATCACTGACGCCGGTGACAGAACCGCGAGTATCGTCCTGACAGCGCGTGAGATCAACGACGATCTGCGAGTGATTAGCTTCACCGAGTCAACTCGTCGCAAAGCGGCTCTTCGGGAGATCGGTGTCGACCGGAGTGTGGCACCTCACGCGTTGATCGGTCAACGACTGGCGGAGAAGGCGACAATACCGGTCACGATTGAGGAGGGATCGAACGGGGATGCGATCGAAATCCGTGAGGTACTGGTCCGCCGGGATAGTTCCCTCCACGGCATCCAGGTTGGGGATTCACCGGTCGCCAACCACCCAAGCGTGACGCTGATCGCCGGGTGGTTCGATGGCGAGTTGCTGCTGCCGCCGGCACTGGACGAGAGGCTCACACTCAACACTGTCTTGGTCGTCGCCGGTCCAGCAGATGAGATCGACGAGCTAACGAACGAGATTGCTGGCGTCCAGTCACGACAGATTGTGGATCACTCTCGGGTCATCGTTGCCGGCTACAGTGAGGGCGGGCATGCGGCTGTTGAGGCACTCCCAGCAGACACCTCGGTGACAACCGTCGACGAATCGATGGATACGGGGGCCGACATCGTTGGTGATATCACCGAACCAGAGACTCTCCAGCAAGCGGAAATCGCCACTGCGTCGGCACTCATCGTTACGGTCGACGACGATTCGACCGCGCTCTTGACTATCGCAATGGCCCGCTCCCTCTCCAGCGAGATGGAAATCCTCGCGCGTGTGACCGATGCAGAGAAGGTGAAGGCAGCGTTTCGGGCAGGTGCTGACTACGTCCTCTCTACCCAGCGAGTATCGGCTCGCTTGGTCGCCGCGGAAGTCCACGGTGAACGAGTCATGGACCCAACGAGTCAGATCCGACTCGTCCGAGTTGAGGCGACCCCCTTTGTCGGCGAGTCACTGGCGGACGCTCGTTTGAACGCCGAGCGGGGGTGGACCATTGTGGGCGTCTCGCGCGGCGGTACCGTCCAAACTGACGAGTCCATCACGATCGAGGCCGATGACGAGGTGTTTGTCGCAACAAGCGACGACGCGATACAGGCGTTTGAGCGGACGGTCGAAGGTGTGTGACTACGAACGCATCGTGCGGTCTGGTGCCAGGAACGGAGATATGGGGACTGAAACGGCAACTCGGGAGTACGTGCTCCCACTCTCGATCATCATTCATTCAGCAAAAGCATGCCACCTCCCGGATTCGAACCGGGGACAGCTCGATCTTCAGTCGAGTGCTCTCCCAGTCTGAGCTAAGGCGGCGCACCACTCTCTCCGTCGATAGCGCAAAAAAGAATTACGAATGGACGGTCGGTTCGGGTAGTGAGCGATTAGGTGGAGTATGCCGCAATTACTGACTTTCAAGCCACGTTTTTGCGGCTAGCAATCGTAGCTAGTGAGATGGCATTGCAAGTGTCTCGAGCCGCCGGTCGACGTCCTCGTCTTGGCAGGTTCCGAGGTCGCTCGATGTTCGACGGCGAGACCAGCGTCTGGTGAACGTCCCGGATCGAATTTGGCACGCCCATTGTGGGTTCGTACTCGACCGTGGCATCGGGCTGCTCGCCGTCACTGTTCGTTTCGTTCTCGTCGCCGTCGCTGTTTTCCGTTTCTCCGAGTGGAAGTCTCTCTCGAATCATGTGTCGCCTCCGCTATCGATCGGGGTCGTACGAATTCGATACGACAGGTCGCCGTGATCGTTGTCCTGGCCGCTCCAGAACTCGCCGATCACGCCGGTTAGCTCTCTGGTGTCGTCCGGCGCACGTCGATGTCTTCAGATGCCTCGCCGCCCGGACGAGCGTCCTGACGACCCGGTGGTAAGCGAACTTCTCGGCAAGACCATCTCGCTCGAAGCGGCCCTCGCGCGGCGTCACCGGCACCACGACGTAGTGGTCGCGGATGGTCATCTACCGGCGAGTTAGTTCGTCCTCGTACCACTCGACGTAGTTCTCGACCAGCGCGGCGAGCTTCGGATTCTCCTTGACGTTAGGATCGCTCAGTCGCGACTCGTAGGCGTTGAGGTACTCGTCGGCGGGGAAGGACTGATACTATTAACACCACTCTCCCTAATCTCCTTCCGTACCCATTTATGAATTCTAGTAGTTTACGAAGGCCAGACTGAGTACCAATTCGAGGGTCTGTAGGCCTACGATGAGTCCGTCCCGCCGGAGAGTACTGGGGTCGCTGGCTGCTAGTTGGTCTTTCACCTCGATTGCCGGTTGCCTCGATCAGGGAGAAACAGGACCATGGACACATCGTTAGCGACGGTTCGGACGTTCCACCCGTCACCGATGGCACTGTCACAGCGCCGTCGGTGGATTGGCCGTACTACCAATTCAATACGCAAAATACGGGTGTCAACCCCAATGTGGCCGACGGTCCCGGGCCGGAGGTACAAGTCAAATGGATGCAATCATTCGGCGAAGTTACCGTCCGCGGACCGGTCCTTCAGGACGAGATACTGTATCTGACGACAAAAAACGGGTTAGTCTCTATACGAGCATCCACAGGTGAGCGTCTGTATACCGTTCCGACAGACCTGAGTCCCTCTACTGAACCGACTGTCACTGACGAGCGCGTGTTCTTTGGAACGTCTGGCAAGGCCATCTGTGTTGATAAATCTTCGAACACGGTCGAATGGGACTTTGACTTCGAGGAACGCGAATTGCTGGTCGAAAAGGAAAAAGAACCGCCCAACTGGACCCTTGTTAGTCGCTGATGGTACCGTATACGCCTCCACCCAGGGACACTTCTACGCGCTATCGGTCCACACAGGTGAGGTTATCTGGCGGCAAACGGCCACAGAACCGCAACCGGTGACCGATGACGCACATCCGCGCGTTCCGAGTTTCGTCGGTCCTCCTGGAGTGGCCGATGGACTCGTGATCGTCGGCAACAAGAATCAGATTGTCCGTGCCTTTGATGCTGCGACCGGCGACGAGCGGTGGCGATTCGACGGAGCGACGGCGAGTATACTCGAAGCGCCGACGATTCTCGGCAAGACCGTATACGTCACAACCCAAACCGAGTTATTCGCCCTGAATCTGCACGATGGCAGTTTGAAATGGTCGATCACCGAAGATATGAGCTCGGTTCGATCCCCCGTCACTGATGGGCAGACGTTGTATATTTCCAAAGGTCCGGCCTGGGAATCGCTCTCGCTCGTCGCACTCGATGTCGAAGCGAGATATCTAGCTGGTCAGTTCCGGGGCGACTCTTCTGCGAGTTCGAACCTCGGACCGCGGTATGTCTATGCACCGATGCAACAGTTGCTAGCGATTGGCCGACAGTCCGGGGAGATTGCGTGGCGGATGAAGTCCGACGGAATCTACAATACACCCGTTGTAACTCCGGAGGCGATTTTCGCGGCCGATCTTGAGACTCTGTATGCCATCGGCCCCCGATAGCTGTAGAACATTGTCAAACGCACAGTAGTGTGACCGATTTCGGATTATGTTGATACGGCGGCCAGAGGACAGTTAGAGAGCACAATTATCCGCGCTCCTGCTATTAAAGCGGACCGATGAGTCGAGTCCGATGCGAAACTCGAAGTTCGAAACCTCCTTAATTACCAACGTGGTGATATTTTCTGCAACAGCGGGCTCCCCACACCGCGGACAGTGTCGCGACACTACCCTGACCCCCCGGATCGGGGATGGTTTCTTTAAGTCACACCACTCTTTTATTGTGGGAATATATAGTTGAGTTACATAATGCCTCCCGGATTCGAACCGGGGACAGCTCGATCTTCAGTCGAGTGCTCTCCCAGTCTGAGCTAAGGCGGCGCAACACTCTCTCCGTCGATAGCGGAAAAATGGATTACGAATGGATGGTCGTTGCCCGGGTAGTCACCAGATTAGCCGTAGTATGCCGAACTTATGGACATTCAAGGTACCCTTTTCCTGCTGGCGATTGTTTTCCATCTATGGCATCGCAGGCGTCCATCTCGGGCCGAGCCCTCGATGCTGACACCATCCTAGATCTGCTCGCCAACCGCCGACGCCGCTACCTTCTGTATGCTCTTCACGGGCGATCTGAATCAATCGAACTTGCCAGAGTTGCCGAGCACGTGTCGCGAGCTGGGAACTCGATCGACCTCGAGAGGCGGTATCAAAAAAGGAATACAAGAGCGTCTACGTCTCATCTGTCCAGTGTCATGTCCCGAAGCTGGCCGAGCACGATGTCGTGAGCCATGACAAAACCAACCACTCGGTCATCCTCGATAAGAACTTCAAAGCCCTCGAGCCCTATCTCGAGGTGATAATCGATGATGAGCCCAGAGACTCGCTGGTGGCCGAGGAAATTCAACCAGATCGAACGGGGTTGGTCAGCCAGATTCGTCACAATATGCGCCGCCTTACACCCTGAGGTCAGGTTTCCCGGTGGGGAAATTCGAACGTGACCGTGCTTCCGCGACGAATCCCCTCGGAAATATTGATCGTACCACCAGATCGTCGGACGATCCAGTAGACGATCCACAGCCCTAACCCCTTCCCGTGGGCAAGTGGTTTGACGTCAGAGGCGCCCCTGAGAACGTCCCCCTCCATCTTCGGAATCCCTGGCCCGTTGTCCGTCACCTCGATTGTGGTCGTTGTTTCGTCGACCATCACGGTGACGTGGATGACGGGGTCCCGATCGTTGTGGACAATCGCGTTTGTGAGAACTTCGTGGAACGCCTCGTCGAGAAATCGCGAGCAGTGGACGGTCGCTGAATCGGGACATTCGAGAGAGATGTCGGCATCGGAATATTCGCGAGAGACGTCGTTGATTACTCTGGGGAGAAGATCAGCGAGATTACGATTCCCGATTGACGGGGCATCGCCGAGTATATCAGATATTCGTCTCGTTTTTGCTGCGGTCTCGAGGAGGACATTGCTCTGTTCAATAATTTTCTCTGCATATTGCGCAATTTCTTCACTGGCCTCTGATTCAACGTACTCGGCAGGACCCGAGGATCACTGTCATATCGTTTCGGAGATTGTGGCGGAGCACGCGATTGAGGACGTCTACCTGTTGCAGCCGCTCGATCCGTTCATTGACGTCTTGCATGACGCCCTGGACGCCGACGATATCGCCGTCGCGTTCGAAGCTGGCCCAGGAAATCTCGACGTGTCGCAGTTGGTCGTTTAGGGTCGATACTTTCACACGCAGGTCTTCGATCGTCTGGCCCTGCATTACCTTCATCCTGGCCCCTTCCACGACATCACGGTCCTCTTCAGCGATAACCGCGGTCAATGGACTTCCCATGAGGGTCTTTCTGTCTCCCCCAGGAAGCGCTCAACCTTCGATGAGAGGTGGACAAATCGACCGGTCTCATCGAGCTGAAAAATCAGGAATGGACTGGTGCTCGAAAGGTTCTCATACCGTTTTGTGGCCTCCCGGAATCGCTGCTCCCGCCTCTTCAATTCTGTTATGTCTGCATTCACAGACACGAACCCCTCAATGACCCCGGACTCATCGAAAGGGGCGCAATCGTCTGGTCTACGATGTAGGTTTCGCCGTCAGCGGTTGTGTTTGTCAGTTCTCCCCGCCAGACATCACCCTGCGAAATAGTCTCCCAGAGATCCTGATAGATTTCGTCTTCGTGTTCGCCGGAACTCAGGATGGCAGGTGTCTCACCGATAGCGGTTTCTGCGTCGTAGCCGGTCCGATCCTCGAACGCTGGATTAACGTACTCGATGACGCCATCGGCGTCGGTGGAAGAAAATCGGATGGCCGGCCGCCTCGACTGCCTGGCTGACCCGTCTGATGTCCTGCTCTTTTCCCTTGAGTTCGGAGATGTCCCGAAGGGATACCAACCGTCGCCCCTGTGGATGGTCCCAGGTCCACCTCGTGTACCGTCGACCGCACTGTTCGTTTCGAGCCATCCTGCCGAAGAAAATCAATCTTCATTGGGCTATCAGCGGAAGGATCGTCTCTGAGTTGCTGGAACCACTGGTCAGAATCGGGAACGACCTCGTGGAGGTGAGATCCCTTCATGTCCTCACGGTCCCCACCGAAGAATTGCTGGAACGCGGTATTAATTTCGAGCAACCGCTGGTCATCGTCGACGGCGTACACCGGATCGTCCAGCAGATCTATCAGTTCTCGCAGAACGGTCCGTTGTTGTTTGACCTCCTCACCCTCTGTAACGTCCTCGATGTAGCTTACAATATGCTGGGGCTCTGTGCTTCCATTGGTGAGCGGCTCGAACGTCACCCTGTCCCAGTGGGTACTCCCGTTCTCCTGTGAAGTGACAGTCACTGTCTCTTGGCTGCCGCTTTCGACGGCTGTGGCAAGTGCTGCTGTCGCTTCTGACTGTCCCTCCTCCTTGCCGAACCAGTCCATTGACCTGATTCCACTGCGGGAGTGACCTGACCGTCCATCCGCATTGGAGTAGATTGGCGTATGCTGATCGGCGTTGGAATCGAGGACAGTGATATCGAGCGGGGCGGAGTCGACTGATCGGGATTTGATATCGAGCAGATCGTCTGAACCATCTCGAATGACGATGACTGCTGCCGGGTCTTCCCACCAGGGCAACCGACAGGCGGTTGCGCGCACTTCGATCTGACTGCCAAGGTGGGTCCGAAGCTGGCCCGTACCTTGATCGACAAGGACCGATCCATCCACGATATCATCGATAGCGAGGCTATCCAGGCTGAGTGTTTCCGAGACGACCAAGTCCGCCACGTCTTCAGTCCCCTGAATCCCAATCCGGGAGCGAAGCGGTGCATTGAGATGGAGGAACTCATCGTCTCTGACGATAGCAATACCCTCGTTCATCGCCTCCATACTGGCCACCGCGAGTGACCGCGCCTCGATGAACCCACCGCGCGCGGCATCAGTACTGATGAGCGTGATCAATCAGGCGCTCGAGGTGCTCGAACTCGTCGCGATGTCGCTCCGTGGTCAGGCAGGCAGTCACGTCGGCCGCCAAGGCCGTCACTGCAACATCACCCTGGCTCTCACTCAGATACAGGATGACCGGCAAATCTGGATATCGAGCACGAACAATTTCGAGGACGGCCAGCCCATCCACAGTTGGCAGTTCGTAATCACACACGAGACAGCCGGTCTCGTCGTTGAGCCGCCCCTCCGAAAGGAGTTCCTCCAGTGAGCTTGCCGACTCAACTGTCCGGCTCTCTGCCGAGAGCGACAGTAATGCAGCCTTTTCGAACTCGATGTCGTCGGTTAGAACGACGACCGATTCCGGCGGCTCCTCATCGGTGGAGTGAGTGGGCTGACCACCGAAGTACTTCTGGATGCCTGCCATAGCTGGGTGTGGCGACGCATCCGGCTGTCCACGGCCCCCTCAGTTTGCACTGACGCCCGCTGATGACGAATCAGTCAGTTCAGCTTCGAGGGCCTTGATGTCGGTCTCGAGTTGCTGAAATAGATCACTCGCCCCCAGTTCCTCGTCGTCCTTTTCGACCTCGAGAACGTTGCGTCGAACTTTCTTCGACGACAGTTCCCGCTCGAGATCCTCCTTTCGTTGGGCCTCGAGCATCCGGTCGATCGCTGAAAGTAGTTGCTCGCGTTCTACCGGTTTGATGAGATAGTCATCGAATGGCATGATGGCCACGTCAAGATCGGGTTCGACCGCAGTCAGCATTGCAACACTCGGATCGAGATTCCGGTACCGAATTCGAGAGAGCACCTCGTCGCCAGACATCTCCGGCATCCGGCGGTCAAGCAAGACGACATCGATGTCCTCGTCGATCATCGACAGCGCCTCTTCCCCGCCGGTGGCCGTCTTCACGTCGTAGTCTCCCTGGAGTCGTAACGCGTACGACTCGGCGACATCGGGTTCGTCATCGACGACGAGAATGGTTCTCTCCTTCATCGTTGCTAACACGCTTTGAGTTGGACAATATGATCTATAAAATTACTGGCTATTCGAATTCACGCAGGGAGTGCGCTAAAAATAAAACAATTACCGTTGACATCACTCTCCGATATTACCGCTTACTCGGCCCATTGGACGGAATCAAACGTGAACCTGGCCCCACCGGCAGCGGACTCAGAAATCGAACAGGTCCACTCGTGTGCCCCGGCGATCGAGTCGACGATGGCCAGTCCCAGACCGGTACCCTGACCGGTCCCGGTCTCACCGGGATCGACGAGCTGGTCTGGCTCATCCACCGAAAACCCGGATCCAGTGTCGGCGACAAAGAACCCGTCCCCGTCATCTCCGACAGTGACCCTGAACGGCAAATCCCGTTCATCGGGTGGACGCCCGTGTTCGATGGCATTCCTGAACAAATTCTCCAGTAGCGTCTGCAGCCGGACCGGATCTGCCAGAAGCCGCCGATCTGTATGCACTTCCAGGGTCGCATCCCCAGTCTGGACCGACTCCCAGGCAGCCCGGGCAATAGTCTCCAGAGAGATGGCCTCGACCTCGCCAATTACGTCACCACCCTTGACGAGGGCCATGACGTCCTGAATGAGCGTCCTGATTCGCTCGTGGGCCTCGCTGATCTTCTCAAAGTGTACGTCTTCTCCCGTCTCTCTGGCAGCGTGCATGCGGGCCAGTCGCAACGTCAAGTGGGTTTCTGAGATCATGCGCGAGTGATCGCGTAAGGACCTCATAGCGGTTATCCCCCTCACCTCGTGGCACCTCGGTAATCGATCAGGTAGCCGTCGGTATCGTCTCCCGCAGGATCTACAGATCGAATCCAGTAGCGGCCAGCACCTCCTGTGGTGACACGGTCAACTGGTTGTCCGTCACCCAGTTGAGACCGGAGTTCATCGGCTCTGATGCCGAGGTCCGCTGTGAAACTCTCGAGTTGGCTATCACCGAATCGGTCGCGATAGGCTTTATTCGATTCGACAACCGTGATTTCCTCACCGTCACGAGAGAACGCAACGGCAGGGTCGGGGAACGCAGCGAAGAACACGGGACTCACTGCGGCGATACTCGGACCAATTGGTTGCTCGAGTCCCACCAGCAAGATACCGATGAGAACTCCAAGGAGCACTCCAACTCTCCGATGAGTGTCCCCATGTGTGTGACCCCCGTGTGAAACCATACTCGACCTACCATTGGAAAGGACCACCATAGATTTTCTGACCCGATAGTCCAAGGATGGGCTCGGGCGGATTCGAACCGCCGACCTCGGCCTTGTAAAGGCCACGTCATAACCAGCTAGACCACGAGCCCTGTCGAGAATGGAACCCTCGAGGGTGGATAATTGTTCCCTTCCGGCGCTCTAGTGCCCGGTCGGACCCAGGGCTCATACACTTCAGGTCCAACTGACGCTATCGCCGGTGAGCCAACCCTTTTAGCCGTTCATCGCCGAAGCTTTGTCCTGATGAGCGGCATCGAATGGGACGATGACGACCCCTTCTCCGAGCAGCGCCAGACCGTCGACGATCCGATGCGTCAACTGCTCTTCGAGTTCGGTCGTCCCTACTGGCCCTCGGTGACGATCGGCATCATCGGGAGTATTCTTGCCAGGGCACTGGACCTGCTCCCGGCATTGATGCTTGCCGTCGCCATCGACTCGTTGTTCGGCGACGCAGTCTTCCAGGAGCAGGTGCCGCTATCGGTCCTCCCCGCGGGCTGGCTTCCCCAGACGACCACGGGCCAATTCTGGTTCGTGGTGAGTGTCATCGCCCTCTCCTTTGTCTTCAGTGCCGTCTTTCACTGGATTCGCAACTGGGGATTCAACTCGTTTTCTCAGGACATCCAGCACGATGTGCGCACGGCGACCTACGACAAGATGCAGCGTCTCGATATGGAATTCTTCGGCGCAAAACAGACCGGTGAGATGATGTCGGTCCTCTCGAACGATGTCAACCAGCTCGAGCAGTTCCTCAACGAGGGACTCAACTCGGCGTTCCGTCTCGCCGTGATGGTCCTCGGGATCGGCTTTCTGCTGGTCTGGCTCAATCCACAGCTCGCGCTTGCCTCCCTGGCGCCGGTGCCGCTGATCGCCTTTTTCACCTACATCTTCGTTCGCCAGATCCAGCCGAAGTACGCGGCCGTCCGCTCGAGCGTCGGCACGGTCAACTCCCGTCTGGAGAACAATTTCGGTGGTGTCCAGGTCATCAAATCTTCGAACACGGAGACGTTCGAGTCGGGGCGCGTCGAGGATGTCTCGCGGAAGTACTACGATACGAACTGGGATGCGATCCGGCTGCGGATCAAGTTCTTCCCCGGTCTCCAGGTCCTCTCCGGAATGGGATTCGTTCTCACGTTCCTGGTCGGTGGGTACTGGGTGTTCACTGGTACCGCACCGGGGCCGTTCTCGGGCACACTGCAGACGGGGACGTTCGTCGCGTTCATCCTCTACACCCAGCAGCTCGTCTGGCCGATGGCCCAGTTCGGCCAGGTGATCAATATGTACCAGCGGGCGGCCGCCTCGAGCGAGCGGATCTTCGGCCTGATGGACGAGACGGGCCGGATCGACCGGGATCAGGGTTCGACCGATCTGACCATCGAGGACGCGAGCGTCACGTACGAGGACGTCAGCTTCCGGTACGACCGCGAGCAGCCGGTCCTCGAAGACGTCAGCTTCTCGGTGGCCGGCGGGGAGACCATCGCCCTCGTCGGCCCGACCGGGGCGGGCAAGTCGACGGTTCTGAAGCTGCTCTTGCGACTCTATGACGTCAACACCGGCGAGATACGCATCGACGGACAGGACATCCGGTCGGTCTCGCTCGCGAGTCTCCGGCAGTCGATGGGCTACGTCGGCCAGGAGTCGTATCTCTTCTACGGAACGGTCGAGGAGAACATCACCTACGGGTCGTTCGACGCAGACCACGAGGCGATCGTCGAGGCCGCGAAGGCCGCGGAGGCCCACTCGTTCATCCAGAAGCTCCCGGATGGCTACGACACGATGGTGGGCGAGCGGGGCGTGAAACTCTCGGGCGGCCAGCGACAGCGGCTGTGTATCGCCCGGGCGATTCTCCGGGATCCGGACATCCTGTTGCTCGACGAGGCGACGAGTGACGTCGACACCGAGACCGAGATGCTGATCCAGCGTTCGATCGATCGGCTCTCGACGGATCGCACGACCTTCGCCATCGCCCACCGGCTGTCGACGATCAAGGACGCGGATACGATCCTCGTTTTCGAGGGCGGCCAGATCGTCGAACGGGGGACCCACGAGGACCTCCTCGAGAACGGCGGCCTGTACTCACATCTCTGGGGGGTGCAGGCGGGCGAGATCGACGAGCTGCCCCAGGAGTTTATCGAGCGAGCCCAGCAGCGCACGGATCGCCTCGAGGCCCAGCAGATCGACTGAGTCGGGAGATTGATACCCGCCGGGCCGGATGGGGGAGGCATGGACCTGTCGACGGCCACCTGGGAGGAGATCGAGACCCTCGAGACGGCCCTCGCTGTCCTCCCGGTCGGCAGCACGGAGCAGCACGGGCCACACGCGCCCCTGGGGACGGACGTGTGTACCGCCGAGGCGGTGGCCGACGCTGCCATCCAGCGATTCGACCGCCCAGTGGTCCGGGCGCCGGCCATTCCTGTCGGCATCGCGGCCGAGCATCGGCACTTCGCTGGGACACTCTGGGTCGAACCCGACACGTTTCGTTCGTACATCCGGGACTGCCTCGAGAGCCTGGCCAGTCACGGCTTCGACCGAATCGTCGTCGTCAACGGTCACGGTGGGAACGTCGACGCCCTCGAGGAGGTCACTGCCGAGGTGACACGAGCCGGAATCTGCGACGCGGTGACGTTCACCTGGTTTGATGCGATCGGGGACGAGCGGGCCGACCTCGGCCATGGGGGGCCGATCGAGACCGCGATGCTACAGTCGGTGGATCCCACGCTGATCAGGGAGGATAGAATCGAGGCCGCACACACCGAGGGCGCCGAGCGCTGGGGGACCTGGGTCGGTGGGACGAACATCGCCCACGACACCCGGGAGTTCAGCGAGAGTGGGGCTGTCGGTGACCCCGCGATGGGCGATGCCGATCGTGGGGCGGCGCTTCTCGAGACCGCAGCCGAAGCCCTCGTCGAGGTGCTGACGGCGGTGGCCGAGCGCTGATCAGGGACTGCTCGGGGCGGCCTCGCCTCCGTCCTCGGCTGCCGGTGACTCGAGTGATCCTCGGAGTGCGGGCAGAGTACTGGTCAGGGAGTTGACCTCCTCGCCAGCTTCGGCGACGGTCGTGATGGTCTCCTCGAGGTCGGCGATCTCGCCCTCGATGCGATCCGGATCGTCGAACGCGTCGGCTCGCCGGCCGACCGTAAACCACTTCTTTGCATCCCGGAGGTGGGATTCGGCATTCCCTGTGTCGAGGGCGGATTTCAGCCCGTTGAGGACGCCGAGCACGTTCGTGGCGTCTGTCTCCCAGATTGCGGCCGCATCCGGCAGGGCCCCCGGGCGGCAGCAAGCGATTCCTCGACATCGTCGCGCATCTCCTGTGAGGCCTCGCCGAAGAGGTCCTCGTCGTCGAGTGATGTCTGGCTCATGGCTGAAACTGGGGCGCCCTCCCGGTTAAACCATCGCCCGAAAGTGAAAGTAAAAATACCCGATTTGGATACTATCGACCGGTGACACCGTCGATCTTCATCAGCGGGTAGCCGTCCTTCATGGCCATGCTGGCCGTGACCGTCACCACCTCGTATTCGACGGTCAGCTCCGACGTCGAGAAAGCGGCCGGTGAGTTCGGTGTAGCCGTTGACGCTGGCAGCCTCGACGGCCGCCCGATCGATCTCGACTGTCACACCGGTACAGTGGGGCTGGTTCTCGATTGCCGCCTCCATCGCTGTCGCCAGGTTGGCCGCACTCGCCGCCGAGACGGGGGTGCCGGCGAACTGGTGGTAGAGTGAGCCGAACTTGATGCCCGCCTCGAAGCAGGCTTGTTCAGCGGTTGTCGGATCAGCGGTCATGGCCCGCTGTTTTCCCTACAGGCGAATGGTCGTTGTGGTCCGGGTGTCGGGAATCGGACGTTACTTACCCCCGCTGGCCCTTCCACTCGATGAATGGTGGAATCGGTCCTCCTCACCGGGGCACGAGGTCGGGTCGGTCGGGCGATCCTCGAGCGGCTGGGGGAGGCCTACACCTGGCGACTTTTCGACCAGAATCCACCGGAATCATCCGTTCCAGGGGAGTTCATCGTCGGCGACATCACCGACGAAGAGGTCGTCCGCGAGGCAGTCGACGGCGTCGATGCTGTGGTCCACCTGGCTGGTGACCCCCGGCGGAATGCCCCGTGGGAGAGTGTCCTCCGGAACAACATCGACGGGACGCAGACGGTCTCTGAGGCCGCCACCGACGCCGGCGTCGATAAACTCGCGTTCGCCTCCTCGAACCACGCGGTCGGAGCCTACGAAACCGATGAGCGAACGCCCGATATCTACCAAGCCGATCACGATTTCCGACTGGACGGCTCCGAACGACCACGACCGGGCAACCTCTACGGCGTGCTCGAAGGTCACCGGCGAGGTGCTCGGCCAGTACTACCACGACATGACCGGTATCTCCGTGGTCAATGTCCGAATCGGTAATCTCACCGAGGGGCGACCACCTGTCGATTACGAGCGCGGGCAGGCGATGTGGCTCTCCCACCGCGACTGTGCGCACCTCTTCGAGTGCTGTCTCCAGGCCGACTACGACTACGAGACCGTCTACGGGATCTCGAACAACGACAGCCGGTACTATTCACTCGAACGGGCTCGTGCGGTGCTCGGGTACGAACCGCAGGACAACTCGGCCGAGCATCAGGGATCGAAGAGGTTTTCGACGGACTCGTTTTCGCGTGGCGTCGGTCGACGTGACTGACGAGTCGGTCGTACACAGTCTGGCGGTTGGTGTCGTCCGTTGCGAAGTCAAAGAGGAGCGCGATGAACTGACTGTCGTCACGCCCGGCGTCTAGGTCAGCGCGGGCGTACTCGCCGGCCATCTCGACGGGACCCTCGGCGAAGCCGTACTCCTCGGCCAGGATGGGGGATGCAACCGCGATGGCATCGACGTCGAGATCGTACAGCCCCGGCTGGGCCCCTTCGAGTACCATCGTCGGTGGGTGTGACCGCTCGATCAGCTCGGGGTCGCTGGCCAGGTCGCGACAGTAGCGCCGAACTGGCTCGAGTGCGACCCCCCGGTGACGCTCGCCAAGCCCGTCGAGATAGTCGGCCCCACTTTCGGCCAGGCCAATCGCACCCGGCCAGTTTCGGCGCCGAGCGTGGTAGATGGCCGCCGTGAACTGAATTAGGCCATGGAGCAACCGTTCGTCGGGGCTCTCTGCCTCGAGCTCGAGCCAGCGGTCCTCCCAGGCATCATGGGCCGCGTGGTAGTGCCCGTCATTGTAGATCGCCACACCGGCCCGCAGGTCAGTCCCGAAGTCGCTCATGGTGACTCCCAGCGAAAGTGGCCATTGCGCTGGATTTCTTCCCCATCGACGAGCATCCGGCTCTCGCCAGACAGGTCAGCGATGAGATCGACGTGGACGGCCGAATCGTTCCCGGCCACTCCAGCTGGCAGGCAGGCATCGTAGGCCCGGCCGAGCGCGAGGTGGATCGTCTCGGCCATCTTCTCGTCGAAGAGGATGGTGTTCGTATACCGGTCGATCCCACGATTCATCCCGACGCCGAATTCGCCAACGCGACTGGCTCCCTCGTCGGTCGCCGCGATTTCTTCGATCACCGAGGCGCCCTCGGCGCCATCGACGTCGACCAGAATGCCGTCCTCGAACGTACACTCGAGGTCCCGGACTGGCTCACCCCGGATCGTCATTGGGACGTCGAAGACGATCGTTCCCGACACGGATGCCGGCGCGGTAAAGACCTCGCCACTCGGGAGGTTGTGCGAGTCATAGCGGACGGAGGCGGCACTGTTGACCGCCGTTCGATTCTTGATGTCGAGTGTCAGATCGGTGTGACCGGTCTCGATGCGAACCGTAGTGCCGCCATCGAGGATGCTCACGAGGTTGTCCATCTCCGCCGCCAGCGCCTCCCAGTCTCGAAGCGATCGCGCCGTAGGCGAAGTCGCGGTAGGCCGCCATGGACATGCCGGCCTGTTGGGCAAGGGCGTGGCTCGGGTGGAGGGTTTTGACCCAGCGGGTTCCAAGTCGGGCCTCGCGAACTCCCTGTCTGGCTCGGCTGGCCGCCGCGACAGTCTTGTCGGGGATATCAGATCGTTCGGCCGTATTTCGCCCGCCCCCGAGTGAGAGGTAGACGTCGGCCCCCTCGAAAAGGGCGAGTTCGTGACTCGGGCCGCTCGCGAAGTTCTCGCCGTGGGCCCGCAGGTAGGCCCGCTCGATCTCGCTCGAGCTGTAGGTCATCACCAGCGAGGCCTGGCGTTCCCCAGGACTTCGGCGGTGGCGACTGCCAGCGGATGGGCATCGGGGCCAACCGCCATGACGACGCGATCACCCTGCTGTACCTGGGCACTCCAGTCGACGAGCGTCTCGGCGTGGGCCCGAACCCGATCGTCCATACGGGACCCTCGCGCCAGCGGTCCAAAAAAGGGCCGTGGCTCAGGAAGCCGGAACGTCCCGCTTTAGGGAGTCAGTGTCGGACCGGACCAGGTATACAATTGCATAGACGACCGGCGTATCCAGCAGCGCAATGGCGAGCTTCAGGAGGTACTGGCCTACCATGAGCGCCATCAGGGCCTGGAGGGGCAGGACGACACCGATCCCGAGGACGGCCGGGGCCGCGGCGAAGGCGATCCCGACAAACAGGACCGTATCGATGGCCTGGCTGGATCCCGTAGAGGCGATGTTGCGCAGCCAGAGACGATCACGGCCCGTGTAGTCACGAATCCGATGGAACGCAAAGACGTCCCAGTTCTGACTCACGATGTACGCAAGGAGACTGCCCAGGACGACGTTCGCGGCCGGGCCGAGAACCGCTGCAAACTCACCGGCATTGACGGGCGAGGTATCTGCGACTGGGGCGGCAATTGTCGACCACACCAGCACGAGCACGAGGAAGTTCAGACCGAAGGCAACATTGACCATGATATGGGCCGCCCGGCGCCCGTACAGTTCGGTGTAGCAATCACTCGCGAGGAATGTCAGGGCATACGCGAGGGCCGCCCCTGGGGCCAGCAGTACCGCCCCGGTGATCGGGAGCTCGAAAGGAATTCCGAACGCGAGGACCTTCGACGCGGTGAGTTGGGCCGTGACCAGTGCGGCAACGAAGATGCCGATGAGGGTGACCTGGGGACCGAAGGTGACCCCACATTCTCTGTCATCGTCCGCCAGTTCCAACCCACCGTATATAAAAGATACTCTCTCTGGAGCAACAAGGTATTATCTCAAGAAGCAAACGGTCCCTCAACCCTCGAGTAACTCATTCGAAACGAAACCGGAAAATCCCACGCTCAACAGACTTCTTGGACGTTTGTCTCGACCGTCTCGACTTTCATGTACCACTCACCCCAGTCTTCTGTCCCGGGTCGTTCGTTGGTCACGGAAACGAAGTACGTCCCCTCCTGTTCGATGGTCCAGGTATAATCGAAGCTGTTCGAGATCGCCAGATCACGGAGGCGCTCGCCATTGGGCGCTTCCACGATCAGTGTCGGCTGGGCGCGGTGTTCGTTCTTGACGTCGACATAGACCGTCAGTTTGTCGCCGGCGACTAGGTCGAGTTCGCCCCGGAATCCCTCGCCAGGGTTTCCGGGATAGTACCGGGCTTGCTCGTCAGCGTAGACGATCTCCTCGGTGACCTCCTCGGTCTCACACTGTTCTTCATCATCCGTAGTATTCTCCGGCTCAGAGTCATCTTCTTCTTCCCCGTTGCCCATGCAGCCTGCGAACAGGCCCGCGATGGCAACCGTCCCCAGGAACGCCCGTCGTCGATACATACCGAGTGCTATGGAAGGGGGTGGCATATCTATTGTGGCTTCAGGCGACAAATTGAACCGGTTCACTCGCCGAGATATTCTAGGTCCTCGGTTGACTCACCGACCTTCTCATGTTTGTCGAGCAGCGACATCTTGCGTCGGAGGTCGATGCCCTGTCGCTCGTAGCGCTTGATCCGGACGTGGTGGATGACTGCGGTTGCAACCATGCAGATCAGGACGAAAACCAGTGCTGATGGCGCAGTGGTTGCGACGAACAGCGTGAAGACGAAGGAGGCCACGAAATTCCCCACAGCGACAACCTTGAGAACCGGCATCGGCAGCTTGTAGAACGAATGTTCGTAGCGGACCGGAAACTCCTTTGGGAGCTGCCAGAGTGCCACGCCGCCGATCATGAAGGCGATGAATATCCCGGTGACGACCACGACCACGAGCCAATCCAGGACCTCTCGAGCGATCATGTGATCGATCGCCACCGCGAATGGGACGACGATCAGCGCTGGAACCCCCAGTACGAGGATGGCACGGTGTGGCGTGTTGAATCGATCATGGACCTCGGCCAATGCCTTCGGAACGACGTCATCGCGGGCGGCCCGCATGATGGTCCGGGAGTAGGAGGTCAACAGAGTGTTGATGGTCGTCGCTGCGGCGAGAATAGCCGCCAGAGCGATGAATGCGACGGCCCAGCTCGGCAGGAAGGCGCCGCCAACGCTATCGGCGGCGAGACCGGCTTCGACAGGGACAGGGACACCATTCTCGATGACGAAGGTATCCTGCCACGGGGTTGTTCCGACCAGAACGACAACGAGAGCGACCGAGAGGACCGTCACGATGCCCATGCCGATGGCGAGAACGCGGGGGATATTCTTGATAGGATCCTTGAGGTCTTCACCGATCTCGATGATCATCGAAAAGCCCTGGAAGGGAATGTAGAGGAGAACCACGGCGGCGATGAACGGGGTGATCCCATTCTCGAAGGGCTCACCCGCACCGGATGGGAACATCGGTGTCAGATTCTGGGGATCAAACGCGAATGCGCCGCCGATAATGAAGACCAGCATACCGGCAATCAGGACCAGCACCATCCCGATCTGGACCTTTGTGACGAGCTGGATACCCACGTAGTTCAGCGCGATGAACAACGAGAGCACGAACCAGCCTGCCAGCACTGTCAGCAAGAGTTCGGCAAAGACGGTGGGATCACCAGTCGTCTGGGCGACAATCGCCGTCCCCTCGAGTGCCCCGTCGATCAGTGATGGACTCATGAATGCCCCGATCAGATATCGGGAGAAGCCCAGTGCGGCGAAGACGAGGTAGCATCCGACCGCTATGACCGGGATAGCCACGCCGATCAACCCCCAGAACGGTCCCACGAGACGGGAGGCATAGACGTATATCCCCCCGGCAACCGGGATGGCGCCCCCGAGCTGCAAGAGGAGCAACACACCCAGAATCATCGGGGGGACTGATGCGAGGATGGCCAGGGCGATGCTCGGCCCTGCCTCGGCAGCCGTCTGTGTCGGGACGACGAAGATACTCATCCCGAGTGCGGTCCCGACCAGCAGTGCCACTGCCCCAGGGAGCCCAACCCGCTCCGTAATCATCTTGTACTCATCGGCAGCCATGGACTGTCACGGTT
This sequence comes from Natrialbaceae archaeon, assembly GCA_034521555.1. GTDB lineage: Archaea > Halobacteriota > Halobacteria > Halobacteriales > Natrialbaceae > JAXHMI01. Next base: position 64,646 of record JAXHMI010000006.1, read on the forward strand.
TGCCATATTCCGGAGGGGTCTTGAGCGTTCCCATCCAAAACAGTTAGTGGGTTTACAATTTCTCGGCCGAACACACCCTCTCTCGAACAGCTACCACAGTATTGTATACTTCAAGAAATACTAAATGCCTACGTGACGACCAGCTAGTTATGGAAGACCCCTTCGTTGTCATCGGTGGCGATGCTGCCGGCCTGAGTGCCGCAAGCAAGGCAAAGCGGACTGACCCGGACCAGGAGGTAATCGTCTACGAACGAGGGTCCTGGGTCTCCTATGCGGCCTGTGGTATGCCGTATTTCATCAAGGGTGAGATCGACCAGCTTGACGATTTGGTAGCATTGACACCCGAAACCATCCGTGAGGACCGCGGAATCGACCTCAGGACCGGCCACGATGTCGTCTCGATCGATACGGACAATCGAACGGTGACGGTCGAAACCGACGGGGATCGCTTCGAGCAGGTCTACGGTGCATTACTCATCGGCACCGGGGCCCGGGCAGTCACACCCCCGATCGATGGCATCGACCTCGAGGGCGTTTTCACCCTGCGATCGATGGAGGAGGCGGGGGCGATCGACGAGTACATCGAGGACCAATCGCCGTCATCGGCTGCCATTGTTGGAGGCGGGTATGTCGGCGTCGAGATGGCCGAGGCACTCACCGGCCGGGGATGGACGTGGCGATGTTCGAGATGCTTCCCCACATCCTGCAGCCGTTCGGCACGGAGAGCGCAACGGTCGTCGAGGAGCATCTCGAGGACAAGGGTGTCTCGCTCCATCTCGAGACGGGCGTCGAGGGCTTTGAAGGAGGTGAGCGAGTGGAGGCGGTGACTCTCGAGAATGACCGCCGACCTGCGGATCTCGTGATCGTTGGTGTGGGGGTCAGGCCGAACGTCGAACTGGCCGAGGAGGCCGGCATCGAGCTCGGCGAAACTGGGGCCATTCACACCGACGAGTATGGCCGGACGAGTGCCCCGAACGTCTACGCGGCTGGTGACTGTGCCGATGCCACGAACGTCGTCACCGGCGAGCCCGATCACGTTCCGCTTGGACTGACGGCGAATCGGTCCGGTCGGGCGATCGGCCAGACGGTTACTGGGTCTGACACGCGCGTCGGCCAGATCGCCGGAACGGCCATCGTCAAGGCCTTCGACCTCGAGGTCGCTCGAACTGGAATCATCGACGAGGAACAGGCACGCGAGGCCGGATTTGATCCGGTCTCGGTCACCATCGAGGCATCGACACGCGCTCACTACTATCCTGGCGCGACGGAACTCACGGTCACCCTTGTGGCTGACGGAGCCTCGGGGCGGGTACTCGGTGCGAGTCTGGTCGGGCGAGAGGGGACAAAGCGCATCGACACTGTCGCGACGGCCCTCGAGGCCGAGTTGACCGTGAGCGAACTCGAGCAGCTGGACCTCGCCTACGCCCCGCCGTTCAGTCCAGTCTGGGATCCGATTCTGACTGCAGCGCGCGTCCTGCGGGGCAACGTTCGCTACGGCGGCAGCTTCTCGCCGGCCTCGATCGGGACCCCGAGCCAGTTCTCCGTTGGTGGGAGCGGACACTCGTAGTGATCCGAGTAGGCACAGGTGGGATTGTAGGCCCGGTTAAAATCGAGAATCCAGGATCCGTCTTCGGTGCGGTGGTGACTTCGCTCGAGGTCCAGGTACCGACCGGCGCCATAGGTTTCTTCTCCGCTCGTTGCATCCCTGAAGGGAACCCAGAGGCGGTCCTCGGACTCTGGTGGCTGGTACGCCTGGATAGGTACGGGCTGCTCCTGGATCGTGACGGTGAACGTCCCGGCGACGACATACTCCTGTTCCCCGCCAGTACTGGTTCCGACTGTCACTCGCTGTTGCTCGGCTGGCGGCTCGAGTGCCACCTCGAATCGATAGGCAGTGTCGACGGGGTCGTGCTCGAGGCCCTCGAAGGAATCGCGGCGCTCCGGGTCGATCGGGGAGTGTGGATTTGTCTGGAAGTACTCGTCCTTCTCGTCGCGCGCCTCCTCGATTGCGTGAACGTAGTCGGTCATGGACAACGCTCTACGTCGAGAATGGTCACAAGTCTTTGCCCGATCAACTGTACGAGTCGACGAGCGTCCGGAGCTGGGTGCCGGGCACCATGCCAACCTCCTTGTGGACCGCCTCGCCGTTCGAGTAGAACACGAGTGTTGGCACACCGCGGACACCGAAGGCGGATGCCAGCCGCTGATTGTCGTCGACGTTGACCTTCGCGACGACCGCGTCGGTCTCGGCGGCCAGTGATTCGAGGTCAGGTTCCATCATCCGGCAGGGGCCACACCAGTCGGCATAGAAGTCGACGACGACAACGTCGTACTCCTCGACCGTCGACTCAAGATCGGCCTGACTGGTGACGGTCACGGGCGATTTCGGCGTGCTCCCGGTATCGGGTGGTGATTGAGTTGCCATCGCGAGTATCTATGCGCCTGTAGTAGTTAAGGGTTGTGGGAATTCTATACAATACTAACCTTGCAGCGCCAACCCCCTCTGAGTACAGGCCCCTCAGGCAGTCAGGTCGGGCTCAGTGTCGCTCGTCGTACTCTTCGACGGCGAGTTTGATCGCTTCAGGATTGTTCTGCACGCGGTTGTCAGCCACGCGAAAGAGGCTGCTCGGAACCCAGGATTCATTGTAATCAAAGAGACCATTGACTAGTTCTCGAGGCACCGAAACCGGTGAGAACGCTTCAACGGTGAACGCCAGCGATCGGGCCTCACCTCCGAAGAGACTCCGTCCACTCCCCTGCATCCTCGAGCGTCTCCTCGACAAGGGCGGTCCCGACATAGGAATCGTCCGCATAGAAGAGCACGAGATCGCCGGGACCGATCTTCGCAAAGTTGTCCTCGTACTGGTCGCCTCCTTCCAGTCCCCACACTCTGATCGGCCCGTCAGATGCCTCAACTGGCACCTCCTCGGCCGAGACCCCCGTTGCGACGGTTCGATCGAAGTGGGCAGGATCGCAGTTGACCAGGAAGACATCCGATGACGACGAACTCATTGGATGTGAATTGGAGGAATTGGTAAAAAAGGGTGGTCATTCTCGCCCGGCGGCTCAACAGAGCATGAGGTAGAGCCAGTAGGGGAGCCTGATGACCCCGGACTCGAGCCGCTCGACCGGTGCATCCACGCCCAGTTCGTCACCCACGAGCAACAGCGAGACGGGACTGCCATAGCGCTCCTGGAATGTCTCGAGGGCCGCCAGACTCGTCTCGTATTCGCTGGACCGATAGGCGAGACCGACCGGGACCGGTGTCCATCGACCTGGAATACGAAGTCGACCTGTCCATCGGGTGCATTCCAGAACGAGACGGCCGGGTCGATCGTCTCGTTCCGGACTGCATGAACCATGTACGACAGGCGCATGGTGTGATCGAACCCGGCCAGGCGGGCGAGATCGGCTTCGAGGGCTCTGTCGGATTTCACGGCCGATGGATCCCCGCCTGTGAGGGCTGTGACGAGTCCCGTGTCCCGGAGGTAACGTTGGACCGTCCGCGGCCGACTGTTGTCGAACTCGGTGACCCCGGTCAGACGGTAGAGCTGGCCGAGCGTCGGCAGGTAGCTCTCAGTGATGGTCCGCCGGTCGACGTCGAACAGCGACGCACACTCGGCCAATTTGATCGGCTCGGCCCGCCGGTGGGCGGCGATGGCACAGAGCCGCTCGAGGTCGGCCACCGTCTGGATGGAACCGAAGGCGGGGGCGTCCTGATAGAGGGCCTGCCGAACGGTTTCGCGGAGCTCGGCGAATGCACCGCGCTCGAGGTCGGCGGTAGACTCCACCGGCCCCTCACTCCGGAAGCTGAGGACGCCACCCATGACGAGGTACTCGACGACCTGGGACTGAATCGCGCGTATCTTTCCAGTCACCTGCTCGTGTTTCGATTGGAGCTCCTGGACGAGCGGGTTGACCTCCCGTCTCGATGGCCCTGCGGGAGACTGCTTGGTCCCGTCCTCGATCGAGGTCGGACTGATTCGATAGGGGGACCGATTCCAGTTCGGGATAGAGCGAGAAGATGTAATCCCGGAATTTCTCCGGAAGGATCGGCTGGATGGCATAGTCGTCGGCGTCGATACCGGCCCGCTCGGCCTCGCGTTCGATCTGGGTTCCGGCCGTCGCCGTGACCACGATGTGGCGCTGGTCCTCACCGGCGAGCAACTCGGCAGCGACGGTGCCCAGCCCTCCGTGGAGGGCTTCGTGGCGTGTTGGATGCGGTGGACGTCGTCACAGAGCAGGAAGTGGGACACGTCCGCCCCTCGTCTTCCCAAGAATCCGGCTCTCGTAGTAGCGGACGGCTCGTCGCAGCTGCTCGTCTGACCGAAGCTGGAAGCGAGGATCGGCATCGAAGGGAGCGAACAGAATGCGTTCAGGGGCGTCACCCGCCTCGATGCGATGCTGGATAAACTCGCGAAGCAGCGTCGAGTCTCCGACACCCCGTCGGCCCACCAGGTGCCAGCAACGACCCCTCCTCGAACTGACTCTGTGGTTCATCGGGCCTGACGAGCTGGTAGAAGTCGCTCTTGTGTCGGGCCGGGAGATCGACTGTCGAGCCGTCCCACCACGGGTTGAGATCATGGAGCGCCTCGAGGAGGATATCCCCTCCCTCGTGCTCGCCCATGCGTTGGTACTACCCTCGGTGTGCATCGCGATGACCCTTTCGATGGCAGTGGCGGTAACGGAAACGACGGGTAGAAGCATTGATAACCACTCCGACAACACGATCAATAGCTAATAAGATACATGACGATGTAGATTGACGGAAATTTTAATACAGTGCGGGATGAGCTCGTCAGTGAGGCACCGATGGACTCAGATCTCCACCCCGAGGACAACCGACGCGACCTGACTGTGGAGTTCGTCTCCGGCGGGCGCTTGAATGGGTTGACCGGCTCACGGTCAGGGACGATGCCGGCCGGCGCTTGGCACTGCTCGGCATCACCCGGATGCCGCCTGCACCCTGGGACTACGGACGGGTGATCGCTACCTGGATCCGGGAGCTCCGCTGGTGCACCGAGATTCGCGGACTCGACCGCCCGATTGTCGATGCCGTCGAGGAACTTGAGCTCGACCCGCCGTTCGGCATCATCGACGACGAGACGGCCATTCGCCACCACAACGGTAATCACGACGATGCCACCGACTTGATCGCCCTCCTCGAGGCTCCTGACCCAGCCGTCAGGACAGGCGCCCTCGAGTCACTCTCCACTGTCGTCGATCGCCATCCCTCGAGCGGCCTCGATGGCGTTCCCAGCCTCGCGGCCATGCTGGAGACCGGTGATGTCCCGGCCGACCCGATTCTGGCCTGCCTGGCACCGATTGCAGAGGCCCACCCCTGCCAGGTAACGCCTGTCATCTCGGCGGTTCGGACCTACCTGGAGGCGACCGATGAGGTGTCTGCGGATGCCCTGGCGGTCGTGACGAGCATTGCCGAGCATCACCCTGGGGCTGTTCGGGACACCGTGCCGACGCTGGTGACGGTACTCGAGGATGGGGAGTGCATATCCGAGATCCTGCGGACGGTCGTCCAGATTGCCGAGGTGGCTCCCGAGGCTGTTCTCCCGGCGTGTGACACGCTCGACGCAGTTCGTCGAAGGGATGGGCCGCGCGGCTGCTCTCGCTTGCGGCCCTGGGTACTGTGGCCAAGGAGTTCCCGGTCGTGGCAACCGACGACGGTCGAGACAGCCATCGACTTTCTCGAGGCTGACGATCCGAGACTCCGGGCCAACGCCGCCGGCCTGCTCGCGGACGTCGCCGACACGGCTCCCGACGAGGTTCTGTCGGCCGTTCCCGGCGGCGATCGATCTGCTCGAGGACGAGGACCAGTACGCCAGGTACAACGCCTCGTCGATCCTGTCACGGGTCGCGAAACGATACCCAGAGGCAGTCGAGTCCGCGGTCGAGCCCCTCATCCGGTCTCTCGAGGACGGCTTCCCGAACACCCGCTCGAACGCCTGCTGGGCCCTGGGCTACCTGGAAGCCACCGAGGCGCTGTCGGCCCTCCGTCCGCTCGAGGAAGCCGATCGCCACGAGGAGGTGCGATCGGCCGCCCAGTGGGCCATCTACAATCTCGGTGAGGATAACGACGAACCGCTTACCTGAGCGCTCTGCATTGACTGCATTTTGATCGTAAGGAGGAGTGTGAGCCCGACACCGAGTGGAATTACCAGCATGGCATAGAGGATGCCGTACTCGCGAACGCCAAGAACAGCGAAAAAGGTTGCCACCAACCCCAGCCCGAGGATGAGCTCGTGCATCCAACGCATTCAGTGGCTGTTCACTGTCTCCCCGGAAATATCTCGCGCTATTGCCATCGGGAGCAACATGTAAGTTTGTCTACTGAGAGCATCGAGCCAATGACCGAGCCGGAGTTCAGTATCATCGATCAGAAGATTGGCCTCATTGGGGCCACCGTACTAACGATCGGGAACGCGGTGGCGATCACGATGTTCATTCTCCCGGCGGCCCTGCTCGCCGAGGGTGCGGGCCCTTCGATCGCCCTGGCGGCCGGGGCGACCGCCATCCCGACGTTCTTCTCCGTGTTGTTGATGCTCCAGCTCGGTGGCGCCATCCCGACGGCCGGCGGGTCGTACGTCTACGTTTCCAGGCTTATCGCCCCGTACTGGGGCTTTCTGACGCCGTGGATATCGGTGCCGGCGATCTGGCTCGGGCTGGTGTACACCGCTGCTGGGTTTGCTGAATACACGCTCTTTATCGTCCAGCTCGAGCAGCTCCTCTTCCCGCTCGATATCTCGCTGCTCGGTGGATTTCTGACGATCACCTGGCTCGAGGTGCTGATCTGGGCCGGCATCATTCCGTTTCTGTTCGCCAACCTCGTCGGCATCCGGTTTGTCACGCAGATCCAGTTCGTCTTCGTCGCCGTCATCATCGGCGGCATGTTGCTGTTTATCATTCCCGGATCGTTCACCATCGATCCCGGAAACTACACGCCCATGTTCCCCGAGGGTGGTGGGCCGTTCATCCGGGCGGCGGTGGCGCTGTTCATCGGAATGTATGGCTTTGGGCTGGCACTGAATATCGGTGAAGAGATCAAAGATCCCGTGAAGAACATTCCGCGAGTGATCTTTCTCAGCACCATCATTGGCGTCTTTCTGATGGTCGCGACGGTCGTCGTTGCGGTGGGAGCCCTGCACTGGGAGGAGTGGGCCGGTGCCCAGGCAGGAATCTCGATCGTCGCAGAGACGTTCTTGCCATCGTGGGGAGCGGGCCTGGTCGCGGTTGCGGCCATCGTCGGGGCACTCACCACCATCAATACCATCTACGTCAACTTCTCGCGGCTCATCATGCGGGCCGCTCGTGACGAGATGATTCCGATCGAGTTCGCGAAGATCAACGATCGATTCGGCAGTCCGAATCGCGCGGTGCTCCTCCTGGGTATTCCATCGATCCTGCTGGTTCCCTTCGCCCCGGGTGTCGATGTGATGGCGATCGTCCTCTCGCTTGCGCTGCTGTTTACCATCATCCTGCTCGCCATCGCCGCCTATCGCCTTCCCAAGGTGTTCCCGGCTCGATACGAGAACTCCTTCTATCGCCTGCCGAAACCGTTCCTGTACTTCTGCTGTGTCGGGGGACTGGTGGTTCCGCTCGTGTTCTGGGTTCTGCTCATGACCCAGGAACCGCTGGATCGGTGGCGCGCTGCTGGCGTGGATCATCATCGGCTATCCCGTCTATCGGTACCGCGTGAAGCGCTATGCCGACCGCGGAATCGACCTCCAGAAGCGGATGAAGTACCTCCACGAGCACGAGATGGAGGCGGCGGCCCAGGCGGAGGACTGACCGGTCTACAGTTCGCCAACCAGGCGGGCCTGCGCGAGAATCAACTCCTCGTTTTCTTCGACGTAGGCCTCGCCGCGTTTATCGCGCATGTACTCGAGGATACGCGCCTCAGCGGCCGTTCTCTCCTGATCGCTCATGCCTCCACCTCGAGCAGGGCCGTCCCCAGCTCCCGGAGTTCGGTAGTTTCGTCGATGGGGTCGAGCCACCGATCGGGGATATCGGGTGCACCGAACCTGGCCCCGGCAATCGCGCCTGCCATCGCCGCAATCGTGTCGGTGTCACCCCGCGGTTGACCGCCGTCACGATGGCTGCCTCGAGACTCGAGGCCGCGAGCCCGTCGTGGAGGGCCACCTGCAGGCTGTCGATGACGTAGCCGGTGGGCTGCAGGGAGGGTGTCTCGCCGCTGGCAATCGGCTCGAGGGCCGCCACGAGTTCCTCCGGAGCATCGACCGTCTCGAGTGCCGCGGCGAGGGGCGCCTGGGCCCCGGTCATGAGCGAGGCGATTGTCTGCGTGAGGATCGCACTGCCGGCCGTACAGCGGGGATCCGCGTGGGTGATCAGCGACGACTCCCGGCTGGCCTGCTCGAGACGATCCCGGTCGTCGTGGAAGGTCGAGGGCGATTGGGGCCACCCGCATTACGCTCCCGTTGCCGGCGTTCGACCCCTCATGAACTGCGCTCCCAGACGGCCTGTCCGGCCTCGTCCCAGGCGTTCCCGCTCGTCGAGGCGCTCGAGTGAGCGTCTGGTCATGGTGCCGATGTCGAACGGGTCCGTGCGATACCACTCGACGAACCGATCGGCCACGTCGCTCGGCTCCCAGCCCTCCGCCTCGACCAGACTCCGGGCGATGCACAGGGCCTGCTCCGTGTCGTCAGTGATGGTTCCGGCGGGCTTGTTCCAGGTGCCGTCGCCGACCGTCTCGGTGAGCGTCCCGTGCCTGCGCTCGATGGTTGAGGCCGGCTCGAACTCGACGGGCCGGCCGAGCGCATCCCCACAGGCGAGCTCCGAGCAGCGACCCGACTGCCCGGTCCTCGAGAGACATATCCTGTCATTCCACCTGACGGTTCATCAACTCATCGAATTGGTGGCTGAGCTGAACATTACAATCGACATTACTTTCATCCCCCGGTCCCGGTAGCGGTATGTGCCTTTGTCGCGGGCTCGATCGATCGACGACCTCTACGAGGCTGGTGGCTGACTACGATCTGGTCATCACCGCAGACGCCCCGCTCAGCCTCGCGCTCAACCGGCGGCTCGAGCGGCCAAGACTCGGCCGCTTTGCCGCGACTCCCCGCATGCTCGCCTCGGGCCAGTTCCGACCTCATGATCGACGGACCCTCGTTCTCGAACTCATCGAGCAAACCGGCCTGGACTGGAAGCAGATCGACTATCTGGTCGGCACGCTGCTCGGGTGCTGGGAGGCCACCGGCGACCGGCGGGCGATCCTCGAGTACGATCGATTCGACACGCCGGGGATGCGGACGGCCCTCGACGTGGTGGAGCAGATCGGGAGCGCCCACGGCGATATTGCCTCGGTGACGATCCCGCCCGACCAGGACGTGGCGGTGATCGCCCCGGATCATCTCTCGGCGCTGGATCGACAGGTGCTGCCCGAGGACTACGACACCATCGACCCGTTCACTGACGAGTCGGTCGAGCTCCCACCGTTTCGGATCTTCGAGTCGACGACGGCCATCGTCGAGACCGTCCTCGAGAACGTGACCGCCGAGACGGCCGAGGACATCGCGATCATCATGGATCCCACAAGCGAGTACCCGACCCTCGTCGAGTCGGCGCTCGCGGCCCACGCTATCCCGTTCCACGGCGGACCCGGATTCGCCGACGACGAGGGTGTCCGGACGGTGCTTCGCCTGCTGCGAGTGGCGACCGGGCCGAAGGACGTGCGGCTGTCGGCGGTCCGTCCGATCCTGCACGTGCTCGGTGAGAACGTCCCGATTGCCGACGACGACCGGCGCCTGTTCGCCCTCGAGCACGACGTGCTCGCCCCATCCAGACCCTCTGTCGCGAGATCGACGAGCAGTCCTTCGGCGACGTGATCGCCACCGTCGAGGATTGGACCGACCGCGAGCTGCACGCGTTCCGCGCGGAGCTCGATCGCCTCGGCATCCTGGAGGAGCCGGTGTCTCGCAGATCGTCTCGAGGATCTGCTGTTCTACCTCGATGCGGTCGACGTGCCCGTCGACCGGGACGACGGCGGCGTTGCTGGCCGACCCGTCGGCCGCCGGTACCGTGGACCGCCCGATCGTCTTCTTCCTCGGGATGGGCATCGGGCTGGACCCACGACATCCCGAAGCGGCCGTGGATCGACCGCGAGGCAACCGACCGCATCCATCGCGAGCAGTTCGAGCGCCTCCTGCAGAGCGGCGTCGAACAGTACTACCTCGTCCGGGAGACGGTGGGCGGGACACCGGTGACGCCGTGCTGGTACCTCCACGAACTGCTCGAGGGGCCCCTCGAGACCTTCGCCGACGTCGAGCACGTCCGCTACACGAGCTACGCGTCGGATGAGGCAGCCGGCTTCGGACACGAGCCCGTCGACAGCGAGCCGCGGACGATCGAGACGATCAGCCAGTCGAGTCTGCAGACGTTCGTGAACAGCCCCCGGGACTACGCGTTCGATCAGCTCGTCGAGGGCCCGGATCGCGATTACTTCACGAAGGGGACACTCCTGCACGACTTCGCCGAGCTCGCGGTGAATCACCCGTCGTTCGTCGACAGCCTCGAGACCGACGCTGTAGTCGACCTGATGCTTGAGGAGCTGGCGCCTCTCGTCGACGAACGCCAGCTCGAGCCCCTCGAGACGGAGCTGGCCCTCGGCGTCGAGCTGATCCGCGAGTTTCTCGACTCGTCGCCACCGGTCGAGCGATCGTACGAGTCCTACGAGAATCATCCATACGCGTCGAATACATTCGCCGAGCACTACGACCGCGAGATCACCTCGCCGATCACCGAGCAGCGATTCGAGAACGTCGACCTCGGGGCGAAGGGTGTCGTGGACCTCATCCACAACCCAACCCGGCTTCTCGATTACAAGACGAGCAGTTCCTCGTCCGAACGATCGGTGGTTCGGAACTCGAGTCATCGAACCGATCGCCGACGAGCCGAACTTCCAGGCCCTGCTGTACCTCGCCCATCACCGTCAGGAGATCCCCGACGAGCCGCTCGAGTTCACGTTCTTCCACGTCCTCGACCTCGTCGACGACGCCCTCACGGGAGACCACACGCTCGAGGACGCGATGGTCCGAATTCCCTATCATCCGCAGCCCTTCGTCGAGTACGCCGCCAGCCGGGCGGCGTTCGAGGCCTGCTGTTCGGGCGTTGCAGAGAGCAACGATCGGCGAAAGACCCTCGAAACACTTGGCTTCGAGGCCTACGAACGCGTCTTCGAGCACCACGCATTTCCGGACACTGAAGACAGGGACGAGCTCCTCGAGAGCGACTTCGCGACGGCGTTCACCGCGGTGGCCACCGAGGAGGTCGGTGACTACAAGTACGTCACTCGAGGCGTGGCAAAGACGCTGAAGGAGCTGCTCCGGATTCGGAGTCAGGGGTACTTCGCCGACGATGTCGACGCCTTCGAGGCCTTCCTCGAAGAGCACCTCGAGCTGATGAATACCTACCGGGACACTCGCTTCCCGGTCGGCGATCCGAACGAGGACCGACTGAACAACCGCGACATGCTCCTCTCCGATGACTGACGTCGATCCCAACCCAGGCCAGCAGCGCGTCATCGATGCCCGGTCGGGCATCCACGTCGTCGACGCCGGGGCCGGCACCGGCAAGACGTTCACGATCACCCGCCGCTATGCCGCCCTGCTCGAGGACGGGCACGATCCGGAGGACATCCTCCTCGTCACCTTCACGAACAATGCCGCCGAGGAGGCCAAAGAGCGGGTCATGAGAACCGGCGTCGCCTCGCAGTCCGAACTCCGGGATGCGCCAATCAACACCTTCCACAGCTTCTGTCACGACCTGCTCAGCCGGTTCGGGGTTGACGCCCCACAGCTGATCGGCATCGAGGACCGAATCACCGACTCGACCACCATTCTCGAGAACGAGGTCATCGAGCGCGACCGGTTCCAGACGTTCCTCGGCGAGTTCCTCGAGGCCCACCCCGAGCACCACGACCACTACCGACTGCTGTGGGATCCGTCGGCCCTCCTCAATCTCATCACCCAGCTCGCCGCAAAGGGGATTTTCCCGACCGCAAACGGGTGGTACCGCAACGGCGAGACCTATCTCGAGGGTGATCGAGCGACCTTCCTCGAGTGCTTCGAGGCGGCAAACGAGCCCAACGAGGGATCCAACGGCCCGATCCAGTCCGATCTCACGAACACGCTGAGCGGCTACGACCGGAACTACACGCTGCCACCGGGAGCCCCGTCTGAATACGAGCTTCGCGGCGATGGCACCTCGATTGACCCCTCGTGGGGACCGACGGCCTTCGACGAGGACCGAGAAGCTCTGACGGCGTTCGTCCACGACGTCTACCTCGAGTACATCGCCTTCGCCCTCCGGCACAACTACATCACATTCCCCTTTCTCCAGCTGTTCGCCTTCGTCCTCCTCTGTGAGGACCACGCGGTCCGGGAGGCGGTCCGCTTCGAGCACGTCATGGTCGATGAGTTCCAGGATACCTCGGAGATCCAGTTCAAGCTGGCCCTGCTGCTCGCGGAGACGAACACTCTCTGTGCGGTCGGCGACTGGAAACAGAGCATCTACGGCTTCCAGTACGCCGCCGTCGAGAACATCCGCCAGTTCGACGATCGCCTCGAGCAGTTTGCTGCAGAGCTCAACGCAGACCACGAGCGCATCGAGTACCCCGTCGACGACGTGACCCACCTCTCGCTGCGGCAGAACTACCGATCGACGCAGTCGATCCTCGATCTGTCCGAACACAGTCTCACCGTCCCGGCGACCGACTCCGACGCGGTCGATCCCGCCATCGCCGACGAGATCACGTCCCTCGAGTCGACCGCCGACCACGACGAGTCGATCATCGAGGGTTTCCGGAGCGACGAGGAACAGGATGCGATCCTCGAGCGCATCACCACCATCGTCGACAACGAACGCTACGCGCTCGACGACGGGCTCCCAAGCTACGGCGACATTGCAGTCCTCACGCGTAATCGCCGGTTCGGTCGCGAGCTGCAGGCCAGAGCGAGGGCGGTCGGTCTGCCGATGGCCTACCAGGGCGGCGTCCAGCTCTACGACACCGACCAGGCCCTTTGCTGTCTGGCCTGGCTACGCATCCTGGTCGACCCCGACTCGGATCGTGGCTGGGCGGTGGTGCTCGAGCAGGCTGGCTACCGCCTCGACGAGCTGCGCCACATTATGCAGACGGGGGCCTATCCCGAGGACATGCTCGCGTTTCGCGAGCAGCTCCTGGCCCACGAGTCCCTCGGCGCGGTGGCCCGGGCGGTCATGGACCGGTACGGCTTCGAGGACGCCTACGCTGACGCGGTGGTTTCGGTCGTCGAGTCGGCTCACGAGACCACGGGCGGGACGACGGGCGACGTGGTCCGGTTTTTCGAGGCCAGTCTCGAGCAGGAGGCAGACTACGAGGTCAGCGACAGCCCCGGCGGCGACGCGGTGACCGTCCAGACCATCCACTCGGCGAAGGGGCTGCAGTACCCCATCGTGATCGTCGCGGACATCAACCGTCACCACTTCCCCTCGAGTGGTGGCGGGGGTGGGGCCCCGATCCGGTACCAGGATCCCCTCGGGCTGCGCCAGACCAAGGTCTACAGTGACGCCCACGGCATGCCCCACGTCTACGACAACTGGCGATACCGCGTGCTGTCGGCCTGTCTTCGGCTCCGAGTACGACGAGGAGCGTCGGCTGCTCTACGTTGCGATGACGCGGGCCGAGCGCCACCTGCTGTTTTCGGCCGGCGAAGAGCCGAGTCCGTTCCTCGAGGAGCTGCCGGTTCCGGTCGAGGACAGGGACCCTGCGGTGCCGGAGATGGTCCACCGAACGACCGAGCAGGCCACCCTGCAGATCAGCGTCTCGGTCCCCGACCGACCCATCGGGCAGTCACCGCACTCGCTCATGGACGACAGCGTGTTCGAGAATGTCGAGGACGGCCGTGGCACGGACTTTGGAAGTGAGGTCCACGACTTCGCCGAGAACTATGCCGAGGGTCGACCCGTCACGCCGGAGGGAGACGACCAGCGGGCCGTTGCAGCCCTCATCGATTCGCTCGAGGGCACCCTTCGGACAGAGGAGAGCGTCTATCTTCCGGTGACGGTCGGCGGGGAGCGAGTAACCATTTCGGGAGTGGTCGACCTCGTACACGTGACCGACGAGCGGGTCGAGATCATCGACTACAAGACCGACAAAACACGCCACGCGGAGGATGAATATCGAAAGCAGCTGAGTGTCTACTACCACGTCGTTCGTGATGCGTATCCGGATCGGGAAGTCACGGCCGCCCTGTTCTACACGGACACTGACCGATTGCAGCCGATCGATCCACTCACATTGTCTGCTATCGAGGATCTCGTCGATCTCACCGTTCGTGAGGAGACACCGGAGGCCCTTGAGTCGTCAGCGACCGAAGGAATTTAACTGTCTGTGCACGCATATACATCCACAGGTGGTCGGGAATGCCAAACATCACCATTCGCGTGCCGGATGATCTGAAAAACGGACTAGACGATCATCCCGAGATCAACTGGAGTGAGGTCGCCCGGCAATCTATGTGGGATTACATCCATAAACTGAAACTGGCCGATTCGATTGCCGGCGACAGTTCACTCACCGAAGCTGAGGCACAGGAACTCAGCGACTCTCTTAAAGCCGACATTGCCAACCACTACCAGGAGTGAACCGCTGCAGTTGGTGCTCGACACAAACGTCGTATTTTCGGCACTGATAGCTGACGGTCTGACTCGTCAATGCATCATCACGGCCCCCGTTCGATCTGTTTGTGCCGGAGTTCTTTATCCGAGTTGCAGACGCATCGACCAACCATCCAATCGAAGACCGGTCTAGGGGAATCAGAACTGGATGTCTTCATTCAGATACTGTTCGAAGAAATTGACATCGTTCCCCGTGAAGAGTTCGAGAGCTCACTGGCCGAGGCACGAGACATACTGACAGATATCGATCCGGATGACGTCCCGTTCTTGGCTCTCGCCATAGACCGAGGACTCGATATATGGAGTGATGATGGGCACTTCCATGACCTTTCAATGGTGAGTGCGTGGACAAGTACTGAACTGTTCGATCATCTGGATCTCTTGTAATCAACGCTGGATTTGTCTTTTACCCTGGCAGCACGACGTTGATCGCCGCCACCACGATCCCCGCCAGTCCCATCCGCACGCCGGCGACGGCCCAGTTCTGCTCGGAGACCGAGCCCAGGTAGGCCCCGAAGACGAACAGCAGTCCCACCCCGATAGCGATGCCGAGCAGCGTCGCCTCGAGCAGTGTCAGCAGTGACCCGGCGGCCAGAAACGGCACCAGCGGTGCCAGGATGCCGATAATCGGGCCGATACCGCTGGCCGCAGCGTTGATCGTCCGGGCGCCGCGCAGCTCCCGCTCGAGTTTCGTCCCCTCGAGGTTGCTGAGCATGGCCGACTCGATGCGCAGGCGTTCCGTGCGCTTCTCGGCGCGTTCGATCTCCCAGACACTCCAGACGCCGGACGTGCCCAGGCCAACGGCGGCACCGACCCCGATCTGGATGACGGTGACGCCGTCGGTGATTCCCGAGAGGAACGCCCCGACGATGATGCCGGTGCTGGTCAGGGTTCCGTCGAAGCCGTTCGAGATGAAATAGCGCCGCGAGATCGATCTGACCTCCTCGTCGGTCAGCAGATCGGCATACGATGGCATCGGCCTACGGATCCTGTGGCGTCAGGCTCTGGTCGATCATCCGATCACCGCAGACGACCTCGTCGATCGAGTGAACCGACGCCCCGAGATCTTCGATCTGGTCCTCGAGGTCCGCGACGTCGATGCCATCGCCCTCGATGGTGAGCTTGACCGTATCGACGTCCCGGTCTGATTCGACGAGGACGGCGTTGACGGCCTCGACCGACGGGCCGTCGGCCACCTCAGCGGCAACCTGAACGAGGTTCGGCTCGTGGGGCTTGAGGAGATCGAGGACGATCCGTCGGACTGGCGTGCTCATGGGTACGGATTCTGTCCGTGGCGTCATAGTGGTGCTGTCTCCTGGCTCGCGTGCAGCTCGACGTCGCTGAGCAGGGCGGCAATGGCCAGGTAGGCTGGCAGACGGATCGCCAGGACGACGGCGATTATCGCCCAGTCGGCGAGCGCCGAGCGGCACGGTCCCGAAGTACTCGTTCAGCGGGGTGTACAGCACGGCCAGCTGGAGGACCATCGAGGTCCCGACGGCGAGGGCGAGCCACCGGTTCGAGAGCGTCGGCGTGTCCCGGAGCCAGCGGATCACGTAGAGCTTCTCGAACTCGAGGAAGACGAACGCGGTGAACACCATCGTCATCGCGTAGGGCGTGACCGACGGCGGCGCCCTCGAGGACGTAGAACGTGAGCCCGAGCATGACGACCGTCGTCACGGCACCGAGCCAGCCGATGAGCGCCGAGCATCGGCCGGCCGACGATGCCCTGGTCGGGGTTCCGCGGCGGGCGGTCCATGACGTCGCCGCTCTCGGGGTCGGCACCGAGCGCGAGCGCCGGCAGGCCGTCGGTCAGCAGGTTGATCCACAGCAGCTGGACGGCCGGGAGGATGAGGTAGCCGAAGAGCGAGGCCACGAAGACGATCGCCACCTCCGCGACGTTCGCACTCAGGAGGTAGGCGACGAACTTCCAGACGTTGTCGAAGATGGCCCGCCCGCGCTCGATGGCCCGCTCGATCGTCGCGTAGTTGTCGTCGAGGAGGACGATGTCGGATGAGCCGCGGGCGACGTCGGTCCCCCGGATGCCCATCGCGACGCCGACGTCGGCGTTCTTGAGCGCCGGTGCGTCGTTGACGCCGTCGCCGGTCATCGCGACGACGGTGGCCCCGGTCCTGGAGGGCCGGCAGGATCCGGACCTTGTGGTCGGGTGAGGTCCGGGCGAAGACGTCGACGGCCTCGACGCGCTCGCGGAGGGTCTCGTCGTCCATCGCCTCGATCTCGCGACCCTCCATGACCTCGCGCCCGAGGCCGAGCGCGTCGGCCGATTGCGGCGGCGGTCCGGACGTTGTCGCCGGTGACCATCTTCACGTCGATGCCGGCCCGATGGGTCGCGGCGATGGCGTCGGCGACCTCCTCGCGCGGCGGGTCGAGCATCCCGGCCAGCCCGAGCAGCACCAGGCCCGCCTCCAGGTCATCGGCGGCTGTGACGTCCTCGCGGGTGGCCACCGCGAGCACCCTGAGGGCGTCGTCGGCGAACGTCGTCGACCTGGCTCGCGCGATCCGGTCCGCGATGCTCGTCGGTGAGCTCGATCGGGCCCGTCGGCGGTCGGAGTCGATCGGCAGATGCTCGAGGACGACCTCCGGGGCGCCCTTGACGTAGCCGACGTCGTCGTGGACGGTCCCCATCCACTTGCGCTCCGAGGAGAAGGGCATCTCGTCGGTCCGGGTATGGGCGGCCCGGAGCTCGTCGACATCGTGGCCCTGGCGGTCGGCCAGCTCGACGAGGGCCTGCTCGGTCGGGTCGCCCTCCTCGAGGGTCGCGTCGTTGCACAGCGCGCCGGCCCGGAGCAGCAGTTCCATCGCGCGTCGGTCGGGCAGGCTCGGCGCTCGGTCCGTCGAGCGACGCGTGTCGTGGACCCACAGCTGCTGGACGGTCATCTCGCCCCGGGTGAGCGTCCCGGTCTTGTCCGTGCAGATGACGTCGACGGAGCCGAGCGCCTCGACGGCCGGGCAGCCGGCGCACGAGCGCGCTGCTCGTCGGCCATCTTCCGGACGCCGAGCGCGAGCGTCAGCGTCACGACGGCCGGCAGTCCCTCGGGGACCGCGGCGACGGCGAGCGAGACCGCGGTCAGGCCGGCCTGGATCAGCGTCGGTCCCGCGGAGCAGCAACAGCGGGACCACCAGCGCCGCCAGCACCAGCACGCCGAGGCCGAGCGTCCGGCCCAGTCGGTCGAGTTCCTCCTGGAGCGGCGTGTCGGTCTCCTCGGTGCGCGGCGAGCTCGCCGGCGATCGCGCCGACCTCGGTCGTCCATCCCGGTCGCCGTGACGACGGCGACGGCCCTGCCCGCGGGTGACGTTCGTCCCCTTGAAGACCATCGACGTTCGCTCGGCGAGCGGCGGCGTCGGCGTCGACCGGCTCCGGTGGCCTTCCCGACGGGGACGCTCTCGCCGGTCAGTGCCGCCTCGTCGACCTCGAGGTCGGTCGCCTCGAGGAGGCGCGCGTCCGCCGGGACGACGTCGCCGCTCGTCGAGGACGACGACGTCCCCGGGCACGAGTTCGGTCGCCGTCGACCTCGCTCGTGTCGCCGTCCCGCCGGACGGTCGCCGTCGGGGCGGTCGAGCTCCCGAAGCGCCTCGAGGCTCTGTTCGGCGCGGTAGTCCTGGACGAAGCCGAAGATGCCGTTGGCGACGACGATGACGGCGATCAGGACCGCGTCGACGGCGTGGCCGGCCCACACGGAGAGCGCCGCGGCGGCGATCAGCACCCAGATGAGGACGCTGTCGAACTGCGCGAGGAAGATCCGCACCGGTGAGCGCCCGCCCTTCCGGGTGATCTCGTTTTCCCCGTGGGTGGCCCGCCGGGTCTCGCAGCGGCCTCGGCAGTGGCCATCCGCCGTCAGACTTCGAGCGTCTCGCAGTACTTGGTCCGACGATACCGCATGCGGGTCTGTCATTGTCGGGCTCAGACGGCCGCCCTGATGATCGTGACCGAACACGGCGCCCGGTGGCTCACCCGCTCGGCGACACTCCCGAGGAGAAATCGCTCGAGCCCGCTTCGGCCGTGGCTGCCGAGGACGACGTGCTCGATGTCGTGCTCCTCGGCGTACCGCACGATCTCCTCGGCGGCGTGGCCGAAGACGAGAGCGGTCTCGGGGGTGACGTTGTGGGCGTCGGCCATGGCTTCGGCGGTCTCGAGACACTCCTCCGCGGCCGCTTCTGCTTCCTCGAAGTCCTCCTCAGAGTAGTAGAATCCCCCACCCAGCCGGCCCCCACTCGACCACTCTCGCGGGTCGTTGACGTGGATGATGTGGATTACGTCATCGGCATAGGTGGTCAGGGCGTGCTCGAGGGCCGCCTTCGACTGGGGGGTATCGTCGTAGGCGACGAGAATGCGGCTCATGCTCGATGCATTGGTGCGGCGATACCTTGAGGGTCGGGGATCGGACTCTGGCTGTGGGGGAGAAATTGCTGGACTGACATCATGTGGTACAGAAATAATAATGATTGTGGAAAAAATTATTTATTGCTTGCGGACCCTGTACACGCCATGGCCGACGATCAGGAATTGACGCACCCGTGGAGCGGTGACGTCAACCAGGCGGCCCTGGATGACTGGATCGACTCGACGACAGCCTTCGACCGCGTCCGGGCCGTGATCGACACGACGGCGGAGCCCGTCTTTGCCCGCGAAATTGCCGAGCAGGCATCGGTTGCCGAGCCAACCGCCCGTCGTCACCTGGATTCGTTGGTCGACGCCGGACGGGTAACGGCGGTACCCGCCGAGAGCGGGACGAAGTACAAGCGCGCTGCCGGCGCAATCGCCCTGCGACGTGTCGCTGGCCTCCATGCCCAGTACTCGAAGGAGGACCTGCACAATGCCATCGTCGACCTTCGTGACGAGCTTGCGGGCCTCCGTGAGGAGTACGGCGTCAGTAACGCAGCCGATCTCGCAACCGAGCTGGATATCGAAGCCGACGGCTGGACTGCCCTCTCTCGAATGCGCGATCTCGAGTCGAACCTCGACATTGCGAAGGCTGCCCTGAACCTCTATGACTTCGACCCAGATGGCCGCGACACGCCGGATCAGTCTGATGACGGTTCGCTCGCCGGGTTCGGGGGCTACGAGCGGCTGGAATCAGGGTTCATGTGTCGAGGTGAGGACGTCGATGGGGCACTCGGCCCGCTGGACGTGCTGGCGCTGGAGGAGATTCGGGCTGCGCTCACCGGGATCGATGGACTCATCGACACGGTTGGGTTTCAGAGTCTTGTCGACCCCGAGATGGTCCAGATGGCCATTCGGGATGGCATTGGCGAGGCGACTGACTGCCGATTCGACATACGATGGTACCGAGGCGGGTACTACAGCATCCACCACACCGACTCGACCGGCCGGGACTTCCGCTGGGACTATCATCCGAAGGTGGGGGCACCGGATCGGCACTTCCATCCACCACCCGATGCACCATCTGACACCGTCGAACCGTCCTGTGTGACAGCCACCCGGCCAGCGGTCGTCGCCAGGGCCGTACACAAACTGTGGCGTCGGGCCTACGATACGGGCCGGCTGGACCGGTTGAATTCGGCGAGTGGTGACCTGTAGGCTCCATCCTTTCTGGTCACACCACTGCTTGTGCCGTCCGGTCTCGCCAGCGGTCACACCTGTCGACGCTGCCGGCGCCTCGAGCACAAGCTAGCTTTTTCACCCAGACACAGCAAGAGGCGCTCGTGCCATACGACCGCCTCGCCCAGCGCCTCGAGGAGCGGGCCTCGCCGGCACTCGCCACCCTCGCTGACGGCAGTATCGACCAGTTCTGCACCCTGTCCGCGGGAGGCGTCGGTCCGCTTCGAACCCGGGCCGCCATGGGCCGGGAGATCCTCGACACGAATCGATCCACGTTCCGGATGGACATCGAGACGACCGAACCCGGGGGACAGGCAGTCAACGTCGCCCAGCAGCTCCATGCGATGGGGAGTGACGTGACCTGCTATGGCCACCTCGATGACGCGGTGTTCGACACCCTCCCCTTCGAGACGGTCTCGATGGGCGACCCGGCCGTCGTCTACGCGTTCAACTTTAATGACAGCGACGTCATGTTCGCGGATAAATCGACCGATGCGGCCGACTGGACCTTCGAGGACCTCCGGGCGGTCGACCGGCTCTCGTCGGGTGTGCAGTCGATGCCATCTGCTGGAGCAACTGGATTTCCTTTCCCGGCCTTGCTTCAGCCTTCCACGAGCTGGCAGCCGAGGAACTGCCCCGGTTTCCCCTTCCGTCTTCGACCGCGGGACATCGTCGGCTTCGATCGCGACGGGATCGAGGCGCTGCGACAGGCCCTCTCGGCCATGCAGGATACTTTCGACGTCGTCTACAACGCCAACCGGCAGGAGATCCGCGCCACGGCCGCGACCCTGCCTCGGCCTCCGGCCGAGACCCACGACCAGCTCGAGGCGATCCGCGAGTCGATGGGCATCGACGCCGTGGTCATGCACGCACCCACCGAAGCAGCAGTTGCGGCCGGGGGTGGGACCAGCGTGGTCGAGACGGTCCATATCGACCGGGCGACCCGCCACACCGGCGGTGGCGACACGTTCTCTTGCCGGCCTCGGCTACGGCCTGGCCCTCGGATGGGACTGGGAGCTGGCTCTCGCCTGCGGGAACGCCAGTGCGGCCCAGTACGTCGAGACCGGAACACGTGGGAGTCGCGAGGAGCTACTCACGTTTCTCGAGGACAAACGATAGGCAGGGCAAGCACGCCAGGATGGTGACTATTACGTGCAATATAACGCATTACACAGGAGATAACAGAAGGAGTGATGTTGGATCGATCACCGGCGAGAATCCTTCTACTGAAGCGACCTCGGCGGCATATGTCGTGTGCACCACCCCAGTCCCGAATCTCGATATCCCCGAACATCGACACGCCGGTGACGACCAGCTGGGGCTCGTCAGTCTGGCCTCGCTCGTCGCTTCTCGGTCGCCGATCGCTGGTCTCACCGAAGACGTTGATCGTCTCGAGCTGGACATCCCAGCTCTCGGGAACGATGAGATCCGCATCACCGAACATGGCGATCGTTTCGACGACGGCGGGCTGATCGCCCACGTCGGCATCGCGCAGGTCGAGCCGCACATCACCGAAAACCGCCACGAGGTCGCCACCGGTGAAGGTCTCCGTCACCGGTCGCCGCTCGTCGCTACCAAAGATGGCGATCCCCGTCACCTCGTTCGTGTGCTGGCCTGGAATCCGCCGCTGGCGGCGCGTGCGATTGATCATGACCAGAAGGCCAAAGAGGACGACGAACAGTGGCCACCAGGTCCCGAGCACCCCGTCGGGGATGACGCCCACGTTCCGGAGAAAGAACGCCCCCGCGATGGTGATGATCATGACCGGGCCCACGAGGTTGCGAAACTCGCTTTTGACCAGGGCCCAGACCCCCAGGATGACGAAGAGGGCGGCTACCCAGCCCCAGATGGACCGCATCTCGAGGAGGCCGGTGGTTGCGGCGAGCAGGGCGAGGCCCACGAGGACGACGATCGAGCCGGTGGCGTAGTCGGCCAGCGAGAGTGGATGGCATGGCTACGTGGTGGTTCTGTAGCGGGATAATTGTTCTCAGACTAGTGGAAGGTGGAGGCCCCCTCATTCGAAACGAGACTAGCGTCCAGTGGATCCTCGAAACAGACTCTCGAGATCGGGAGTGGGACTCGTCGTTCGCGGGTGGCCAGGGGCTGACTCTGCGGGAGCAGTAGCGATTCAGTATTTATATTATAAGTGTCTCAGTGACGCGATATGCCCTATGAGGCATCGCATATCAATTGAGTCAGACCGCACCTTGCGCGGGGATGCTGTCGTCTGAGGTTCTGGAGCGTACGAAACGTGAGGTGCTCGGCGATGAGTGATCCGAGAGGGCTGCTCGAGGCGATTACTGGAGCTGAGGATGCGTTCGGCCACGTTGCCGATTGAATCCGGGTTGACTCCGATGGCAGAACCCCATTGTTGCACCGACTCATCTCGAACATTTAAGTAGACTAAACATTACCATTGGAGTGTGACGATCACGAGCCAGGATCGAGCGTTCTTTTCGGAAACCGCGGCGGAGTTCCACACCCAGTACGAGCTCGATCACTGCCTCCCGACTGCCGTGAAAAACGTCCTCAACGAGCTGGCCGATCGGATCGACGAGCCCAAGCTGCAAACGAACATGAGCGATCTGAATGACCACCTCGATTACCGCGAGGGTGCGGCCGCGGCGTCCGATCGACTCGGTGCGCGTCTCGATCCGCTGCTCGAGGAGCACGGCTACGAGACGAGAACGATGACCGGGACGTCTATCGAGGAACTCGCTGGCATCATCGACGACCAGAGCGCGTCGCTCCCCTGCTGTGATCTCGACCCGGAGTACTTCGCCACGGTCGATCGGGGCTACGCCGTCGAATCGGGTGTCGATCGGTACGGTCGGTGGCCCCACACGGTCATTCCGTTTGCGGTCAACGACTCGTCGGTCCTGTACTTCGATCCATTTCTCGAGTTCTTCGCCGACGACTCGGAGTCACTCGAGATGGAACTGGATCAGGATACCCTGAGTGGAAGTTCTTCTGGTCACGTCCCGAGAAGCGATGGACACTCTGTCGAGCCGGAGGAACAAAGCACCTTGAGCGCGTTTGGACGCCAATGAGTGTAGTCGAGCACCCGTCCGACGATGTGCTCAAATTCCGGGAGCCAGCGGCGCTCGAGGGTGGCCTGCCGGAGGCTCGGCTCAAGCGCCGCCTGGGTCGCGGGATATACGTCCAGGAGGTCACAGAGCAGCCGACCGGTGATCTGGTGGTCGTTCTTGGCAATGCAACGCCGAGGGGATCTCAGTGACTGCCGGACCGAGGACAGGACGCTGGAAGTTCGTCACGATTCGGGACGCGCGGCACCCTCACCGCCGTCTCCACGGACGAGGGGTTCTATCACCTCGAGCTCCCGCACCGTGACGACATCGTCGAGGGCGTGGAGCAACGCGAGCAGGACATCCTCGAGAAACTGGACTACGTCCTGGCGAAGCCGATTCTACGGGAGTGTCTATGATTTACCCTCCGTTCGTGCCCAGCTGAATCCAATTCTGCGGGAAATCCTGCAGTGGGTTCGCGAGGAGGACCTGACCGTCGGCCGGGTCGAATCGGCCCAGCGCTCGGCCTCCCGTGCGTACATCGACTTCCTTGAGAACCTGGACTACGTGCGGGTGGAGGGCTCGCGTGTGACCGCCGGTGAGTACCTGCAATCGGCGGATCTCAACGCGTACGATCGGGAGGCATTCGGTCGACAGTTCCTCGGGGATGTCGTGAAGCGGGGCTACTACACGATGCGCGATCGATTCGAGTTCGACGTGCTCGTGGCTACCAGAAGTACTCCGGTGCGTACTACTTCGATGCCGTCCAGCGCGGCTCGGCAGCGTACGCGAAGGATGTCGATGGCATCGTCGAGACGCTCTCGAGTGTCTTCGGACAGCGTGAGGACCCCCTCTATGTCAAGAGCAAACTCAGTGAGCTCGACCGGGTCGATGTGCTCAATTTTTCGGGTAAGTACGTGACCGGCGACGACGCCGTGTACGAGGCCGTTGCCAGTGAGACGCCGGTCGCGTAGGGAGAACCCACACTCGAGTCCCTCCAGACTCTACTGCTCTCTTCGCTGTTCGTCTCGCTCTGCCTCGGTGAACCCCTCCGTCGAGCCCGTCCGTCGGGCCTCCGAGACGCTCCGCGAGACCGCACTGTAGGCCGCTCGAGTGCCCTCGCCGGAGTGATGCATGGTCATCGAGCGGTCGCGGTCGATCCCCATCGTCTCGGCCGTCAGCGCGGCGTCCTGGTTCGCCCCGATGAAGAGGAACTCCCAGCCGTCCTCGTCGGTCCGTCGCTCGACGCGCTCGCGGACCGTCTCGCCGG
>JAXHMI010000007.1:0-90320 GCA_034521555.1 Natrialbaceae archaeon
CTGGACCTCGCGGTTCGGCAGACTGGCGATAGAGGGTTCCCTCGTCGGGGTCGAACCCAGGCGCGAGGAGCGACAGGCGGATCGTCCCGGGCATGCTCGTCGATCTCTGCCCATCAGGACAGCCCTCGTGCGGCGTGGGCCTCGAGGTCGGCGATCAACGCGTAGACGTCACCCGCCCTGTTCTTGGTGCCAGATCAGCTCGTCGAAGACCAGCTTGTGGCCGATGTGGGGATCGCCCGTCGGCATGAATCCCGAGAGGGCGGCGAAGGGCTCTCCGGCAGCCATCGCCTCGAGGACCGGGCGGTAGTCGCGGTGGCCGAAGATCACGCCCCGTCGCATGAGGTAGTGCGGATCGGGCACCTCGTCGACGACCTCCTCGAACTCCTCGATGCCGAACTCCTCGAACAGATTGCGGTAGTCGTCGATGGTCGAAGAGCCCCAGCGGGGTCGAGGGCGACCCGCTTGCAGCTCTCGTCGGTCGCATCGTCGCCGCTCATCACTCCGGAAGGGCTCTGGGCGCGCAAAAACCTTCGCTTCCTCACGGCGTTAGTCGCTCGAGTGATCGCCAGGTGATGCCGTTCTCATCGACCAGTGCGAGAACCATCGTCTTCCGGACGCCTGGGCCAGCCTGACATCCAGCGAGAGATCCCTGTGATCGTACACTGCATCGGGCGTCTGGACGCGAACGAGGTGACTGGAGTGCCCGAGCTCATCGACGCCCATCACGGTGGGATAGGTCCGGAAGTCGGCCCCGAACTTATAGCCGGTCTTGGCGACGACACCGTGATCCCGCAGGTGTCGATAGACGGCCAGTCGGGTATCGAAGCGATCCCCTTCGAGCGTGCGACCACGCTCCCGGATGCGGTGGGCTGAGTCCAGGGAGACGACACCTCGATCGGCGAGGTAGGCCCCCTCGAGCAGCGAGCATTGGAGGGCCGTCCGATCTCCCTCGCGCCCCTCGAGGGGCTGGCCGAAAAACAGCTCGTCGTAGAGGGCCGGTGGTGCATCCCACAGGATCACCCTGTCGGCGAGCAGTTCGGCCTCGACGGCCTCCCACTGAGGGAAGTCGGTGTCTGCTGACTCGAGACCGTCCGGCCCCTCGTCGGCAATCTGGAAGTACGTCACCTCCAACTCCTCGTCGACGATCGGCGAGGACGCCGAGGCGGCAGCGACGCCGTTCGGCCTCGCGGGCCGCTCGCCGCTGAACGTGGAGGAGGTACTCGATGGATCGCTCGGTGGGGCTGGACCCCCGGGTGAAGACGACGTAGTCGGCCTCTGTGTCTGACGTCGTGCCAGGGCGGATCGGGCCGGGACGAGATCGAAGCCCCGCGGTCGGAGATCGGCGTAGACGATGGACCTGGGGTTCCGAAGGCCGGATCGCGGTCTTGCCGGCGATGAATCAGCGCCGGAAATCCGAGCCGCTCGGCCCCGTCGACGGATGGCCTGCGATCGCCGGCGAAAGAGCAGGTGGGCGGCCTCGACCGGATCGAGCTGAATCTTCTGGGCCGACCCAGGGGCACCCCCGTAGCCCCGGGCGTCGTGGAAGCGCTGTCGTGCATCGCCGGCGACGACGCACGCGCGATCGCCCTCGAGGTGGCCGACGAGTCCCATCGCACAGACGGATCGACGCCGGGGCCTGAAGGGTCTGCCGGATACCGCCGCGTCGACTCCGCAGGCACCCGTCGAGGACAGCGCTGGTCCGGCGTGCCGGTGTCGAAGCGCGGCAGGCCGCAGCGACACTCGCCGTCGACGACGCCCGTCGGGACGGAAAAGAGGACGTCTCGCTCGGGATATCGATCCGCCGGCCCATGAGGCCGCCGCGCGTCGCACGATGGACAGGTCGCCATCGCAGGCTCGGACACGTCCCAGGCCCCGTCGAATGCGCCTCCGGCGACCGCGTCGTCGAGCGACTCGCCGGGCCGGGTCGGTGCGAGAGGTCGAAGGCGAGTCCCCGCTCCACGCGCATCCGCGGAAGCCCACACTCACACGACCGATCGAGGAGGTCGGCATCCGCAGGAATGCCGTAGTGATCACCACAGGAGAGACAGTAGACCCCGTCCGACGTGCACCGAGACTGCCGTCGCAGTCCGGACAGACGGCCGACCGGCGCCCCGGCGGCGGTCACGCGGGGTATTCGCTCGAGTCGTCTCGCGTCCCCGTGGGCGACGCAGCTTCGCCGCTGCCGCCCGTCCTTCCGTGCGACGAGGGCTCGCTCTCCCGGCGCCGTCCCGGTCGGCCATGACGCCGTCGGCCCGAGTCAGCCAGGCGACGGGCTGGTAGCCACTGGCATCGTCGTGGATCAACACCGTGTTGTCGGGTTTCACCAGGGCGAGAACCTGGCCGCGATACTCCTGCCGGTCCGTCGCATCAATGGTCACGGTACAGTCGGCGGACAGCACGCGAATCGTCTCGGATGCCATGGC
The DNA here is from genome assembly GCA_034521555.1 of Natrialbaceae archaeon. GTDB lineage: Archaea > Halobacteriota > Halobacteria > Halobacteriales > Natrialbaceae > JAXHMI01. The sequence continues at coordinate 2,424 of JAXHMI010000007.1, forward strand.
CGCCCTCGCCCCCCGATCGGATTTAAACGCCGGCCTCGTCGACCACGCGGACGGTTCGGGTCGACTCAACCGGCTCGAGGGGCAGCCCCGTGCGGGGCGACCTCGACGGCTGCGGACGCCGAGCTCGCCCCTCGCCGTCGGCGCCGAAGACCCCGACCGGTACGGTGGTGGCTCCAGCCCAGGTGCTCGGTGGTCGTCGTCGATCGCCACGCCGTTGACGGTCGACGGTGATTCCGACGCGGGCCGACGCACCCTCGTTCCGTGACTGTGACGTCCTGCAGGTCGTTGGCTCCGCGCCGAATCGTCTCCGGGACGGACTGTCCTCGAGTGACCTCTGGCGAGGAACCGGCAGCTGCTGCTGCACTCTCCAGGACGGCCGCGGCGACGCCTGCGGAGAGGCCGGCGTCCTGCAGCCCGGCCTCGCCCGCCGACCGGACGGCGGCGGGCGTGTCGATCCCCTCAGCAGACGAGCTTGCTTCGCCCGGCCGGGCCCGACTCCATCGATCCGCCTGTCAGGGCCGGCAACGCCGGAATCTGAGGCCGACGCCGTGTTCGACCCGGGCCTCGACGCTGACTCGCCAGGTTGGCGGCCCGGCCGCTCGCGAACCGCTACGAGGAAGGCTCCGGAGGGCCGACGAGCAGCCGGCCGGCATTGCGTCGGATGATCCAGGCGTCGGAGCCGAGGGTCTGTCAGCGGCTGCCCCGGCCGCCGCCCCCTGGAGGATGGCGAGCACCTTCTGCTGGCCACGGGGAGAAATCGTCGGGCACCGCTTCGCCGAGGATCGCGATCGATGACGTCCCGGTCGCTCTGGCGGGCCAGACCAGCCTCGATCTCGGCCGCGCCGGCCACCGCCTCGAGGATGGCCCGGTCGTCGATTACGGAGCTACGACAGAGGTCGTGAAAGCGCGTCGCCGGTCGCCGAGCTGGACAGGTCAGTACCGGGAGGTCAGAATGCCCATCCGTGTCGGCTCGATCGTGAGGTCGTCGTCCACCGTGGCGAACCCACGATCGACGAGCGTATCGAGGACGTCGCGGACGCGGCCGCGCAGTCCGGGAAAGTCGTACCTGTCGGGGCGACTCTGGCCCCGGACGTAGTAGTAGGTGGTCTCGAGCCAGGCCATGGCGTCCTCCAGCCACCGCGATCGTCCCCATGGCGATCTCGGCGTTCAGGTGGACATCGAGGGCGTCGCCGAGCCTGCGATTCGATCTGCCTTGCCATTCTCGAGGAGCTGCCGGTAGCGGTCGGCCTCCGCGGCTGATCACAGATGACCCAGCCGTAGCCGACGTCGTCGTACGTCCGGGTCGACCGGCGCGCCCGAGCATCTGGAGGACATCGATGGAGGGCTCATGTCGACCTCGCCCTCGAGCGGGTCGTGGAGTTTCGTGTCCCGGATGACCGACACAGCGGGCGCGGCAGGTTCACCCCCCACGCGAGTGTCGTTGTCGAGAACAGAGAGGTCCGATGTGGCCCTTCCGGAACCACGCGCTCGATCAGATCTGGTCGTTCCGCGAGAGCCCTGCGTTGTGATAGGCTACCCCATCGAGGACACACGTTCGGAGCCGTTCGTCGTCGAGCTGTTGGGTCTGCTCGTGGAACTCGATGTCGCCGCGATCCCCGACATCGACCGAGCGGTCGGCCAGTTCCTCGCTCGCCTTCGAGGCCGCCTCTACGGTATCACGTCGCGACGCGACGAACGACGAGCGCCTGCCCATCGTCTGTGAGATGCGGCTTCGGCGAGGTCGAGGGCCGGTGTAATCGTCGGTACTTGTCGGCGAACGCGTTCTCACCATGCGTGTAGGTCTTCACGCCCGCCGTGAGGTCGACCGGCCGGTACTCCGGCCCGAACTGAGAATGTTGCCTCCGGCGGTGCATCCAGCCAGCGCGGCGACGTCCTCGACGTTCGGCATGGTCGCCGAGAGGCCACGATCCGTGGTGAACAGAGGCGTCCGGAGGCGGGCGATGGTCACCTCGAGGACCGACCCTCGCCGGTCTGCATCGAGGAGGTGGACCTCGTCGATCACGCAGAGATCGATGTCGGTCACGAAGTCGTATCGTCGCGAGTCGTACTTCCGGGTCGCCGAGTCGAGCTTCTCCGGGGTCATCACGAGGATGTCGGCCCGTCTCGCCCGTCGGGGGTTGAGATCGCGCTCACCGGTGACGACGTAGACCGAGTGGTCCAGTTCCTCGAAGCGGTCCCACTCACTTTCCTTCTCGTTGGTGAGCGCCCGCAAGGGGGCCAGAAAGAGCGCGGTCCCACCGGCCGCGATGGTCTTGCACATCGCGAGTTCTGCCAGGGCGGTCTTCCCGGAGGCCGTCGGGGCACTCGCGACGACGTTCGCGTCACTCTCGAGTAGGGCGGGGAGGGCCTCTCGCTGCATTCGGTTGAACCCGGTCGAATCGCGAAGGCCTCCGCAAAGTCGGGGAGGACCTGGGCGACCTCCATTGCTGTATCCGCTGACCCCACCGACCAAAGTCGTTTCCCTCAACCGATCTGCTTGGAGACGACTGCGCTCGCTCGCCGGGGGTGGGGCACCCGATCGAAGGTTAGCTCGGGAGAATCGGAGCCCGCCGTGTAGATGGCGAGGGTGCCATAGCCAAGAATTCGCCCGGCGATCGAGGCTGCTCGAGACTCGGTGTTCTGGATGCGCTCGAGCCGAATCTCGGGAAATCTCGCGGGAGACGATCCCGCGCTTGGCGTAGATATCCGTGCTGGTTACCACGTATGTCGTGTTCATCCACACGAGCACCGAACCGGCCGCCAGGACAAGCCCCGAGAGTATGATGAGTCCGCCGAGTATCAAGGCGGCCTGGCCGATTTCCGGTCCAAGAAACCATGTGGCGAGAAGTCCTCAGCAGGAAGATCACGATCCCCAGAGAAAACCCTGGCCGAGGGCGATCGTGTGCGGTCGACTCTGCCAGACGACCTCGTCCTGCTCTCCGAGGTGGACCCGCTCGGGATTTCCAGCATGCTGTTGGGCCATCCCGAGTATCGGGTAGACAATGCCGCCGGTTGAGTATGTGCCCGCTACTGGGTGGATCGGGCGTCCTGGACCCGCTGGACGACGCCCATTCCCCCGCTAACCCGGTAGGCGACGTACGCCAGGATCGCAGCCGGTACGGCGAAGATCGAGCAGCATGTAGAAATTCCACCCCAGGAAGATTAGCTCCGTCGCTGTCCGCCCGTATGCCTCTGCGGAGAGCACGTCGGGCATAACCATGAAAACCGGAGTGAGCACCAACAGCCCGGCGAATACATAGGCGGCATACACGAACTGCCCCCGGATTTCCTCTTTCGAAAAGAGCACGTAGCCGGCCCCGATGGCAACGATTCCGAAGGTGAGCCAGCGCGCGAGAAGGTCGGCCGCAATCCAGGCTGCATAGAGCCCGAGCAAGACCGCACCGACAACGGTCCCAGCAATCAGTTTGGGATCAAGTTCGTCAGTCATGCTCGCCCCCCGATCGGTGACTTCGGCGGCTCATTCTCTGGATCCTCCATCTCCGGCAGCTCGCCCAGTGTTTCCTCATCCGGGAGCGGCTGGTCTGCGGTTTCGCCATGCAGGAATTTGCCGCCACTTTCTCCCTGAATGTAGTCCTTGAACATCTGCAGGAAGATGTACGGGTCCCGAAAACTCCCGTCACTGCGTTCGATCATCATGGGTCTGGAGGTGTCGAACTCGTTTTCTGCGAATCGATTGTTCGACGCCGGTGCAGAGAGCGCCAGGTCAGCCCGCCCGCTATCCTTGACCGTATTGCGCATTACCGCGTTATCCTCCGGCTGGTAGAAGTTCTGATCCGGCATCGGGCCCACGACGATGCCGTACTTCTGCTGATTGGAGACGTTGTTGTCGACGATATCGTTCTGCACGCCGCCGACAACACTGATACCAGTTCCGTAGACCGCATAGGCCAGTGAGTACGCCGGCGCGTTCAGGTTGTTGTTGTCGTGAATGTCGTTATTCTCGATTCGGATCCCGCCGGCGATATGTCCCTGTGGTGCCCCCTTCTGGGAGTCCAGGGTGTTTGGGATCAGCCCGGACATGTTGTTGCGCCACTCGGAATCCTTGATGACCAGATTGCCACGGCGTTCGTTCCCGAGTAGCCCATGGCATTGTTCTCGGCGATACAGTCGCTGATGACCGCGTCCGCCGGCTGGGACTCGCCGATGTAAAAGCCTGCATCGTCAGATCCCGATGCATAGCAGTACTCGAATCGGCCGTACCGGGAGTTGAACGCGTAGATCCCGTAGCCGTGGGAATTCTCGCCGGTACAGTTGTTAGCCACGAGGTGACTCCCGCGGTACCCCTCGACGCCTGTCCAGTAGACACCGTAGGTGCAGCGTCGCACGGTGAGATTTTCGACAACCACGTCGTCGGCAGTAATTTCGATCCCGGTGTAGCCGCTGTACTCACCGTCGATGATCACCTCGTCCCTCGAGGTGCCCCGTATCGTTAGTTTCGAGGGGCTGTTGACCCGGACATTCTCGTAGTACTGTCCGGGTTCGATCAGGATTAGATCCTGCTCTTCGGCTGCGTTGACGGCGGCCTGAATCTCCTCGTAGTCCCCGCTCCCGTCCTTGGCCACGCGGTGGACGTTATAGTCGTCGTACGGAACCGGCGGGTCCTGCTCGCCCCAGTCGGCAGATCGTGAGACGTCGGGCCCTTGACCGGATCCTGTGCCCACGAATCCCAGGGCGCCTAACCCGGCTGTTGCTACACTCCCCTTCAGTACCTGTCGGCGATTGATATTCATTCTCTCCCAATGTGTTAGAACGGATAGCCTTTAACTGTGAATGGTTTTCCCGCAGGCTGGCACTACTCGGTACTGCCTGTCTCGTTTGCCGATTCATTCGAACTACCGTCTGCGTCATCGGCATACGCGTCCACGAAAACAGCACCTTTCATCCCGATACCAACGTGGGGCCAGCACTGGTAGCGATGAGTCCCCGGCTCGGAGAATTCGCGTTCCCAGGTATGGAGTTCCGATTCGATGACGCCCTCGGGATTTGACCATCCTCGTTCGGGTCTTCGACATTGTGGCCACCCCCTCGGCCAGTCCATTCGTATACGACGGTCGTTCCGGGCGAGACCGATATCGCGGGCGGCTCGAATGACGTGCCACCCTCGCCGGCTCCTACGAGTACTGTGACCTGGTCCTCACCGGTATGATCCTCGAACCCATCGTAGTTTCGGACCCCCTCGAACCATCCGTCTGGTGCGGGTTCTCGAGGCGCTTCCTCCTCCCCTGAGCATCCGGCCAGGAACAACACCGAGACCCCTCCACCGACTGCAAGAAACTGCCGTCTGTCCATGCATGAGTGCTGGTGAGTCCCACCGGTTAGTCGTTTCGAGACGCTCGCGAGTACTCCGACACATCTATGCCCTGTTTGCCGTAACCCCTATCGAGATGCAGCGTAGAGCGGTCCTCCGCAGTCTCGTCGCAGCCGGTGGAGCCGGGGCACTCGCGGCCTGTCTCGAGGAATCGTCCACTGGCCCCATCCCGACAGGCGACCCAGCCAACCGACCACCCCGACAGCATGCCTGGAACGATCGAGTCCGCCAGGACGAGCACGGAAATTTCCTGATGCCATCCCACCACGTGTACCTCTCAATGGAGTACATCGGGGCCGATCGGGCGGCCGACCGTGTCCAGCTCGAGGAGGCACTGACCGATATCGAGCGCGCGTATGAAGCCTCCAACGAGGGGCTCCTGTTCTCCCTGGGGTATTCCCCGCGATACTTCGAGCGATTCGCTTCTCGCTCGAGGGTATCGATCTCCCCGAGCCGGAGCCGTTCGTTCCCGGGGAGAACGTCGCGACCGACACCGCCGACTGCTTTCTCCACCTCTCCAGCGACCGGCCGGCAGCGGTTCTCGGCGCCGAGGAGGCGCTGTTCGGAACGAGTGTAGCAAACGATGTCTCGGTGAGGCCGATAGACGGTCTATTCGAGCGACGCTCCCGTCGGACCGGATTCTTCGGAGCTGGCCTGCCCAAAGAGCGAAACGGCCGTCTGCAGGGAATGCCCACTGGTGTCCTCCACGAGCAGGCCCCGTTCTTCATGGACTTCCGATCGGCACTGCGCCAGAACCAGGCGACTGAAGACCGGGTCACGCTTCAGGAGGGGCGATTCGCCGGGGGCACCACCAAGCAGGTTTCGCTGATCAACCTGACACTGGCCAACTGGTTCGAGCGGGACCACGAGGGCCAGGTCGACCGGCTCTTTTCGCCCACGATCGACCCGGATACAGTCGGACCCGCTGGGCTGAACCTCGAGGATTACAACGAGGTCGAGTCGGTGGATCCCGAAGCGCTCGCCTCGGTGGCTCGCGAGCATAATGTCGTCGGCCACGCTCAGAAGATGGCCCACCTCCGTGAGGATGGGCGACCCCCAATCCTGCGCCGGGACGTCAACTCGGATGACAACATGGAGGCCGGGATCGTCTTCGTCTCGCTGCAGCGGGATTTCGAGGACTTCCGCCGCCTCCGTCTCGCCATGGAGGGCCGTGAGCTGGACGGCGAGGGAGCGGTCAAAGAGGCCAAGAACAACGGCATTCTCCAGTACCTCTCCACGCGCCGGCGCGGCAACTTCCTTATTCCGCCGCGCGAGCAGCGGGCCTTCCCGTCGTGAGAAGCGCCACGATTTTTGTCTCACCACCCCTGGGGACCCCATGAGCAGTGCCCGAAAGCCTGACTGGCTCCGCGTTCAGCGCCCATCGGGCCGGTCGTTTTCCGACATTCGGGCGACACTCCGCGAGCGGAATTTACACACTGTCTGTGAGGAGGCCAACTGCCCCAACCTAGGGGAGTGCTGGTCGGGCGGATCAGATGGTCGAGGCGGCACGGCCACCTTCATGCTCATGGGTGATACGTGCACCCGGAGCTGTGGCTTCTGTGACGTCGACACAGGCGGAGGGACACCGCTCGACCCGGACGAGCCGGAAAACGTCGCGGGGGCGGTCGCCGATATTGGACTGGACTACGTCGTGCTCACGAGTGTCGACCGGGACGACCTTCCGGCCCAGGGCGCACCACACTTCGCCGAGACCATCAGGGCGATCAAGCGGCGCCAGCCCTCGACACTGGTGGAGGTCCTCATCCCGGACTTCCAGGGCGAGACACCCTCGTCCAGACGGTCATCGATGCCGGCCCTGACGTGGTCGCCCACAACGTGGAGACCGTCGAGCGCCTCCAGGGGTCGGTCCGGGATTCCCGGGCGGGCTACGAGCAGAGTCTGGCAGTACTCGAGCAGGCAGCGGCCGCCGACGCGTATGCGAAGACCTCGATCATGCTCGGGCTCGGAGAGTACCCTCACGAGGTCTACCGCACACTCGAGGACTGCCGGACTGCCGGGCGTCGACGTCGTCACGCTCGGGCAGTACCTCCAGCCCTCGACGGACCACCTGCCACGTCGAGCGATTCGTCCACCCACACACGTTCGAGACGTGGCGGCAGGTGGCCGAACGAGATCTCTCGTTTCTCTACTGTGCCAGCGGCCCACTCGTTCGATCGTCCTACCGGGCGGGCGAGCTGTTCGTGGAAGCAGTCGAACGCGGTCAGTCACCGGAGTGCAGCTCGCCGGGCGGCCCGGCGACCGATAAAGTTCCACATTCTTCGACCACTTCAGCGATAAAATCAACCAATCACCCAAATCGCTACCATCACAGTCCAAATCGCAGGTACGAAATCGAAACATTAGCGTCGATAGTGAAATATTTTACGAAAGGACTTTACCGTCAGCGCCGGTACACAATCACATGAACCGGAGGGCCCGACCGTGAGTTCGCTGCATCGCGATCCGGGAGACCGCGTGCAGATTCTCGACGAGGACGGGCAGGTGCGCGAGGGGGCGACGGTCCCCGACCTCGACGACGACGACCCTCGTCGACGATGTACCGGCGAGATGCAAGCTGGCCCGGCACTTCGACCAGCGCGCCGTCAGCCTGCAGCGCCAGGGCCGGATGGGCACCTATCCGCCGATGGCCGGCCAGGAGGCCGCCCAGGTCGGCAGCGCCCACGCGCTCCGGGAGGAGGACTGGATCTTTCCGAGCTACCGGGAACACGCGAGCGCGATCGTCCGGGGGCTCTCGCTTGAGCGAATCCTGCTGTACTGGATGGGCCACGAGTCGGGCAACGCCGACGCCCGAGGACGTCAACGTGTTCCCGGTCGCGGTCCCCATCGCGACGCAGATTCCCCACGCGACCGGGGCGGCGTGGGCCGTCGAAGCTCCAGGGCGACGACGAGGTCGTTCCTCTGTTACTTCGGCGACGGCGCGACCAGCGAGGGCGACTTCCACGAGGGGCTGAACTTCGCCGGCGTGTTCGACGTCCCGGCGGTCTTCTTCTGTAACAACAACCAGTGGGCCATCTCGGTCCCCCGGGAGCGCCAGACCGCCAGCGAGACGCTCGCCCAGAAGGCCACGGCCTACGGCTTCGAGGGCGTCCAGGTCGACGGGATGGACCCGCTCGCGGTCTACCAGGTCACCCGGCAGGCCGTCGAGAAGGCGCCGCGACCCCCGCGAGCCGACGCGCCGCGCCCGACGCTGATCGAGGCGGTCCAGTACCGCTTCGGCGCCCACACGACCGCCGACGACCCCGTCGGTCTACCGCGACGACGAGGAGGTCGAGACGCTGGCGGCGCAAGGATCCCATCCCGCGCATGGAGTCGTTCCTCCGGGACCGCGACCTGCTCGACGACGAGCGGATCGAGGCCATCGAGGACGCCGATCGAGGACGAGGTCGCCGACGGCCATCGAGGCCGCCGAGGCCGTCGACCAGCCGGATCCGGCGGAGATCTTCGCCCACGTCTACGCGGAGATGCCCAGACGCCTCGAGCGAACAGCTGCGAGTACCTCGAGACGCTCCGCGACGCGCCACGGCGACGAGGCGCTCCTGGAGACGTGAGCGACACCGAGACCGGAGCGCGGAACGCCACGAGACTCACGCTCGTCCAGGCGGTCCGGGACGGCGCTCTACGGCGAGATGGCGCGCGACGACGACGTGCGTCGTCATGGGCGAGGACGTCGGCGAGAACGGCGGCGTCTTCCGCGCGACGCAGGGGCTCTTCGAGGAGTTCGGCGCCGACCGCGTCATCGACACGCCGCTGGCGGAGTCGGGCATCGTCGGCACCGCCATCGGCATGGCGGCCTACGGCCTGCGGCCGGTCGCCGAGATCCAGTTCATGGGCTTCATCTACCCCGCCTTCGACCAGATCGTCTCCCACGCCGCCCGCCTGCGCACGCGCAGTCGCGGTCGATTCACCTGCCCGCTGACGATCCGGGCGCCCTACGGCGGCGGCATCCGCGCGCCGGAACACCACTCCGAGTCCACGGAGGCGTTCTTCGTCCACCAGCCCGGGCTGAAGGTCGTCGTCCCCTCGACGCCCGCACGACACGAAGGGGCCTGCTCGCGTCGCGCGATCCGCGACCCCGACCCGGTCGATCTTCCTCGAACCGAAGCTGCATCTACCGGGCGTTCCGCGAGGCCGGTGCCCGACGGAAACCTACACCGTGCCGCTGGGCGAGGCGGCGGTCCGCCGGGAGGGAGCGGACGTCTCCGTCTTCACCTGGGGCGCGATGACCCGCCCGACGCTGGAGGCCGCCGAGAACCTCGCCGAGGAGGGCATCGACGTCGAGGTGGTCGACCTCCGGACGCTCTCGCCGCTGGACGAGGAGACCATCGTCGAGTCCTTCGAGAAGACCGGCCGGGCCGTCGTCGTCCACGAGGCGCCCAAGACCGGCGGGCTGGCCGGCGGAGCTCATCGCGACGATCCAGGAGGAGGCCCTGCTCTACCAGGAGGCGCCGATCGGGCGGGTGACGGGCTTCGACGTGCCCGTTCCCGCTGTACGCCCTGGAGGACTACTACCTCCCCGAGCCCGCCCGCATCGAAGACGGCATCCGCGAGGCCGTCGAGTTCTGAGCCATGGCCTTCGAGTTCGAGCTCCCGGACGTCGGCGAGGGGGTCGCCGAGGGCGAACTCGTCGCCGTGGCACGTCGAGCCCGGCGACACCGTCGAGGAGGACCAGCCGCTCGCCGAGGTCGAGACCGACAAGGCCCTCGTCGAGCTGCCCTCACCCGTCGCGGGCACCGTCACGACTCAGCTCGTGGAGGAGGGCGACGTCGTCCCCGTCGGGACCCCGCTGATTCGAATCGACGTCGAAGGAGAGGCGCCGGCGGATACAGGTGAGACCCCCGACGCGGACCCGGCTTCCTCGAGCCGGATCTTTGCCCCACCACACGTTCGCCAGGCGGCCCGGGAGGCCGACCTCGACCTCGAGTCACTCGCCGGATCCGGCCCCGGCGGCCGACCGACGACTGCGGATATTCAGACGGCACTTCACGGTGAGCCAGCGACCGAGCCACCCCGGCGGACCACCGGTCAGGCCAATCGCGAGCGAACTCGAGCGACGCCCGCCGCCCGCGGCCTCGCCCGCGAGCTCGGTGTCGATATCGATGCCGTCCCGACCGACGCCACACGCGAGGGCGAGGCCTACGTCAGCCCCGACGCAGTTCGCTCCTTCGCCGAGGGCGAGCCGGCCCCGACCTCGACGGGGGACCTTCGCGAACCGTTCCGCGGCGTGCGCCGGACGATCGCCGAGCGCATGGTCGAATCGCGTCAACACCGCCGCCCACGTCACGCACCACGACTCCGTCGACGTCACGCGCCTGCGTCGAGGTCCGGGAGCAGTTGCAGGGGGCCCTCGAGGTTGACCTCAGCCTACCCTGCCGTTCATCCTGCGGGCCGTCGTCGCCGGGCTGGAGGCCTATCCGATCCTGAACGCCCGACTGGATCTCGAGGCCGAGGAGATTGTCTACCGCAACGACTACAATCTCGGGGTGGCGACTGCGACCGACGTGGGATTGATGGTGCCCGTCCTCGAGCACGTCGATCGAAAGGGACTGCCAGCCCTCGCCGAGGAACTCGCGGGGCTGATCGAACGGGTCCGGGAGCGAACGGTCGATCCGGAATTCCTGCAGGGATCGACGTTCACGGTGACGAACGTCGGAGCGATCGGTGGCGAGTACGCCACGCCCCTGCTCAACCCACCCGAGACCGGCATTCTCGCCGTGGGGGCGATCGACCGGCGGCCCTGGGTCGTCGAGGACCCGACTGGGGCTGCATCGGTCGAACCACGCTGGGTCATGCCCCTCTCACTGTCCTTCGACCATCGACTCGTGGACGGGGCGACGGCTGCACAGTTTACGAACACGGTCATGGAGCATCTCGCCCACCCCGAGTTGCTCCTCATGGAGTGACACATGGTCGTTGGTGATATCACCTCGAGTACGACGCTTCTGGTCATCGGTGCCGGTCCCGCCGGCTACGTGACGGCCATTCGGGCGGCCCAGTATGGAATCGAAGTCACCCTCGTTGAGCGAGCCGAGCCCGGGGGGACCTGCCTCAACCATGGCTGCATCCCCTCGAAGGCCCTGATCGACGCGACTGACGTCGCCCACACTGCTGCGACCGCCGAGGACCGGGGCATCCACGCCGACCCGGCGGTCGATCTGGCCGGCATGGTCGAGTGGAAGGATGGGGTGGTCGACCAGCTCACGACGGGCATCGATCGCCTCTGCAAGGCCAACAGCGTGAACCTGGTGGAGGGGACGGCCCGGTTCGCCGACGAGCACACCGCCCGCATCGCCGGCGCTGGCGAGGGCCAGGGATCGTCGACCCTGGAGTTCGACCACGCCGTGATCGCGACCGGTTCCCGACCCATCGAACTCCCAACCGTCCCGTTCGACGGGGAGGTTGTCATCGACTCTCGCCGGGCCTTGACGCTTGAGGCAATCCCCGACTCGATGGTCGTTGTCGGCGGGGGATACATCGGCATGGAGCTGGCGAGTGTTTTCGCGAAGCTGGGCACCGACGTGACCGTGCTCGAGCAACTCGATGCCATCCTGCCCGCCTACGACGACGCGGTTACGCGGCCGGTCGCCCGCCGCGCGAACGACCTCGGTATCGACGTCGAGTGCGGATGCACGGTCGAGGGAGTGGAGCGAACGGGCGAGACGGCCCGGGTCGAGACCACGACCGAGGAGGGCGAGACGGAGACCCACGCCACGGACTGTGTCCTGGTGGCCGTCGGCCGTGAACCTGTCACGGACACGCTCGGCCTTGGGGCGATCAACCTCGAACCGTCACCCGACGGGTTCCTCGAAACTGATGCCACCGGCCGGACGGCACACGACCACATCTACGCGGTCGGTGACGTCGCGGGTGAGCCGATGCTCGCCCATGCCGGGATGCACGACGGCCGAATCGCGGCGGCGGCCATCGCGGACGAACCGCTGCCGGCCGACCCGCAGGCGGTCCCGACGGTCGTCTTCACCGACCCCGAGATCGCGACCGTCGGCCAGACCGAGGCTGAAGCAGAGTCGGCAGGCTTCGATCCAGTCGTTGGCACGTTCCCGTTCCGGGCCAGCGGCCGGGCGCTCTCCACGGGTCGACCCGAGGGGCAGGTCACCATCGTGGCTGACGCGACTGAGGGGTACATCCTTGGGGGCCAGATCGTGGGCACGGAGGCCTCCGAGCTGATCGCGGAGATCGGCCTCGCCATCGAGCTGGGGGCGACGCTCGAGGATCTCGTCGGGACGGTTCACACCCATCCAACCCGCTCTGAGGCGGTCATGGAGGCCGCCGAGAATGCGCTCGATCGCGCGATCCACACTCTCAACCGGTAGCTACTGGACGTACAGCGAGTAGGCGATGACGAGAAAGCCCACGAGCGCAAGCGCACTCTCGAGCAGGATGCCGGTGGCCAGGGCCACATCGAGGACCTCGTAGAGCAGCCCCGCCCCGACGAGCCCGACCGTCACGAGCCCGAAACCACTCGCGAGCAGCCCCAGCGAACGCTCCCCCGTTCGGCGGTAGGCCTTGAACGCCAGGTAGGAGATGATCCCGCCGGTGAGCAAAAGCAGTGTCTTGATGATGGCGATCACGACGGTAACTTCCGACAGTGGGGTCTGTGGACTCATGTTTCTCTGCGCACCTCCGACCACAGGTGGGCGAGGCGTTCGTCGGCCGTCCGTGGTGGCCGCTCGATCGCAACCGTGAACTCGCGGTCGGTATCGACGGCAATCCGGATCTCCTGGAAGGAGACGGCATAGCGACTGGCGTGGTGGCCGTCCTGGCGGATCTCGGTCGATTCCTCGAGCAGGGAGGCCTCGGTCAGGACCTCGAGCTTCCGGTAGAGCGTCGACTGGGGGATGTCACACCGGCCGTCGAGCTCCGCGGCGGTCATCGGTTCCTCGAGCGTGCGGATGATCGTTCGACAGTCCTCGTCGTCGAGGGCCGAGCATACCGGCTCGATCTCCGTTGACTGGGCCGGTGCGCTGCCATCCCTGACCATTCACTGCCACCGTTCAGACGGCATGGCCATAGGATATTCGGTTCCCCGAACGGCAGACTCTTTGAATCCGACCGGCTACCCCTAGCAGCGCGGGTACCACACGATCGGACCACATCTGTACGGACGGGATGATTGATCGTCCTCCGCCCGCGCGACACTGCCATGGTAGCCCATGGCGAGGCGGCATCGGTCCGACGCCCTTATGGTGTCAGTGCCACTTCGACAGAAGTGCGAACAGGCGAGGCGATTCGCCCCGCCAGCTCGGACGGCAACCCCGAAGGGGTTAAGTACCCATCGTGGCGTAGAAATCTGTCCGAAGGAAATGAGGATTCCACCCCTGCGGTCCGCCGTACAGATGGGATCTGATGTTAGCCCTGATAGTTCGGTGACACCCGATCGGTCGGTCCGATCCGGTTCACCGAACGGACCAATGTGTGAGTGTGCATCATAACATTCACCGCCAAACCTCCCCGGCTTTGCCGGGGAATAGCATTCCGGTTGATCCTGCCGGAGGTCATTGCTATTGGAGTCCGATTTAGCCATGCTAGTCGCACGAGTTCAGACTCGTGGCAGATAGCTCAGTAACACGTGGCCAAACTACCCTGTGGAGCGGAATAACCTCGGGAAACTGAGGCTAATCCCGCATACGACTCCATGCCTGGAATGGCGGCGAGCTCGAAACGCTCCGGCGCCACAGGATGTGGCTGCGGCCGATTAGGTAGACGGTGGGGTAACGGCCCACCGTGCCAATAATCGGTACGGGTTGTGAGAGCAAGAGCCCGGAGACGGTATCTGAGACAAGATACCGGGCCCTACGGGGCGCAGCAGGCGCGAAACCTTTACACTGCACGACAGTGCGATAGGGGGACTCCGAGTGCGAGGGCATACAGTCCTCGCTTTTCTGTACCGTAAGGAGGTACAGGAATAAGGGCTGGGCAAGACCGGTGCCAGCCGCCGCGGTAATACCGGCAGCCCAAGTGATGGCCGCTATTATTGGGCCTAAAGCGTCCGTAGCCGGCCGAGCAAGTCCGTCGGGAAATCCACGCGCTCAACGTGCGGGCGTCCGGCGGAAACTGTTCGGCTTGGGACCGGAAGACCCGAGGGGTACGTCCGGGGTAGGAGTGAAATCCCGTAATCCTGGACGGACCACCGGTGGCGAAAGCGCCTCGGGAGGACGGATCCGACGGTGAGGGACGAAAGCTAGGGTCACGAACCGGATTAGATACCCGGGTAGTCCTAGCCGTAAACGATGTCTCGCTAGGTGTGGCGCAGGCTACGAGCCTGCGCTGTGCCGTAGGGAAGCCGTGAAGCGAGACCGCCTGGGAAGTACGTCTGCAAGGATGAAACTTAAAGGAATTGGCGGGGGAGCACTACAACCGGAGGAGCCTGCGGTTTAATTGGACTCAACGCCGGACATCTCACCAGCACCGACAGTAGCCGTGAAGGTCAGTGTGACGAGCTTACTGGAGCTACTGAGAGGAGGTGCATGGCCGCCGTCAGCTCGTACCGTGAGGCGTCCTGTTAAGTCAGGCAACGAGCGAGACCCGCACTCCTAATTGCCAGCAATACCCTTGTGGTAGTTGGGTACATTAGGAGGACTGCCGCTGCCAAAGCGGAGGAAGGAACGGGCAACGGTAGGTCAGTATGCCCCGAATGTGCTGGGCGACACGCGGGCTACAATGGCCGAGACAGTGGGATGCAACCCCGAGAGGGGGCGCTAATCTCCGAAACTCGGTCGTAGTTCGGATTGTGGGCTGAAACTCGCCCACATGAAGCTGGATTCGGTAGTAATCGCGTCTCAGCAGGGCGCGGTGAATACGTCCCTGCTCCTTGCACACACCGCCCGTCAAAGCACCCGAGTGAGGTCCGGATGAGGCCACCGTAACGGTGGTCGAATCTGGGCTTCGCAAGGGGGCTTAAGTCGTAACAAGGTAGCCGTAGGGGAATCTGCGGCTGGATCACCTCCACAGACCGGGACCGGGGCGCTGCCCCGGCCCAACTATGGTCACGTTCGATGACCGCCGGCCCGGCCGACCGGGCACCTCAGAACTATCAGGGCTAACCGACCGCCCCGCGGGGGGTGGGCCCATAGCTCAGTGGTAGAGTGCCTCCTTTGCAAGGAGGATGCCCTGGGTTCGAATCCCAGTGGGTCCATGTGCGGATGCGATCGCAATCGCGCTCCTTAAGTGGGAGACGGCGATACGCTCCATCCGACTCTGACCGATGCACCACCCCGCGCAAGCGAGGATGGGAAGGGTCGATACACGACCATCGTGGCGTGTAGATGAGACCGTGTGTACGTGCAATCCAGGCGTCCACTGGACCCGTTCACCGGGTCACGATGATCCGAAGAACGTGGCTACTGTGCCAGCTGGTGGATGGCTCGGCTCGAGAGCCGATGACGGACGTGCCAAGCTGCGATAAGCCTGAGGGAGCCGCACGGAGGCGAAGAACTCAGGATCTCCGAATGGGAATCCCCACCGCAATTGCCTTGCGCAATGGGGAACGCCGGGAATTGAAACATCTCAGTACCGGCAGGAAAAGAAAGCAAACGCGATGTCGTTAGTAACGGCGAGTGAACGCGACACAGTCCAAACCGAAGCCTTCGGGCAATGTGGTGTTCGGACTGACTCTCAGCGCCTGACCGTCTGTGCGAAGTCTCCTGGAATGGAGCGCGAAACAGGGTGATAGCCCCGTATCACAGACCAGTACGGCGTGCGTCAGTTCCAGAGTAGCGGGGGTTGGAAATCCCTCGTGAACATCGCGGGCATCGACTGCGAAGACTAAACACTCCTCGAGACCGATAGCGAACAAGTAGCGTGAGCGAACGCTGAAAAGCACCCCGAGAAGGGAGGTGCAATAGGGCCTGAAATCAGTTGGCGATAGAGCGACGGGGCGTACAAGGCCCTGTGAAAAACGACCCAGGCGCGAGCCTGCAGTAGGAATCACAGGGAGCCGACGTTCCGTCGTACGTTTTGAAAAACGAACCAGGGAATGTGCCTGTTTGGCGAGTCTAACCCGAGCATCGGGGAAGGCATAGGGAAACCGACATGGCCGCAGCATTGCGAGGGCCGCCGTGTTCAAGCGCGGGGAGTCAAGCGGGCACGACCCGAAACCGGACGATCTACGCGTGGGCAAGGTGAAGCGTGCCGAAAGGCACGTGGAGGCCCGTTAGGGTTGGTGTCTTACAATACCCTCCCGTGACCTACGTGTAGGGGTGAAAGGCCCATCGAGTCCGGACACAGCTGGTTCCAACCGAAACATGTCGAAGCATGACCTCCGCCGAGGTAGTCCGTGGGGTAGAGCGACCGATTGGGGGATCCGACTCCGAGAGGAGTGAGCCCCTCTGTCAAACTCCGAACCTACGGACGCCGTTGACGCGGGGAGTCCGGTGCGCGGAGTAAGTCTGTGTACCGTGAGGGAGACAACCCAGAGCTGGGTTAAGGTCCCCAAGTGTGGACTAAGTGCGATCGAAGGTGGTCCCGAGCCCTAGACAGCCGGGAGGTGAGCTTAGAAGCAGCTACCCTCTAAGAAAAGCGTAACAGCTTACCGGCCGAGGTTTGAGGCGCCGAAAATGATCGGGGCTCAAGTCCACCACCGAGACCTGGCGACGCGGATAACACCGCGATTCCGTAGGTTGGCGCTCCGTTCGGGTGGAAGCACGGGTGAGAACTCGTGTGGACCGTGTGGTGACGAAAATCCTGGTCATAGTAGCAGCGTTAGTCGGGTGAGAATCCCGACGGCCGAACGAGCAAGGGTTCCTCAGCACTGCTGTTCAGCTGAGGGTTAGCCGGTCCTAAGTCCCCCCGCAACTCGACGGGGACAAAAGGGAAACAGGTTAATATTCCTGTGCCGGTGTGCAGTAAAAGTCGACGCTTTGGGGTCGCCCAAGCCGGGCCTTCGCCCGGTCGAACCGTCCAAGTTCGTGGAAGCCGTAATGGCACGAAGCGAACGAACGGCGGGATAGCGAAAGTTGGGTCAACCTGGAGCCCGTGAAAAGACGAGCACACCGTCCGTACCGAGATCCGACACAGGTGCCCATGGCGGCGAAAGCCAAGGCCTGTCGGGATCAACCGACGTTAGGGAATTCGGCAAGTTAGTCCCGTACGTTCGGGATAAGGGATGCCTGCTCGGGAAACGAGCAGGTCGCAGTGACTCGGACGCTCCGACTGTCTAATAACAACATAGGTGACCGCAAATCCGCAAGGACTCGTACGGTCACTGAATCCTGCCCAGTGCGGGTATCTGAACACTCAGTACAATGAGGACGAAGGACCCGTCAACGGCGGGGGTAACTATGACCCTCTTAAGGTAGCGTAGTACCTTGCCGCTTCAGTAGCGGCTTGCATGAATGGATTAACGAGAGCGTCACTGTCCCAACGTTGGGCCCGGTGAACCGTACGTTCCAGTGCGGAGTCTGGAGACCCCCAAGGGGAAGCGAAGACCCTATGGAGCTTTACTGCAGGCTGTCGCTGGGACATGGTCGCTGATGTGCAGGATAGGTAGGAGCCATTACACAGGTACCCGCGCTAGCGGGCCACCGAGGCATCACTGAAATACTACCCGATGGTGACTGTGACCCTCACTCCGGGAGGAGGACACCGGTAGCCGGGCAGTTTGACTGGGGCGGTACGCGCTTGAAAAGATATCGAGCGCGCCCCAAGGTTTCCTCACTCGGGTCGGAGACCCGAGGAAGAGCGCAAGAGCAAATGGAAGCCTGACAGTGTCCTGCACAACGACGGACGCTGACGCGAAAGCGTGGTCTAGCGAACCAATTTGCCCGCTTGATGCGGGCAATTGCTGACAGAAAAGCTACCTTAGGGATAACAGAGTCGTCACCCGCAAGAGCACATATCGACCGGGTGGCTTGCTACCTCGATGTCGGTTCCCTCCATCCTGCCCGTGCAGAAGCGGGCAAGGGTGAGGTTGTTCGCCTATTAAAGGAGGTCGTGAGCTGGGTTTAGACCGTCGTGAGACAGGTCGGCTGCTATCTATTGGGAGTGCTACGGTACCTGACAGGAACGTTCGTATAGTACGAGAGGAACTACGAATGGGTGCCACTGGTGTACCGGTTGTCCGAGAGGGCACGTGCCGGGCAGCTACGCACCACGGGGTAACGGCTGAACGCATCTAAGCCGGAAACCCACCTGGAAAAGAGGTACCACCGAGACCACTCGTAGAAGACGAGTTCGATAGACTCGGGGTGTGCGCACCGAGGCAACGAGGTGTTGAGCCCGCGAGCACTAACAGGTCGAGCCACCATTCATACGCATGGATCACCGGATCCGGAAACGGGTCCAGGCGCAAACTGGACTACACATACACACGGTTGTGACCACCAACACTGGTGTTCGATCGTGGTTCGATTCCACGAGTTGGCGTTAAGGCGGCCATAGCGGCGGGGTTCCTCCCGTACCCATCCCGAACACGGAAGATAAGCCCGCCTGCGTTTCGGCGAGTACTGGAGTGCGCGAGCCTCTGGGAACACCGATTCGCCGCCTCCACTCATACTTATTTCATCGACGAGCGGGAGCGCTGGCACCGCTACACTTAACCAGAAACGGCAACTACCCGCAGACTGCGCCAAGGTGGCAGAGTCCGGCCCAACGCATCCGCCTGCAGAGCGGAACCCCCGCCGGTTCAAATCCGGCCCTTGGCTCTGGCCCGAAGGTTCAAAGCCAAACTCAGACGGGCCGTTTTCGAGTGATAGTCTGCCAGCTTCGTCGACGAGTGGTGGTGTTGCATGAGTCGGCGCGACTACCAGAGGCTAGCGCTGGACGGGACTTACCAGCACATTAGCGAGCGACCTGCCCTCGAGGGCGCGAACGGTCCGACGACGTTCGTGGCCGATTCGATCCTCACCGAGCTGGCCGTCCCGATCATCCCCGACATCATCGCTACCGCCGGGGGTGTCACGGTCAGCTACTTCGAGTGGCTCCAGATTATCAACCGACGCGCCTGGACCCGAGAGCGGGTCAACGAGGAGCTCGAGGCGGAGATGCTGACCGCCTAGGCGGACGTCCAGGGGGAGGTGCTCGAGCGGGACGTCACGTGGCGAAAGGCGGCGTACATCGTCGCCCTCGAACGGATCGGCGAGGCCCATAGCCACCGTGGTCTCTGGTCCTGACGGAATGACAGTCACTCATTCATCAGTGGAATGTGGTGCACCACCTGACCGCTGTATATCTATATAGGAGTATTTGCACTATATATGACACATGACCCGAACGTGTGACTCGTGACGGAGATATAGGACTCATATCAAGCTCCATATAGGTACTCCGGTGGCATTCAGTCGATGGCGCAAGATTCAGAGCGGCTGTCCGACCTGACATCGCGGCGAACATTCATCGCCTCTACTGGTGCCATTGCCACGATGGCACTCGCTGGCTGTGGTGGAGATGGCGGTGGCGATATCCGCATTTCGGGTAGCAGTACCGTCTATCCGGTCGCACAAGAGGTCAGCCGGCGGTACAACCAGGACAACCCCGAGGTCGGCTTCAACCTGACTCGCGACGGGAGCTCGGGCGGCTTCGAGAACGTTTTTATCCCCGGTGACAGCGACATCAACAACTCGAGTCGACCGATTTCTCAAGAGGAGGTTCAGCGATGCCGGGACACCGGCTTCGAACCGGTCGAGTTCTTCATCTGTCAGGACGCCCTGACCGTGGTCGTCAACAACAACGCCGACTGGATCGACTCGATCACCCTCGAGGATCTCGAGACGATCTGGTCGCCCGACACCGCCCCCGAGATGTGGAGCGATGTCAACTCCGATTGGCCGGACGAGCCGTTCGACCTCTACGGTGCAGCGACCACCTCGGGGACGTTCGACTACTTCACCGGTGCCGTGATGGGCGAGGAGGACAAGATTCGGGAGGACTTCGAAGGGACGGAGGAGGATAACCTCATCGCACAGGGCGTGGCCGGCAACGACTACGCGATGGGCTATCTCCCCTTCGCCTACTACACAAACAACCCCGACAGCGTCAAAGCCCTCGGCCTCATTGAGGGGGGGAGCGCCCCGGTCGAACCGAGTCTGGAGGGTGCTCAGAGCGGTAACTACCCGCTCGCTCGACCACTATTCTTCTACGCCAATATGAACAAACTGCAGGACAAGACTCCGCTGCAGGAGTTCGTCCAATTCTACATCGACCAGTCTGACGCTGAGTACATCGCCAGTGACATCGGGTACGTGCCGGCCAGCCAGGAGATGGTGGATGCCAACACCGAGAACCTCGATGCGGCGAGTTCGGGTGAGTACGAGTACGAGCCAATCCCACTGTACTGACGATCTGCCTCGGATAGAGCCACTCAGTTCATTCATACCCACTATGAACAACGAGCAGGACGACGGACAATCGATCCAACGGAACGAATTCGTCGTCCGGAAGGAGCGACTGTACGGACGGATGATAGCCGCCACCGCGGTCCTGACTATCCTCGTGACTGTTGGTATTATTCTGTCACTGGCGGGACGGGCGCTCGCCTTCTGGTCGGCAGTCTCGCCAGTCGCGTTTTTCACCGGGACGAACTGGAGCCCGATCATCAACGGTACATACGGGGTTCTCCCGCTGGTGAGCGGGACGCTTCTCGTTACTGTCTTATCGGCGCTGATCGCGTTGCCTATCGGTCTGGCGGCCGCGATTTACCTGAGTGAATACGCGAGTGACCGCGCACGGTCGGTTCTGAAACCGGCGCTGGAAATTCTTGCTGGTGTTCCAACGGTCATCTACGGCTACATGGCCCTCGTGTACATCACGCCCCTGTTTCAGGGGATTCTTCCGGTGTCGATTCCGATCCTTCCCGATTGGGTTCCGCTGCTTCCCGAGTTTACGCTCGTCATGCCCTCTCTGCGGACCTTCAACGCGCTGTCGGCCAGCATTGTGGTTGGGATCATGATCATCCCGATGGTGTCCTCGATCAGCGAGGACGCCCTGACTGCAGTCCCCGATAGTCTCCGTGAGGCCGCCTACGGGCTGGGATCGACGAAATTCGACGTTTCCACGAAGATTGTGGTCCCGGCGGCCACGTCAGGGATCGTCGCGTCATACGTACTCGCGATTTCACGGGCAATCGGGGAAACGATGGCCGTTACGATGGCAATGGGGATGAGCCCGCAGATGCCGTACTTCCCGAACGTCCTCCGGAACCTCGCCGAATCGAGTCAGACGATCACCGCGGCGATGGTACAGATCGCCGGTGCGGATTCCCTTGGCGGTGTAACCTACGAGGCGATGTTCGCCCTCGGGTTGACGCTGTTTATCATTACGCTCTCGATGAACGTGCTAGCCGAGCTCGTTAGACGGCGGTTCAGGGAGGAATACAAATAATGGCAACAGAAGACGAATCCGACGATAAACTCCACCAGGACACCGGGCTCCGTCTGGAGCGTCTCAAAGGGGGTCTCTTCGAGCTGGCGCTCGTCGGTGCGACCCTCGTCGGTATCGTCGCACTGTTGGTCCTATTCGGCTACATCGCCTTCGACGCGTTCCGACCACTGACCGCGTCGGCACAGTGGTATCTGCTCTACTTCGGCACGCTTGTGACGCCGACGGCTGCGTTCACGTTGTATGCCCGCAGTCATCCGGCGGTCCGATCGGTGAATGCCAAGGCGTTCGCCGTTGTGTTCGGTACGCTCGCGGTGAGCCTCCTGACCTACGTTGTGGCTGATGCGGTGAGCCCGTATGACGTGCTCCTCTACCTCTTCTTCGGTACTGTCCCGCCGATTCTGGTGTACACGGTCGCTCGAGTAACCGACGAACGAACCTACTCTGGTCCGGCAATTCCAGTCTCGATTCTCGTCGGAATCGCTGTCGCTGGCGGTCTCTACGGACTTCTCCGTCCGCTCGTTGGAGTCGTCCCGCCGAATGGCTCGCGTACATCGGTATTGTCACCACCCCTGTTGCAGGCATACTGGGGGTTCTCGTCGCCCGGCGACGGTCCACTCGGAGTGGACTGTACGCCGCAGCTACCGTTCTTGTGACGACGGTCATGCTTGCTGCCATTGCCCTCGGAACGGGTCGAGACCCCTCGTTTTGGATCGTCCTGTTTTCGGCATTCGTCATTCCCGGTCGGGTACTTCGTCGGAGAGACGATCCTGTTTGAGACCGAGGGCCGAATCGGGCTGTTTGGCCCCTTCATCATATTCGGTGGCGTAGTACTTGGTGCAGGTATTGACCGACAACTCGGTATTCAAGGACTTGATGGGTATCTCACGTCGACTCTCCTGCTCAATTCCTGGGATGGCCTGACCGCAAGTAATGCAGGTGTCTATCCCCAGATCGTCGGGTCCATCATTATCATCGGAACGATGGCCATACTGGCGTTTCCGGTTGGTATCGGGGCTGCAACGTATCTCGAAGAGTACGCTCCTGCCGCCGGTTGGAGGGGACGACTCGCATCGCTACTGGAAGTCAACATCTCGAACCTCGCTGGAGTCCCATCGGTCGTCTACGGGCTGCTTGGTCTCGCCCTGTTTCGGAACACGCTGGGATTCGGCACCGGAATCGTTGTTTCTGCTGCGGCAACGCTTGGATTGCTGATTCTGCCTATCGTCGTCGTGTCCGCGCAGGAGGCACTTCGATCAGTGCCGGACTCAGTGCGAGATGCCTCGTACGGAATGGGGGCAAGTCGGTGGCAGACCCTTCGGAATGTCGTCCTTCCGGAAGCTATTCCCGGAATTCTCACGGGAACGATCCTGGCACTCGCTCGTGCAATCGGTGAGACCGCGCCGCTTGTCATTATCGCGGTGGCGACGACGACGTACACGCCCCCCGCTGGATTGTTCTCGGTGCGACGGCGCTTCCGCTGCAGATCTTCGCTGCCCGGCAGTAACGTTGATCCCGCTTTCAGACACGGCGTCGTGCCGGCGACGGCTGTCGTGTTGCTGGTACTGATGTTGCTGATGAACGCGACTGCGATCGTCGTACGGAACCGATACGAGCCGAGACCTGTAACCAATGAGTGACCAAGAGAACATGTTTACGATAGAAACGGCCGCCGGGAGTACCGATAGCGCTGGAACGAACCGACCCGTTCGGGAACTGCCAGTCGTATCATCGAGTCTCGAAACCTGACAGTCTCCTACGGCCAGGATCCGGCACTCCAGCGTGTCGATCTCAAAATCCCGTCTCAACAGGTCACGGCGATTATCGGGCCGTCCGGCTGTGGCAAATCGACGTTCCTTCGGTGTGTCAATCGAATGAACGACCTCGTCGATGCCGCGACCATCGACGGGCGAACCTCCTCTTCGGTGGGACCGATATCTACGGCGAGGACATCGACCCGGTGGCGCTGCGCCGGCGCATCGGGATGGTGTTCCAGCATCCCAACCCCTTCCCCAAGAGCATCTACGACAACGTCGCCTACGGCCTCCGAATTCAGGGGATAACCGACGACTTGGACGACCGTATCGAGCGAGCGCTCAAGCGTGCGGCGCTGTGGGACGAGGTCGAGGATCAACTCGACAAAAGTGCGCTCGATCTCTCGGGGGCAACAACAGCGGCTCTGTATCGCTCGAGCGATCGCCGTCGATCCGGATGTCCTCCTGATGGACGAGCCCGCCTCCGCACTCGATCCGATCGCCACCTCGAAAATCGAGGATCTCATCGACGACCTGGCCGAGGAGTATACCGTCCTGATCGTCACGCACAACATGCAGCAGGCGGCTCGGATATCCGACCGAACTGCCGTCTTCCTTACCGGTGGCGAATTGGCCGAGTGCGACGACACGAACAAGATATTCGAGAATCCAGAGAGCCAGCGCGTCGAGGACTATATCACCGGTAAATTTGGGTGACAGAATGGCCCGTCAGAAATTCCAGGAGTCTCTCGACCAACTTCGGCATGACGTTCAGCAACTGGGCGAACTGGTGCTAGAGCGACTTGATAACAGTCTCTCCGCGCTCAAACACACCGATACTGAGGTCGCGAAGAGCGTAATCGAAGGTGACGAGGAAATCAATCAACGGTACTTGGAGCTGGAATCGACATGTATCGATCTCTTGCGCTCCAGCAACCGGTCGCAAGTGACCTACGATTTATTGCCGCCTCGTTCAAGATTCTCACGGATATCGAGCGAATTGGGGATTTAGCGACGAATCTCGCCCGATATTCAATTACAGCAGAGCAGGAATCCGTCTCAGATGTCGCACTCCACGATATCGGGACCTCGGCCCTCGAATTAGTTGCCGAATCGCTCAATGCGTACGCGACAGAGGATGTCGAATTACTGCTATCGAGTTGCCGAACGGGATGATGAAATCGATTCACTCTGTTATAGTGCGAGCAAGCGAGTTGTTCGTGATCTCATCGAACGGGAGGCCATGGCAGAGATCCGTGGAGTGTCGAACAGGTGCTTGATGACGTATCCGTTGTACCTGCTCACCATCCGTGAATCTCGAGCGAGTTGCTGATCATGGGGTGAATATTGCCGGCCGTACGCTGTATCTCGTTGAAAGTGATCCGGAGCTGATCTACTAGCGATGGAAACGAGAAAAATTCAGAAAGTGGGTGGCGGAACCTACACCGTCTCCATCCCTGCTCAGTGGGCGAGGACGCATAATATCGAAGCGGCCGATACTGCGTATCTCTACATGCACTCCGATGAATGTTGTGGTCCGTCGTCGGAATGAAAAGGAACGCAGTGATCTTGCAACAACGCAGGTTGGATTCAGTGATACGGATCCTCGGATTGTCACCCGGATACTGCATGCGGCGTATTCCGCCGGGTTCAAACGGATCACGCTTCGTGCCGAAGACGGTTTCACGACCACCCAACGACGGGCGATCAACGACTGTACTCGTCTGACTCATCGGATTCGAGATCTCAGAGGAAACAGATCGCTCCGTCAGCGATACAGTATTTATCAGATGTCAGTGATAATTCAATGCGTCAATCCCTCCTCCAACTGCAGTCTATCACGCTGTCGATGCACGAAGCTGCAACGGCCTTCGTCGTTGGAGAGTCAGATGAATCAGACCACATCATCAAACGAGACGATGAAGCTGATCGCATCTTTTGGCTCATCACTCGTCATTTCAATCGATCGCTTCTCGAGATTGCGGAACTCGACCAGCTTGGTGGAACCCGACCCCAGCTCTTCGAGTACTACGCAATCGCACGCGAACTTGAGCGAATTGCAGATCATTCAGTGAAGATTGTAAGATACAATCATCGAACTGACCACGCTCTCTCTGAAGAGCTTATTGCGGAAATGAGGTCGATCAGTGCAGATACGCGCCGCGTTATCGATGACACCTCAGAGTTTGTTATCAACGGAGCATCGACGAATCTCGCCCATTCGGCCTCTGACCGATGTGATCGGGTTATTCCAGAGGCGAGGAATGTACATCAAACAATTTTCAATCGGCCCCCAGAAGATGCTCACATATTGGTTCTCCTTCTCGAAAGTATGATTCGAATGGCAGAGTGTGCACGGAATATTGCGACAATTCGACTTCGAACTTCGCTTCGTTCGTAACGTTCGTATATACAGTGAGGTCGACAGCATACGGTTTCGATTTCTCACGTATTTCTCGTTATCTGGCACTCTCTCGCGTTTTCAGTACCTGTCTCTGAATTGCCCTCCTCGTGATGAACGGAACGGCGATCCTGCTCCGGAACCGCTTCCAGCGGAACAACCAGTAACCTCACGCCCGTCCGAAATTCGTCCCCGATCAGTGGGCTGCGTCGTGTGGATTTAGCACGGTCCCGTAGCTGTTCGGCGTGGTCGGTGTAGTCGATGAACCGCGGCGCATCCGGGTCGAAGGGTCGCTCGAGCGACTCGAAGGCCTTCTTCTTGTCCCAGCTCTGGAGCCCGCCGATCGCCGAGCGGTCCTCGAGGTCGTGGTAGTCCAGGTCCGGGTTCGGTGAGCTCCCAGGCTTCGAGGCCCGTCTCGGTCCGGACGATGACGCGAGGAGTACTCGTCGGACGAGCCGACCGAGCCGACGGTCAGGTCGGCACAGTAGCCCGTGAAGTCGGCACACTCGTCACAGCCCTTGAGTGCGGCGTCGTGGAAGTCCTCGATGTCCTCCTCGACGATGAGTTCGCCGTCGTGGTCGTAGACCATCATCTTGCCGTGGAGGACGTCGAGCTTGCCGATGTCCTCGGGGTCGATACCCGCGCTGTTCCGTGAGTTGCTCGCCGATGAGCCGCTGGTAGTTGAAGTTCTTCGTACACATCAGCGCGATCGTGTAGTCGATCGCGCGGACGCCCGCCTCCTGGCTGCCGTAGTCCCAGTCGAAGTCCTGGAGCGCCCGGATGCCCTCGATCTCACAGGGCGTCCCGACGAGGGCGAGCGAGAGCTCCTCGAGGGGACCGTCGGGAGCTTGTGCGCCCACTGGTCGAGCTCGAGGTTGCCCAGCGCCATCGTCTGGTTGTAGAAGCTCCCGGCGTTCTCGATGCACTCCTCGGGCGTCGTCGCGAGGAAGGACTCGGCCTTCCAGGGCTCGTCGTCGCTCTCGGTGGCGATGAGCGCGCCGTCGATCTCGCCGGCTTCGAGCAGGTGGACGAGCACCGACGTGACGACGCCGCCGTCCTGGGCGTTCTCGCGCCAGTCGTCCTCGACCTTCGCGGAGAACTCCGTGATCGGGTCGCCGGCGCCCGTGACGTTGTCGTCGCCGCCGGTGATCTTCCACTGGCGCTCGTAGCGCAGCCCGCCGCGGGGACAGAAGTCCCAGCACAGCGAACAGCCCGTGCACATCTTGACGAGCTCCGGCAGGTCGTCGTCGCCGATGCCGATGGAGTCCGAGGGACAGGCGGCGACGCAGGTGCCACACTGGATGCAGCGCCCGTCGTCGATGACGGCCTCGTCGAGCTCCATGAACCACGTCTTCTCGTCGGGCGTCGCGATGTCGTTCATCTCCCGGCGGATCGCGTAGGTCGGCGTGTCGAGGTCGACGCCCTCGGGGACGTTGACGCGCTCGTCCGGGGCGCCGTCGGTCGACGTCCTGGCTCGCGTCCGCCGGCGGCTCGCGTGAACTCGAGCGTCGCCGAGTTCGCCGTCGGCGTCGAGACGTTGGCGGCGCGCGTCGCTGCCAGCCGTCGCCGGCCGGTCGAGGCGTCCGCTCGTCGCGGGCCGGTCCGCCCAGCCGCAGGCCGACCGCCGGTCCAGCGAGTCCGTGGTCGTCGCCGGGCTGGTCGCCGGTCGTCGGCAGTGCGCTCCGCGCCGGTCGACCGCGTCGCGTCCGCTCGCGTCGGTGCCGGGCAGCGACGTCGGCAGTCTCGGCTCCCGTCCGGTCGGCGACGCCGACGGTCCGGTCGACTCGGGTCGCCGTCGTCCTCGTCAGTCACCGTGGGCCACCCCCTCGGAGACGGGCGCATCGGCCCGCTGCATCACCTCGCGCAGCTGGTCGTCACCGGCCCGGCGGCACCACTGGTAGAACCGCTCGTCCTCCTCGCGCTCCTCGGCGAAGGCAGCGAACAGTTCCTCGAGCGCTGGAATCACGGCCGTGGGCGGGCACGGCGTCCTCGACCCAGTCGAGGAACTCGTTGTCGGCACCGAGCGAGCCGCCGAGCCCGAAGTCCATGCCCTCGACGATGGCGTCGCCCTCGACGTTCGTCGATGCCTCGGGATCGTCGACTTTGACCGTCTCGCCGCGGAAGCCGATGTCGGCGATCTGTGGCTGGGCACAGGAGGCCGAACAGCCCGACATGTGCATCCGGACGACCTCGAGGTCCTCCGGCGTGTCGATGCGCCGGTCGAGCGCCCTGGCCCACTTGTAGACCCGCTGTTTCGTCTCGATGATGCCGTAGTTGCAGAACTCGCTGCCGGTACAGCCGACGGCGCCCCGGGCGAACGGGCCGGGATCGGGCTCGTACTTGCGGGCGAAGGGCTCGCCGAGCAGGTCGCCGACGCTCTCCTCGGGGACGTGGCTGATGAGGAAGTTCTGGTCGGTCGCCAGGCGGATGGTGGCGTCCTCGGTACCGTACTTCCTGGCGGCCCTGGCGGCCTCGGCGAACTCGTCGCCGCCCATCCGGCCGCCGATGACGTTGAAGCCGACGTACTTCAGCCCATCCTGTTTCTGATCGTGGACGCCGACGTGGTCGCCGCGATAGCCCTCGCGTCAGGTCCGTCGCCCCGCGATCGGCAGGTCGACCGAACAGCGGTCGCGGACCGCCTCCTCGAACGTCTCGGCGCCCATCTGCTCGACGAGGTAGCGCATCCGGCAGACGCCGCGGTTGTTCCGGTCGCCGAGCTCCTTGAACGTCTGGGCGACGGCGCGGCAGAAC
Organism: Natrialbaceae archaeon; assembly: GCA_034521555.1. Classification (GTDB taxonomy): domain Archaea; phylum Halobacteriota; class Halobacteria; order Halobacteriales; family Natrialbaceae; genus JAXHMI01. The sequence goes on from JAXHMI010000007.1 coordinate 31,006, forward strand.
TCGACGGCGTCCTCCGGGAGGACGAACACGTCGAGGTCGGAGGCCATCCGCGGGCCGTCCGAGAGGCCGCCGCCGACGCGGGCGTGGAAGCCGTAGTAGTCCTCGCCGTCGATCGTCCTTCCGCGCCGGCGTGAGGCCGACGTCGTTGATCTGGGACTGCGCGCAGTCGTCGCGACAGCCCGTGATGGTCATCTTGAACTTCCGCGGGAGGTTCGCGTACTCGCGGTTCCCGGTGAAGAAGTCCGAGACGGCGTCGACGACGGGCTGGGCGTCGAAGCACTCGTGGTCGTCGAGAGCCCGGCGGCCGGACAGCCGAGGACGTTCCGGGCGCCGTCGCCACAGCCCTGGATCGTCGTGAGGCCGACCTCGTCGTAGCGGTCCCAGATCTCCGGCATGTCCTCGATCTCGATCCAGTGCATCTGGATGTCCTGGCGGGTCGTGATGTCGAGGAAGCCGTCGCCCCAGATGTCGTTCTGCTCCTCGCCGCCGTGCTCCTCGGGCGCGGTGGCGTACTCCTCGGCGACCTCGCCGATGACCTCGGCCTGCTCGGGGGTCGGTCGCCCGCCGGGGACCTTCGTCCGCATCATGAAGTAGCCGTCGTGGACGCCGTGGGTGTACATCCCGGCCCACTTCAGGCGCTCCAACTCGCCGTCGCCGGCTCGCTCCTCGATCTCCTCGAAGGTGAGGCCCTCCTCGGCGTACTCGTAGACGTCCTCGACGACGTCGAGCGGGTGCTTCTCCTGTTTCCACTGCTCGACGTCGTTCATTGGACTTCCCCGCCGGTCTGTCCATTCACCTGTTCGACCTGTCCGTGCAGAGATCGCTCCATGGAGGGCTCGAGCAGTCCCATCGGGATGTACCCCTGCGTGGCGGCATTCTCTACCACTGGAACCATTCCCCGGCAACAACTCCCGGCACCTATCAGATTGCCAGCCGGATTGGTGGAGTACTCCGGCGATGGATACGACTACGTCTGCTGATTTGGCACCTCGGCCCGCTCGCACTCTGGATTGGGGCGTCACCGATACCCGCGTAGAATCTCCGGTTCGACTGACCGGCGGAAACCACTGCCCCTGTGCCCGGTGTTTTGATATCGGCACTACTAGCCATCCTCAATGAAGCCTCTGCGGACCGCCCATCACCGATTGTCTGCCATTCGCCGTCCTCTTCGATCGAGGAATTTCCGTTCGAAGCCGAAGACGCTGGCACCGACGTCGTCGAGGATGACACGAGAGCGCACCTCCGGGATGTCCCGGACGGGGCGGGATGTACCGAAATCCTGGGAGCGTGTCGGCGAGCGGGACCACAGGAAGGGTGAGGACTAATCGATGTCCCGACTGCCCTCACTCGTCCTCGCTGGGCATGGCTCGCAGTACCACTCGGAGGCCGCGGCGCCCCTCCACCGACCACGCCGACCGAATTCGGAGCCAATCGCTCTTCGAGGAGGTGCGAACCGTCTTCTGGAAGGAAACGCCCGCTCTCCACGACGCACAAGCGGTGACCTCGGGCGAGGAGATCTACGTCGTACCAGTACTGACGAGTGAGGGATACTTCGCCGACCAGGTATTCCCCCGAGAGCTCGGGGAGAGCGATGCCTCCGTCCAGTACACCGACCCTGTGGGGACCCATGTGGCACTGCGAGCGGTGATCCAGGACCGGATCGAGGCCACCGCGACCGGGCCTCGCGGCGACGTCGGGATCGCTCTCGTCGGTCACGGTACCGAGCGCAACGAACAGAGTGCCCTGGCAACGAAGGCGCATGCACGTCGCCTCAGGGCATCCGGAACTGTGGCCGAGGTCGTCTCTCTTCCTCGATGAGTCACCTCACGTTGGGCAGCTCCTCGAGCGCATCTCGACTTCCGAGGTGGTCGTCGTTCCACTCTTCGTGGCCGACGGCTACCACACGACCACGGACATTCCGCAGGCAATTGGCCATCCGGGCGTCGGTGAAGCAGTGGAACTCGATGGCCGACTGGTCCACCTCACGGGGGCCGTTGGAACGGAGCCCCGCGTGGCAGATGTCATCGTCGAGCGGGCTGTCGAGGCGGGAGCGAGCATCGATCGAGATAGCTCAACTGGACTCACGCAGCCAGCACGAGCGTTCCTGGCGACCCTCGAGGCCCCATTCGAGTGGGGCGAACTGGTCATCGACCGCTCCGAATCGGGATTCAGTGTCCGGCACAGGGAGGAGCGGGGCGTGAACGAGCTCACCCCACTCGCTGACGCGGGCGCGCTCAGACAGCATGTTCGACACGACGATAACGGCCAGTATCGGCCCCTGTCTGGGGCCGAGAGCCTGCCGACCGGGTGGGTCCTCGCCGGGCTCTCAGGCCAGGAGCTCGTCAGTTCCGTGCGAGCGGTCTATCCCGGCTCAATTGCGCTGTGGCATCGAGACCGAACCGGACGACTCGAGCCCACATCGTTCGATAAAACGGCTGCCCGGCAATCGGGGATCTACGCGGAAGTTGATGCACTCGACGCGAACGAGCGCGAGGCCGCCATCGAGTCCGTCTGTGGAAGTTGTGTCAGGGAACGCCGCTGGTCGAGCCACGAAACAGACACTCCGGATTGCTCTGGAGACGTCACAGCAATTCCGTGCCGTGAGGCCTGCCCGTTTCTGCTGTCGGCCACCCACGCCGTGGCTGATCTTGAGCGAGCGGAGGAACCGACAATTGTTGATACCGAGGTGGCTCCTGGGGCCCTCGCCGAGCCGGGGAACCGGTACCGGGTTCGCTATACACAGACGCGATCTGCCCAGCGGGGTGAGTTCTAATGGCGCTCGGCAGCGTCTCCATCGTCGGAGCCGGTCCGGGCAGTCCCGACCCGCTGACCGTTCGGGCCAGGAATCGCCTCGACGATGCCGATCTCGTCTTGCACGATGCCCTCGTGAGTGCCGGTGTCATCGATTCCATTCCGGACTCGACAACCATCGAGGATGTCGGCAAGCGCTCCGGGGTAGGCGCACGACCCAGGCCGACATCAACCGGCGACTGGTCGAGGCGGCCCGCCAGGGCAAGTACGTCGTTCGGCTCAAGGGCGGTGATCCGACGGTCTTCGGGCGAGGCGGGGAGGAGGCAGAACACCTGGCCGACAGCGGTGTCCCCTTCGAGGTGGTGCCGGGTATCTCGTCGGCCGTTGCTGGCCCAACAGCCATGGGGATCCCGCTGACCCATCGATCGCATTCCTCGAGTTTGACCGTCGTTACCGGTCACGAGGACCCAACCAAGGCGGATAGTGCCCTCGACTGGGAGGCACTCGCCCGAACCGTCGATGCTGGCGGGACGCTCGTCGTGCTCATGGGAGTCTCGCGGCTGCCGGATTACGTCTCGGCTCTCCGCAGCCACGGCGTCGACCGGAAGACACCGATCGCGATGATCGAGCGGGCGACACTTCCCGGAGAGTTCGCGGCTCGGCCACGCTCGATACCATCGTGGACACGGCGAGGAACAGCGACCTCGAGCCCCCGGCCGTCACGGTGATCGGCGATGTGGTGGCGGTGGGTGAGCAGCTCGCGGAGTTGGATGGCAGCCCGGCAGTTCCGCTTGCCGGCCCGTCGGGAGCCGCCCTCGAGGCCGATGGTGGCGTCGAGGCCGGTCACCTCGTCAGGGAGTCGAACCAGCCCGACCCCTGATCCGGAGCCGCCAAGAGCCAGAACCTTTTTCGATGGAATGACACGTGGTCTGAACAACCAGACATCGCTATGAATCGTCAGTATCGGTATCGCATCCTCGGCATGGCCTTCCTCCTTGGAGTTGTCCTCCTCCTGGGCAGTAGCGGCCTCGCGGCCGCCGAGAACGACACGGAGCCGATTACGTTCGATCTGACCATCACGAGCGACTGGCGATCACCCAGTCGATCGGTGTGCCAGGGCCGTCGAATGCCACGCTGGAATCGCTGTTCCCCAATGGCACGGCGGGGGTTACCGCCATCTTTGCCTACGAGGACGGTAACTGGCGGCTCGTGACCGATCTCCAGCGCCGGATAGAGCCACTCGAGGCGTTCGCAATGAGTACCGATTCCGGCGGCCCCTCGACCGTTCCGATTACGGTTCGGATGTCTCGTGAAACACCTGCACAGACCCTGCAACTGGATGAGGGGTGGACGTTCGTGGCTGGCCGGTTGGCCGGAACACCACTCGAGTCGGTGGGCTCCACCCCCGATCTCATAACCCGTCCATTCGGGACCCCGTCGGGACCAGATACCTATCCCGACGGCCCCTTCGAGCATCATGTCGTCGGCAGTGGGGAGTGGGGGGCGGCCACACCAGTGCTGGACCCCTTCGGCGGATACTTCGTTCACACTGACAGGGCAGCATCGATCACGAGCGCGGTTGCCAATGCCACGAACACCAGCGAGGCGACAGCGCAACTCGGCATGGCCAAACTCGATGGACAGGTTGTGACGACCCCCGTGGTTGCAGACCCGACCGGTATCGAACTCATCGTCGAAGCGGGTGACCGTGTCGTCACCGAGCGTGCGCTTGAAGCGGATGGCTCCTACAGCCTGATGGGACTCAGCGACCGGAGCTACGACCTCACCGTGTCGGCACCTGGATTTGGACCGAATGCCAATGGCACGACCGAGACTGTGACACTTTCGTCAGCCCACCATACCCGGAATTTTACCGTCGATTGGCTCGAGGAGACGAACCTGTACGTCGATGGCGGGACGGTTGGTCTGCCGGGCGGTGATGGTGGGCTGCCCGATATGGATCTACCAGGGTGTACCCAACAGCCCAACGGAACCTGGGAGCCAGATCCCGTGGACATCAACGACACGAACCAGTCGTTCGATATCTCGTTCGAACCCGCAAACGAGTGTTACCGGATCGAGAACGTCAGCATCAATGCTACGACTGGGGCACTTGGCATGGATGCACAAAACGAGCACGACGTTCCCAACGATCGTGATTTACACCGAAGAGCTCGATGCGATCGACTTCGCCGATTCACTCGAGTTCGAGGTCGAGTTCCTGATCGATGACCTGGCTGGCACGGCCGATTTGAGAACAGGGACAGCCAATGTGGATCTCGAGATGCGTTTACTCATCGGGGGGACGGTGACTGCCGACGTGATATCAGTTCCCTTTGGGTCCCGTGGGGGAGACATGGACTGTCAGCTTACGGCGGCCTGGGGTGGCAACGTCTCCGATCCGCAACTGGACGACCCTGACCAGCAGATTGGCGCCTACCGTCACGACCCACTCGAACTCTCGTTGACGAGTGGCTCGAGCGGGAACGCGACGGGACGACCGTACGATGGTACCAATGGGACGGCGACCCTGGCTGAGGGACAGGTAACGGCCGGTCGACTCTCTGAAGGCCAGTACGGCCTCAGCGATCCTGGCGGGAGCTTCCTGCGGAGAAATTGGCTTTGGCGTGGACATTGGTATCGCTTCGGTCATCAACGACATGCTGGGACTTCCCTCCGAGAAGGGTGACATGGTGTTCGAACTGACGGTCCAAGCCGGGGATGATTCAATTCCGCATCCAATCCCCTGAGTGGCGGGCTCCATGCGTTCCTTGCGGTTGATCAGTCACTCAGAAACTGCTGTTCGAAGCGAGCGATTGCTTCGTCTGTCCCGACGATAACGATGTCATCAGCTGGCTCGAACGCGATCGGTCCGGATCGAAGTCCGTGATCGATTTTTGATCGCGAACGATGGCCACCACCGTACACCCCGTTCTGGATCGTACATCCCTCGCCGTCAGCGCCTCTCTCGCTAGCCCGTTGGCCGGGAACCTGACCACGTTGATCTGGGTATCGTAGGCCAGAACCGTCTCGTCCTCGAATACCGTCGATGCAAGCATTCGACCGCTGACAGTCGCGAGCGATTGCACGTAGTCAGCGCCAGCCCGGTACAGTTTCTGGACATTTTCGTCTTCGTTCGCCCGAACGATGATCTGCAGATCCGGATTTCGATCGCGGGCGATGAGCGTCGTAAAGATCGCCGTCGTATCATCGCCGACAGTGATCAGGAGCGTTGAGGCGTCCGCGATCCCGACGCTGTCGAGGACCTCTGGATCCCGGGCGTCACCGACAACGTCGACACCCTCGATGTCACTACTGTCGAGGACCGTCAGCGTGGAACTGGTTCCCTCCAAGACCCCGTAGGCGGCCTCCCCCGAATCACCGTACCCGGCGAGGATAATATCACGGGCCGAGTATCGCCTGACAGTTGCACTCGTTGCTTCCCGAATCTCCTCGAGCTCCTCGGTCTGGCCCACCACGAGGAGTCGACTGCCAGCCTCGAGTTCGGCATCGGGGGGAACCGGTGTATGGAATTCTCCCTCGAACCAGCCTCCGATCACGTTGACTCCGTAGCGGTCCCGGATGCTGGCATCCTCGAATCGCTGATAGCACAGTTCGCTCCCCTCCGCGACGGCGAGTTCAAGGAGTTCGAAGTCTTCGCCGATCGTGATCTCGTCGTCGATTGCCGTGGAGATGGCCGTCGGCACCTCGGAGGCAAGACTCTCACCGAGGAGTTGCCTCGGCGAGAGGACTGCTGTCGCCCCGGCCGCTTCGTGATAGCGGGCGAGATCGGCATCTTCAACGAGCGTGACGACCCGGAGGTCCGATCTGACGTCGAGAGCCGCGAGGACGATGCTGGCATTCGTATCGTCCGCCGCATCGGCCACGAGTGCCCGTGCGGTCCCGACGTGAGCGGCAGTGAGGGTCTCTGTCGATTCGGGATCACCGTAGATGACCTGATATCCCTTCTCGTCCAGCTCCTGGGCTTGATCGGGATCCGGTTCGATGAGGACATACGGCTGGCCGCGTGTGTCGAGTTCTGAGATAAACGCGTCTGTTCGCGGGGAATAGCCACACAGTACGACGTGCCCTTCGACTGCCGCGATCGATTCCGGGGCAGTCGGGGTGAACGTCTCCTGAAACCACGGAACTGCGAGGACATCGGCCGCCGTCAGGATCAGACCAATTCCGGCAAACTGCATCACGATCACGAGGAGATGCATTTGGGGAGTTTGCCACGGTGCATCCTCCCCATACCCTGTCGTGGTCATACTCTGAACTGACGACCTCGAGGGACCGATAGATCGGCTGAGGACGGTTCTCCCAGGTCGCCATGCCGAGGTTGTACACGATGGTGAGTATGAGGGTCGTCAGGACGACCAGTGCGATATAGTAGGTGACGCGTCGGGTGCGGAATGGCATATCCAACCATCGTGGCACATCCTGTTAGTGTCACGGTTGAGAACCGTCGTACACTCCCACCCTCATCAGAGGGAGCAGCGGGCAGTGAGGACGACACCACTATACGCAGTCACTGGCAATGACAGGCCGACATGGTGGAGGTACTGCCGGCGGTTGGACGACTCGTCGCAGCCCTTGCTCTCGTGGCGCTCAACGGATTCTTCGTCGCCTCCGAGTTTGCCCTGGTTCGGGTTCGTTCGACGGCGGTCGATCAGCTGCTCGCGGAGGGTCGGACAGGGGCAACGACGTTGCAGGAGGCCCTCGACCATCTCGACAACTATCTGGCGACCACCCAGCTCGGAATCACGCTCGCATCACTGGCACTCGGCTGGATCGGGGAACCTGCAGTTGCGGCCCTGCTCGAACCCGTCCTGGGGTCGTTTCTCCCGACGGGCACGACACACCTCGTTGCGCTCGTAATCGCCTTCAGTATCGTGACGTTCCTCCACGTCGTTTTCGGAGAACTCGCGCCGAAGACGATTGCTATCGCGGAAGCGGAGCGACTCGCATTATTGATTGCACTACCGTTGAAGGGGTTCTACTACCTGTTCTTCCCGGGATTGATCGTGTTCAACGGCACGGCGAACGCGATCACCAGCCTGATCGGCATCCCACCGGCATCCGAGGCGGATGAGACATTGTCGGAGGATGAGATTCGGCTCGTGCTGGGTCGTGCTGGGCGAGAGGGCAGCATCGATATCGGCGAGGTCGAGATGATCGAGCAGGTGTTCGAACTCGATGACATCTCAGCCCGAGACATCATGGTCCCCCGCCCGGATGTCTCGTTGATTGCCGCCGACGAACGGCTTCCTGCAATCAGGGAGTTCGTTCGCGAGTGTGGCCACACCCGGTATCCGATCGTCGATGCGAAGACAGGGGAACAACCGGTCGGCGGTCTCGATGTAAAAGACCTCCTTGAGGCGATCGAAGCCGGAGACGATTCCGCGTCGGCCGCGGACATGAGCCACGAGATCCCCATCGTGCCCGAATCGACCTCAGTGGCCGAGTTGCTGACCCGCTTTCAGGCAGACCGCCGTCAGCTCGCCGCAATCATCGACGAATATGGTACACTCGCTGGCATCGCCACCGTCGAGGACGTTGTCGAGGTGGTTGTCGGAGAACTCTACGATGCGTTCGATCCAGCCTCGAGTGGTCCCCAGATACAGCACAACGATGATGGGTCAGCGACCGTCGATGGCGCCACGCCGCTGGGCGTCTTCAACGATTCGTTCGAGACCACCCTCGAGGTCGCGAGCTACGGTACGGTTGGCGGCGTCGTTCTGGATCGTCTCGGTCGCGCTCCAAAGCGTGGGGACCAGGTCACGGTCGAGGATCACTCGATCGAGGTTCTGGCCGTCGACGGCTCCCGGGTAAAGACCGTGCGGGTCGAGCCCCAGCAGCCCCGGAGGACTCATAGACGTTTGGTACCCCAGAGGAGGCAATCTCCGACGCCGATCACGAACCAATAACTGACCAGGCGGTATATCGCTGTGATCGCGATGGCATCGACTCCCGTAAACCGACGTCATGGCGACGAGAAAGACGACCAGCGTGCCCTCGATGGCGCCGATGTCACCGGGAAGTGGGGTCGGGCCAGCAATGACGCTCGAAATGATCGTCTAATCGGCAGCCCGACTGACGATAAAATCGAGGTCAGTGTCGAGGCCTGTCAAGATGATGAGCATCAACAGTCCGATCCAGGCGACGACCTCGATGAGCCAGAACTGAGGGTCGATTTCCGTACCAGACTCAAAGACGAAATCGAAGACAATCAAGGTCGCGCCGAGGACCGAGGATCATCCCAGCGGAGAGTTCACCGACGACTGCCGGTAATCTAATGTAGGTTGTGAGGGGGATCATTTGCGACGGGTGACAGACCCAGGTGAGTGACAACGGGCGGTAGCAAGGCACTCCATCCACGGTGAAAGAACTGCAGTACTACCACCGATGACATACAGCACATCCGACCGAAGTCGCCGAGGATCTCCGCTGAACCGCGTCGGGCCTCATTCCAGAAACCGTGCTTCGATATCCTCTGTCGGGACGAGACACTCCTCGCGCTGTCCGAACCACCGATATCGCCGCTCGGCAACAGCCCGATACAGCCGGTTGCGAATTCCGGTTGGAATCACCCGAAAGATTGTAGCAAGTCGGTAGATGCCGCCGAGATGGCGGCCGATACGAATCGCCGCGTCGGATTGGGTGTAGACCTGATCACCCTCGAGGACGACCACGGTCGAGAGATTCCTGTCGATATCTGCCTCAGCGAGCAGTTCGGCGGCTGGATCTGACTGCAAGGAAGCGAAGCGAAACCGTCGCCTGTCATCGCGTTGAATCAGGAACTGCACAAGGCCCACACAGAGGTTACAGACACCATCGAAGAGCACGATGACAGTGGCTGGGCCCGCTTGGTGGTCACATATTTTACTACGAGTTCTACCTCTTTATCGCCACCCCTTGCCCCCACGGTTTTGGCCCGTCCTGACGAATGCAGGTCAATGGGATCACATACGTTCGACATCTCGGGGGCAGACCGCCTCGAAAATGCCGCCGACCGGTACCGGTATCTCTCGGAGGAGGAACTCCTGGCGCTGGTCGAGCCGGAGAAAGATGCTGTTCTGGCAGATATCGGCAGTGGTACCGGCTTCTATACCGATTCGATTGCAGGTGCCACAGGAACGGTACTGGCCCTGGACATCCAGCCGTCGATGCACGCCTACTATCAGGAGAAGGGGCTCCCCTCGGCCGTCCAGCCGGTCGTCACCACAATTTCAACATTACCGATTTCGACAGACGCACTCGATGGAGCCTTCTCGACGATGACGTATCACGAGTTCGAGGACGAGGCTGCGCTGGCCGAGCTGGCCAGGACGATCACACCCGGCGGTCGGCTTGTCATCGTGGACTGGAGTACGGCGGGAACGGGGTCGGCGGGACCACCGCTGGAGGAGCGGCGATCACTCGAGTCGGCCACTCGAGCGACTCGAGGACGCTGGATTTGTCGATCCAGCGGGCCGAATCGAGGCGTGAAACGTGGCTACTCGTTGCGATTCGGTGATAGAATTCGCGGAGAGTTCCTCAGTCAGAAGACGGCAGCAGTTTTTCCATACGCGATCCGCCCTTCTCTTTGACCTTCGCCGATGCGCCGTTTCGCCGTGATACGTGTCTCGCCGAAGGTGGCCCCAGCGAGTGCCCCGAGTGCGGCACCGGAACTGGCTGCGCTCCGACTGAAAATTGCCCCGATGGCACCTCCGATCGCGGCTCCGATGGCTGCATAGCGCACTCGACTAAGAATGACTGTCAGTCTGTTTTTCACCATACTCCACGATCTACAACGCCAGCTCGAATAAAAGTACGCATGTTGACTCGTTTCCACGTTGCGACCTCAGCTCGGCAGTGAACGAACCGATTAAGCAACCATCGTCCAAACCGAGGACCATCCATGGTTCGTCTCGCGATCATTGCAGATGTCCACATGCGCGAGGACCACGCAGACGAAATCGAAGCAGAGCTCAGCTGGGTGCTGGACGCACCTCGACACCCGATATCGACCCTGACCACCTCTTCGTGCTCGGAGACATTATCGAGCACGCCGAAACAGCAGAGACCGATCGTCAGCACGTCCGGAGGGTACATGAGTGTCTCACCGATGCAAACCTTCCGTTGACATATCTGCTCGGGAATCACGATGTCGAAAATCTCAGCCGGACGAACTACGGAGATTTGCTCGGGCAGGATCGATTTTTCGGAGTCCGGCAGGTCGACGATGTCCCCATCCTCTTCCTCGATACGTCATGGGCCTCTGTCCCCGGCGCCCGTGGTATCCTCGGTGGTCCGCAACTCGAGTGGCTCCAAACCACCCTGCCCTCCCTCGATCGATGTCTCGTCTTCGCCCATCACCCCATCGGCTACTTCGATCTGAGTACCAACCACTGGTTCGCCACCTTCCCCGAGCGGGCCTTTTTCGGAGATCGCCTGGAGTTTCTCAGTCTTGTGCGGGACCTGGGTGACGTGCGGGCAACTATCACGGGCCACATTCACGAGACACGCTCGACCTCGTTCTGGGACATTCCGCATCTTTCCGTGAACGCCTTTAGCAAGGAAACGCGAGATAAAGCGCTCACGGGAACCTATGCCGTCGTGGACATCGAGAAATCAGTAAACGTAGAGATCAGAGACCGGACGAACACACAGGCAACCTTCGAACTCGAGTCTTAGATCTCGTCAGTCGTCCGAAGATGTTCGCTGGTCGCCTCGTAGGTTATGCCCTTTTGCTTCAGTCGGTGCAGGGCCGTGATTGCGCCCTCTCGATCGATCCCGAGCTTCGTCGCCCGCTCGAGAACGACCTCGACCGGGGCCCCCTCCTCGTATTCCTGCTCGATTTCCTGCACCAGTGACTTCATAGCCTCGTACTGTTCACGCTCGCTCATCTCGCCGGATTTCCCGAGTCTGAATCGGAGAGACGAGAGCAATTCGACGTCCTCGTCGAGCTCGGCTTCGATGCTGTCCGCGATCGACTTTGGCTTGCAAAGGACCACGAAACACTCGTTTTGAATCTTGACGGCGATCTCGGCCGGCAGCGGGATGTTCTCCGAGACTGTGTCCAGAATGTCGCGCTTTGCTTCCGCCCGGAGTCGCTCGGCTCGATCTTCGTGTTCCTTCGAGCGAGATCGAGTTTCTCGAAGGCGCTCGGTTCTGGCTCGCCAGGGGTCTGTGTCTTCGCCTCTGATCCACTTTCACTCATGGAACTATGTCATAACCAGCAGAGAGTCACTATAAACACGCAGAACGGTTTGCGTGTCTTTCGGACAGTTTTGCGGGCCTCTTCAGGTCAGTTGGCTCCAACCCACATTCCTGGTAGAACTGGGGGGCCATATCCATGGGGGCAAGACCTACACTGTGTCATGCGATTACTTGCCATGCCAAGCCACAGGGGGCTATTGAACCAGCACAAGCGGCCCTATATCTACCGACAGCTGTGTTGTCATTCTGCCAAACGATGTAAACAGTTGAAAACCGAGCGGGCCGGGCGCGATTTGAACACGCGACCGTCTGGTTAAAAGCCAGATGCTCTGCCGGACTGAGCTACCGGCCCAGCGGCACACCCTTCCCGAGAAGCCCGGATAAGCGTTTCTCTTCTACCGATTTCGTCCTGTCTCAGGGGCCGAACGATCCGTCCAGGGCTTGGGCGACGATCTCGCTCTGGCTCGACATCGTCGAGTGCTGCCCGACGGCGAAGGTCACGGTACGTCGAGCGCGGTAGCCGCAGTGACATTCGACCGAGTGTCACGCCAAGGTCACCGAGAGCCGCTTCGACCGTCGCCCCGTTGTTGATCGAACTGGCGGCCGTTCGCACCTCGCGGACCGTCAGATCACCATCCAGTATCGCCCAGGCAAGGAGCAGTCGGTCTTCGCCTTCGAGGCGGGCAATGTGTTTTGCTGCGGTCGGAGCGATTCGTCCAAGGGCCACCTGGCGGCGAACCGATCGCGGAAGATCGTGGACCCGAGCCCACTTCCGGATGAATGACACCGTCACCTCGATCGTCCTCCGAGAGAGGATCGGGCAGCTGCAGCCTTGTACGATCCTTCTCCCCGGACGAGTGCCGCACACGCAGCTGCGCCCCGGAGCATGTAGAGGTGGTCGTCGCCCCCGGCGCCACTGGCAAATTCGCGGACGGTCTCCGCAGCTTCCTGGAGGCTCTCCGGATCAGCTGGATCGAACTGGACCGCCTTTCTGGCTCGGGCACCGGTGATGGCTTCGTCGCCGCGGATGACCGGGGCACCGACGGGAGATTCTCGGTCCGTCGGTATCTGATCGTCCGCTTGCCCGGATCCATCCTGCTCCTCACTCATCGCTCGATCATGTGGAGATGGGTCGGCAAAAGCACTCCCCCTTACCGGGACCGCTCGTCAGCGAGATGTTCCCAGATTTCTGTGCAGCCTGCACCGACCTCGACCTCCCGAAGGTGGCCATCGTCTCGCTGGCCGTCCTCGTCTTCAACCTCGGTCATCTCACCACCTGTTCTCGCAGTTCCAACTCTCATGCGGACTGATTGACCCGTCATGTCCTTAAGCACCGCTCAGGAAGCAAGCTCCACCCTGACTCCCGTTTTCCGGTAACTTTTACCGTTTCCCAACCAATCCCCGGGGTGATTCGCCGGCTGTAGGGGTTCCCCACGAGCTGTACCGGCAACAACGACCGGGACCAGCGAGGCAGCGCACATACCTAATAGGATTCACCGCGAAGAAGGGACCGTGACGACCACGGCACGACCGATTTCAATCCGGCCCGTCAGTCGTGCTGATCTCCTCGAGATCGTCAAGATCGAACGGGCGTCATTTCCCCAGCCGTGGCCGTACCGGGCATTCGAGACGTATCTCGATGAACCCGCATTCCTGGTGGCAGACAGTAACGGGGAGATTGTCGGCTATATCGTCGCCGACGTCACCCGGCAGTATGGTCGTCCCGTGGGTCACGTCAAGGATATCGCAGTCCGGGACGAGGTTCGCCGTTCCGGCATCGGAGCCGCGTTACTCGAGCGAGCGATGAACATTCTCGATAGCCATGGCGCCGGCGCTGTGATGCTCGAGGTCCGGCCATCCAACGAGGCGGCCCGCCGGCTCTACCATTCCTATGGCTTCGAACGAGACCATCGCGTCGACGGCTACTACGACGACGAAGATGCAATTGTCCTGGTTCGTCGACTGGGTTAGGTAGTAGATTTACACCGATGGTCCACGTAAGCGATTCTATATGGGCTATGGCTGTCCGATTTGTGGTGAGGTCCATCCCGACGAGACCCATCTCGCACACCACGTCGCTGTCGCGGCATCACTGGATCGCGAGGAGCATCAAGCCTGGCTGGCCGACCACGCTCCGGACTGGGAGTCCATGGGACCCGAAGAGCTGGCACCAGTAGTGATCGACAAGGCAGAAACCGTCGAGACAAGAGAACTGGCGGATCCACCGAGCGCCCCGTCGCCACCACCTTCCATCGAGACATGCGTCCGGGGATGTCGAGGCCATTCTGGAGGAGGCACGCGACCTCACGAGCCACATGTACGGTCTCACCGAGGATGACGAAGAATCCTGAACCGAACTGACTTTTGTGTTCCACCCGTGGAAACGAGGCATGCACACGCGGGGCACCACCTCGTTCGAGACAATGGAGGATGCCAAGCAGCGCTGGGAGGCACTCGGTCGGCCTGCCCAGGGTGTCGTCCGTGAGGTCGCCCGAGCCATGAACTTCGACCGGCGAGGAATACGATGAGCGAATCACCACCGAGGTCGTCGAGACGGCCCGTGAGGTGCTGTTCGCCAGCGAACTCGAGGTCACCGTCGGGAGCAAGACCGAGTTCGAGTCATGGGCGGGGACAACCGAGAGTTCAATAACGACCATTGGCCAGGAGAGCGTCGACCGGGTCGCCTGGCACGCTGGGCCGTCGGCCGAGGCCGTCGCCGCCTTCTTCCAGTCGGATGAAGACGCGGCTGTCGAAACACTCAGGCGGCAGGCCATCGGCCGACTCTACCGGCCGCAGCTGTGATCCCGGGCGAAACGCGTATCGGAGCGCGTGTCCCTGTGACCACTCACATGAGACAGGACCAGGGGGAGTGGCCCGTAATCGAATCGGAAGCCGAGTACGAGACTGGCTGGTACACCGGCGGCCACGATCTGGTCGAGCAGCCGGACGGAAGCCGGAAGCGATACTACTGGGCAGAACTGGCGCCGGCCGTCGTCGTTGTTGCACCACTCGAGGAGACAATCCTGTTTGTCGAACAGTACCGGCCAACCCGCCAGGAGGTCCACCTTGAGCTGCCAGCCGGCATCGTCGAACCAGAGGAGAGCTATACCGAGGCTGCGATCCGGGAACTCGAGGAGGAGACCGGCTATCGGGCCAGCAGTGCGTCACTCGTCCAGGAGTATGCCGTGGCGACTGGCGTTTTGCGCCACGACAGAGCAGTGGTATTTGCTGAGGGGCTGGAAGCGGGGACCCGACAACTTGATTCGAACGAGTTCCTGACGATACGGCCGGTCCCAATTGCGGACGCACTGGATCGTGCTCGCGAGGCACCCGCGAACGATGCGACCCTCTCGGCACTCTTGCTTGCCCGGGCCGACGGCCTCATCTAGTGAGTCGGTGTGCTTATTCGGCCGGTTCACAAACCCACGCGGTGATGGACGACGAGGTATCGCCTGCGACCGTTCGGTCGCTGTTGGACTCGCCTAAGACCGTCCGCGTCATCGACATTCGACAGCCCGAGTCCTTCGATCGCGGGCACATTCCCCAGAGCGAGAACCTGCCCTTCGAGCAGCTTCCATCGAACGTGGCTTCCCTCGAGGGAGCCGAGCAGAATCGTCACCGTCTGTCCCCACGGTAAGGCGAGTGTTCAGGCAGCCAGACTGATCAAGTCATACGAGGGATGTGCCGACACCCGGGTGGTCAGCATGGCTGGCGGACTCGAGGCCTGGTCTCGCGAGTACGAACTGGAAAATGGTACCGACAATCGCGATGCTGCGCCCTTCTAGGCGACGTTGAAACCGCGGTCTCTGAGGAAATCTTCGATCCGGCCGCTGTGATTGCCCTGCAGTTCGATGTGGTTGTCTTCGACCGTGCCGCCACACGCGAACTTGGACTTTAACTCCGAGGAGAGACTGTCGAGATCGACATCCTTGGGGTCAAAGCCTTCAATAATCGTTACTTCCTTGCCATATCTGCGCTCGTCGATGCGGATGCTGAGTTGTTGTTGCCCCTTGGCCACGTCCTCACAGACGCAGAGTTCCTCGGGGAGTCCGCACGTCGAGCAGACTTCCGACATTACGTTCGTCTTACGAAACGGCCATATTAAACACTATCGGGTCCGAAACCCCCGTCGCCGGCCGTTTTCGCCATTTTCGTATTAGACCACTTCGTCCACTCGGTCGATAACCCGTCTAGCCTCGGCAGAGGAGATATCGTGGCCATATCTCGCCCGCTCGATGTGACCGATGAGCTGATCGAAATCGTCCCCCGGAACGGACTCGAGGTACTCCCTGACGGTCTCGGTGGCCCGCCGGGGTCGGTATCTGTGCGCCAGCCGCCGCTCGAGTCGATCCCAGGCAATATCGACAGCCCGTTCCGGATCGTCGCTGGGCCGCTGGTAGCGGATACGCACCTCGTCTCGAAGCCGATGACTGAGCCCCGTCCGTCGGCTGGCGGCAATTGACCCGAGGAGCAGTGCGACAGCGAGGCCAATCCGCGTGGGTGTCAGACTCTCCACGAGCGCTGGGAGTTCGAAGCCCCCACCCGTTTCGGGTTCCGACACCGATCGGGGTACAGCCTCGGCCCCCGACGACTCGTTCGTCGGTGTTCGACGGCTGCTCGATCGGTTCGTCCTCGCTCTCGTTCACGTCGACGTTCGACTCCTCTGCCTCCCTGGCTTCCTCGAGTTCGGCTGCATGGACGGCGGCTCGATCGGCTGATGGGGTCGGATCGAACTGGACCCAGCCATGGTCGGGGAAATACACCTCGACCCAGGCGTGGGCATCGAGGCCCCTGACCACCCAGCCGTCGTCCACGGGCTGGCCGCTCGTATAGCCGACCGCGTATCGAGCTGGGACCCCCTCTGTCCGGAGCATCTGGACCATCGTCGTCGCGAAGTAGACACAGTACCCCGCGTCCATCTCGAGGAGAAATGCATTGGCGACGTTGCCTTCGGGTCTGTCGACCTCGAGTGAGTACGCCTTCGTACTGGCGAGGTGCGACTCGATCAGCCCTGGCCGTCTCGTACGGCGTCGAGGCATTGGCCGTAATGGCTGCGGTTTCTTCCGTGAATGCCGACGAAACACTCTCGGGGTACTGCAGGTATCGCATCTCAATCCTCGGGGGGTAGTCTGTTCCCGCCCGCTGGAGTGCCCCCTCAGCTGGCCGAACCAACCCACTCTCGACCCGGTACGTCGATCCCGGCCCGAGCCCGTCGACCGGTCGGGGCTGTCCATGGCTGTCGACGGTGTATTCATCCCTGGATTGAATCTGGACCGGGTGTGGTGGAACTGGCATGGAACCCATCGCGACCTCCGTCGTGATCTCGTAGGTCGCTGAAGCGGTCGGTTGTACTGGATCTACCAGCTGCTGACCCTCCGATCGATCTCCAGTCAGTATCCACTCGTCACCGGTGAATCGGTCGTATATTCCGGTCCGCCAGTAGCTCGGCGGGTCTCCCTCGACGACGAACCTGACCTCCGGGTCGAGACTGACCGACCCGCCGATCGGGGCTCGCTCGCTCGCCCCGTCTACCGTTGTCTCGAGGTCCGCTGGGCCATCATCCGCCGGCAGGTATCCCGCAGATCCCCCAGGACGATCGGAACGAACAGCGCCGCGATGATCCCCACTGCGATGGCCACTGCAACCCAATCTGCCTGTCCAACCGGCACCTCGAGCCGATCGATCGACCCGACACCGATCGGCCACGCTGGCCCCGACCATACCAAGGAGGACCAGTCCCAGTGGTGCCATCACCGGTCAGCGTCAGAAATCCGAGTGCGCCGCCCCCCACGAGCACACTCCAGGCGTACTGGCGACGAAGACCGAGATACCACGTCAGGAAGACGGGTGTCGGCGCAAAGCCAACGGTCCAGGTCCCGGCCTCGATCATCCGCAAAACGAATACCCGCTCGCCAGGGCAAGCGAATCGGCGATGAGCTGGTCCAGCCCCTCGAGAACGAGTAGGACATCGAGATTCGCCGCCGAGAGATAATACGCACCGCCAACCAGTCCGGCTGCGAGTCCAAGCATTCCCGCGATTCTGGGACCGATAACCCGTGAGGCCACGGTCGCGCCGACGAGACTGAGCAGGACGACCAGCATGAGGGATCGGGTGCCACCGACGACGATCGTTATCGTTCGCAGGATCTGGACGACCACTCCAATCAACACCAGGACGCCCCCGAGTGCAACCGCCCGCTCGAGGTCGAGGTGGCCAATTTCAGGCCTCATCGACTCCCCCCAGCGGTGATCGTGGTCGTCCGCGACCGTCACCCGTTGTTGCCTCCTGCGAGACAGCGACCCTGATATCACCGGCCGCTGTCCGTTGAACCGCTGCCCGTCTCGGCCAGCAACCTGAGAAGGGCCATCCGGTGATTCTCGCCGGTCGCGGGGTCGATGCTCCCAGCCGGGACCGCGACCCCGACGGCAATGCCGGGATGCGTGTCGAGGAGATAGGTTACGATTCCGGCAACGGTCTCGGCCAGTGTATCGGCTTTCCCGGGTACAGCATCGCCAGCCACCGTGAGTGTGTGTTGGGGGACATCCGATCGGTACTCCGAGACCATCAGTTCGTGATCTGGCCGTTTTGCGGTCGCCTTCCAGTTGACCCGATCGATCGCCTCGCCCGGTTCATGGGATCTGAGATGGTCGAATTCGTCCCGGTCGTGTCGACTGGCATCCCCTCTGGAGGCCCCGTCCAGGAGGCCCTGCACCGATGGTGGTAGGGTCGGGCGTCGGAAAGACGACAACCTCGGATTGCTGAGGGTCAGTCACCGTTCGTTCGACCAACCCGAATACATCGCGTACCCGGGCGTGGATCGGCCCCACTGGATGGATCCCTCGGGTCCTCAGGCGCACCTGGTGCTCGAGGGTCCCGTGCCCGTCGACTGTCCCTGTGCGGCTTCCAGTGGCTCCAGCCCCTCACTGACCGTATCCGTGACGGATGCACCGGCCGGCCCATCAATCGAGACTGTCGCCCGGACCGACCGCCGTTCGCCGACGAATCCCGGATCGACCGTTTGTCGGTCCACCGATGGCTCTCCAGTGCGACCGACGATGAACACGCCGAGGAGGACGAGGACTACGATCGGGACGACGATGGCATTCAATGCCCGTGGGCCGGACAGCCATGCCATTCCCATCCCGCCCGCAACGATACCGGCCGCGAGCCCGAACCGGCTGGTCGGCCTCATTCGACCGAAACCTGCTCGAGGGCCTCGGTGACGACCGACGAGCCGTCACGGTCGGCCTGTCCGGTCCTGATGCGGTGGGCGAGGACGGGCTGGACCTCGGCCTTGATGTCATCGGGGGTAACGAAGCCCCGCCCCTGGACGGCCGCCCTGGCCTGGCTCGCCCGGAGGAGCGCGATCGTTCCCCTGGGACTGACACCGATCCGGGCCCGATCACGGGTGTGGGCTGCCAGTCGACTCGCGTAGGATCTGACGGCCTCATCCATGGCAACGTCAGCGACGATCAGTCGGGCCTGGACTAGGGCTGTCCCATCCGTGACGGGTTCGAGTGACTCGATGGGATGGTGACCTACGGTCCGCTTGAGCATGGCAGTTTCTTCCGACGGGTTGGGATAGCCGAGATGGAGCCGCTTCATGAACCGATCGACCTCCGCGAGTGGGAGGTCGTAGGTTCGATCCGGCTCAACCGCGTTTTGCGTGGCGATGACCGCAAATGGATCCGGCAGCGGGCGACTGTCACCATCGACTGTGACCTGCTCTTCCTCCATTGCCTCGAGGAGGGCAGACTGGGTCTTTGGCGGTGCCCGATTGATCTCGTCGCCGAGGACGATATTGGCAAAGATCGGTCCCGGCTGGAACTCGAACGTCTGGGCCTGCTGATCGAAGACGGTGACGCCGGTGACGTCAGAGGGCAGCATGTCCGGAGTGAACTGAATCCGGCGAAACGAGCAATCGACCGACCGGGCGATCGATCGAGCGAGCATCGTTTTTCCGACCCCTGGGACATCATCGATGAGGACGTGCCCTCGTCCAAGGATCGCCGTGATTACGTCCTGGATGGCGTCGTCGTGTCCGACGATGACACGGCCGACGTTCTCGCGGACCTCGGCGGCCAGCCGCTCGACCTCAGAGACCGATTCGATACTGGCGGCAGACGCATCGACATCAACCGGATCAGAGGGAGGGCCTTCGCTCATGAAGATAATGCAACACTCTCTCAGTAACAACCAAAGGTGTTGCGACGATTCACACGCCGGAGTAGTCGCTCCAGAAACGGGCACTCGGAAAACGATACCCCAGTCAGTGCGAGCCGGCTAGAGCCGCTCGACGTTAGTTGCGCGTGGCCCCTTGTCGGCTTCGACGATCTCGAATTCCAGTTCTTGACCTTCCTCGAGATCCGGACCGCCCACGTCCTCCATGTGGAAGAAGACGTCGTCGTCCGCGTCGTCACTTTCGATGAATCCGTAGCCGCCCGTGTCGTTGAAGAACGCAACCGTACCTTTCGCCATTGCATCCACATACAAACGCGACTTGGATATAAATGTTCTGGCGCTTTATTCGCGGATATATTGGGGAACGAGGCCTTCAACGGCAGATTTCCGCGATCAGCTTTGCATTACCAGTGTTTGCACTCCGACAGACGAATTCCCGCCGTCGCGCCAGCGACGAGAACACTCCTCGCCACAGCGATCACAGCGGCCTGGCCCCGACGCATACGTGATCTCAACACCCGAATGATCCTCCCGATCTTCGGCAGGTGGGCCTTCGCCGTAATCGGAGAGCGTCGTTCGTTCACTCACAGCCAGGATCGTTGGTGTGTGACCTCTTCAGTCATTGGGGATCCGGTACGGCCAAGTACCGGGTTGCCTATTCTCCCGTATGGCAAACCCAGTGACTATTCTCATCGAGAACCTCGGGGAAATGGTTCGACTCTTCGGTGACGTGGCCATGGGGCCCGGTCTCGCGAGTATTCTCTTGCTGATTGGCGCACTCTTCGTGTTCGTCTCCGTTGGGATTCTCGGATGGCTCGGTATTGGGGCCGTCCTGTCGCCAGTCCTCCGTCGGACCGTAGGCAGTGTCGGTGAGCCCCGCCTTCTCCAGTGCCGCTCGAGCGAGATCGATACCCAGCTCGAGGTCAGGCCCCAGCGGCGAGCCGACCACGATGCCGTCGACGTGCTCGCTGAGAGCGTCGAATCTCTCGGCGACCGTTTCGACGGTTCCGGCAACGCTGAAGGCATCGATCATTCGCGGTGTCACCAACTCGAACGCCTGATTCAGCTCACCGCGCTCGAGTGCGTCGCTGATTTGTGCCGGCGACCGACTCGTCGATATCATGGCGCTCGAGGTGGGGCGGTGCAGCGCCACCGGCGATGAACGCCACTGGCGGCCGTGCACTCTCTCTCGCGGCGCTTCCATCCGGGCCGACGCTGACACTCGCGAATGCCAGGACTGACACATTTTCTCGCGGCCGGTCGGCCGCTGCGACTTGATCGGCAGCCCAGGCGACGTCACGTGGATGCGATCCATTGACCAGGACCCCGTCGGCGAGGGTACCGGCCATCCGGAGCATCTGCGGGCCCTGGGCGCCAACGTAGATCGGGACCGATGCCCCTTCGATGTTGAGCGAGGCGTCTCGTGTGGTGACGGCGCCATCACCGCTGATCACTTCGCCATCCCACAGCCGGCGGGTGAGCCGGATCGAATCGGCAACCCGACGCGAGCGGCTCCTCCCGCTCGATCCCGAAGCGTGGCGAGTGTCGATCGATCGCCAGCCCCGAGCCCGTAGATGGCCCGTCCGTCCACTCACCTCGTCCAGGGTAGCGATCTTGGCCGCATGGACCGCGGGATGGCACTCGTAGGGGTTTGCCACACCAGGGCCGATCTGGAGCTGCTCGGTCTCCCCGGCGATGAGCGCCAGCGCCTGATAGGGGTCGCGGTTGAAGTAATGCGAGCTGGCGAAGGCGGCATCGTAGCCAGTTTCCTCTGCCTGGACGGCCAGCTCAACGATCCGATCGAGGGGATGTTCCGGGGTGAGCTCGACGGCCGTCTGGATCTCACCGCTCATGGCTCGTACCTCCAATTTCGGAGAGCCTGATGGACAAAGTCGGTTTCGATATCTCGAAAGAGACTGTCGTTGGTCTCGAAGTCTCCGAAGGACCAGTCCCGAATGACGATGGCCGGTGTGCCACCTGCACCTTCTCCAGCGAGCAGATTCGCCGCGGCGGCGAGTTCGTCCACGACGGCCTGCACCGTGACGTCCATTGGTCGGCCCGTCCGGTCGATTTCCCCTCGCCAGTCACGACTGGCTGCAAGGCCGCTCCAGCCGAGCGCGACCCCTCGCTGTCCGTGCCGAAAGGGCCTCCCGCAGGTGTCGGTCACGATTAGATCCACGTCCTCGGTTTCGAGGCCGGCCCGGATTCGTTCGGCACTCTGGCTCGGATTCCGGGGCAGCAACAGCAGGTCGTGCTCGGGCACGTTGGATCGATCGATCCCGGCGTTGACGGAGACGTGGCCAAAGTGGGTCTTCGTGAGGAGGAAGGGCGCCTCGAGGAGGACTGCCGCACTTTCATCGAGGACGGCCTGGGCGAATCGGGGGTCCTTCGACTCGCCGGTCACATCCTCGAGCCGGCGTGCGATTGCAGTCGCCCGCTCACCGGCCGGAAAGGCATCGAGGTCGGCGCCGCGATCCTCGGCCTTCGAGACGACGGTGCTGGCCACGGCCAGGACGTCTCCCGGCTGAAACTCGACGCGATCGGCAATGATGGCCCCAATATCGTCACCCGGCCGTATCTCGGGTACCTCCGGCACGGGAAACAGTTCCATACGGCCGTCTGGTGGAGGGTCGGCAAAAGGCCACCGTCACCGGAGACGTGCGCCGAAACCGATTCGTGGCCGCGGAACCACGAGCCGGCCATGGGCGATCCCACAGCCGTCGTATCAGCGGTTCTTCGCAACGACGGAACAATTCTCGTGCTCAGACGAAGCGAGGACGTGGGCACGTATCCGGGGTCCTGGGGCGTGGTCTCCGGCTATGCCGAGGGCGACCCCGACGAGCAGGTCCGCCGGGAGATCGCCGAGGAGACCGGGCTCCTCGAGGCTGTGGAGCCGGTCAGATCGGGCCGACCCATCGAGGTGGCTGATGCATCGATCGACACGACGTGGGCAGTCCACCCGTATCTCTTCGACGTCTCCCGTCGGGATGTGACCCTCAGTGAGGAACACACGGAGGCTGCCTGGATCGACCCCACCGACCTGCTGCTCGGTGACCGCGAGACAGTCCCATCGCTCTGGCCGACCTACGAGCGGGTGGCCCCGACCGTCCGGATAATCGCGGCGGATGGGACCCACGGTGCGGCGTATCTCTCGCTCCGGTCGCTCGAGGTCCTCCGGGATCGGCGCCGCGATGCTGGCGGCAGACGGGGCGAGCGGCCGGGACGAGCTCATCGGTCTGGCTGAGCGCCTGATCGAGGTGCGGCCGGCCATCGACGGTCCTGAAAAACCGGATCAACCGGGCGATGAGCGATTCAGACTCTCCTGGCGGTGCCTGGGAGCTCCTCGAGTCGACTAGATCGGCACACGCGGCAGCCATCGAGGCAGATAGCATGGCGGCATCGCGAGCGGCCGAGGAACTCAGTGGCACGGTGATGACGCTCTCGAGGATCGGGTACCGTCCTGGCGGCCCTGGAGCGGGCGGCGCTAGCCCGCATCTACGTGGCCGAATCGCGGCCCGGTCTCGAGGGCGTGGGGGTCGCAGAGACCCTGGTCGACTCCACGCCAGTAACGGTTCACACCGATGCGGCGGCCGCACAGCTCCTCTCGCAGGCAGATATCGATGCCGCCGTGGTCGGGGCCGACACGATCCTCCCAACAGGGGTGGTGGTCAACAAGACAGGGACCCGTGGGCTGGCACTGGCGGCCGCACACGAGGACATTCCCGTCTACGTGGTCGCCGCCAGCGACAAGATCGCGGGCCGGGAGACCCTCAACCTCGAATCGGGTGATCGAGCGGCGGTCTACGACGGCGATGCACCAATCGATGTCGCCAATCCGACCTTCGACGTAACGCCGGCCGAGTGTCTCACCGGCATTATCACGGAGCACGGTCAGCTCGAGCCGACGGACGTCGAGGCTATCGCCGACGCACACCGATCGCTCGAGGAGTGGAACGAAGACCGATAGAGGAAACCGGTTGCGGTTCGTACCACCATCCGGGCGGCGGTGACGAGGAGTTACCCCCTCCGAGCCCCGTGTGACGAGGCACACTTCCGAGCCGCCCCTCCTAGAAGAACTGTTTCAGGTCGTCACGCCTGTGTTCGTGCAACCGCTCGTGGATCGCCTGGCGTAATGGCTCGATTTGTTCACGTTTCGCGCTGATGGGTGCCAGGATATCGTCCCACTGTTGCCACGGGCCGGGGAGTTCGAGTCTTTCTGCTAACGCATCGAGCCGCGCGTCCCGGTCATCGACCTTGTCCATCTTGTTGACAGCCACGACCGTGGGAATCCCGAGATCGTCTGTCAGCAACTGGAATAACTCGACATCGTGGGGGATGTCACCCCGTTCGGTATGGCGGTCGATGATGTCGATGACACTCTTGCCATCGACCACCAGTATGGCGACGAGAATCTGGGCTGCGTTCGCCTCGAGATACCGGAACGACGCCGGTCTTGATGGCCTCTCGCCGCTCCTCGTCGACCCCGCTCATGAACCCGAAGCCGGGCAAATCCGTCAGCACAAAGTCCTCGCTCGACCAGTCGAAATGATTCGGCGAGCTGGGTCACTCCCGGTTTGCCACCGGTCGGGACCCCATGCCCGGTGGAATAGCCGCATGAGCGTGGACTTGCCGACGTTCGATCGCCCACAGAGGACGACCTCGGCATCCCGGTCCGGACGATTCTCGAACATATCACACATTGGATTGGCTGTCTGATAAGCGCCCCGTGCTCGAGCGGCGGCTATTTTACGGGGGCCTGCGAGTGACCCGATGTGCGACTCATCCAGTTGATGGTTCCCGCCGGGGATCGTGAGATGGTAGTCGACACGCTCGAGGCCGAAGAGGTCGATTACGTTCTTACAGAGGAAACGAGCGGTCGTGACTACGACTCTGTCATCTATTTCCCGCTCCCCCATCTGCCGTCGAGCCGATACTCGATACCCTGCAGGCTCGCGGCATTCCGGCTGACACCTACATGGTGGTGATGGGCGCCGAAACCGTCATCTCGGAGAAATTTGACGCGCTTCGTGCTGATTATGAGGAAGAGGAGGACGTCGAAAGTGGCCGAATTTCGCGACAGGAACTGCTGAGCCAGGCCGAGGAACTCACCCCACCCCTCGACGTCTATCTACTGCTCACGCTGGTGAGTGCGCTGGTCGCCACTGCGGGTCTCCTGCTCAATTCACCGGCCGTCGTGGTGGGCTCAATGGTGATTGCCCCGCTGCTCGGCCCGGCGCTGGGGACGACTGTCGGGACCGTCCTCGACGAGCCCGACTTGCTTCGGCGGGGAATCAAATTTCAGCTCTTCGGCGTCGTCCTCGCTATCGTCTCTGCGGCGGTATTTGCGTGGTTTATCAAGGTCGGAAACGTGGGACCCTCGAGTGGTACCATTGCGACGATCGATGAAGTTGCCGAACGCCTCGCACCCGATCTTCTCTCGCTCGTCGTCGCTCTCGGTGCGGGTATCGCCGGCATTCTCAGCATTTCGACAGGCGTTCCCGTTGCCCTCGTGGGCGTCATGATAGCGGCGGCGATCATCCCACCGGCAGCCACGGCTGGGATCACGCTTGCCTATGGCGATCCGCTTGCAGCTGTTGGCCCGACGACGCTGGTCTTTGTCAACTTGATTTCGATCAATGTGGCGGGACTGATATCGCTACGATTTGCTGGATACCGACCGCGTCCACTGATCAAACTCGGTACAGACCGGCCGGCGAGTCCGGGTCCAACTGATTGCGGGAATATTGGCGATTCTCATCCTCTCGACACTCCTGATGGGCGTAACGTACGCGGATTATCAGGCCTCCAGACTGGAGACGGAGGCGACTGCAGAGGTCGAGACAGCCCTCGCGACCGAGTATCAATCACTCCAGCTCCTGGACCTGACTGTCCACCGGGACGGAATGTACCCATTCCAGGGGGTCGATCGCATCCGGGTTCGCGTCGGTGTGCCACCGGACAGTTCCTATCCAGGTCTCACGTCGCTAATCCGCGAGCAAATCGAGACGGTCACCGATGACCCCGTCTCGGTTGAGGTCGCCACGGTCGAGATTGTCGTCGCTTAATCCCCTTCTTCGAACGGGAGGGTCGGCTCGTGATCGATGGCTGCAATCGCCGCCTCGAGGACTGCTTCGACACCTTCCCCCGTCGTCACGCTCATCTCGAGGTCGGCCTCATCGACGGTGGTTCGATCGGCCTTGTTGAAGACGGGCAGGACTGGCACTGCATCGAACTGGCGTTCGATGGTCGCCAATAGGGTTTGCTGGGCCTCCATCGGGTAGCCGCAGGACTCGCTCGGATCCAGGATCACGAGGACGGCATCCGCGAGGTGCTCGAGTGCACTGACGGCCTGTGATTCGATGTCGTTTCGCTCCGCTGGTGGTCGGTCAAGCAGTCCCGGTGTGTCCACGATCTGATACCGAACGTGGTCCCGAGTGAGGTGACCGACGCCGATACCCGTCGTTGTAAAGGGATACGAGGCGGTTTCTCCCCGCGCCCGGGTGACGGCGTTGACGAACGATGACTTGCCAACGTTGGGGTACCCCGCGACGACGATCGCTGGCTCGTCCGGGTCGATATCTGGGAGGTCACGGAGGGCATTCCGTGCCGCCCCGATACGGGCCAGATCCTCCTCGACCTGCTCGACGATGTCAGCCAGCCGCGCGAACGCCTGTTTTCGGTGTTTCCGGGCGGTATCCTCGTCGGTCTTGCGCAGTCGTGGCTGGTACTCGTCGTGGATCTCGCGTGCCTTCCGGCTCGCCCAGCTCACCCGGGACAGACTCTGGCGCAGTTCGTCGACATCGACGAGTGTCGCTGCCAGGTCTCGGTAAAATGGATCCGTTCGCTCGAGATCCGGCCAGGCCCGTCCCACATTCGCCAGATTGTCCCCGATGATCGACGTGGCAGTCTGGAGCATGGACTGCTGGGCCTCGAGGCCCTGCTTCGACCGCCCGACCTGGCGGCCCGCGAGAATGCCTTGTCGATGACCTCCTCGGCGGTCGGCGTCGTCGGGAGGTCCTCGAAAATCATTGATCACCGTACGTGGCCCCTGTCCTAAAAGGCAACCGACACGCTCACCGCTCCTCGTCTGGCCCGAGGTCGTCGAGTTCGGGTGCAGATTCCGTCTCCGAGACCGCCGGAACCGGCACCGCCTCGACGGCGTCGGTCACGACCGTTGCTGCATCGAGGCCCTCGACGGCGGCCTCGGTCTCGAGCACGATGCGGTGGGCCATGGTCGGCACAGCAAGCCGCTTGATCTCGTCGGGGGTCGCGTACATGCGCCCCTCGATCAGTGCGAGAGCGCGCGCACACTCGAACACCCGCTGGATTCCCGGGGAGACACCGACTGCAACCCGCTCGTAATTCCGTGTCTCTCGGGCGATGTCGATCAGGTATCGACGCACCCGCGGGTTGACCGTCACTTCCTCCGTCTGTAGCTGAAGACCGCGCAGCGTCTCGGCGTCGATGACCGGCTCGACGCTCGGGGTGTGGGAGTCCCGATCAGCCCGCCGATCGAGCAGTTCCATCTCCCCCTCGGCATCGGGATAGCCCATGGAGAGTTTCGCATTGAACCGGTCCCGCTGGGCCTCTGGCAGCCGGAACGTCCCCTCCTGTTCGATGGGGTTCTGCGTGGCCAGGACGACAAACGGCGAGGGAAGGTCGTAGGTTTCGCCGTCGACGGTGACCTGTCGCTCCTCCATCGCCTCGAGGAGGGCGGCCTGCGTCTTCGGCGGCGCCCGGTTGATCTCGTCGGCCAGAATGAGGTTCCCGAAGACGGGCCCGGGGCGAATTCAAACGATCCGTCGTGTTCGTTGTATATCGTCGACCCAGTCACATCGCTGGGGAGCAAATCCGGCGTGAACTGGATTCGTGAGAACTCGAGCCCGAGCGCCTCGGACGCGATGTGGGCGGCCACCGTCTTTCCGGTTCCTGGAACGTCCTCGAGGAGTACGTGGCCCCGAGAGAGTACCGCGGCGAGGAGCACTGTCAGTGTCTCCCGTTCGATCACGACGGCCGACTCGATCCGCTCGGTCACCTTCCGCATCGTCTCGGCGGCGTACTCGGCGGTCCCGGGTTCGCCCACGTGTTCCATGGGCCGGCATCGCACCCTGATCCCCAAAAGTCCCCTCACCCTCGAATAGCACCGAGCAACATGAGGGCACCAAGCGCGACGACCGCGAGTCCAAGCGAGCCGCCTGGTCGCGCCAGGCCCTCGAGCAGAGTCAGTGCTGCCATGGCGAGTCCCACCGACACGATTCCGACGGCCAGGGCACCAACGCCGTGGATCAACTCGATCCGTCTCGTGTCGGGAATGTGGCCCAGTTCACTGGTGAGTGCCAGTCCGTTCCAGCAGACTCCCCAGACGACAACCGCACCCGCAACACAGCAGAATGTGAGTATCGGGGCACTCGACCCGACGCCGATGGCCGTCACGAGCAACCCGCCAGCGGCGATCGCTGGTGCACCGCTTCGATTCGGGACGACCTGGCCCCACTGACCCACGAGCATCACCAGCCCGGTCAGGACCAGCAACGGCGTTCCGATCGCGATTGCTCCGCCCAAGAGCAGGACTGTCGTTGGCTCGAGGATCAATCTGAGCAACCAGATCGGGAGCAATAGCGCAATGGAAAACCCGACCGCAATGCCTGCCTGAACGCGACGAGTCGATGCATCTGCTCCACTCGTGATGGCCTGGACGACGATATTGAGCAGTGCAAGGCCGAGCAGGATGGCGGTGATCCAGAGGACTGGAACGACGAACGACGGATGAACGAGCCAGCGTAAACTGGTCGGCAGAAGTCGCTCGGACGGTACCCGGGCGATGAACAGGACGATTCCACCTAACACAACCAGCACCGACCCGATTCCGAACGCCAACGCAATTCGCCAAAAGCGACGCCCGACCGCCCGTTGCGTGTGCGCGATCGAGTGTCGAATGGCCGTCGGTGCGAGTTCCGCGAGGGGCAGCCGTGGAATCGACAGCGCGAGCAGCACCGTGGTCAGGGCCCCACCGACCATGACCCCCAGGATCGCAAGAATTGGCGATTCGCTGCCATGCAATAGGCCGAAAATACCGGGCAGACCGAGGACGGCTATTGACACCAGAACGAGTATCGGGACGGAGACGGTGATCGTTACGAACGTAACACTCCCTGCGACGATACTTCTGACAGTTCGCTCTTCCGATCCCGCATCGGCCCAGGTGAGTCCAATTCCAAGCACGGCCAGCGTCCAGCCACTCACGATGAGGCCACCGGGAACGACGAGCGGTGACAGTATCACAATCAGGATGGTCAGCGATCCAAACGTTACGAGCAGGGCATGGCCCGCGGCGAGTGCGAAAAACCGGTGCGCTGCAAGAGCCCGACCCCCGCAATGGCAAATCCAACCGTCGATGCAATCGCGAGAGCGAACGTTGGTTCTCCCAGGGACCAGAACAAGGCGCCACCAAGGACCAGCACGATGAGCGATGCAATAGCCACGCTGGCTGCCCGTGGCCGTCCCTCGTCGCCGATTGCAGACGGGCGATCGAGCCGTGGGCCGGCCAATGCCATCAGCGACCCCCTCCCTGCGGGACGGTTTCGAGGGCGGCATCGGGAACTCTCGCATCGGCGGTAAATGCCCGATCGATGATGAGTGGAAGCGGTGTTCCGCGCCGCCAGTCGAACGTCCTGGCACCGAGACGTTGACAGGTCGCGAGTCTGGTTCGTCGATTGATCTGCTCGAACTGGCCGCTGAACGTATTTGACGGGATCACATCCGGGGAGAGAATGGTGACTGAGTGTCCAACCGACCGCCACCGACGGACCATCGTCACGCTGTCATCGTCGAGGAGTGGCCCGAACACGGCGACCTGGCTGCCAGGGGTCACGAGGTCGCTGATAAACCGGATCTGGGCCGAGATATCTGATCGACTCGATCGGTCGTCGAGGAGTTCGTCGAGTTCGTGCTGAATTCGAGCTCGCTGGCCTCGGCCACTGCCCGCGGGGACAAACCGGAGGTCGGTTGGTCCATTCGCATCCTGGCCCAGAACGCAGAGCCCAACCTGATGTCCCGACCGGATCAGATCGGCCAGCGTCTGTGTACAGGCGTATGCAGCTAGTTCGATAGCGGACGGCCGACCCGGGCCGGCCACGACCCGGTTCTCCTCGCGAGCATCCACGACCAGCCAGACTGTCGTCTGAACCTGCCGTTCGTAGTTGACACTGACGAGCGTCCCACGCTTGGCATAGTGGCGCCAGTCGATCCGATCTGCGGGATCATCAGGGTGATGGGCCCGCGTCGAGTGAAAGACGAGGCCGTGGCCGGGAATAGCTGAATCCAGCTGCCCAACGGGGTGTTTTCCGGTTCGAGCGATCGGCGGAGCCTCGGCATCCAGTCGACAGATGAGCGAGCTGTCTCCTGGTCGGTTCGACGGCCACCGTCCTGATGACATCCCCGCCGATTCCCCGAATCCGGACCGCCGGATCCGAGAACGGATACTCACCCCGGCGGCTGATCACGGTATACTCGAGTGTCACCGTCTCACCGGCCTCCAGAGCAGTCCCTGCCCGTGGCAATCCATCAGTCACAGCCAGGGCCGCTGGCACGCCGTCGACGATCCGAACGTCGCTCAGGGTTCTCTCACTCGCATTGGTCACCTCGAGGGTGATCGTGACGGCCCGGCCTGGTACCGTGGGCGTGGGAGATATCGACCGGCGAGCAGTGAGAGTCGTAGCCCGTGTCGTTCTGGACTGAACCATCGCAAAGACGAGAAACACCAGGGGTATCGTCGCAGCCACGAGAAGGACCGGGTCAGTCCAGACGAGGCCGAAGATGGCAAGCACCACCGTCGCGGACAGGGCTCCCCGCCAGCGCTGGGATCGAACTCTCACGGCAGCTCACCCGTTCGACCGCCAGAATCACTGGCCCGCGTAAACTCACCATCACTCCCACGCTCGAGTTCCTCGAGACGCGGGGTGACGACCGGGACAGTCCGGGGGGCCTCCTGGCCTGGAACGGCCGGGACCGTGACGGCCGCTGTCCGGGCGATCGCTCCAACCGTGACGTGTGTTCGGTCACGGAGTTCCCGTTCCGGAAAGAGCCACCGCCGGAGCCGCCGGCGGACGGACTCTGGTGGCTCTGGAACGGAGCCACTGACGACCCATGCAGCGAGGGCATCCTCGGTCCACTCACCCGATTCGATCATGGCATCGACTTCCGTCGGCCCCTGGCCCCCAGCCTCGAGGACTCCCTCGAGTGTCCCGCGGAGAACCGGTCTGAGGACCGCAACACCAGCCTCGAGTTCTCGGTTCGAGCGAGCTGTCGAGCCAGCCTCCCGGAGGAGAAGCGCCAGCCGATCGCTCGACAGTGGATCCGATCGAGGCGTTCGTTCGGGAGCGGGCGTCGCAAAGTGATCCCCCTCACTCCACGGCAGTGCCCCATCATGCTCCCGCGGGAGGGAGCCCCGATATTTGACGGCCAGTCCGACGAGGGCACCCACAATCGCAAGCCCGACCAGGAGGACGGTCAGGAGCTGATTCTCGAACCCAAGTACTGCCGTCCCGATGCCGATCCCGATCAGCGCAATTCCAATACCGACACTCCCCACCCGCACGCTCCACTTCATCCGTCCTCGCCTCCATCGCGCTCGTCGTGCCAGAAGGCGATCGATCGGTAGGCGACGCGGGCGTGTTCGTAGACGGACGTGGTGAGCGGTCGATCCCCGTACTCGACTGCTCTGAACGTCTCACTGAGGGTGTCAACTGGGTGGGCGGGATAGCCGGTCGCTATCGCTTCGCGCTGGATCTCCCCTGGCGTGCTCGTTTCCCACCGATCACCCCGGATTTCCCTGGCAAACGAACGCCACAATTCGCGGAACTGCTCGCGATCGCTTCGTGTTGGTGGACTCTCTGCCCGCTTCCTCTGGGCGGGGGGAGCGTGAGTCGTCGCGGTGAGACGATTCCGGGGCCGACTGGAGATACCAGATCCAGCCAATCGTGAGCACGCCAGCAGTGACCAGCAGGCCGACCAGATCGCCGAGCGCGTAGCCACCGACCAGGAGTGTCAGCACACCGGCACCGACAAGGATGATCCGCCGGGCGGCCACGAGCTGTTTCCCTGTTCGACCGAGGGCCGACAGGACCACACCCAGTGGATTCGCCAGGAAGGACCGAAGTGAGAGCGAACGAACTCCCCGGACGCCTAACTGGGCGATTCCTATAAGCAGATCGACGAACCGGTCGATGCCGTCGACCACCCAGAGGACCAAGTCATAGATACGATTGGTTGCCCACTCGAGTATCGACCAATCGCCCTCCCGTGTCGGCACCGTCCCATATCGGAGCCCGCGCTGAATCGCGAGAGCAACCCACGGGAGTATCACGAGACCAGCCGCGACCATGCCACCCCGTTCCCCCCAGTAGGCCTCTGCCGCGAGAACCGCCAGGAGAGAGCAGACTGCCACACCGAGGAGCGCTGGTCCACGCCAGCCCAGCCATCGGTGGGCAACCACCCCTCCCACACTGAGAACGATTCCAGCGAGACCGAGCATGGGGAGGAGCTGATCAAGCAGCGTGAACGTGGTCGACTGATGCTCCGTCGTGACCGTTACCGGCGTCATCGGGTCAGCTGGAATGACCACGGGGACCCGACCGGATGCGTCAGTCGTGCCGATGGGGTTGCCGTCGATTGCCACGCTCGCCCCAGCTACCGGCGCGCCGCCCACTTCGGCGACGACGGCCCCGTCGCTGCCCGGGAGAGGGGCGAGTCCTCCCGGGTCGATCCGGGCGTCAAGTATCAGAAGCTCGACTCGCACTGATCCCTCGAACTCGCCTCTGCTCGCAGAGATACGTACAGCCTCACGCCCGTCGTCCGGCAGTGTGATGGTTGCACGACCCTGGTCGTCGGTCCTTGCCCGCTCTTCACCATCGAGTGCGACCGTTGCCCCGGCAAATGGCACACCGTTGATCGCTGCCCGGATATCGACGACATCACCGGGATAGGGCTGGTCACTGACGGCGATGTTGACGCCACCCCGGACCT
Source organism: Natrialbaceae archaeon (assembly GCA_034521555.1). GTDB lineage: Archaea > Halobacteriota > Halobacteria > Halobacteriales > Natrialbaceae > JAXHMI01. The sequence continues at coordinate 64,166 of JAXHMI010000007.1, forward strand.
CGTACTGGATTGAACTGTTTTCTGCCTGTTGGACCTGGGGAGAGGTCGACAGGGACCCCATCTGGGCTCCCTGGATGGAATCACTCCCCACACAGGTTGTCCCATCCTGGGTTGCCACCTCGACGACGAGTTCTCGCTCGTACGGGATGGTGCCTGTGACGGTCCCGCGTGCGTCGGTGTCTCCGATGTAGTTCCCGTTGAACCAGACCGAGGCATCCGATACCGGGCCACCATGGGCCCGAATATACACGGTCGTTTCCGCCCCTGGCGTCGGTTGGTTACTCAGGGCAACCGTGCAGGCTGGCTCGCTCCCGTCCTCGGTATCGGGCTCGAAGAGATCCAGAATCCACTCGAGGTCGAGTTCCTCGATGAGTTCGATGACCTGCTCCCAGTCGATCGGGAGCGAATCGATGCCACCGGGATCCAGGTTCGTCGGGAGTGGGTGGCGACGGGTCGAATACGGACCCGCCGACGCCGGCGGCCAGACTTGCCGCCACGAGCAGTGCCACCGCCGCCAGGATGACCAGCCCGACCTGGCCACTCTCGGCAGTATCCCTCGATGTATCTCGTGGCGTGTGGACTGGTGGACCCACGGATTACCCGTCGCCAGCGCGAACTGTCATCGTCCCTGTCGGATGATTGAGCCCAGCCCCCTAAATTTCCGCCGGCTACCGGCGATCCTCGAGTTCCTCGAGGAGGACCTCGAGGTCCATGTCGAGCGACGAGAGCACGACGAGCAGGTGATAGACGAGGTCCGCCGATTCGTGGGCGACCGCCTCGCGATTGCCGTCCTTGGCCGCGAGGACCAGTTCCGTCGTCTCCTCCCCCACCTTCTCGAGGACAGCATCGATCCCCTTCTCGTCAGTCATGAGGGCTGCCGTGTAGGAATCCGACGGCAGCTCGGCTTTCCGGTCCTCGATTACCGCAAACAGCTCCTCAAGTGTATCGGTCATATCATTCTACCGCAATATCGCGAATGTCTTCGAGTTCCTCGAACTTTTCCCTGTCGTCTCGTCCCGATTCGAACACGGCTTCACTGACCTCGATCGGTGCATTGGTCCGGGCCGCCAGGGCCATCGAGTCGGAGGGGCGGGCGTCGATGACTGTCGAGCCTCGTGGTGTCTCGAGGTGGAGATCGGCGATGTAGGTCCCGCCAGTGCCGTCGTCTCGCTCCTCGAGCTCGCTGACGACGATGTGATCGATCCGGCCGCCGAGTTCCTCCATCACGTCGAGGAGGAGATCGTGCGTGAGGGGTCGGCCAATGTCCTCGGCCTCGAGACCACGGGCGATACTCGTGGCCTCCTCGAAGCCGATGAAAATCGGCAGCACATCCTCCGCTCCGTCGACACCGAGGACGAGGACGGGGACCGGCCCCTGTGGCGTTCCGGCCACGCGGACCGCATCGATCGATGCCTTCATGCGCCGATACTCACGGGCGAGGGGGAAAGTGTGTACACCCGGACGGCTCCTCAGCGGTCAAACAGTGCGAGTCCGTGGAGTCGATGGTCACCGGTTAGTTCGGGATGGAAGGCGGTCCCGGTCACCGGGCCTTGCTGGACGGCGACGGGACGACCATCGTGCCGGGCGATCACCGACGGCGCCTCGCCAATCTCAGCGATCACGGGCGCTCGAATGAACACACCGGGAAACGGTTCGTCCAGCCCGTCGACATCGAGGGCAGCCTCGAAACTCTCTCGCTGTCGGCCGAAGGCGTTCCGTTCGACCGTCACGTCGAGCAGGTCGAGTGGTTCGATCCTGTCGTCCTGTGCATCACTCGAGGCGACGATGAGCCCTGCACAGGTCGCGAGCAGGGGCTTATCGGCCTGGACGTGTTCGATAATCTCCGAGGCGATCTGCTCGCGCTGCAATAGCCGAGAGATGGTCGTCGACTCGCCACCAGGGAGGGCGAGCAGGTCACAGTCCGGGATGACCCCCGACTCCCGTACCGACGTGACGGTGACCTCGTGGCCGTAGGCCTCGCCTGCGGCGTCGATTGCCGTCGCGTGCTCGGTGACGTCGCCCTGGAGCCCGATGACACCGGCACTCAGCTGCATGCCCGACTCTGGGTGGGTATGGTAGGTAAGGCCGTCGCTTACCGGTCCGAGACGAATAGACGAATCAGTCCGTCAGGAGACGAATGTGAGTAGCTGGACGATGACGCCGAGCATGACGCCGAAGGCGATCACGGTCTTCGGGTCGATGCGAATTGCGTTCGAATCCTCGGAGTCGAAGTATCGCACCAGTCCCGCACTCGACATCAGTCCGCCGGTATTCTCTCCGCGATCCATACCAATAGGAATGGAGTGGGTCCCCAAAACTGTTGCCCTCTGTCGCGAATGGCGGCAGGACTGGGGGTGTGGGAAACCCTTATGCGGGGGCGCGCCGGATTCCTCGATTACCATATGACCGTCACGCTCAAAGACTTCCATGCGGACTGGTGTGGCCCCTGTCAGACACAGGATCCGATCCTCGATTCGATCGAGGAGGACTGGGACGGGCGGTTCGAGGTCGAGAAGGTCGACGTCGACGAGGAACAGGACGTGGCGAACGAGTACCAGGTTCGCTCGCTGCCGACACTGATCATCGAGAACGACGACGGCATCGTCGAGCGGTTCGTCGGCGTCACCCAGCGAGAGGACATCGAGTCGGCCCTCGAGGCGGCAGGCGCCTGAAGTTCGAATCTTTCTGTCGCGGCGGTGCTAGGAAAAGCGAACCCCAACGTCGTGGAGCCCGTCGTTGAACCGGCCGACGTTGATACAGAGTGCCGTCAGGCTCTCGACGGCGGCCGCGCCGGCAATTGGTCCGCCGTCGAGTGGCCGAAGTCCCTCGATCTGATCGGCGAGTTGCCTGATGAGATTCTTGGCATCGTCGTCGTCACCGACGAGCAGCGTATCGAGGTCGAGGTCGACATCGAGATTCGCGAGCCGATCTGCCGAGAGGTTGTGAAACGCTCCAACCACGGGCACACCGTCTGGGACCCGCTGGTCGACGAGCGCCGTCACACTGCCCGCTGATGGTGGGTGGTACTGCATCGCGCCCGCTTCGGAGCGCATCCCAACGGCCGGGGTGACGACGACAGTGTCGGGATCGAGCTTCTCGGCGACTGCATCGACGGTATCACCGGCGTGGATGGGGGAACCGAGAGGACGACGATGTCTGCCCGGTCGGCGGCCATCGCGTTGGCAAAGCCGAGGACGGAGACATCCCGACCGCGACTCGAGAGCTCCGTCTCGTACTCCTCGGCCTTCGTGCGGGCTTTCTCAGGATCTCTTGAGCCGATCAGGATCTCGTGGTTCGTATCGTAGGCCCATCGGAGGGCCAGCCCCTCGCCGATGTCCCCGGTGCCGCCAAGCAGTGCAATTCGCATGCGGGTAGGCACGCTCCCAGCGCGTTAAAAGACCCGACCTGTCGGTTAATCTGACCGGTCGGCAACAAGGTACATGACAACCTGTCGCCTATAATCGGACAGGATGACAGATCCCGCCGTCATCGCACATCGCGGGTATGCCGGGATCGGCCCCGAGAACACCATCGCCGGGGTCGAGCGGGCCGCGTCCTACGAGGCAACTGCGATGATCGAGATCGACGTCCAGCCGGCAGCCTGTGGGACGCCTGTCGTCTTTCACGATCACCAGCTGGATGGGCAGCGCAACGGCACGCCCATCACGGACGCAGCGGGGACGATCTGGGAAACCGAGCTCGAGATGATCACCTCCGCGGAGGTCCTCGGAAGCGGCGAGACCGTCCCGACCCTCGCTGGCCTGCTCGAGGCAGTTCCACCCTCGATTGGACTCAACGTCGAACTGAAGAACCCGGGGACAGGCGACATCCGGATGCGCTATCCCCTGGAGCGATCCGAGCGGGTCGAGCGACGAGAGCTGTGGAGCCCGTTCGTCGAGGCCGTCGTGGCCGATCTCGATCGATTCGGCGGCGATGTGATCCTGTCGTCGTTCTGCGAGGGGGCCCTGCTGGCCGCCCGAGACGTCGCACCATTGTACCCGCGGGCCCCCATCCTGTGGGGCGATATCGAGACCGGCCGATCGGTCGCCCAGCGACTGTCCTGTGACGGGTTGCATCCCCGACAGACGGCCGTCGGTCCCGATGACCTCGTGGCCGCCCAGGACGAGGGCCTCGACGTGAACGTCTGGACGGTCGACTCCATCGAGCAGTACGACCAGCTCGTTCGGTTGGGTGTCGACGGTATTGTCAGTGATTATCCCCTCGCGGCACTCGAGTAGTCACTCGAGCCGGTCGGGCACCGCGTTAATCGATGCAACGACCGCCGCGGCGTTTTCCGATTCGTAGGCCGCCCGCCCGGACTCGCCGGTGAGCCCGCCGGTCAGCACGCCGATCCCGTGATAGGTCCGTTCTGGATCAACCTGTGCGGCGTTCCGGGCCGTCCGGATGTCGTCGAGGGTGTCGCCGACGAAGGCGACCGAACGTGCCTCGAGGCGATCGGCCAGTTCCACGAGGGCTTCAGGGTCGGGCTTGCCCCCCTCCCAGTCGTCCATCGTAAAGCGGTGGTCGTCCTGTACGGTCACACCGGCTCGCTCGAGCGCGATGGCCGCCTCCGCCTCCGGCCGGCCGGTCAGGATGCCGATCGGCCAGTTGGCGACCAGCCGCTCGACAGTACCAGGCTCGATCAGGATCGGCTCGTCGTGGATGTATCCGCGCGTCTCGAGTTCGGGCTCGGCGTCCTCGATTGTTCGAAAGAGGTCTGCCCCGAGATACAGCTCCTGGAAGACGGTTCGAAGCCGGTCCCGGTCCAGCCGGTCAAGGAGCCGTTTCGTGGCCTGGGCGCCGCGGTCGGCGCGGATCACCTGCACTGCGCCGTCGAAGCCGCCCCCATCCGTCTCGGCAATGGCCTCGGTGTACTCGGTCACGGACTGTCGGTACCCCTCGCCGGTCGCGAGCACGTAGAGGGCGGCGGCGTCGGTCAGCTCCCAGTCGTTGTTGAATCCGCCGGCGTTCTTGAAGGACTGAATCGCCTCGCGGGGAATCGTCCGCTCGTAGACGTGATCGACGGTCTCGACGATGGCTCGGCGATAGGAGTCCGCCACGTCGACGAGCACCCCGTCGATATCGAGAACGACCGCGTCGACCTGCATGTCACTCAACTCGACGCACCCGGGCTAAAGTACCACGCTTTCAGTCCTCACCGAGGGGGCGATAGAGGGTCTCACCAGACAGCGTTATCGGCTCGACCGGGACTGCTGGCGGATCGCCACCGAGTGTCGTAAATCGACAGCTGGCACCCACCGCATCGGCCACCGACACCAGTGCTCCGTGGAGCTCTGGGGCAGATTCAGTGCGTAGATCACGTCGGCGCCATCGTAGAGATCGAGGTCCGGATCGGTGATGTCGTCGCAGACGAATCGTATTTCCTCGGGAACGGACCGCTCGTGAATATCGGTGGCCGTGACGGCCGTCCCGCGGTCGGTGAGTTCGGCAGCCACTGCTGGTCGACGGCCGATTCCAACTTCGATTGCCCGGTCGGCACACTCGAGGTGATCGACGAGTGCCGCCTGCGTCCGACGGTTGTACGACACGGCGGGACGTTTATGGCGGGTGCTACCTTAGCCGTTCGCATGCACGTCGACGTCGTGCCGGTCGGCACCGTCCCGGCCACCGTCAAGCGGGCGGCTTCGACGGCGCTTCGGTCGGTCTACGACTGCGATGTCACGGTTCACGGGGGCGAGGCCGTCCCGAGCGATGCGTACGATTCCGGTCGCGACCAGTACAGCGCGGAGACGTTCATCCAGCTGGCCGAGCGCGTCGGCCGTGGGTCGAAGAACGTCGCGTTGACCCCCCACGATCTCTTCTATCGCCGCCGAAACTACGTCTTCGGCCTCGCCTATCTCGACGGCAGCGGCAGTGTGGTCTCGACGTATCGACTGCAGACCTCCAGTGACGGTGGCTTCTCGAACCGCAGCGCCTCGGAGATCTTCGAGGAGCGGGTCCGCAAGGAGATCGTCCACGAGATCGGCCACACCTACGGCCTCGAGCACTGTGATAACAACCGGTGTGTCATGAACTTCTCACCGACCGTCCGGGAGGTAGACATCAAAGAGGAGGCCCTCTGTGGTAGCTGTCAGCGGACGATCGTCTAGGGCGCGTAGTAGTACTCCCCCTCCCGTTTCTGCTCGCGGTCAAGCTGGGAGTCCGGCTTGTTGATCCGCGGTCTGGCGGTGCGTTCGTCCCGACGGAAGGTCACCTCGAGGTTCGCGAGGAAGTCGTTCATGCCGTCGCGCATCGACTGCGGGGTTCCGGCCCGGCCCGCGACCGCTGGTTCGCCGTCGAAGACCAGCAGCCGGTCGGCGAGCAGGTCGATCATGTAGATGTCGTGGTCGATGACGAGCACGGTCGCGTCCTGGTGTTCGGCGTAGCGGCGGATCGCCCGGGTCGCCTGGACGCGCTGTTCGACGTCGAGGTGGGCCGAGGGCTCGTCGAGCAGGTAGAGGTCGGCCGTCTCCGAGAGACAGGCCGCGATGGCGACGCGCTGGCGCTCCCCGCCGGAGAGGTCGGCGAGGTTCTGCTCCATGAGCCGCTCGAGCTGGAGCGGCTGGGCGATCTCGGTGTTCCAGTACGAGGAGCCGAAGTCGTCGGCGATCGAGGCGAGGAAGGCATCGACCCGCATGTGCTGGTCGATCGTCACGTACTGGGGCTTGTAGGCAATCTCGAGGCCGAGGTCGACCGGGCCATCGTCGGGCTCGAGTGAGCCGGTCAGCAGGTTGGCGAAGGTCGACTTCCCGATCCCGTTCGGCCCGACGACCCCGAGGACCTCGTTCTCCCGGATGATCCCTCCCTCGACCTCGAGGCGGAACTCGTCCGTCGCCGTAGCTGACTTGACCATGTCGGGGTACTCGATCAGCGGGTCGCCGCCGACCGACGGTCGGGGTGCGTGCTCCTCGAACTCGATCGCCTCGGGGCGGATCCGCATGTTCTCGTTCTCGAGGTAGCCCAGCGAGGTACTCGTTGATCCCGTTGCGGACGGATTTCGGATCGGTCATCACGCCGAAGGCGCCCGGCTCACCGTAGGCGACATGGAGCGTGTCGGCGAGCAGGTCGAGGATCGCCAGGTCGTGCTCGACGACGAGCATCGACCGGTCCTCCTCGGTGGCGAGGTGGCGGATGAGCCGGGCCGCGGTCGACCCGCTGGCCGATGTCGAGGTACGGCGTGATCTCGTCGAGGAAGTAGAAGTCGGCGTCCCGGGCGAGCGTCGCGGCCAGCGCGACGCGCTGGAGTTCGCCGCCGGAGAGGTCGTCGATGGGCTGGTCGACAACCGGCCCGATCGCCAGGCGCTCGATCAGCTGCGTCGAGGGCGTCCGCGCTCGTCGGTCTGCTCGAGCAGCTCGCATGGTGGTTGCCGTCGAACCGATCCGGGAATCCGATCGACGTACTGCGGTTTTCGGGCAACCGTCACGTCACCGTCGCGGACGGCCTCGAGGTAGCCCTGCAGTTCGGTGCCCCGGTAGGCCTCGAGGACCGCCTCCCAGCCGGGTGGGTCGGCCGTACTCGCCGAGGTTCGGCTCGAGTTCGCCGGCGAGAATCCGAACCGCCGTCGTCTTCCCGATGCCGTTCGGGCCGAGAATGCCAGTGACCTGCCCCTCCTGGGGGGCCGGCAGGCCGTACAGCGAGAAGGCGTTCTCGCCGTAGCGGTGGGCCGGGTCCTGCTCGAGTTCCTGCGGGAGATTGATGATCTCGATGGCATCGAACGGACACTTCTCGACGCAGATGCCACAGGTTTCGCCGAGACAGATCTCCTCGGAGATGCGGACCTGGTCGGGCTGGCCGGCCTCGGCCTCCTCGCCGCGGAGGGTGATGCACTCCTTGCCCGTGCGGTTCGGCGGGCAGTAGTTCGTGCACTCGTAGTTACACCGGTCGGGCTGACACCGGTCGAGGTCGACGACGGCGATGCTGTCGTCCGCCATTTTAGGCGGTGTGTTCGGCCGTCAGCAGAATCCCCCACGTCACGAACCACAGCGAGAACGTCATGAACGTGATGAAGAGGTAGTGCTTGGGCCCGAATTCGTCACGGTCGTAGATACCGGTCACCGTCAGAATGGGAAACTGGATGAGAATCGCTGCGAGGAGCACGATTACCGCCCGCTGGTCAGCGGCTGCCTCGGCTGGCGCGAGGTCGCCGGTGATCGCCGAGGAAACCAGGGCCGCGCCGACGCCGAGCAGGGCGGCGAGTCCGGTCACCCCGATCGAGCGGATGTGCTCCCGTCGTCCGCTCATGGTGTCGGTCGCCATTGGTGGCCCATCGGGGGTCGCGGCTCAAATGCGTTCGCATTCACCGGCAGGCTCGACCCTGTGTGGCCCCCTGGCCGCCGTTTCAGGCCGTGAGGCTCAACTTTAAGCCGCTGGGGCTGTTCCTGCCGCACACATGGAGGAGAGCGACGGGGAAACGCTCGAGGACCTGCCACCCGAGTGCGAAGCTCGTGTTCAAGGTGCTCGAGTACGACGGCCCGCTGACCCAGAAGCAGATCGTCGAGGAGTCGATGCTGTCGGCACGGACCGTCCGGTACGCCCTCGAGCGCCTCGAGACGATCGACATCGTCGACGAGGACATCTACTTTGCCGATGCCCGTCAGAGCCTCTACCGCATCGGCCGAGCCGGTGGCGGCCGACGGCCACCCGGCGTCGATGAATCACAGGCGAAGAAGGACGCCTGCTGTGCGGAGTAATTCTGCCCGTGGTTGAGATCGATCAGGAGCGCCTGCCCCAGTGGGCCTGGCTGCTCATCGGGCTTTTCGGGCACTCGTGATCGGCCAGCTAATCAATCTGGTCGTCGCTGTTCCCGACTGGGCATGTCAGTCGACGTAGCAGCGTCATACCCGTTATCGCGACGATGGCGCCGGTCCTGTTCCTGCTGAACGTCTGGCACGACGAGACCCGTTCGAGCTACTGGGAGCACTCTCGGGCCCATCACGTCGGTGACGTCGTCTTCTGTAATGGCGGCGTCGGTCGTGGGAGCCGGTGTGGCGCTCGTTGCCCTGCTCGAGACGTACGTTCCCGCGATACATCATCGAGATTGCGGCGATGCGTGGCCGGCTTCGTGCTGGCGCTGGAGCATCTTCTACTTCCGGAATATGGACCGTCGATCGCGGCGAACCGACCGGCTAGGCCGGGACGATCGAGATCGCCGCATTGCGGTCGATCGCCGCCTCGAGTTCGTCGGCGATGGCACTGCCTCGAGAGACCTGAATCTCGCCGCCGCGACTGACCGTCGCGGTGAAGAGGTACTCGCCGTCGGCCTGGACCTCGACCGTCTCGCCGTGGTGGCCGTCGACGGGGACGACGACGTGGCGGCCGGTAATCTCCGGATCGACGACGGTCCCGGACGGCTCGCCGCTGGCGCTGTCGGTGTCCCGACTGGGTCGCGGCTCGGGCTTTTCCTCGTGGGTCCGGACGTCGATGTCGATTCCGAGCCGGTTCTCGACGTCGGTGATGCGACCGCCGCCCTTGCCGATGACCTGCGAGATGTCGGCCTCGTCGACGTAGACGATGGCCCGATGGGGACTGGGCAGTTCGACCTCGACGTGCCCGTGGGCGATCGAGCGAATCTCGCGTTCGATCTCGCCTTTCGCGATCCGGTCCACACCGGATTCCTGTTGTTCGCTCGAGAGCTCGTCGATGGGAACCGTGACGACCTGGCGGTTGAACGTGTAGATCTCGTAGGCCGGCCGGCCCGTCTCGAAGTCCCGGACGAGGATCACCGGCCGGGCGAGGTCCTCCTCGGTGAGTCCCGCGGGGACCTTCACCTCCGTATCGACGTCGTAGACGGTGTCGACCTCGCCGGCCTCGATGTACACGACGGTGTCGACGACCTGGGGAATCATCCCGAGTTCGACCCGCCCGATCAGCCGCTGGAGGGCGTCGATTGGCCGCGTCGCGTGGACGACGCCGATCATGCCCGACGCCGGCCAGGCGCATGTCCGCGAACACCTCGAAGTCGTCGGTCTTCCGGACCTCGTCGTAGATCGTGTAGTCCGGCCGGACCATCAGCAGGGCGTCGGCGGTCTTGGCCATCTCACCGCCGAGGGCCGTGTACTGGGTGATCTCGGGCCCGACCTGGAGGTCCCGGGGCTTCTCCATCGTCTTCACGGCGTAGTCGTGGGTCGACGAGGTAGCTGGCCGACCGCCTGGGCGAAGGTGGACTTGCCGGCCCCCGGCGAGCCGGAGATCAGCACGCCACGCTGGCGCTCGAGCAGTCGCTCTTTCAGTTCGTCGGCGTGACTCGTAGTCGTCGATGTCCGTCTGGGCGATCGGTTTAACGGCGGTTACCTCGATCCCATCGGCGAATGGGGGGCGGGCGATGGCGATCCGGTAGTCCCGGAACTGCACGATCTGCATGCCCGGTTCGCTGAGTTCGATGAAGCCCTCACTGGCCTCGCGAGCACCGTCCACGACCTCGCGGGCGTACTCGTCGATGGTCGCCTCATCCAGCGGCTCGTCGCCGATGGGCTCGTAGTGCATGTCGCCGAGTGCGCCGCGCTTGGCCATCGGTACAGCCCCCGCCTTGAGGTGGACGCTCATCGTCTCCTCGTCGAAGTACTCCTCGATGGCGAGGGTCCCGACGGACCGAACTTCGGGGGAGATGTAGTCGACCTCGATGCCCTTCGCCTTCGCGACCTCGGCCTGAACGATGTCGCTCGAGACGAAGACCGCGTCGTGGTCCTCGGCGATATCGCGGATGAGCGCGTCGATCTCGCCCTCGCTCGCATGCCCTCGCTCGACGGCCGTCGGTCGATCACCGACGTAGGACAGCTCGATGCCACCTGTATCAGCCAGGTCCGCCAGGGCCTGGAGTTCGGCCAACCCGTCCCAGCCGCTGTCGAGGCCGTCGTTGGCCTGGGCCTCGAGCTCGGCGACGACGGCCTCTGGGACGAGGACGGACGCCTCGGCGAACTGGCCGTCCTCGATCGCGGCCGAAAGCCGGCCATCGATGATTACGCTCGTGTCCGGCACGACGTTCATATCGGACCTTACGCACGATCCGTTTTAAGGGTGCGGTCACCGCCTGCAGGTGCAAGCAGAACGAGGATTTCCGAATCACGGGTAGGTGTGGTCGTATGATCACACTGACCGATGATGAGATCGGCAAGACCGTCGTCGGCTCGAACGGCGAGGAGATCGGCATCGTGGCATCGGTGGAGCCGGACACCGCCCACGTCGAGCCAGAGCCCGGCATCGTCGACCGGGTCAAGGGTGTCCTGGGCTGGGAGAGTGACACCGAGGACACCGTGCCGATATCGACCGACGAAATTCGCGAGGTGACCGACAGCGAGGTGCACATCGAGCCGCACTTCGGTGAATCAGCGATGGATGCACCGAGTGGTGATGCCGGTCTGGATGACCCATCGGTTGCGAGTTCGACCGAGAGTGAGACGGACCAGCAGGAGGAGCTGGGCGCTCACTCGGAGATGGAACACACGGAGGAGTCGATGGCGGATGAGGAATCGCGCCACGAGGACGACGAGTCGATGTAGGCTGGGAGCCACCACCACACTCTTTGGGGCGTCCCGAGAACCGAGGCGGTAATGGGCATTCTCGAGTTGACCCGGACCCTCGTGAGAATCCCGAGTCACGAGGATGCGACGGTGGCGGGCGACGAACTCGAGGAATGGCTGGACGCAGAGACCGACGCCAAGGTCGAGCGCGACGAGGTGGGCAACGTGATCGCCAGCCGGGGCTCAGGGGACCCATCGCTTGCACTCGCCGGCCACCACGACGTCGTGCCACCTGACCCGTCCCAGGTCACCGCGGACGGGTTTTCCGTCGAGGAGCGATCCGGCCGGCTCTACGGCCGGGGGACGGCCGACATGAAGGGGCCGCTGGCAGCAGCGGCCCATGCGTTCTGTGATGCCGACCCGACGGGCACACTCGTCTTCGCCAGCTTCGTCGGCGAGGAGGTGGGGGGTGTCGGCGCGAGGCATGCGATCGAGAACGGCTTTGCCCGGACGCGGCGATCGTCGTCGAGGGCTCGACAGGCTACTCGGCACCGGGCGTGACCGACGTGGCCATCGCCCACAAGGGCCGTCGCGGGCACACGATCACGGCGAGTGGCGAGGCCGCCCACGCCAGCGAACCGGCCGCAGGCACGAATGCGATCTACCGGGCGACGGATGCAGTTTCGGTGATCAGATCGCTGGATCCCCCCACCGCTCGAGTCGCCGGAACGGATCTAACCGGGAGTGTCGTGGTCACCGAGATCGAGGGCGGGTCGGCGATGAACGTCATCCCGGAGCACTGTACGGTGACCGTCGACGAACGGACTGTCCCGGGCGATCGGGCCGCTCTCGAGCAGGTCCAGGAGATCGATGGCATCGAGTGGACGGTCGATCAGGATCTGCCCCCAATGCGCTGTTCGGACGATGCCTTCGCTGCCCAGGTCCTCGAGGCAGCCGCCAGTGAACAGCCCGACCCTCCGAACCACGTCGTCAAGCCCCACGCCACCGATGCCGGGTGGCTCGCGGAGGCCGGGACGGCCTGTGTCATCTGTGGGGCCGCCGAACCGGGGGAGGCCCACAGTGCCAGCGAGAGCGTCTCCATTGAGGTCCTCGATCGCTGCCGTCGGATCTATCAGCAGGCGGTCGAGGCCTGGCCGCCCTGACGCTGGCTTTACGGCGCTGGTGTCCGAGTGCACGGTCAAGCGATGGTGTCGTTTCAGGATCTGGATGCCGACCAGGTGTGGACGGTATCGGTCCACCTCCGGCGGATCGCCTTCGTCTGTCTACCAGTTGGATTTCTGGGGGTCCTCCACGGCGAGAACTGGTTCGTTCGGCCGACAATTTCGTTTATCCTCTTCGGGATTGGTGCGGTTGCGGGGATCGCGTCGATCTATCTGGCGCTGTACTCGAACCGACTTCGCGAGGCGGCCGGCAGCAACTCGCTGGTGTAGGCTGCGGTCTCACTGCTCTGGCAGGATTCGGGATTCCTCTGGCGGCAAATAGAATTCTCGAGAGTCGGCGAATTGATACCCGCCGGGGCCATTGGCCCACCTATGCCGAATCCGGACGACGCCTACGAGTCCCTCGAGGCCCGCTCGAAGAAGCTGACCAACGTGCAGACGGCCGCGGGAGTCCTTCGCTGGGACCAGGAGGTGGTCATGCCGGAGGGCGGCACACCCGCGCGAGCCAAGCAGCTCTCGACGCTCTCTTCGATCGGCCACGATCTGCTGACCGACGACGACGTCGCTGGCTGGCTGGACACGCTCGAGGGGGCCGACCTGGCTACCGATCAGGCGGCCGTCGTCAGAGAGACTCGGACGCGAGCACGAGCGAGCCCGAGCCGTACCCCGCGAGCTGGTCGAAGAAATCTCTGGAGACCACCGCGAATGCCCATCCCGTCTGGACGAAGGCTCGCGAGGAGGACGACTTCGATCACTTTGCCCCCGTCCTCGAGGACCTCGTCGAACTCCGCCGGGAGTATGCCGCCCACATTGATTCAGATGCCGACCCCTATGCGGTCCTCTTCGCGGATTACGAGCCCTATCTCGACCTCGAGACGGCCGAGCGCGTGCTCGAGCGACTCCGCGACGAGCTGGTTCCGCTCATCGACGCCATCGCCGACAGCGACGTCACCCTCGCGACGGACACCTTCACGGGCGAGTTTCCCGAGGCAGCTCAGGAGACGCTCGTGCGGTCGGCCCTCGACGCCCTCGGGTACGACTGGGAGCGGGGTCGTCTCGATTCGGCGCCCCATCCGTTCTCGACGGGGACCCAGTTCGACGCCCGGGTCACGACGCGCTTCGACGAGGCCGACCCGCTCGAGCGCGCTCACCTCGACGATCCACGAGTTCGGCCACGCGACCTACACGCTCGGGCTCCCTCAGGAGTCCTACGGCACGCCCCTTGGGCGACTCGCGGGACCTGACCGTCCACGAGTCCCAGTCTCGGTTCTGGGAGAACCACGTCGCCCGGTCCCGGCCGTTCTGGGAGCACTTCCTGCCGACCGTGACGGCGCAGTTCCCGTCACTCGAGGGTGTCTCGGTGCGCGAGGCCTACGAGGCGGCCAACCAGGTCTACGATGACAACCTCATCCGCGTCGAGGCCGACGAGCTGACCTACCACCTGCACATCATCATCCGCTTCGAGATCGAGCGCGACCTCATCGACGGCGACCTCGACGTCGAGGACGTGCCGGCGGTCTGGAACGACAAGTACGAGGAGTACCTCGGCATTCGGCCGGAGACGGACGCCGAGGGCTGTCTGCAGGACATCCACTGGAGCCACGGCTCCTTCGGCTACTTCCCGACGTACACGCTGGGATCGGTGCTCGTCGGCACAGCTGTACGATGCGGCGGAGGCGGCCATCGGCGACGTGGACGAGCGGGTTCGCGACGGCGAGTTCGAAGCCCATCCGCGAGTGGCTCCGCGAGGCCGTCCACCAGCACGGCTGCCGCTACACCACGCCGGAATTGGTGGAAGAGGCAACCGGGGAGCCGTTCAGTGCCGATGCATTTCTCGAGTACGTGACCGAGAAATATGGCGAACTCTACGAGGTGAGAGCCGCTCCGCCCTGAAAACCTCTCCTTACGTCATTGACACGGAACTGAAACAATATTTCGGGATCGACTCCGGTAACTCTATCAATGGCGATGTTGGTCCCCCCGTTCGTCCAGCGTTTCTCTTCTCTGCGTTGCATCCTAAACCTGGAATGAAACTAGCCTTGAATGGCAGCGGCATTCGTTCAAGGTTACCCGCCAAACCTTTCATTAAATAATTACTCGTCCACGAGTTTTCTCGGTTGACGTCTGTTGATTCGGCTCGATCACAGCTGCACTTGGCAAGAGAAACTGTTGCGGTACTAGAACCGATCGACCAACGCTCGCTCTGAAGGCAGCGGCATTCCTCCCCGAATCGGTCCAATTGCTGTCCAGCTCGCCATCAAACTCGTGAATCGCACCATGCCTTGAGCCACACTTTTTATAGTTCAAAGCCTCTAAGAACGCTGTGATGGCCAGCTCATCGCGGGATGGCGACTGTCACGACGATGAGATACGTCTTTGGCGTGAAGACGACTGGTGGATCGCCCAGGACATCGATACTGGCGTTACGACCCAGGGATCCTCTCGCCGGGATGCGCTGGAAAACCTTGATGAGGCCGTGGCGCTCCACAAAGGAGAAACCGGTCGAGAGCCGACCGATGACGAACTCCGGGAACTTGGTATCGATCCGGAGCAGAATTCGACCGGGGACAGAGAGTCGCCGGATATTCTTGAATAGGAATGGGACGCCGGACTTTTTCCGGGATGGAGGTCGTGAAGGTACTGGTCAATGTAGGTGGATTCGAGTGGCGCCGAACGACAGGTGACCACGCCCAATTATACTATGAACATCCGGAGAATGAGCACGATCGGAGACAAGTGACCGTTCCACTACACGATGAACTTAGGACCGGTACACTTCGAAGTATAGCCAAGAGTGCCGGGGCTCAGAATTTCAATGCATTTTGCAATTGGATAGACCAGAACGCATAGCATTTGTCGTCGTATCCATTCGAGATGTCCCATTAGACAGCACCGTCAATCTGTTTAAGAATCAACTCGTCCACCGCCGCAAGTTGACAGGTGAGCGTGTTTGGGCGCGGGTGAACCAACCGACTACTTTTCTTTCGACAACTACCTCATCCCCACACCGTTTCGAGCCCGAATTCGCGAATCGCACCATCCGAGGTAATTATCGCATCAGTCCCTCGAGCCCGGTGGCTCGCAACGATCATCCCGTCGTGAATCGAGAACGTCTCGGCAACGTCCGCGTACTCTTCCAGTGCCGCTGCATCGATCGGTGCAAGTGACACGGCACCACTGCTGAGGAGGACGTCGCTGGTTTCCGCCGGGGTTCCGGTGAGTCTCACCCCTCGAACCTCCCGGTCTCGAGCGACGGCATAGAGCACCTCCGCGACGGCAGTACTCGGTGCCTCGATTCGACAGTTCCCCAGTTCAGCATCGGTGTACACTGCATCGGCCGCAGGTGGAAGGGCATCGACCAGATAACACAGCATGGAGACGGCATCGGCCGTGTACGTGTCCATTCAGGACTCCTCGTAGTTCCTGTCACGTCGCTCGCGGACACGGTCGGCGAGTTCGGCTGCGATGTCCGCTCGTGTTTCTTCCGGCGTCTCGTCTGGGACGAGCAACCCACGCGCCTCCGAGGACGTTCGCTTCTCGAGGACGATCCCGGCATCAGTGTCCCGCCACACGACCTCGTCGCCTGGCTCAAGGCCGTACTTCTCGCGAAGGGGCTTCGGGATCGTAGTCTGTCCCTTTTCGGTGATTCGGGTCGCGGTCATGTTCGGTAATACTCCATGTAATACCTTAGGCGTGTCGGGGCTCATGGGGACCGGTCATGCCCGCTCTTTCCTTTGTAAAGCCATTCGCGGGCCACACATTCATGCGAGCTCATCACAAACACCAGTGTCATGGAATACCACGACGGTGCGAGACTCGAGCACGTCGGGCGCCTGCCGGGCATGGTCGCCCACCGATACGACGAGAAGACAGCCATCACCGATCAGGCCGGGGAGCACAGCTTCGCCGAGCTTGAGGCCCGAAGCAATGCCGTCGCGAACGTCTTCGTCGACAACGGCGTCGAACCTGGTGACCGGGTCGGCCTCTACATTCCGAACACGGTCCAGTTCCCCGAGGCGTTCTTCGGGGCCATCAAGGCCGGTGCCATCCCCGTGGCCCTCAACCTCCGGATGGACGAGTCGACGCTGGTCTACGTCCTCGAGGACGCCGGCATCGACCACCTCGTCAGCTCGCCGCTGCTGGCCGCCGGCCTCGAGACCGACACCTCCTCGATCGTCGCCGCGACGGCTCTCGCCGAGGCTGCAGCCATCGAAACCCACTACCTCCCGGGGATGAGCGGCGAGGGCGTGGTCAACTACTCCCACGCCGTCGACGATGCCCCGACGACGTTCGACATCGTCGACCGTGATTTTCGCGACGTCGTCATCCAGACGTACACCTCCGGGACCACCGGCAGGCCGAAGGGCGTGTTGCTGACCCACGAGAACATCCTGAAGACCCTCGAGTCACTCTCGCGCTCGACCGCCGGGGCCGTCGACCCCGAGGACACGGTCCTGTGCATTCTCCCGCTCTTTCACATGCCGTCGATGGTCACGATCTTTCTCACCCACTACACGCACGGAGCGCTCACTGTCTACCAGGCCATTCCCGACCCGGAGTCGATGCTCGCGGCCATCGACGAGCACGACGTCAACGGGTTACCCGCCGTCCCGGCGATCCACACGATGCTCTGGCGCACGTACCGGGAGGACCCGGACGCCTACGACCTCTCCTCGCTCGAGGTCCTCGGCGCCGGTGCCGCCCCGCTGCCGGAGGACACGCAGCGGACGCTCATCGATGCGTGGGGGGCCTCCTTCACGGAGGTCTGGGGGATGACCGAAACGACCTCCGTCGCGACGGTCCGGTCGGCCGCCCACTGGAAGCGCGCCGGATGCATCGGCAAACCACTCCCGAACGTCGACCTGCGGCTCGTCGACCCGGAGACCCGCGAGACGATTGTTGGGGCCGACCTCCTCGATCCGCTTTCGGGACCGATTCACGATGCGCTGCCGTTCGATGACGAGGCGGCCGTCACCGGAGAGATTGCGATCACCGGTCCGCAGGTCTTCAAAGAGTACTTCAACCGGCCCGAGGCGACGGCCGAAGCGTTCGACGACGAGGGCTGGTTCTACACGGCCGACATCGCCCGGGTGGACGAGGACGGTGACCTCTGGATCGTCGACCGGGCCGACGACATGATCATCGCCGGCGGGGAGAACATCTATCCGGCCGAGGTCGAGGACGCCCTCTACGAGCACCCCGACATCGCCGAGGCGGCGGTCGTCGCGGCCCCCCACGCCGTCAAGGGCGAGGCTCCGGTCGCGTTCGTCGTCCCCGAAGCGGGGGCCGAATTGACCGAACGGGCGGTTCGCGAGTACGCCCTCGAGCGCGTTCCCAGCTACGCCCATCCTCGCCGGGTGTTCTTCGTCGAGGAACTGCCCCGGTCGGCCACCCAGAAGGTCCAGCGGTTCGCGCTGGAGGAGGACCTCGAGGAACGGCTGGACGGGCCGCTCGACTCGAGCGAGAAACTGTAGTCGGGTGGTCGAACGCGCCAATTCTCTCGCAATAGTGTCGCTCCAAACTGTCTTGTGGCATAATAATTTGAATAGACAATAGTATTATTGCAATCGACACCGATTTATTGGACATGGACGACCGGGGAGTAGACGACTGGAAGGCGGCTGCGAGCGCATTCGATCGCGTTCGGTCAGTTTCGATCACCCTCACCCAGCCACGGACCGCCGACTGGATCGCCGGGGAGGCAGCAGTCGCCGGGAACACCGCGAGAAATCACCTCGATCGCCTGGTCGAGATGAACGTCCTCGAGGCGATTTCCACCGAGGGGGTGACGCGGTACCGGCCCGATCCCCTCTACACTCGCATGCGAGCCCTCCGGGATCTCCTCGATGAGCGCAGTCGCGACGATTTGCTCGAGCTCCGGGCGACCCTTCAGGAACAGGTCACAACGTGGCAGGACGACCACGGCGTCGATTCGCCTGAGGCACTTCGTGAGCGGGCGGCGACCGTCGAGACGGCTGACCGAACTCGGGACCTTCGCCATACTGCGAATGACTGGGAGATCGTTCGCTACCGATTGGGGTTGGTCGAAGAGGCGATCACACGATACCCCGAGTATTCGGGGACAGCACCCGCGTAGTCCCATGGCCGGTGGACGATATGACCCGGGACGAGCCTCGCACGTGGCGCTGCTCGAGATTCGGCGATCCCTACAGCGCCACCCAGCCGTGAAACTGGCGAGCGGGCATCCACCTGGTCAGTTCACGAGGGTTCAGGCGGATGTCGATCCACGAGTGGTCGGTGGGGCGTGTGAGATGGGCTCGCTCATTGTTCGATGGTACGCGGGAGAATCCGTTGAGGCACGCCCTGAATTCGCCTTTCACTACAGCGACGGATCGGGGTTCGACTGCGGGTGGCATCACGAGCCGAACCCCCACGTCGACGGGTGGGGCCACTACCAGGAGCGACCCAGCAGAAACGAGGAGTATGTCTATGAGCCGATCACGTTCGAGAGTGAGGTGCCTGTCCGTGTGTGCTGGGAGGTGATGGACCGGTTGAGGGAGCGACTCGAGGACTTGTGAACTCGAGGCGAGCGAGGAACTCTAGGCACCGACACCACCAAGGGGGTACCAGCGGTAGGATCGTCCAATGAGTTCGCCGCGTGTCGTCACGACCCTCCCCGCAGTCACCGAGATCGTCTGTGCGCTCGGGGTGGATCCCGTCGGCGTCTCGCACTCGTGTGACTATCCCGAGCGCGTCGCCGATATCCCGACCGTCACCTCCTCGCCCATCGACACCGACGCCTCGAGTGCCGAGATCGACCGCCAGGTGCGCGAACTGGCCGCGGATGGCGTCTATGACATCGACGGCGAGCGACTGGCCGCCCTCGAGCCGGATCTGATCATCACCCAGGAGACGTGCGAAGTATGTGCTGTCGACGAATCGCTGGTGGATGCGACGCTCGAGTCACTCGCGATCGACCCCAACGTTCTCGCCGTCGATCCCCACACCATGGCGGGGGTTCTTGCAACCATCGAGCAGATCGGCACTGCCATCGGACGGAAGTCCGAGACTGAGCGGCTTCTGGCCTCACTCGAGGATCGTATCGATGCGGTCCGTCAACCGATTGCCGACGAACCCCGTCAACGTGTTGCGGTCCTCGACTGGACCGACCCCGTTATGATCGCTGGCCACTGGGTGCCCGAGCTTGTCGAGTGGGCTGGTGGGACCTACCCGCTGGCGGAGCCGGGTGATCCGTCACGACCCCGCGAGTGGGACGAGATTCTCGAGGCAGATCCGGAGATCCTGATCGTTGGTCCCTGCGGGTTCTCCATTGAAGAAATCGAGACGAATCTGGCCGATCTCGAGCGCCCGGGGTGGGCAGATCTCACCGCCGTTCAGGACGGACGTGTCTGGGCTATGGACGGCAGTGCCTACCTCAATCGGCCCGGACCACGGCTCGTTGACTCACTCGAGCATTTGGCTGGCATCTGCCAACCCGAACAGTTCGACAGCCCACCGCTTGACGTCGCCCGCCCACTGCTCGAGGTAGCCCCGCGGCTCTGAAGACCTTCGATGGAGAGGGGGGAGCAGCGCTACTGCAACTCGTTGATGAGAGCGGTAACGCCCTCGTGGTAATCACTGAATCAGGTGAGACATGCCAGTGTCCCTTCCGCCTTTTCGCCGATAAAGGAGCAGGCCTCGACTACTCGGCAAAATCCACGTACGTCGGCCGCTCGTGTCCACCGGGGAACTCGTCCACAGGCACCTGGACCTGCTCGCCGGTTCCCATGTCCTTCAGCGTGATCTCGCCATCCTCGAGATCACGCTCACCCACGATCACCGTCGTCTCGGCGTTCGATCGAGTCGGCGTACTCGAGCTGGCTGCCAAACGACCCGATCGGCCACGTCCATCTCGACCACGTGACCCCTGCCGCGCAGTGCTGAGCGATCCGGGCCCCTTCGGTCATCGTGTCGCCGACGGTCAGCACGTAGTAGTCGGTCGCCACCGGTCTCGGCGGGCCAGACGCCGGCATGTTGCATGAGCAGCGAGAGCGTCTCGTGACCCGGGGCGACCCCCACCGCAGGCGTCGGGGGACCGCCATACTGCTCGATGAGGTCGTCGTAGCGTCCACCGCCGAAAATCGAGCGGGACACGTCGCCCGTGGAGTCGAAACACTCGAAGACGACGCCGGTGTAGTAATCGAGTCCCCTGGCCGTGTCGAGTGAGATCGAACAGACCCCTCTGGCTCCCAGGTCCTCGGCGGCTTCGAGGACAGCCTTGAGATTCGCCACTGCGTCTGCAGACCCGCTCGGTCCCCGCGAAGTCGACGACTGCATCGAGATCGTTCTGGTCGATCAAGTCGGCAAACTGCTCGGCATCCGCCGGGGAGAGCCCTGCAGTCTCGAGGAGGCCGTGGTACTCCGCCTCGGATATCTTCTCGGACTTATCCACCGCGCGAATGGCCTCGGGAATGGCCACGTCACCGTCGATGCGTCCGAGAACTCCTCCGAGGATATCGCGGTGTGAGACGCGGAACTCGAAGTCCTCACCGGTCAGTCCGAGAGAGGTGAGGGCGTCGGCGCCCCCAGGCGAGGACCTCCGCATCCGCGGTCGGCTCGCTCGAGCCGATGATGTCCAGGTTTGTTTGGTAGAACTCCCGCTGGCGGCCCTGCTGGACCTGCTCGTAGCGCCAGAACGGCCGTGTCGAGAACCACTTGATCGGCTTCGAGAGGGCCTGGCCCTTGGCGGCGACCATCCGAGCGACAGTCGGGGTCAGCTCCGGGGTCAGCGCGACGTGGCGCCCACCCCGGTCCTCGAAGGCATACAGCTCCTCGACGATCTCGTCACCGCTCTTGTCCGTCCAGAGGGCGGCCCGCTCGAGGGCTGGCGTGCCAACCTCCCGGAACCCGTAGCGGCGGGCCGTCGACTCGAGCACGTTCGTCATGGCCCGGCGGGCCGCCATTTCGCCGGGGTAGAAGTCCTGAAAGCCCTTGATCCGCTCGTACATGCCGACGGATTTGGCGACGAGGCACTTCTACCTGTTCGTTCCCGTCACCCGCGACTGCTCGTGAGCCGGAAAGATCGTCTCTACTCTGGATTTGTTCCATCGATCGGCAATGCGGGCCCGCAGCTCACCTTCGTAATCGGCCCGGCCAACCGTCTCGCTCGGGCCACTCGTCACCGTCAATCGCTCCTCGACGAGCTGGTCGATGGTCTGGCGTCCGAAGCCAGCCAGGGGCGCGACGTACCCGATCCCATAGCGATCCTCGAGACTTCTGGCGGCCGCGCGGTCGATGGAAGGGACCCGATCGTCCCGGCGCGTGCCATCGCCGACGAGGTCGTAATCCTTCGCGGCGATTCGCTCGAGGGCGTGTTCGTGGACGCGCTGAATGCCGTTGCGGGGATATCCATCCTCGATGATCGTCTCTACGGCCTCCTCCGCCACGGCTGCATCGATCTCGAGGCGTTCGAACGGCAGCCCAACCGCCTCGGCAGCCTCGCGAGCTAGCTGCCACTCGTCGGTGATGCCGAAACTGGCCGTCACGAGGGTCACGTCGGCGACCGGCGCGAGAAGCAGGGCCGCCAGTGTCGAGTCCTTGCCGCCGCTGTACAGCAGCCCACAGCGCATCTACCGGCGCTTGATGTCGAAGCGCTGCTGGTCGGGCTGGAGTTCCTTCAGGAGGTTGCGCATCTGATCGTCGTCGATCCGGTCCTGGATCCGACCGCTCTGTGCCAGCGCCACGACCTGGCGTTCGACCTGCTCGCCGAACTGCTGTTTGCTCATCTTGACCGTGTTGAGCCGCTTTCTGGCATCGTCGGTCAAATACTGTCGCAAGATCGCCTGCTTCTGGGCGTCGGCCTGTTGCTGGGCGGCCTCCTGGGCCTCGCCATCGGCGCCACCGCCGGCCTCGGCGCGCTCCTGGAGCTCCTCGAGCTTGCGCCGTCTGACCTCGTCGATATCCTCGTCGTCGGGACGTCCGCTCATGCCCGTGAATAACTCGTCCGGTTCGGAAAACGATTTCGCCCTACGCGTAGCGTTCCAGTTCCGGCCGGTCCAGATCCTGGAGAACGTCACCTGCCGTCTCGTCGAGGAGGCGCTGTCCATCGGCGGTGATCCGGCGCCCTTCTCCCTCGGCTGTCATGACGAGGTCCTCGTCCTCGAGCTGCTGGAGGATGGTTCGAATCAGGTTTCGTGAGCCGTCAGATCGCCGGTTCGGCGCGACCTTGTAGCGGTTCGTTCCGCGTTTCGACCCGCCGTACTCGGTGGCCAGTCGCTCGACACCGATTGGACCACGGTCGGCAACCTTTCGGAGCAGGCTTGCGGCCCGAACGGCCCAGTAGTCGTCCTGTTCTGGTGGGAGCTCCCGGTCGACGCCGGTCTTCGCAAACGCCGCCCACTCCGAGGGGTCGAGTCGATCCTCGAGGTCCGCGGCGAGCGCCTCGATGTGGGCGTCCGCCGGGACGTCGTACATGGTAACCATCTGGCCAGTCCTTCCCCGTGGCGGCATTTAAGAACATCGTTGTGGGGCCCGAGCCGGTTCGTTTTTCGCAGTCCGGGTCAGAACGGAGACCATGGACGAGCGGGAGGCACTGGCGTTGATCGCGGACGTACTCCCGACTGCCGGTGACGACGCGGCGGTCGTCGATGACCTAGTACTCACTACGGACATGCTCCACGAGCGGACGGATTTTCCTCGTGGAACGACCCGCTATACGGCTGGCTGGCGGGCCGTCGGTGCCTCGCTTTCGGACGTTGCCGCGATGGGGGCTGACCCGGTGGCCGCGATGGCCGTCTATGGGCCCCGACCTTCGAGCCCCAGGAGCTGCGTGACTTCCTGCAAGGCGCGAGGGACGTCTGTGCGGCCGTTGGAACCGAGTACGTCGGCGGCGATCTGGATCACCACGAGGAGTTCACCGTGGCCTCGACGGCCATCGGGATGACCGACGCACCGGTCACCCGCTCGGGGGCCAGCCCCGGTGAGGTGGTCGCCGTCACCGGCCCCCTCGGACGGACGGCCGCCGGGCTGGCCGCCTTCGAACACGGCGAAATCGAAGCCGGGAACGCCCTCTTTCGTTTCACGCCGCGGGTGGCGATAGGCCAGGAACTGGCACCGGTCGCGACGGCCATGATGGACTCGAGCGACGGGCTGGCCCGGTCACTTCACCAGCTGGCGTCGTTCTCCGACTGTGGGATGGCGATCGACAGCGAGCGACTCCCGATCCACGAAGCGCTCGATCCGGCTGATGGACCGGTGCTGGAGCGGGCGGTCACTCTCGGTGAGGACTTCGAGCTGGTCGTTACCCTGCCGGCGTCGACTCTGGAGGGTCTCGATGCGGAGATCACGGTCATCGGACGGTGACGTGAGACGGGACTCACCATGGATGGCGAGCCGCTGGCTGATGAGGGCTACACCCACTGATCAGCTGACGATCGCGATCGGCACGGGCATGAAACAGAGCGCCCCGAGCACGAATGTCGCGATCCCGATGGCGGTTCGACCGAGATCCAGCCGATCATCGTGGACCGGAATCGCTGACCCAGCCGTCGCCAGCACCACGGCGATCAATCCCCAGAAGACCCAGATGAACACAGCTGACGGTGTGACCCCCTGGACGTAGTAGAGATAGAGTGCGAGCGACAGCAGGGCCCCCGGGACGAGGGCCCCCACGAGATTCTGGACTGGCCCCGTCATCGCTCGCATGATGTGGCCCCCGTCGAGCTGGCCCGACCGGAATGAGGTTCAGGAACGTGACGAGCATCCCGACCCAGCCACCGATGACGACCGGATTCACCGCCGTCGCGGGGTCGTCATGGTAGAGGGGTCGATCAAAGACCGTCGCGAGGATCTCGAGCAACGGGGGATACCCGAGCTGGAACCGGATGACGTCGGCACTCTGGACCAGTTCTGGTGGGGCCTGCACCGGGGGGAGATGGAGGCCGATGATCGTCACCCCAATCGTCGCTACGAGGCCAGCAAGTGGGCCGGCCACGCCGATGTCGAAGAGGGCCCGACGGTCCGGCATTCGGCCCTTGAGCTTGATGACGGCCCCCATTGTTCCGATTAGCGTCGGGACGGGGATGAAATACGGGAGCGATGCATTCACGCGGTGGTACCGGCTCATCACGTAGTGGCCCATTTCGTGGACGCCGAGGACGCCCAGAATGGCCATGCCGAATGGCCAAGCCCGCCAGATCGCGGCTGGATTCGCGAACGGATCGACGTGATACCACATCGACCCCGCAAAGAGCGTCGAGACCACGGTGGCCAGGAACAGGATCAGGTTCGTCCAGTGGAATACCCTGGACTCCGATGAGTAGCCGGTTCGGCGACGAGAACGATCTCCCCGTGCTTCACTGTCAGTCGGGGTTCGTACCCTCGCTCGCGAAAGACCGGCCAGAGACGCTGAATAATTGTCTCGGGGCGACGAGTGGATCCCCGTAGTAGAGCTGGCGCTCACCGTCGGTCCGCACCTCGTAGACTGCAAATGATGACTCGATTTCCTCGAGGGAGGCCCGCCGGCAGCGGTGGGATTACCACTCGATGGAGGACCTCGTCCATCACGCTGCCTGTTCGCCGCCTTCGCTGATAAAGGGACTGTCGAAAATCACGCCGTGCCGCTCGGGGGGACCAGACCCGGCAGCGGCCGCTTCGTCAGGGGGACCGCAGTCGTTCAGGCCGGTTCGACGCGCCACGTCGTCGCACTCGTGTAGGACCACTTCTCGATCTCGAGATCGCAGGCGGAGTCGGAGAGCTTCACCATGCAGCGCGCCAATCTCCTTCGGAGAGAGGCCGACCTCGTCCGCGATGAACTTGCCTTTGAAGTACAGCTCGCCATCTTCGACACGGTCGTGGAGGTACTGTTTGAGGCGACGTTCCTTCGTTTCCGTGGAGGGGTGGGTTGTCGTGCTCATCGACAACCAGTGCTATCAATGGGAGGAGGTTATAAAGGGCGGATGCTTAGCGGCGTTTCGGTTGCCTTCAGCCATAATTTCCGTAATTAAAGCTTCGCAGCCATTCACTGGATCGTTTATCGACGACTGAGAAATACGGAGACAGTTTATACAGCAATATACAACCGTTACACATGTTGATGTTTCGCCGCTGGCCGGCTGACATTTTATGCGAGTTTATCCCCGCTGGCAGGGGTCCTTGAGGGCTATTTCACCCCGTCTCGGTGTTCGTTCCGGTCGTGAGGGAGGGCGCTGAGATAATTCCAAAGTGGAGTCTATCGCGCTCGCGAGTTCCCGATGACTGCCGGTACTCCTCCGGGGCTTGACAACCCTTAAGGGTGCATCCGGGCTACCTCGGCCTAACATGAAGGTCGTGATCTCGATCGGGGGCAGCGTCCTCGCCCCCGACCTCGAGCCGACCCGGGTCGAGCGATGGGCCGGGGTCATCGAGGAACTTCTCGAGGATGGCGTGACGGTCGGGGCCGTTGTTGGCGGCGGGGCGGTCGCCCGGGACTATATCGAGACAGCCAGGTCCCTCGGGGCGAACGAGATCGAACTCGACCAGCTTGGAATCGACGTCACCAGACTCAATGCTCGGCTGCT